>NZ_JAAUWV010000017.1 GCF_014694405.1 Pseudoalteromonas sp. S16_S37
TCCATTTTGCAAGGTTTTGAGGGGTGAGAAAACAAACGTTGCAAAATGAGGATAGTAAGATCGTTTAGATCATCAAGAAGATCAATGCATTAAGTGATTTTCAGTGTCGACTAATTACTCCTTTTAATTCATTACTCTAAGTTTCAAGTTTGAGTGACTGTCCTTTTAATATTTTACTCTTAAAATTCAATCAAAGGCTTTATATCCTTTGATTCGTTTTTAAGACAATGCATAGGGTGCACTTTACTATCTGGTGTTATAGCTACAGCCCAATTAGGATAACCAGATATCACTTGATAAAACGAATAACCTTGCTCGTTCAGTGCTCTAGTTTTTGTATCTAAGAATGTATCAGTTGGCCGGCCATCTGTTTCAAAAATAGACTTTATTCCAGAGAAATCATTATTAACTACCGCAACTATCGTTTTGCCACTTTTAGAGTCTTCAGAAATTACATAGATTTGCTTACTAAAAGAAAATAATTTGACAAAGTCACCTTTTATTAAAGGGTTTTTATCATACTTTCCTGTAAATAAGCCCGATTTAACTAAATTGTGCGTCCTTGTAAAACCAACCCAATAGTACGAATCATCAACAAAGTGCTCTTCAAAAACAAAATATTCAGTGCCATCAACTGTGAAGTTATTTGAACTGGGTATATTGTCAGTTAGAACTATATGAAGTTTTCCGTTGAGTTCAAATTTTGTAGCGACTTCACCATTTGAAAAACGTACTGAACTGCCTAAACATTGGTATTCAGCGGCTACTATATTTGTGGAGATTAATATTAGCGAAAATAATGTTAAAAAAATCATTGCTTAAATATCCCATTAGATTTTATTCCATCAAGTCCATTGCGCTCTATACCCCAATATGTATCGGACCCATGTGTAGCCCTAATACCACCGAATTTAACTGACATGCCAAGATTAATCAAGCGCTGCCTTATAATTATATTTGTAGTTTTCATCGTAGCTCTTTCGTCAACAGTACCTCGAGCTGTTATGTGGCTCACTTCATGCGTAAACTCTCTAAAGCCATTCAAATCAATAAATGAGCCATCATGCCCTATACTGAAAGGCGTTCTACCTCTAGTAAGATTAATATAAGCCTTACCGCCAGATACCGCACTTTCAGATCCACCATTTTGTAATATTACCTCTAGCTTCCACTTTGTAGCGGATAAATGCTGATTCCCTTCATCTGTTAAAGCATAGTCTTCAGCATAAACAGTGTATTCTTCGAACACTTTGCTACATTCTTTGCTCGATAGACCTGTACATGAGAAATTAAACTTGGAGCGACCCAATGCCTTTCTTTCATTTATTTCATCTTGCGATAGCGTCGATTGAGTCACTTGATCCATATAACTATGATCGGTAATAATATCTTTGCCACCACTAATGTTAGCATCCTTCGCAATCCCTCCTTGCCCACCAAGGTCAGTTATCTGCGCATTACCAGTCGTATAGTTAACACTAAAGTTTTTCTGAGTACCATTCGCCATGTTTATGGTACCAGATGCGCTAAGCACTTGTTTTTGAGCAATCGCTGAACCTGTCGAAAAGCTCGACCTTGTTTTTTGAGATTTGATCTCTACACTCGCCACCCCCGAACTCGGGCTACAACCACTTCCATTCGGATCATCACAATCGCTGCCGTTGATTTTATACCCCGTCGGATCAGTCCCCGCCAGCGGGTTATTCATGATATACGAATACGGGTTAATACCTTGGCTATTGCCAACACCCTGAATTAGCGGATCAACACTCATAAACCGACCAAGGTTATAATCGTACACCCGACCGTTCATATGAATAAGCTCTAATTCATCCAGATGCTCATGATCGGTAAATCCACGATTAGTCTTGGTTAATGCTTTATCACCCAATTGCGCTGGTAGTTTTAAATCACCACTACTTTCTCTTGGCTTACCAAATGGGTCGAAGTTGCGCTCGGCAATCACTTTACCGTTATGGTCGGTAAATAGTCGAGCACTGCCTAGTCGGTCTCTATGGGTATAACGTATCGTGGCCACTTCCCCTGTACCTTGGCTAACAACCGCTATATCCCCAATGTAGGCGCGCCATGTGGTTTTGGTGCCTTCAACCTCTTCTTCATATGCGCCTGCGTAGTAAGTGGTGATATTGCCTTTTACTTGCTTAAAGCGCATATGGTCAGGACCATACACAAAGGTGCTGGTAATACCGTTTTTGGTAATCGATGTTGGTTTGTCCATGGCGTTGTAAATGGCGCTACTTAAGCCATCGCCTTCGGTCATGTTACCGCGTGCATCGTAGCTAAAGCCGACCCATGTGCCGTTTTTATTGGCCTTTTTAACCGCATTAGCGCCACCGCCTGAGTAGCCACTTAAGTGGTCTGCATAATTATACTCTGACGCATAGTCTGACTTTTTAGTTAAGTTACCAATGGCATCGTAGTCGTAACTGATGGTGGTAATACCATCAATTTTGTTGCTGGTTAAACGGTGTAAGCCATCATATTCATAGCTTTCGCTAAAACTGTGTTGATTATCAAAGCTCCCTGTAGTTACCCTCATGGCTTTTAAATTACCAAAGCCATCGTATTGGTTGTAATTCAGCGACATCAGTTGGCCACCGTGTTCCGTCGCAGTATGGCTGCCCGTCATTTGCCCCGACGCTAAAGAGTAAAACTGCTTTTGGGTTAAGCCATTACCCAGTTTACTTTCGATGATATTACCTAAGATATCCTGGGTGTTTACTGCTTGATATACATAGTCGTTTGCCGCGTTTTTAACTGACTCTTGGTAGCCTAAATCGTTATAGGTGTACTCTAACGTTAAATCATTCGGGTAGCGTACGCCTTTTACTCGGCCATAGTTGCCATCATAGAAGGTGGTGGTGGTGTAGCTTTTACCACTGCCTGTTACGGTATGGCTGCTTGGGCGACCGAGTGCGTCAAAGTTGTACGTGTGGCTTACACCATTACCGCTAGCGCTGGTCATTTGCCCGTAGCCGTTAGTACCATCGTAGCTGTAACTGAGCGTTTGCTCTCCTGTTGCGCTGCGCTGAGATACGCGACCTAATGCATCAGTCAAGTACTTGACCGTGGTGCCATTAGCACGCACTTCTTGTTGTAACTCACCAAAGCCGTTGTAAGCAAAGGTAGTCACACCTTGGTTCGGGTCATCCACCTTGGTTTTACGACCCAGTGCATTGTAAGTGGCTTTAATTTGATTGCCTGCAGCATCTTGTATGACTGCCGGTAAGCCTAGACTGTTATAGCCATAGTAAGTATCGCCATTGTGAGCATCTTGGGTGTGCACTAATTGCTTTAAGCTATTATAAGTGCGAGACATTTGACCAAGGGTGATGCCATAACAGCTCTCGCTCACGTTAATGGTGGTTTCTAAGCCACTGTAGCCATAGTTCACCGTCATCAATCCAGTGCCAGATTCACCACATTCTTGGTCAACCGCCTTAGACGAAGGTCGGTCTAGCTCATCAAACCCGCTGTAGGCTGTGCCGTATGATGCACCACCGGCTTTATAAGGCATTGACTCAAAAGTGGTGCGACCTAGCGCATCAAAGTTCACATCTTGATAAACCCAGCTCCCATCAAACGCTTGGCTGGCAGTACGAATGGTTCTGCCTAGTTTATCTTTATACACCCGCACTTCTGGCGTACCAGCACTTACCTGCTTAACCACCATCACCGCGTGTGCAGGTTTGTGCTCATCACCAGTCACTAACTGTTGTATGGCCGAGTACTGGATTAGCATGCCATCCACTTTTTGGCTAAATGGACGATAAAAATCGTCGTAGCCAAATTGCGCAGACACCCACGTATTTTTAGACACTTCCCGCTTTTGGATATTAGGTTGCCCTGTGGCTGGGTTGGTGTAGGTTTTTACAAAGTGGCCTTTCGCATTTTTAACCGTATATGGAAAGTAGCCGTCTTCAGTAGGCTCTGTATCGCCACCTGTGTTATAGGTTATGCTTGTTTCACGTGCACTATCTCCCCACTGACCATCGCTATTTAGTACCTGCGCAGTTTCAGTTATCGAAGATGGTAGGCCATAAAGATTATACAACGTTGTGGTGGTTTTCCCTTTACCTGAGGCATTTTCACCTACCTTACCAGATACCGTGACGGTTTTAGGTTTGCGGTTTGGTTGATACTCACTAAATTGAGTAACTACACTGACCGTGCTATCCAAATCCGTGTTACCTGTATCATTGACAGGGTCTTCACTGTGACGTTTGGTAATGCTTGATTTAGTCACCGTTGAACTTGTTACTTGGCTTGGCCACCATACTGCATCTGCATTGGCACACTGGGTTGTGACCACCTGCTCTTTAATCGTTGTATATTCACCCCACTCATCCTTGAGAGTGTGCGTGGCTTTGGTTACGTTACCGCATTCGTCGATGGTATCAACCTGCATGGTGCTTGTTGTAACACTGCTTTTAGTCAATAAATCGCGGGTGACACTGGTACTTTGTGATTGATAAATGTGACTAACACTCAGCACATCGTGTGCGGCGTTTTCATCCCAATTCAGCTCGGTATACTTAATCGCTTGAGTTTCACCATCGAGCGAATTGAGCGCTTCTTGTGTACGAGACGCGTAATCTGAGCTTAAAAAAGTCGCTTGACGATAAAGTTTGCCATGCTTAGGGAACACTTGCTCAAAATCAGATTGCGTAACGGTGCCTCTTGATACTTGCGCTTCAATAATGCGCTCAAAGCCCATAAAGCCGCGACCTTGGGTATTGTATACTGCCCCTCTGTAAGCATATTTATGTTCAAGTACCCCACCTGTGCCACTGTCTTGCGTAAAGTCAGTAACCACATACATGCTTGACGCAAAGTTTTGATAGCCTGCTAGGTAGTTTGTGCCTTTTTCATACAAGTTTTGCGCACCCGCAATCCCAGTTTGAATACTTGATGATAATGGACGATACTGCCAGCTGCTGCTAAAGCCAACACCATTGGTGACAGATTTCAGCATATCCACAGGTGCATAGTCTGCACCTGTTTGGCCAGAGCCCGAACCATAGTTACGGCTGATGTTAACACGATCCTTTTCAAACCCCGCAGGCCCGTTGCTGTTAAACGTACAATTTGAGGACGTACCATCATCACTCAATTCACATCCAAAGTTGAATACCATATCGAGTAGGCCATCACCTTGCGCATCAACAAGTTGTGAGTGTGTGCTGGCTCCATGCATGCCTGTTTCCACCCTAGCAAAACTACCATCACTGAGCAGCTTAATGGCTTTGTATTCATAGATGTTATGGTCGTGACGTTCTGGAATTGAATTTATTATCTTTACATTCTTGCTTCCAACCATGACCGACTCTTCTAATTCTCCGCCAAGGGCTTTACCACATATCGGTGTAGATGAACTTGAAATACTGACAGATACACACGCTTCAACAACAAGCTTTGCAGGATATAACACTTCTTCTTTGCCATCATTATCGATATCAGCTATGCGATAAGAATTCGCAGAATCATTCACATAGTAAATGCTGCCAGAAAGTTTCCCATCTTCCGTTCTATTGTAGTGTGAATAATAAATTCGACTCCCAGTAGATAGCCCCGTTGTTACGGGTGATGTAAAGCCATTACCTTTGTTATAGCGGATGAATAGATTAGTGTCATTAACTTTAGGGTTATACCAGCCTAACCAGTCTTTAAGACCATCACCATTGACATCAGCAAAGTAATAAAAGCGCGTCCAATCCGGCTCTGCTTCATTAGCTATCGAGTTAGTGTAATCCATGTCATCGCCGCTGTTAAAGTACACCGTGTCAAACACTTTCGTATCTTTTACCGTATGCGGACGGGTATAGTAGATAATTGAAATCTTCCCTTGACCGTATGTCAATCCACCATGCGCCGCCGAAAGGTCGGTAGAATAAAAGTCAGGTAAGCCATTACCATCTAGGTCGCCTGCATATAAAAAATCGTACTGTCTTGTAGTACCTTTTTTATAAATATCGAATATCACTTTGGAGTTTGACGCACTGTAAGGTGCAGCCATATTTTTTGTGTGGTAATAAACAGTAACCTCATCTGCTTCTTCACGATTGACGTTGCTTTCTACCAACACTACATCGGGATAAGAATCTCCGTTAATGTCACCAGCGAACAACAGCTCTGTCGAGAGTGGATAACTTACATCGCTGATTATATTCGCGGTGCTACCATCTTTATTGTTCAATTTAATTGCTAATTTTGCGAACGCTAGATTTGTGCCAGAACGGTAGATGTCATCTGTGTAACCATCAAGGTTAAAGTCTAAGGTATGACGGAAACAATTAATCGCATTACCGCTTGAACCAATATCTGTACAGGCTGTTTGAGGGTGCGTATTTACTTCCATACCCCCTTCTGCATTTATGTAGTAACCTGGCCAATCTCTCGCGCCGTCACCATTTCTATCGCCGTTTGGCGTTATGCTGTTTATGCTGGTCGTTGAGTTTAACTCTTCAATATATTCATTCTTAATCGTAATAGCAGCGTCTTGCCAATTAAACTGTGTTGCAGGCAAACAGGTGATACCTTGTGCATCAGCGCATTGCTGTATCGAATTTAATAGGTCTCTACCCGTTGCTGCACTCGTTTTGTAGTTAAGTAGCGTGTTACTAACTAAGGTGTTACCTGTATAGCTTAATACTTTGTGTAATCGTTTGGTCGACTCGTAATACCCACCGGCCATATAACCTGAGCGCTTGTCAGCTCTGTCTTGATATACAAACTGCACTCGCTGCATCCCCCGTAGCGCTTCACTGGTGCCCCCTCCTGTGTAATATATATCGCTGAGCAAACGTTCACCAGCACCATACTGTGTATAAACATAGTTGATATAGTTTTTAATGGTAGCATCATGCTGGTAACTGATCAGCCAAGCATTGGTTTCTGTCTTATTGCTGCTGTCAGTAACACTGATGTTGTGATGACTACGAGCACTGGCATCGTGTCCAAAGTAGGCAACGGTGCCATCGGCATACTCAGCCATAAATGAAACAAGGCCTAAATTGAGCTCCCCTGTTTGAGTAACGCGTACAAAGCTTTCTATTTCAGTGCGGTATATCGTGTTATCTTCGCCATAATTGCCCGATACAGCTATCAATCGCTGGCCGTCTAAACACAGGCGGTCGTTGTCGTTATATTGCGGGTTTTGAGTAAAGCCATCTTGCGCATAAGTGGCGCTGCAACGACTGATCTGCGACCCTGCCGATAGGTTAAAGCCAACACCGGCAATGCCATTACCCGAACGAGATGAATAACTCAGCGACACTTGAGGCTGCACGCCATTGCGACCCGGTGCAATTTGAATCGGTAAGCTATAACTTGCTGTACCACCGCTTACACCTGCTTGGCCGCCAAGGGTGCCGACGGCATCTGTGGTTGGGAGTAGGATATCTGAAAAATTAGCATCTTGAAGTACTTGAACGGATGTATCTGCATAACCAAACTTGGTTTGATCCCTGTCGACGCTAATCCAAAACGTACAAGTATCATCCGCAATACACACTTTAATGCGGTAAACCTTGCCTTCTGAGTTGCTCAAACCATAGCTGGTTTCACCATTTGTAAGTGTTTTCAACGGATCCCAATCAAGCGAGGCCATGTCACAGCGGCTTGCATCGGCACACGATGCGCTTTCAATGGTAACTTTGCTGCCAGAAGGTAAGCTTGGCCACGTCAGTTCATTGCCTTTATTCTCGGGCACAAACTCTTGGTTCACGACTTCTACACGCTGCTCTGTCTGCCAACGTTCACTGCATGCAACATTCGACGCATCCACCGCGCCACAGGCTTGGGCAAAGAATCGATAAGTACCGGCTTGCTCAAACTTGTACTCATAGGAGCCCGGTTGATTATTGGCACGAGAGCCAAGTTGGATCATGTTTAACTGATTTGGAGGCAGCACAAAAAGAGTCGATGTCAAATCCTGTTTTGGCGTGCTAACAAACGACCAAGTGATCTTCTCTGATTTGTTAATAAAGGTAAGTGTTGGCAGTGACACTGCCAACGCAGGTGTATCACTTGGTATGCTAATCGTTTCATACTTTGCTGTTTCTACTGACCAAGCAGAGCAAGTGGACAAACCAACTTCTCCAGTACAAGAGCGAATTTTGTATGAGCGAATACCACCGTCCATGTTGTTCCATGTCACGCTATTATTATCGGATATATCACCCGCAGCTACCGTGAACCTATCTGGTACTGTCCAATCGTTGTTATTAAACTTAATTGAGATATCATAATAGTCTGCACCTTTAACTGGGCCCCATGTCAAAGTGGTATTACTCCCCTCAACTTTCACCTCATGGATCCAAGTTGGTATTAATACAGTATTGGACTGTGCTGACCACTGAGTACAACGGCTTAAATCGCTATTACAGCCTCTTACTCTATAGGTTAGTTCTCCTGATGGAAGATTCGGGTGTGTTACCAACTTTTTGTCTTTGTTGTAAGTAAAGCGACTCGGAACAGTCCAATCGTTGTCGTTATATTTTATTTGTAGATCAAATACACTTTCTACTGCACCACCCAGACTCAACTCAATGCTATTCGTGCCAACCAAAGTCGCCTTAGGTGTGGTTACCAAGCTTTTTGAAGGTAATGAAAACTCCGAGAATTCTGAGCAGTCCACTTCGTTACACGCTTTAACTCGATATTTTGAGTATTCGTTTTCAACTTCTTGTGAGTTAAAGGTATGCTCGGTTACCCGATGCTCTGTCGATGACGAAGAAAAGTCTATTTTTTGCTTAAACTCTTCAACTACGTAATAGGTCGCAAAGTCAACTTCATTCCACGTAACCTGTATACTACTTCCATCAACTATTAAGTCAGGTCTATTTGGCACATCAGGCTTAGGTGGGCTTATCACAACCGTGCCCATTTTTGATTGAACACCCTGCTCATCTGTTACCCAAAATCCAAAAGTGTCTTTTTCAAATGGCATGTTGGGTATGTACTTAAACACCCCATGTGGTTTACCCGGTACTCTCACCAATTGGCCTCTGGCGGTTTTATTATCTTCACTGCCCTGTTGTGTCACAAATTGATACGTAAACTTATCTAACAAGTAAGAGGCATTGTTATTGGCTTCTGGGTCGCTCATCAGCGTACTTCTAAAATCAAGCTCGATTTCAGTAGCCTCTGATAGTGTTTTTTCAACATCATAAACAACAGGAGCTTCATTTACGGCAATAAGAGGCACTTTAACCCTAAACTTATTGGAGGTTGTCACGCCATCGGTTACTTGTACAAACACATTTAAGACGGCCTCTTCATAGAGGGGATCTATGGTGACGGTGCCTGATTTGTCATCATATGAATAATAACCAGGTTCATTATTCACTATGAGGCGTAACGCACCATTGTTACTGTCTGACCCTTTGTATCGAATGTATAAGTCACTCGTCGAGAGTGTAAAGGTTGAGTTTTCGTGCACTGGCCCTATGTTATTGTGCCTGACAATCACAGGGGAATCTTTTTGCTCTTTTACATCAATCGTAATATCACCACGTCCTGATGGTGCGCCTTGATCGTCGTACACAAAGAAAAATACATAATCTCGCCCCACAAATCCGCTTGGTGGAGTGTATTCAAATACATCATCTCGCGCTCCCGGCACATGTACAAAGCGACCACCTTTATCTGTCCAGCCACCATGGTCTTCACGAACCGCATTTTTTGAGAAGATATACTTAAACTCTTTCAATCTTGGATCATTCCTACCTAGGGGCCAAAAATCGAAATCAGGATCATGCATCATTCCGCGCATATAAATGGTAAATTTCTCATCCTTAACAGACTCCCAGATAATTTGCCCCGCTTGAGGGAAGTCATTCACTTCATTTACGATTAACTTCAAATCAAAAATTTCTGAACGATGCTTACCATCAAATAGCGTAATAGGCACGATTAACTCGCCATTAAAGTTGGCAATAGGCGTAATGGTAAGTCCGTCGACTGTGTAGTTCTGGCCTTGAGCGACTTCGAGCACAATGTCTGCAGGTAACGAGTCTCTATCAATATATGTGATGTGCTCAATATTAAGCGTCAATGCGGTGTCTTCGTCCATCACCAATGGTTGCTGCGCTGTGATCTCAGGGGCTGTTTTATTTTCCTTTAACACCGTGATGAACACTTTGGCACTTGCGGTTGCCCCTGCCGAGTCCTTAATTACGTAGTCGATCACATCGCTACCATCAAAATCAAAGTAAGGCTGGTACTCAATTGCGTTACTTTTCACAAGCACTTGACCATGTTTTGCGCTAACTTGCGTAATGATTAATGCATCGCCATCCACATCGCTGTCGTTCTCTAGGACCTTTACTAACGCTGTAGTATTTGCAATAAGCGTAACAGCATCATTTTGCGCAACAGGGGCGTCATTAATGGAGTGAACCGTAATATAAGCACGGCCCGCAACAGGGTTAGAGCGACCATCGTAGAGCATATAGGTGATTTCATCTTGCCCAGCAAAATTGGCGGGCGGAATATACTTTACTTGCCCGTTTGGTAACAGAATGACCTCACCCAATTTCGCACTGACAGAGACTATTTTAAGCGTGTCTTTATCTGCATCTATATCGTTGCCGAGCAAATCTAATAGCGAAGCTTGATCTTCACTCAAAGTAATATGGTCTTCGGTAACAGTGGGGGCGCTATTATCCTGTGCGTTTTCACGCAGGTTTTTAAGCATAAACTGTAAATGGGTGGGAAAATCGAACCCAGCCGACAGCGCAGGTTTAGCCATTGCACATAGCAATATAAGTGCAAAGCTTAAAATAACTCTACTCATGGTCATCCCTTAAAAGTCCTTTTATTGTTATTTAATCCAACAAGGGGTTTTGCCACACAAAGGGTGTTCGGTTTTTTCTAATTTTATAGCCCGATTTTCTTGGTAGGCCAGATAGCTTTCTTTTACGCACCCATTTGTACCACCCCATTGTTTATAAACTGGGGCATTACCATGATCTGATAAACGGTTGCCTTGTATGTTGGGATCCGAAAAATGGAAGTAAGACTTTACATTTTGATAAAAAACAGCCTCATTACGTGAATTATAAGTTTGATAAGGCTCACTTTTGCACTCTGCATCGAGAAAATAATGAGACTGAAAATCTTTACCAATTGACGGTTTGTATACATGATACTTTTGAGTGCCCTCAATAGGAGAGTAATAATATACATTCGGTTCAAATGAGATCACCTTGCCAACTTTGGTCACCCCATCCCCTTTATATAACCATGCACCACCAGAGCCAGCAGATTGTTTATTAACACTCAATGACAGACTTTGAACCTGTTCAACATCAACAACTGACTCACATCGCTGCGCTGATTGTACTGTTACCAACTGCTCTTTAGATACCGCCGTTACCAACAAGCTATACATGGCTTGTCCTTGTAGGGAATTTAAATTAATTGCCCATTTATTTTGATTGTCGCTGCTCACACAACTCGGGATGGTATGTGTTTTCGGCTCGGATAGGGTAAATGTAGCAGTATCACCCAGTACATTGAGTTCGGCTACGGTAGATGCTGCCATCACAGCGCTTGGAGTTAATAAAGTAAAAAGAGTAGCTTTAAGGTATCGCATAAAATAGAGTTCTTGTTATTGGTTAGTTGAGTAGTTATTTAATATGAGTGTTAATCTTTCTAAGTGACTTGCACTATTTGATAATGCAGGCACTTTCACCACATAAATAATGAGGGCTCGGCACTACTTTACTTGCCGTGATTGGGTACTCGGAGGCGACTTTTCCAGTGTCAGTACATTCATATTGATAGCCATCATTAACCCATGTACCTTTAAGCTCATATACCTTTGCTTGTCCGTGTATATTTAGCTTATTGTCATCAACTAAATAATTGGTCTGCCAAACAAATAAATCGATAGCTTGTGAATAAGCGGGAGGATTCCCTGGAAAATGACTATTAATATAGGGCTGGCCGCTGCATTGCGCATCAAGAAAAAAAAGGGGGTTATTAGCTGAACTTGCCAGATAATACTTTGGTATTTTCGCACCTTCGATAGGAACATAATAGTAATAATGGTGCGCTGGCGAGCCCACTATATTCCCTAATTTAGTCACCCCATCACTTTTATATAACGCGGGTATTTGCGACTTTTGTACTTGCTGATTTACACTCAGCGCCACATAAGCCGCCTGCTCGACATTGGGCAATGCTTCACAACGGTTTGCAGATGTTACATCTACTTCCATCCCTTTCGATACCGCCGTCACCAGCAAGCTATACATGGCTTGCCCTTGTAGGGAGTTTAAGTTAATCGCCCATTTGTTTTGGTTATCGTTACTGACACAGCTAGGTATAGTGTGGGTTTTAGGAGCTGATAGCGTAAAGGTGGCTGTTTCTCCTTGAACTTCTAATTGCTTGATTTGAGATGTAGCATTAGATAAAAAAGGGGAAAATAAAATAGTTAATAAAATAGTCTGACGATAGGTCATTACTTAAACTCTCAATAATTTAAATAAGGATAAATCAACTTAAGTTAATTTACTTTATGTTTTTATAATCTTTGGTAGCTGATGGTTTATGTGTAGTTTTTACTTACAACAAGGTGTATATAACTGTTAAAAAGTACACATCAATTTATTTTTATTAAAAAGCTAACCGTTAGAAATGGTTATTGTGTTAACTAACTCAATATTGGTATCAGCAAAACAACGGTTTGTGCCTTCAATTATCACAGGCGTGCCACTGTCGAATGCTCCTAACAGAATGCTGAATATATTTGCACTGCCCTTAGCATGTAAATCAACTAGCCACTGCTCTAGTTGCTCTGCACCAACACATGCAGCAGTGGCACCATCACGCTTTGGGTGTGTTTTAAATAGCACTGTGTCGTTTTTAATTTGTACATCGGTCACTATGTACTGCTGTTGCGCACTCAAGCATGCACAGCTCATTAGTGCGACCAATACGAGTAATAAATTTTTCATTTTTTTAATCGCTATTCAATGATAGTTTCAGTTACATGGGGTTGTTAGATAACACCACTTAGTTGAGAAAATGGATGAGTCAGCAGGTAATTTATTGTTTTATTTAAATAAACCAGCCTACCGTTTAACAACAGTAAAGCAAAAATAGAAACACTTGTGGGCAATGGTACCATTTTGGGTAAATTACACAACACTCGGTAAACGTTGCCTGCACATTGCCAAAGTTGCTACAGTTGCTACAGATATATTTAAAAACCCACTACATTTCCACAACTATAGAAATATCTTGCTTTTTTAAAATTCAGCCAAAAATTGAACAAGCAGCCACACAGTTGGCTAAGCTGGGGTATGTTACTCGGCTCGAAATATATCGTATTTTGGTTCGTGCAGGTCACAATGGCTTGGCGGTGTCGGCTATCCAGCAGCAACTGGATATTCCGGGCTCTACCCTGTCTCACCATATCTCACGCTTGGTTAAAGTGGGCTTAGTGAGTCAAACCCGCGAAGGCCGTGTGCTGCGTTGCCAAGCACAATATCAACAGCTTGAAGGGCTGATGGCCTTTTTGTCTGAAGAGTGCTGCGCTAATAGCTGCTAAAAAATTTAATCCACATTTCGATAATTCTAGAAATATAAAAACAGGAGAAGATGATGTTTACCTCAACACAATGGCAAAGTGCCATCGAATTTTTTATTGGTGCCTTTATCGAGCTGGGCATCCTATTTGTGCTGATCAGTTTTATTGTCAGTGTCGTTAATCATTACCTACCGATGAAAAAGGTACGTGCCATGCTTTCGGGTAACAAGGGCTATGGCATTGCTATGAGCTTGGGGGCCATTACCCCGTTTTGCAGTTGCTCAACTTTGCCGATGATGGTGGGGTTACTCAAAGCCAGAGCGGCATTTGGCCCAGTGATGGCGTTTTTGTTTACGTCACCACTGCTTAACCCATTTATTGTGGCGTTATTTTGGGCCACATTTGGGGCAAGCCTAACCTTCACCTATACGTTTTTTGTAATTTTAATGGCGTTCTCGTCGGGGTTTTTACTGCAATATTTAGGTTTTGAACGTTATATTCGCCCAGAGTTATTTGCCGAGCAGTCAAATACCAATACGCAGTGTGCCACAGGCTCATCTACACCTTCGTGCGCCGAGACGAGTTCAACATGCGCGCCTACTGTGTGCTGCGAGCAACCAAAACAGTCCAAGCTTTCACTGGGAGTTACGCTGTTTAAAGGGGCGCTTTCACAACTCAAAAGCATGCTGCCTTATATGGTGTTAGGCATTGCTATTGGTGCTGTGTTACATGGCTTTGTGCCGAGTGAGTTGTTTGCCTCCCTCAGTGGCGTGCACACGGTTTTTCTCATTCCACTTTGCGCACTGGTTGGTACCTTTTTATACGTCAGAGCGTCAACAATGATCCCCATTGCGGCCTCTTTGGTTGCTAAAGGTTTGAGTATGGGGGTGGTGATGTCTTTAACCATTGCAGGGGCTGGAGCAAGTTTGCCGGAAATGATCATGCTTAAAAAACTGTTCCACTGGCCACTTTTGCTCGCATTTATCGCGCTTATTTTTATCACCGCTTGCCTTACGGGTATCAGCATCGAACTACTTAATTTGCAACCTTAAGGGATGAGTTTCTATAACAAAGCGCACTTCCGCAATTAGAAGATAATTGATGTAGTGCGCTGTTGCTTTGTCTGTAAATTACTGCGTTTTAAAGTGTTGCAAACTTTGTAGTAGCGCTTCGCTTTCTTCTTGCAGTTGGCCACCGGCCGTATTGGCTGTTTGCATCAATTGTGAAGTGTTATGCGACAAGTCTTTGGTGGTCACGATGTTTTTTGATACCTCTTCAAGCACCGTTGATTGCTGATGTGTGGCGGTCGCAATTTCCACCGATTGCATTTGAATTCGCTCTACTTGGGCGGTTAACTCTGTCAGCTTTTGGTGGATTGCTTGCGCGTGCTGCACGCTCTCTTCTGCTTGTGAGCGGTTTACAACCATCGCCTCTAGCACACGCTTGGTGTTTTCACGCAGTGAGTCAATAATCGTTTGAATATTATGGGTTGATTGTTGTGTTTGCTTAGCTAAGGTTCTTACTTCGTCCGCTACAACCGCAAAACCTCGGCCATGCTCGCCTGCTCGCGCCGCCTCTATTGCAGCATTCAGCGCCAATAAGTTGGTTTGGTCGGCAATACTGCCGATTACATCAAGCACTTCACCAATTCTGTCACTACTTGCATGCAGTTCACTCACCAACGCTTCATTGTCTCTAAAGCTTGAGGCCATTTGGTTGATCTGCTGATCTGCGAGTGTCGCAAGGTTCATACCGTGCTCTACTTGTTTTTTAACTTCCACCGTTGCATCACTTGAGCTTTGCGAACTGCGGCTTATTTCACTGACGGCATGAGATAGCTCAGTGGTTGCGGTGGCCACCATGTCCAACTGAGCATCTTGCTCTTTAACAGCTTGTTCGGCTTTGACCATCATCTGCTGCATATTGGCACTCGATGCCGAAACAGAGTTTGATACCCGCAAACTGTTGCAAACAATGTCGTTAATGTTATCTACAAAGCCGTTAAATAAACTGGCCACTTTGCCAATTTCATCATCGCTTTTTATTTCCAAGCGCTGCGTCAAGTCACCATCTCCGTTAACTATACGCGCCATGGCACTGGTTACTTCTTGTAATGGCTTTAAGCCAAGTTTGATTGACCAAGTTAACACTATTGCAATCACTATCAGTAACACCAGTGTCATCAACACCAGCTGCCAAATGGCTTTATTAATTGGTTCGTCAATTTTTGCTTGTGGATAAAGTAGCACCAAACGCCAATTCATCATTGGCTCATCCATCGCCACTTTAACAACTGCGGCTAGATACGCATTGTTCTGCCACTGAACAGGCACATAGGATAAATCCTCTGACAAATCATTTAACGCCGCAAATCCTGAGTTACCCGCTAATGAGTCGAGCTTTATTAGATTACGGTTTTGTGGTTTTAAGTTTGTATCGGGTAATAAGGTGATCAAACGGCCATCATCTTGAAATAAAAATGCATGACCTACACCTTGATACTTGGTGTTATTAGCAATTTGCTTTTGAATGGCCTCAAGTTTTAAATCTATGCCTGCAATGGCAATTCTGCGTCCATGCTGATCAAACACAGGTTTAGAAATAGCCGCCGACACTACTTTCGTTCGGCTATCTTCAAAAGGCTCGTTAACCACACCCGTGCCATGAGATTCTGTAAGCTGCCACCAAGGAATATCGGTGATGGGTCGAGTCATCAATTTTTGCGGTATACGGCCGCTTTCATCCCAGTATTCACGACTGTGCTGGGGGCTGTAAAACACACTGATGATCTCAGGTTCACTATTAACTATACGAGTAAGAAACTGATTAACATTGGCATAATCAGGCTGCGCATCTAATGGTGCCCACGCTTGAGTGCGACTGCTCAACCAGTTTTGCATGATGGGTGAGTCAAATGCAGTTTGTAATACCTTATAACGGCTTAAAAATAACTCCTCAACATTACCAGCCTCGGTTTCTATCGCTCTGGCCAAACCTGACTTTACCCGAGAGGTACTTTCCTCGGTTATACGATTAACCGCGACAATAGACAATACAATAAAAATGGCTGAAACAATGGCGCACACACGCAGTACCAAACGCCATGTGAGAGAGAGTTTTTGCAACGGTTCTCGTTGAGAGTTTTTCATAAAAGTTACCTAATACTACGTAGATAGTTTGAGCGTTATTAACCTAAACACTGTATTTACGCTTTCGCCAGTTGGGTTTCGAAAAATACAGCGACAGGACATCAAAGTAACCAATAAAGGTACTTGATTGTTGCATTCAATTGTTTAAATAAAAAGAATTTTTGTGTAACAGCAGGTGTTTTTTATGATTATTACTAGTGCTGAATGTTCGGCAGTTTTGGCGCTACCGTTTTTATGTAACCTTGTATCTGAGCTTATGCAGCTAACGCACGTAATGACGCTCTACTTGGAGCATCGCTCTGCCTTGGTAGAGCTGTTATATCGACATACAGACGAAGCTCCACTCAAAAATGCGGCGCGAGTATATCAAGTGGCAAAATACTAGAGAAGGTACAAGAATAAATATTTACAACGCAATTAAAGAGAAAAGTTCAACAAACTGTTTTTAAATGAAAAATTAGACGCAAAGGCAACCTAACTGAATTTCCATGCAGGTTAACTGACCAAAACAGCACGCGTTATCAGAATGCATTGTAATCATAGACTTAAAACTATATGGTTAATCTTACCCTTCATATATGACGCAAAAAGTTAGACTAACTACCAAATTAAAGTCGTATTAAACTTTCAAGCTAAAGCAAAGCCCTAATCAGGTGGCAAAATTTATTGTGCCACTACACGCGTTAATTTACCCAACAATAAATACTGCATGCCTATACCAAAAAATTACTGCCTTTGACAAAATGCACCAAAGGCAGTTGTACTATCTATTTCTGCAAGCCAAGTTCTTTAATTTGCTGTGCTACACGGACACCACTTCTAACAGCACCTTCCATATAGCCAAGATACATTGTATCGGTGTGCTCTCCAGCAAAATAGATACGCCCAACCGGGTTGTAAAACAACTTCCAATACTCACTTACTTGCCCTGGACCATAAGCTAAATAGCCACCTTTAGTCCATTGATCGTTGAGCCAACTTTGTGCTTTGGCTTCAATAAAGTATTCGGAAGAACCTGGGTACATTTGCTCTATTTCATCCAGTCGAGCATTGATAATTTGCTGATCTGTCCAATGCTTTTGCATTTTACTAAAATCGCCCGAGGTATAGGCAATGAGGATCCCACCTTCACCGCCTTGTCGCTCTGTGGTTTCCCATGTCCAGCCCGTTGGTAAACTCGCAACAACGGTATCTCCGCCTAATTTTTTATCTAGCCAAAAACGTTTGCTGTAACGCAACAATACTTTAGAGTGTGTACCATAATTGATATTATCGGCGGCTTGCGTTAACGCCTCTGGCAATGCGGGTGAAAATGTAATTTTGCTTAATACTTTCAAAGGCACAGTAACGACTATAACGTCCGATTGGTAACTTTTATTTGTTACAGTTGTCACCGTTATTTTGTTTTCAACTTGCTGTATATTAGCAACGGCTTGATTAAGTATAATCTCACCATTGATATTATCTGCATACGCCTGTGTCATGGCCCGTCCGCCTTTTAAAAATCGCGTAGACTCAACATCGTCATCAGAGACGTTTTCATATACTTTGGCATATTGAGCTAAATGTAATAATGATAGAGTGCTTGGTTCATCAAACTCGCCACGAACAAATTGTTCGGCCATTTGTTTGGCGATTGGGTGTAACTGCAAGGTATCTAGCCAACTTTGTACTGTGACTTGATCGTATTCTTTAGCTTGGGGTAATTGCGCGGGGGTTTCTGGGTCTGGCACAGCGACAGCTAACTGTTTCATACTGTCTTTAAAACGGCGATAGTCATTTACAACGGCTTTATTGTAATTAGTATCAAACTCTTTATAGCTAACTAGCTGGCCGTCAATATAGTAGGCCCCTTCGTCGATATCACCGTCGTAGCCAACATCTGCTAGCTCAACATTAAATAATGTTGCATAGCGATGTAACTCTTTGTGGACTGTTGCACCATCAATAAGCTCTCCGCCAATTTCACCAGTTTGAGTGCCCATTTCTATCGTTGCAACTCGCCCACCACTCCTATCTCTTGCTTCGAGTATTACCACACTAAAACCTTGTTGCTCTAACTCGTATGCCGCTGTCAATCCGGCAAAACCAGCACCCACAACGATAGCGTCTTTGCTTGCAACAGCCGGCTTGTCTATCTGCTTTGACTGCGTTGTTTTATTGCTCCCACAAGCAGTCAATACCATAGAGAATATAACTGTCATTACAACATGACGGAAAATATCCTTTTTCCAAAAATTCATTTTATAAACCTCTCACACTTAAAATTAAATTAAAATCAATAATGCATTTATCGCTTTTAAAATCTCTCGCAAATAAAACCACAAAATGATATACAAGAAGTTAAAATAAATAAAACAAATAAAATATTATTTTTACTCGCCATTATAATCATCATTTATATTTTTTTTGCTTACACTATACGAGCAAATAAACTTGGCTTGATGCGTATCAAGCTATAACCGTACATACATTGCTAATGTTAAGTTTCAGTCTCAACAAGGAAAGAACATGACATCTCATTTCTCAATAGAGCATTTATTAAATCGCAAGCGTTTGTGGTTACAGATCATTATTGCACTGGTGCTTGGCGTAAGCCTTGGTTTGCTGCTTTCCCCAAAAGGTGCAGCCCTTGTGAGTGCCCCAGTTGCTGAGCAAATTGCCCAATGGGTTGCGCTGCCAGGTAAAGTGTTTTTGGCACTTATTCAAATGGTGGTGATCCCCTTGGTGCTCTCTTCGATAATACTGGGGGTAGCGGGTAATAAAGATACCAGCTTTTTAAAAAAGGTCGGGATCAGAATCTTCCCTTATTTTGTACTGACCACTTTTGTTGCTGTCCTTATTGGCTTAATGGTCGTGACGATTATGGAACCTGGTAATTATGTCGACAACCAGTTACTTACCAATATAAGCACTCAAACTGATAACGTTCAGATAAGTCAACTAGAGACTAAAACGCTGCCAGATAGAGTCGTTTCTATCATTCCAGAGAACATCACGCGTTCAACGCTAGATAGAGATATGTTCGCGGTAGTAATGTACGCTTGTTTTATTGGTATTGCTTTGACTACGTTATCGCTCAAACAAAAAACATTGCTACTTGAGATAACACAGGCTGCACAATCTCTGTCACTGCGAATTGTAAACTGGGCTATGTTTTTAGCCCCATTTGCAGTATTTGGTTTACTGTGTGACATTACAATTAGAATTGGCATTGACGCGCTCATTGGCGTATCGGCTTATGTTGGCACCGTGCTTGTTGGCCTACTGATATTGCTGCTCGCCTACCTTGTGATAGCAAAAGTGGTGGGCAGAATCTCACCGTTAAAATTTTTAAGTGCAATAAGAAGTGCTCAGCTGTTGGCATTTTCAACCTCAAGCTCTGCCGCGGTTATGCCTCTTTCTATGCGAACGGCCGAAATAGAACTGGGTGTTAAAAAACCCATCTCGCAATTTATTATACCTTTGGGCGCCACCATCAATATGGATGGGACAGCCTTATATCAAGTCGTTGCCGCGATTTTTCTAACCCAAGTATTTGGTGTTCAGTTGTCAGATAACCAAATTATCTTACTGATATTAACAACGGTTGGGGCTTCAATCGGCTCTCCCAGTACACCTGGGGTTGGTATTGTTATTTTAGCTTCTGTGCTAGCTAACTTTGGGATCCCAGCCGCTGGTATTGCGCTTATTCTGGGTGTAGACCGTATTTTGGATATGTGTAGGACTGTGCTCAATGTCACGGGCGACTTAACAGCCTGCGTTGTCATGAATCGCTTATTGGGTGAAGACATTGATATGCACGCTCACCCAGTTACACCCACATCAACACAAGCTTAAGGCCAAACTCAGATATTTAGGGGCTGTTAGCCTCTAAATATCTGATAAAACCAGGTGATTCAATATAATATTTGTCTGCGTATTGCGAGATAATTTCCATTCCTTTTAGCTTTTTTACGCTGGTTTGAATTGCTGAAGTCGTCACCTCCGTGGCCACTTTTGTAGACAGATACTCCACCATCTGAGCGCTATATAATGCCGTTTTTTCTTGTCTGATCAATCGCAGTATTTCGATATCTAAATCTCTTAAACGTTTTTTAAGTCCTTCGAAGTCGCCGTCTTGGATCATCAACGCTTTGATATAGTCTGTTCCCTCGGTTAAAGACGCTTTATGCGCCATTAAATAGGTCATCAGCTTCATCATCCAAAATGGCGATTTATCTATTTCTTCGTAAAACTCATTCACTGCAAGTGCGTCATAGTTTAAATCAAAATGCGTTCTTAACGTGTCACAACAATGCTTTACAAACTCTTCGCCCAAGCGAGGAAAGTCAATCATAAATGCAGAGTCATAAAAGGGCTTGTCTTTATCAGAAAACATGGCATTAACGCCCGAGCGACTAGAGCCCGCAAACACCACACAAATATCACTATAAGTATCAAGTGCGGTGCGCAGTGCATGCTGCACGCTTAAAAACTTATCTGAAGAAGCAAGGTGTTGAATTTCATCAATGATGATCAGCGCCTTATCGCCACATTTATTGAACAACGCTTCGACTAGTTGGCCTATTTTGAATAGCTCAGATTCACTGGGCTTATGGGCATTTTTGTCACTAAATTCAATGGTTGCTTTACCAAATACATTGTTACCCACCTCAAGCTTTTTGATCTCACTATTAGCAAGTTCGCTGAGCTTTCCTTTAACAGTCTCATTGAGTGCATTAAGGGTATTATGCAGAGCCTGAGTAATCGCAAGCGTTGGGCTATCGGGCTCTCCCCAAAGATTGATATAAACGGGGATAAAACCATTTTCCAAGGCAATTGGATATAGATCTTTAAGTAAAAACGTTGTTTTGCCTGTGCGCCTTACGTCTAATAGTGCAATGCGGCTCATCGCACCTTGATACACAGTTTGTAAATAAGACTCGGCTAAAGCTTTGCGCTGAAAATGCCAATTTACCTTTTTCATAATTTTTCACCCAGCTGGTTATGACTGTTTATGCACTATTATGGTTAGTATACATAACAAGACATAAATGAACATAAACGTAGGTGAACAATTTTATTCAAAAGTATGTTTAGTGAGTAGACATTACTACAACTCAATGAAATATATTGCTTTTATGAGATAAAATAGAAGGCTTTAATTTAAACGCAAGTCGCAAGCCCTATGACCAAGGGCTCGCGTGGCAGGTAAGAAAGACAAAGCCAGAGCAACTCCGGCTTTGTCTGTTTCGATTAGTTACCCGTGAAAAGCGCTTGAACTTCTTCGTTTGTTAGCGCCTTTTTATAAAAGCCGACATTGTCGATATCACCATCGAAGTGATTACTCGTGCTCTGATTATCACCATCGCGCCTTGCTCCAATCAAGATATCCATACCATTACTTGGCATCAAGCCTGATAACTTAGAGCCTAATTTTTGACCATCAAGATATAACGTAAACTCGTTCTTGGTGTGATCATTTACCAAAGCAGCAAAGTGCCATTGGCCATCATCAATGGTATCTTTATCGCTACGAATGGTTCGATAAGTATTTCCCTCAACGCCAACCCGGCTATACAGCGCTCCATTGCTTCCTGCAAAAAGATAAAACTGGATTTCTGAGGTAGAGTTTTTAACTTTAGAGATCAAGGCACCACTTGTTGTGGTTCTAAACCATAATGTAGCCGTAAAGCTATGCTGTGCAGGGTCTACATCCATCAGCTCATGGCTACCTAAGTTGACATAGTCATCACCATCAAAGTGTAAAGCGCCTTGTTGATAACCATCAGCAGTCCAAGTTGCTCCTTCGACTATGCCATTCACGCTAGTTAATGCACCGCTATTTACTGCTACATTACCCGCCATTTCATCCAGCTGTAATGACACCAAGTGCGCATAACTTTGGTCAAAACCAAAACGCGCTTCAATGACGTGATGCGCTGTTAAGTTATCAAAAGTATATTGCTGTACTGGCTCGACTGGTTCACCATCAACACTTAATGACACTACTTTGTGTAAAGGAGCTGGCACCATAGTAACCACTTGCTGTGCTCCACGAGCAACAGAGATTGGGCCATTTGGAGTAATATCACCATTTTCATCAGCAAAAGTACTGATCCTGACAAATTTAGGGGCAAAATTAGCAGTCACTATCTTATGTCCTGTGACTTCACAACGACCGTCGACAACCTGATCGCACCCATCCCAGCCCAAGAAGTCGTGATCGCTGTCTGCAATCGCAAATAAAGTGATCAATTGATCCTCAGCAAAAGCATGTCCACACGTTGTCGGACATTCAATACCATTAGGGTTACTTACGACACGCCCACCACTATTGGCTAACACCCTTAACGTTACATACTCAAGTGCACCGATATCATAGGCACCTTGTAGAGGTCTGGTAACATTAACCAAGTCTTTCGTAAGTCTAGTGCCGTCAATACCAAAATCATTGGCCATATCGGTGCCAGTATTTACAGCAGCTGTGCCACTGGCAAGGGCGTAAGGTAGGCTGGTACCTACTTCAAGTACAGTCGATGAAGTATTAAGGTTACTCACAACCACTACATCCCCCGCTACATACATTGGCGTATCAGCTGGGATAATTAAGTTATTAGCTATCGAGTGTGTTTCTCGGTACATTCTAAAATCAACACTCTCTTTAACGGCATCTATGATGGTGTTGTTGATCACATTATGAGATTTGCCCGCGTAAATCTGTTGCCATGGAATATGCTGATCGCGCTCATCATACATTTTATGATGGTCATCTTCAGTATTAAAACGCACTTGAATAGCCGCTTCTTTACCATATCGACCGCCTTTACCCGCGCCTTTGATAACATTGTTGGCAATAACACCGCCAATCGTTGGCGCATGTATTCCTAAGCCATATCCCCCCTCATCACCACCTTCGAGCGTATTGCGATAGACATCACAATAGGTGTTGGTTTGCAGGCTAATCGCGCCTATTTGGTCACGATCATAGTTTTTAGTAGAGAAATTAGTAACATGGTTGTCGAATATCTCACACGATACGGCACTCGATTTTACATTGATCGAATCCCAACCGGTTCTATCCACCTGATTACTGTATATTTTTACGCCAACCAACTGACCTGCCATTGGTTCGTTATAATCACCAAATGCAACTTGCTGTTGTTTATCAGGTGCTTGGTAATATTGGCAGATCCTTCTTTCATTATCTCCCATACCTGAACCCGGTAAATGAAAAGGGTCTGGGTGCTGTGTGGCTTTATACAATCGGTAGCTACCATTGGAGCCTATGTACATACCCTCAGTACCCGTATTATGAATATAATTGTGATGGATACTCGCATTGTAAAAAGCCATCTCATTGCGACCGCTTGCGTCAAGCTGATCTATCGCACCATCATTGTTGTAATCGTGCATATGCTCTTTTTGATATTGCTCAGGCGTATCGTGCAACACTAGCGGCTCATTGTACGCATCATAGAACTGCGGCGTTTCATTTTGTTCTGCATACCTTGCGGGGACAGAGCCATCAGAACAATTGCTAAAGGTTTTTAAATTAACGCCTGATTGGGTTGTATATCCAACCTCAAAATGATCCATTTCTATGTCGCTGCTGCGTTTATAATAACTCACGCCCTTGCGAACTGTGCCAACTCGGCCATCGACTGTAAAACCATATTGATAAGCCTGATTACCAGAGCCCGTGATCCGTAAATGCTGACTATTTAACACCTCAAGTGCGGTATCGATATAACCACTATTATCACGGTTTTTGAAAACAACCTGACCGCCCGTGTTGATAAGCGTAATTGGCGCATCGGCACTGCCAGCTACGTTTTCAATTCTTAACTCATTACTTGCACCACTAGGTGCACCTTTAACACACAAGACCGCACCAGGAGTCAGTAATTCTGACGGGTTAAGCTGCTCATTGCCTTTACCATTTACGCTGGCGAGGCGACCATCAACAGTAATTCTCTCACTATCGCTCAATGTCACAGTGTTCAACGCTGTACACAGTGGCTCTGTTTTTAAAGCTGTGAGCACCCCATCAATGCGTGTATTGTTTATCTCACTGCCAGGGACTGACTGATCAAATAAGCGCAAATAAAAGTTATGCGACAACCATTGCTCAAACGTCGGTTCAAGTAATGTACTGCCGACCGGATTGTTATTGGCTTCAAACTCCATATACAAATCATTTGCGCGCACAGAGAGCTGGTTATTCGCCGTAATATTATCGGGCATAATTAGATATGAGCCGGCATGCTCAGGTTCAATTACAACTCTAAGTGATGGACTGTGTTTATCCATGCTTAGACTCAAACCATCAACTGAGGCTTGATAACGAATACCAGCAGAAGTTGATTGCGCTGTGTAATTTGGATTTGCGCTCAAATCATGCATTTGGTCGTCATACCAATATTCACCTGAGATGACGCCACCTTGTTTAATCGTATTCGTAACGAGCTGATGTGGATCATTCACTTCGCTGACGTGACCGCTAAAAGTTACTCGGTACATCTGAGCGACACTTGTCAACGGCGCACAAACAAGGCCTGCTGCTAAAAATGCTAGTTGATATTTAGATAAAGCCATTTTCAATCCTTTTGTATTAAAGTTGCTTTATTGGTAAACAACTCATCATTTTTAGATTTTTTATTCCTTAAATTGTACTTATCTGAATAATCTTAACAAAGCGCGTGACATACACCTACATTTTATATGGATATAAATTGTAAGATAACATTAATAAAACCAAAGACAAGCGAAATAAATATGATTTTATTAATAACAACATTTAATTAGTAACTGTCAAAAAATACGCCAAATTATTGCCAATACAAAAATACGAAGTAAGGATGAGAAAACTAGTTTCACTGTTACTATACAAATCGGTACGCTTTTTTTATCATCATCAAGTGGAACAAAATTCAACCATTGCCTGCGCAAGGAGCAAACATGGTCAAAACAATAATTAAGCTTATAAGCCTCGTTATGGCTTTTTCTGTCACTGCAAATGACGACGTAATAATTAAGCCCTTTGAGTTTGCACACTCAATGGCATTTGAATCAAAGATGTTAAATCAATCTCGTTTAATCAACGTCTATTTACCGGATGGTTACGATGAGGATAAAAGTACAACATACCCAGTTATCTACTTACTTGATGGCTCTAAGGATGAAGACTTTATTCATATTGCCGGGTTAGTACAGTTTACCAATTTTCCCTGGTTAAATATTTTGCCCAAGAGTATTGTTGTGGGGATAAGTAACATAGATAGAAAACATGACTTCACTACCCCAAGTAATAATGCGCTAGATAAAAAAGAGCTGCCCACACATGGTGGTGCCAAAAACTTTATTCGATTCTTAGATGAAGAACTCCGTCCTTTAGTTAATAAACAATACCGCACCAATTCAACGTCTACCCTCATAGGGCAATCTTTAGGGGGATTGTTAGCGAGCGAGATTTTATTTAACCACACACAGATGTTTGATCATTATGTGATCATAAGCCCAAGTCTTTGGTGGGATGATGAGTCTTTACTTGCCAGCAAGTTTGAACCAAAGCACTTTCCGCAGTCAGTGTATATTGGTGTAGGTAAAGAGGGTGACGTTATGGAGCGTGTTGCAAAAGCGCTTTATCAAAAAATATCACCTAAGCTAAAAGATAAAACACAGCTCAAATTTAATCAGTTTTCACAGCTTAGTCATGGTGATACGTTACATTTGGCAGTGTACGACGCGTTTAACACTATCAATTATCAGTAGTCAATGTGCTCACAGCAAGCCGGTGTGAGCATTATGCTTAGAGTATAAACTCTATCAAGTCCCTATAAAATTAACAAGACAGTGAAAAATCGCTACATTTTTGTTTATTGTTGCAAACAAAGTCATAAAACTGTCATTTAATTGCGCAATAATGCGCCCCACTTTAAATCAACCATTATTTTTGACCATGACACAACCACCAGTACTGCTGAGTTTTTCTGCTCGTGCCTTAGATGAACATGCTGAAGATCAAGCGTGTCAGCATGCATTGCAGTACGATACGCTAAAGCTTGATTACCACTCCTTAGGATTGTCATTTTTATGTGAGCTACCTTTTGATGCTCAACTAGGAGATGTGATTGCCTTATATGCAACGCCTGTGCAAGCGCGTTATGCAAGCTTTAGCGCCGAATCCCCATTAACTAAACAAGCGCTCGAAACAGGTCACCAAAGTTTACTGCTTAAAGGTCATGGTGAGTCAGGCGAGTATATTGTGCAGCTAAGCTTGATCGGGCGTCATGGTATGGTAAAAAACTCGGTTGAATATAACGCATATATTAACAGCTCGGTGCAAAGTGATGAGTTACCTACGCACAAGGTACCGCTGATATCAAGCTCTATGGCTTCGGCATTAAAACGCCATACCAGCAATCTAATGGCGTCGTTACTTGCTATTTTTTAAGCACTCGTTAGTTAACTTAGACTTGGGATAAGTGACATTCTAGAGCACTGGCATAGCCTATTCTGGTAATGGATTGATATAATTTGCTGGTTCATTTGCATTATCCCAAGTTCAGGTTAATCTGCAAAGCTGACTTTACCCATTGTCACACTGGGTGTAGAAGTGAGTGGTCGTTTTGTTTGCTCTCCAGCTAAACATTCATTGGCGAGCATCGCAAACAACACTGCTTCCTTCGCATCTGGATGAATGCCTAAAACATCACTCCCTTTAAAGCTAATATGTGCGCCCAGTTGCTGTTGTATTTGGGTCATTAACCAAGGATTATGTACGCCCCCACCACTGCAATATACCGTTGTTTCTGTGCTCGCTAACTCATTAATATGCTGTGCAATTATATGTGCGGATAAAGCACTGAGTGTAGCCATGACGTCTTGATGAGACAGGTTTTGTGTTTGGCTTTGTGCTTGGGCTTGAGTTAATAAATCTAGGTTAAAAACTTCCGGACCCGTGGTTTTTGGCAAATCGAGTTTAAAAAATGCTTCACTTAATAGCTCATTAAGAAGCGGTTTATTTACTTTGCCTTGCAGTGCGACGGTTGCTTTATCATCAAAGGGCTTAGCAAAATGCATACGCATGTATGCGTCCATAAGCGTATTGCCAGGGCCTAAGTCACTGCATACAACATCATTAATCTGCGCAGCTTTTGGCAAGTAGGTTAGATTTGCTATGCCACCCATATTTAACAAAATACGATTTTCATCATCACTGGCAAAATAATAATAATCACCATATTGCGCAAGCGGCGCACCTTCTCCTCCTGCTGCAATGTGTTTTTGTCTAAAGTCTGAGACCGTTGTTATACCCGTTGTAACAGCAATATGATCAGCATCAGCTATTTGCAAGGTAGCATTACCAAACTCATGGTAACCATGTTGATGCTTTGGACAGTGAAATATCGTTTGTCCATGACTAGCTATCACATCTATGTCTTGAGGGTTCACTTGCCAATTTGCTAAACATTGATTGATAAGCTGACCATGATATTGTCCAAGCCAGGGATTTAACAAGGTGAGGTACTCAAGGCTTACCGTTTGTTTTGCAAACACACGGGTTATTTTGTCTTTCACGCTTTGTGGATAATCACAGGTTGTAAATGCCTCAACGGTCACATGGGTATGACGGCCATGGCCGCTGATACGGCATAAGGCCACATCCAACCCATCTAAAGACGTGCCGCTCATTAACCCTATGATCAAGCGTTCAGCTTTGCCGGCACTTTGATAAAGTTTTTTAATATGTGGATGCATGACTTGTTATTTACTCATGTTGTTAATCGTTTGAAGTGTACAGGCTCACAATGGGGTAATTGTGACGACCAAACTCTAATGTCAACGTTAAGGTTTCGTTACCACCTAGCGTGTATTTATCGGCATTCATTAGCGGTGTAATGCGCTGACCATCGGCCAATAGCGCCATTACATGGGTGTTTTCAAAAAAGCGTTTACCACTGCTGATATTTTTAATGGTGACTAAGGCCGCTCTGTCACCTTGTTCAGTGCTCATAGGAAAAAAAGCGTGCACCATAAAATCCCCCTCTTTAGGATATTTACGTGCCTCATTGCTAAATGCATTGCTGGGCAACTTTGCAACGCTATTATCAAACATATACACCGAGTCTTGCGCTTGTATCTGATAACTGATTAACAATAAAACGAATAATAGTATAGACTTCATAGTGTTCTCCAAAAACTCAATGATGATGAATGCTCCCTGAGCTAAATACTAATTTGTATCGTGGACCAGCGCTAACTGTGTAACCTTACTGGATATTTCTAAGAAACGTAGCCCTTCACAGCATGCAAAACCCGGCAATTGCTTAAGCTTGTATTGACTAATAAATGGCGTGGTCACCCCGGCTAAAAAGCGGATAATGGTGTCTTTACTAGCCACAATACCACCTTGGCGTAAATGTTTTTGCAGTGCAAACACATAGTTACGCAATACTTCATCAACAGGCAAGTTAATGACTTGGCTGCGCGTTAACGAAGCCACCCGCCCTTTACATACACTGCAGTGCCCACAATGAGTTGGCACATCGTGGTCATCAAAATAATACGCTAAATTGGCACTCAAACAGCGATCAAGTTCGAAAAAACGTAACATTGCCGCAATGCGTTTTAGTTCTGCTTGCTCTTTGTCTTTAAAGTAGGAATATAAAGTATCTACAAGATTGGGCTCGCTGAGTGTTTGTAGATTGACTTGATAAACCTGTACCATACGCTTGCTCTCAAGCTCAATTAGGCCTTGTTGATGTAGATAATCGAGGGCTGTGACTGCTCTTTGCCTATCAACACCTGAGCCAACAAGGGCCTGCATATCAACAGTTCCCCATACTTTTTTAAACTGCGTATGAGCAAAAATTTGTCGCAAAAATACCTGTCTTGCAGAATCAAATTTGGAGAGTAATTTTGCCTGATTGGTAATAAACTTGAATCTAAAATCTGCATAATAAGAATATTTAGCGTTGATAGCGCCCAATAGCTCCAGCTGAACCAACAAGGTTTTCAAAGCCAGTATACGGATGTTGCTGGCTTTAGAAAGCGGTAGTTCTTGTAGCTCCCATTTGCCGTTCACCTGCTCTTCTAAGCATCTTGAAATTACCGTTTCAATGCCACTTCGCTCTGGCGTGTCGCCATACACAAAGTTTTCAACCGTTGCTACTCCATCTAAATTGGCTAGCACCGTACAATATGCTTGTGCACCATCTCTACCAGCGCGACCAATTTCTTGGCTATAGTTTTCAATTGATTTGGGTAAGTCATGATGTATCACAAAACGGATGTCTGACTTATCCACGCCCATCCCAAAAGCAATTGTGGCAACAACAACTTGAATTTCATTGGCCATAAACTGCTGTTGCACGCTCATGCGCAGTTCATCCTTTAACCCAGCATGGTAAGGTGCCGCTTTCAAACCCGCGGCTTGCAGTTGCTTTGCAACCTGCTCTGCTTGTTGCTGCAATGTCACATACACAATGCCAGCACCTTGATAGCGTCGCACCAATTGCAATAAAGTTGGCAGCTTATCGCACTCTTTAACACTGAGCACCGATAAGTCTAAATTCGGTCGATAGAAGCCCGTCTGTACAATGTGCTCAGGCAAAATATCAAAGCGTTTAGCCATATCAAACTTAACTTTTTTGGTTGCTGTTGCCGTTAACAAAAGCACCAAGGGGATATTCAGTTCACGCCGATAATCTGGCAGCTTTAAATAGTCTGGCCTAAAGTTGTGTCCCCACTCTGAAATACAGTGGGCTTCATCCACCACCATCATTGATACTTTGATTTGTTTGATAAACTCACGAAAACGTTCATTTTTAAAACGCTCTACCGACACCATCAAAATTTTTATCTCTCCACAGCTAACTCCCTGCATAACCGCTTGGCTTTGCTCACTGGACTGGCTGGAGTCTAATGTTGCCGCGCTGATATTTTTGCTGTTCAAAAACATCACCTGATCGTGCATCAATGCTAGCAAAGGCGACACCACCAGCGTTAGGTGGGGCAAATGTAGGGCACTTAATTGATAACACAAAGACTTACCTGAACCCGTTGGAAAAATAGCAAGCGATGAGTGACCTGCTAATAACTGAGAAATAGTTTGCGATTGTCCTGGTCGAAAACTGGCAAAACCAAAATGTTGCGATAAGCTTTCTAGCAACTGCTGTCCGTGCTCCATGGGGAGGCCTCGATTGGTGTAATTACTTGACTTAAAAGTATCATATTTTGTGTTTAGCATTAACGCTAATGCGCCAATATTGTGCGATTTAGCAAATCATCACTGTGTATAAGAGGATAAAACCATGTCTAATCCTTCCACCCCTTCCCTATTGGTTTTCAGTTTTGACGGTACAGGTAGCGAGCCTCGTGATGCACAGCAGTATAGTGCGGAACAATTTAAAGAAGATTGTGAAATAAGTAATGTACTGAAATTACATTTATTACTTGGCGGGCGAATACATCCTGATGCACAAAGTCACTTTGCAAATCAAAAGTGCTTTTACTATAGCGGTGTAGGCAATCAAGGTAGCGCCGTTAAAAAAATATTAAATCAAATACTTGCACCACAAAGCAGTGACGTTGCCAGTATTTTATCTCAAGCAATGAAAGATTTTGAAAATCATTATGAAAATGGCGCTCAAGTTTTACTCATTGGTTTTAGTCGCGGAGCCGCATTGGCAAGGCGATTTGCTAAATGCCTTGAAAAACATATCAGCAGCAATGTATTCTTATGTGTTTTTGATACCATCGCATCCATTGGCTTTAGTAAAATCACCAAAGCGGCCTGTGGTACCGAGCATGTAATATTTACTGATCATGATGTCGCCAATAATGTCTCAGCAGCGCTGCATTGTGTAAGCCTGGACGACAAACGAAGGGCGTTTGAAGCGACCTTATTTAATCATGCGCCACACGTTCACGAACTTTGGTTTGCCGGTAGTCATTCAGACATCGGTGGTGGCTTTTACCGCAGTGGCCTTTCAGATATCTGCTTGCGATACACCCTTGAGTGGTTGCTCGTACAACCTCTCAAGGTCAATTTACTCACTCGAGAACAAGTTAACTACGCAGACTTATTACCACATGACGGAGAATTGCTAATTGATGCAGATGACTTAGCAATTAAGCCCGATGCCCTTGCGCCAAGCCATCAGCACGACTACTTCTGGGGTAATATAAACTTCAAAGCAACCAATAGACTGTGCGTTGTAATGCAAAATAACCAAGTCAGCGATATCCCGCCTATCATTCACCATAGCGTCGCAAAGCGTATTTACAGCAGCAGTAGCTATCGCCCTGAGTCACTCAAAGGGCTGCTACACCGTTTAGAATATGCCAATGGTGAACTACTAAAATGTAAGGGAATTAATCCACATATTGAACTTCCTAATCAGCAACTTAATATTCTGCAAGTCGGTGAGAAGATGCGTGTTAAAGTGTTTGCTTGTGAACCTTACAACCACACCGGACTTTGGTTAGAAAAAGGCGCAACATATCGTATTAACCCAATCGATGAGCAATTTTGGTTTGATAGAGATATGAAAGTTACGGCTAGCGGTTGGCAACGAGGCAACCGAACCGTCGGCGTTAAACAGCTGCCAATGGAACTTATGGAGCCATATAAACGCTTACCAGGACGCCCGTGGTTTTCATTAGTTGGCTGCATTAATGCCAATGATAGTTTAGCTTTTTCTCTTAATGGTGGTGGCGATATTAAAGTCAACCAACATGGTGAGTTTACGCCCTTTGCCAACGATATATGCTGTGATTATGGACTAAACCTTGGAGCAATAGAATTAGAAGTGGTGCGCTTGGGATAGCGGTTCTAACTGCGTTAGGTACTTCTGTTCAATCATTTTTAGTTGTTTGTCTGCAGCAACAATTGCCCTGTTTATCAGGGCAATTTGCTCTGGATTAAACGCATCTTTGTTAAGCATAAAGTAAATGCCATTGTCGTGCACAATATAAGGGTGAATACGCAGTTGTTGATACCCCAACAAATACTTGTAATACACTCCACTTGCTTCATCTTCTATAAGAAAATCTACTCGGCCTCGGCGCACTAGTTCCATGCGCTGCGATAAACTTGCCACTTCAAAATAGTTATCTTTGAAGCGTTCAACTCGTAATATATCGGCCAATTCTTCGCCATAATACGCACCAGGATTGGCGGTAAACAAATACCCTTTCGTAAACAATTGCGATAAATTTTCCACTTCATCCATTGTTGTCAGTGTAAACAGCCGCATTTTTTCACGCCTATATTCAGCACTAAAATAGGCTATTTTTGCTCTTTGCTCGTTGTAACTAGCAGAAGGAAGGATATCAATAAAACCTTTTTCAAGCTCCGTTATGCCACGCGCAGAGGATGGTAACCTAACAAAGTTAATACACAAGCCAGCTTGATTGAAGATTGATTGAGTGGCTTCTATATCCATACCATAATATCGCTCCCCGTCATACATCACGTAGGGAGGCCATGAAGTACCTACGCCAACTTTAAATGTTCGCTCACAGCCAAAACATTGAAGAGAAACAAAAATCAGTAAGATGAAACAGGATTTGTAATACAACTTAATATATCAACCGTAACCAAGAACGCTCAATTTAGTATGGAGTAATACTAAAATATTACCAACGAAGAGAGCAGAAACCAGACATTTTGGCGTCTGTATTACGTGGAAATAGACTATCAAAAAAGCAATATGAAGGCGAACAACTTTATATCTAAGATATTAATTTAGTTGTTAATTTTTGTGCTATAGGCGCGCTAAAAAATGAGATTACAGCAGCCGCTGGCCAAGCTAATATAAATGCTTTTCCCCAATCAAGTAAAAAGTGTGAACTTACTCCTAGATTGATATAGGTAACCCAAAGGGTCATCAAAACGGATAAGAAAAAAGACAGTAAAAGTGTAAAAATAATACGGTGTGTTAAAGTAGGCATAAAACGCTCTATCGAATGAACATAATCACATATAACGTAACAATCGCCGATGATTATAAGCCTATCGCTTGAGCACAGGCAATCCTTTACCATTAAACAAAAAAACGCCAATCATTCGATTGGCGTCGTGTTAGCTTTAATTGGCCATGCTCATCCTTGAGTCAACCGTTTCAGGTATACAGCCTTGATATTACAATGCTTGCCATACTAGTGCTTTGCCTGGTTCTTCACCACGCGTCCACCATTTAGCACGGTAGTTTTTACCACCATATACTACCGTATCACCACCGACATAAACCTTGTTACGATCCCATGTATCTACTGGACCAGATTTATCTGTTACGGTCACTTGGAACGACTTTGACACGCTTGCAGTACCATCTGATACCGACACTGACACTGTGTAGGTTGTATCTTGCGATACTTCACCCGCACTTAGACTTACGCTTGCGCCTGAACCAGATACTGAAAGGCCAGCTGGTACATTCCACGTATAGGTTAATGTATCGTTATCTGCGTCAGTTGCCACAGCATTAACATTCACCGACATATTTTCTTCTACACTCACATCGGCAATAGGTGCAAGTACTGGCGCACTATTTGGTGATGTGCTTACTGTCACAGTGACATCTTTTGAAACAGAAACCGTGCCATCAGATACCGTGACCGTTAATGTGTAGTTTGCATCAGAAGTCAGTGTAGGAGCCGTTACAACGACACTTGCAGTATTTGCATTTGCTAAGCTTAGCGCTGCATCTGCACTCCAAGAGTATGTGAGTGGATCGCGATCTGCATCTGTTGCACTAGCAGTCACAGTTGCAGTACCACCATTAGCGATAGTTACTTGGCTATTAACAGATACAACTGGCGCACGGTTAGGCGGCACAGACCCTGCAAGTCCATCGTGAATTGCATTTAAGATATCACCATTATCAGCATCAATTTCCCATGCAAATAGACCACCTAAGTCATTTACTTTTACGTAGCCGCCTTTCGCCTTAACAGAGCGCGGGCTATCAAAGGTTAGTAACTTGCCATTACTGCGGTTCCACACATAAGCGGCTTCAGCTTGCTCATCATAACCGGCTTCAAAACCATTGATACCAGTACCATTTGGACCAAGTAGGTTTGCAACAATCCCTTTGTAATCCATGATACCTGGCTCCCAAACACCTTCTGTTGTAGAACCTTTAAACTTACCGTTACCTGGTGCAGTCATAGGATTGCCTGGAATCGTGGCGTTGGCTTCCATTACACCTTCCCAACCACGGCCATACATCGCCGCACCCACTACGAGTTTTTTAGAGTTAACACCTTGAGCTAATAGTAGTTTAATTGCATTGTCAGCAGTATATGAAGGGCCTTTACGTGGCTCGCCATTATCGTCAACGCCTGTGCCGTTACATTCATCAGTGCTGATGTGTGAGCCACAGTACAATGCTGTTTGGTGACCCGTCACATTATTCCAACCACCGTAGAAGTCATACGTCATGGCGAAGATGTAATCCATATACTGTGAAGCTGCTTGATAGTCCACATCTTCAATCTTGTCGTAACCAGTACCAATAGCCGATGTTAATTGATACTGACGGCCCGTTTCTGCTTCAAGCTCATCAAGCATTGCACGCAACTCTTGCATCAGTGCTACGTATGCAGGACCATCGTTAACTGGGTCACCTAAGTTACCATTTGGACCGCCACCACCTGGGAATTCCCAGTCGATATCAACACCATCGTAGAACTTCCAAGTTTTTAGGAACTTTTTCATTGATGCGACGAACGTATCGCGGTTCGCTTTATTGGTAAAGCCGTGGAATGGATCTGATAGAGTCCAACCACCCACTGAAGGTAGAATTTTAAGATCTGGATAACGCTGCTTCAGCGCCATTAACTGCGCATAAGTACCTCTTATAGGGTCTTTAGAATCAACACCAGGTAACGCTTTTTGAACAGCCGCCCAAGGGTCGTGGATAACCACTTCATAGTCTGCAGAGCCCGCACACGCCTTTTGCAATGCACGCCAGCTATTACCGTTTTCTATCTCTTTAAGAGACTCGTTCGCACCACAAATTGGAATAAAGCCATAAAGTAAGTGTGATAAGTTTTGAGCAGGGATCTTTGTAACATCAAAGTTACGACCATAAATGCCCCATTCAACAAAGTATGCACCCGTTACATAACTTGGGTTAATACCATAGTTTTTATTATTCGGATTAACATTCATTGGCAGTGGATTTAAATGACCACCATCTGTATCTGCAATCACAATCGGCTTGCCAGCACTGCGAGCACACGCACTTCCTTCACATAGTTCAACATACAAAGTGTGACGGCCAGAGCTGGTGTAAGGGAACTCGATTACACCGCTTTTAGTACCTGCATGTAAAGAACCTTCATTAACGAGTTTATCGTCAAAAAACACTTTGTAGCCATCACCACCATCACCACTCCACGCATTCCATTTGATGCTGATGTTAACTTGGTCTTTGGCCTTAACTAAATCTTTGTAAGAGCCTTGTCCATCAAGGTTAACCTCAACAAATGAATATTGCTGTGCTTCCCAACTTAAACTTGGTGTTGAAGGTGCTGCAATTACAACTCCCGACGTCATCGCTAAGGCCACTGCGGCCGTTAAATGTTTTATTTTCATTACTTTCTCAACCTTATTTACATGTTGTATCCAACCCATTCAGGCGGATGATTGTTGTACCAATAACTTACTACTAACACTGGCACCGATACTTATTAAAAGTACCGGTGCATCATACTTACAAAGCTAACCAAACCAATGCTGAACCCGGTTCTTCGCCACGAGTCCACCATTTAGCTTGGTAGTTTTTTCCTTTATGAGACACTTTATCGCCACCGACATAGGTTTTACTTTGGCTCCACGCAGGGTATTGCGACTGATCACTGTCTTTTACCGTTACAGACACTTGTGCTGTGGCGCTTAACTGTCCATCAGAGACAGTTACAGTGATGCTGTATTGAGAATCTGCTGAAACTTCAGGAGCGGTGATTTCAATGGTTGCGCCAGAGCCAGTCCAAGACAACTCACTAGGCACTTGCCATTGATAAGTTAAATCTTGCTGCTCATCATCAAACGCATGGACATGTAAAGTAGCTTTTGACAACTCATCCATAACGAGTGGATCTGTTGGATGAATTTTTGGCGGCGTATTATCTGGTGCAGCTTGAATAGTCAGGTTGTAAGTGTAATTTTCATTACTCACAAACACTTCGTTTGATAGCAAATTCTGCGGGTCAAAAACTATCTTGCTGTCAGTTTGTTTTACCCCGACTTGCATAACGCTGGCATGATCAAGGTTGAGCATTTGTGCAAGTTGTTCTGCCCAATTGCCATGATTGAAGTCAGTTACCTTCAACGACGTACTCACCAACTCTTTACCAGTACCATCAAAGACACGAGCCCAAACTGTATCGCCAACTTGTGCTTGTTGACCTTGAGATACAAAATATCCTGCACTCGTCCAGTTAACAGGACCGGTATCACGCATTATGGTGATATCGCTGCAGTTGTAAAAACCTTCGCCTACTACGTCAATACGCTGCCAACGAGTGTATAAAATGGCATCCCCAACTCTATTTTGAGGAATAGACACTTTCATTTCGTAAAAACGTTTACCATCAGGGTCTTTCACAAACTCCACATTGCCAAGTTCCGTAACAAGCTCTAAGTCTTCCCAGCGCAGTGTATCTGTTGCTCTGTTAAACTCTGGTTTTGTGATGTAAAACTTCCAAAAGCTTGGGTTGTGTGGCGTCGTTGCTCTAAAGCGTACCGCTACCTCACCATTGGCATTGGGTGTTATTTCTGTACTTTGCCAATGCGCCGAAGGCAAATTCATACCGCGCTTTGCGTTATCTCCACCGGCACATAGCGAGCCATCTGGCACATTCGCTTCAACCGCTGCTTGGTCGTTATAGTTGCCGGTATTAACCGAAAACTCATGCTCTTGGATAAACTGCACATAACCTGATTCTAAAAATGCAGCTCTACATGCTTGGTTAGGAATATTTGAGCCATCTTCTGGCCACCAATAGCCACCTTGAGCCTCACAAATTGATTGACGTGCTTTAGGAAAGTCCATAAAACCGTGCGCACTCACATTAAAACTTAAGGTACTTAATAATGTTGTGCTAACCGTCGCCAATAATAATGGGGTTTTAACTAACATCTTGTTCATCGCTGTTTTCTCCTTAAGTGGGCAGCCAAGGCTGCCCAATTTTTTACAGGCTACATACCTTTTGGTAATCACTGCTGCCCTCAGGCGCTTGGTTAGTCCACCACTTGGCTTTATAAATCGCTTGGCCTTGGCGTACTAAATCACCTCCCGACGCATGAGTACCTCTTGGTAGCGTTGGATATACAACGATGTCTTCAATAGGTGTGCCTTCACATGTTTTCACAGGGTCCCCACCACCATCGCCTGGTTTTGCTTCAGGTAGTTTTGGATACTCAGACTTAAAGGCATACTGCTTACCATCCTTTTCTACTACAAAGTTAATTGGACCAGAGATAGGCATGTAGTACATTACCTGTGCATTGACCGTTTCGCCCGGCGCAAATGACTTAGGTACACTTCCCCACTCATTCACGAGCGTGATTGAGAAGCGATGGAACTCGTTTTCAAACCCACCGATGTTATTACCCGCTGCATTTGAGCCATTTGCATCCACCGCCATTTTCAATTTCTCTGTAGCATTCCAATTTGATTTGAAAATTGCAGAGGTCGAAACTGGCACATCAAACGAAATCTTTGCACCGGTTAAGTCAATCTCAGAATTATTCTTAAATGAGAAAGTTGGACTAATTGGATAGTTAGCATCTCCCAGAGGGAACCCTTTTGCTGTAAAGCTGACATCTACTGACTTTTCAGGCAGCTGGAAGTTAACATTCCCCTGATGCACATTATATTTAGAGCCATTTTGATTGAATTTGTTATAGGCAAGCGAAGTCAAACTTGAGCCCATAAAGTACTCGCCCTTCGCAGCATCATAGTCAAAATCCCCAGCAAGCTCCCAGAACATGATGCCACCTAGACCATTATTAATGACATAATCTACTTTTTTTGCCATCGACTCTTCATCTTCAATTGAGATGAATACTTTTTTCTGGTCATTCCAAAGCCAAGGCGCAACAGCAACAGAATCATAATGACGTGTATAGGTACCTGTTAGTTGATCAGTTGGGTCGTTTTCTGGGTCAAGACCATAATCTGCAGCATAACTAGGCATTACCCCTTTTTGCAGGTTTTTAGCATGCCAAAGTGGGTTAGAACCAGCTGGTACTTCTAGACCTACATCATTTTTGTCATGCCATAAGTTGTCGATACCAATAGCACCATTACCGCACTTATTCTTATCGCCTTTACCGGTTCCTGGAGGACAGCTAGTTTGGTCTGGGAATGCCGCTTGTCCCCAAAGACCATTTGTGCCACCTTGCACGTTTTGGAAACCACGGGTGTAGTAGGGAATACCAATGTTGATACGACCTGCTGAGACTGAACCCCTGAAATAGCGCACTGCCCAATCCGTATTCAAGTAGCCGATACCTTCAAATTCTTTGGTACCGTATACATTCCACTGCTTCAGCTCTGAATCTTGCCCCGTATCAAATAACGACGCGTTGTGGCCCACATGTGAGTTCCACGCACCGTGTAAGTCGTAAGACATGATGTTGACATAATCTAGATATTTTACCGCTTGGAATGTTTCCATACCACGTAGCAAGTAACCTGAAGATGGAGACGCAATAGTTAGCATATAGTGCTGACCGTCCGCTTCACCTGCTTTATCTAACTCTTCACGTAAACGTTTCATCAACACTTGGTAAGACGCATTTAACCCTGCGCGACGTGCATTTGAAATTGGGAAGTCATCAGGGTGACCCGAATCATCCATTGAAGAAGGATATTCGTAGTCGATGTCTACGCCATCAAAACCATATTTTTTGATAAATTCAACGGCGCTTTTTGCAAATGCATCAATACCAGCATGGTTAACTGAGCCATCGGCATTGGTCGTCATAGTGTAAAAACCACCGCTTTTAACACGTGTGCCATCAGAGCCAAAGTAACCACCAGTTTCGGCCCAACCGCCTACGGAGATCAGCGTTTTAACATCTGGGTATTGCTTTTTGTATTTGTTAAGTAAGTTAAAGTGACCTTTGTAAGGCAGGCTTGGATCTAGCTCTGCACCTGCAACACCAGGCCATTCCATGTTAGTGGCCGGGTTACCCGCAGCATTGGGATCGCCAATCGATACTTTGTTATTTGCATCAACATGGGCAAACGCATAATTGATGTGTGTGATCTTATCCCACGGAATGTCCTTAACCAGATAGCTTGGCTGACCATTCGCGCCGTTTCTCCAGCTTGTAAAGTAGCCAATCACACGACGAGGATGATCAGGGCCCATAAGTTCACGACCATTTTGGTCATAGATAGTACAGTAAGGCGTATTCACGCCAGGTGTTTGATATAGCCCTTCAGGTCTACATGCATCTGCATCTGCACCTGGGTCAATAACATTCACTGATTTACTGAGCTGGCCTGTTGCGCCTTCATTGTCGGTTACTGTAAGCGTGAACGTAACTTGACCAAGCTCAGTTGCTTGCCATGTATGCTCCGTTGCACTGCCATTTGTGGCAACAACTTCAGTACCGTTGACGGCAAAGCTCAGTTTACTCACTGAACCATCTTCATCCGTACCAGACAACGCAAATTTAACACTTGAACCAATCACAAGCTCAGGCGGCATGTTCACAATATCAAGTACAGCAACAGGAGCTTTGTTTACTGGTGTATCAGTTTTAACGATAACTTGATGACTCAGCATGCTTGATACGGCGCCTTCATTATCGGTCGCCTTTACAGAGATGGTATGTGTACCTTCAACAGCCTGCCAAGTCGCTTCAAAATTATCGTTTGTTCCTGACGTGTCCGTTAAGATCAGCGAACCATTTACGTAAAAGTCAACCTTAGCCACACTACCATCTTCATCAGTTGCATTAGCAACAATGGCAACGCTGTCATTTACTTTAAATTCAGAGCCATCTAGTGGATTCAACTGGTTGATTTTAGGATCTTTATTTATGACAACGCTGTCACAAGCACCCAAATTTAACCACTCTTGCCATGGTCCAGAATGCGTCTCAGGCTCTGTTCTGTTCCACCATTTTGCTTTGTACGCAACGTTATTTTGCTGGACAACAGTATCTGCTGTTGACGTCATACCTGCATTCCATTCAGGAACACCCGTACAGTCGTACGCATACGACTGCGCCCCCATTAACCCCAAAGTTAAGGCGCTCAACTTGAGCGCCGACTTGAGTATTTTTTGTGAACTCATGATTATCTCCAACCTTTACATGTAACTTTTGTTTAACAAATTAACATTAAAGCTAACACATAAATAAAGGCCGTCAATCACGTTTTGTTCAGTTTTCAACCTAAGCTGAGGTTATGAGCCCATAAAATTAGTAATATTTTCGTATAAAATTATTTATATGCCTAGTTCTTATTCATCCCGTTCTTTTCAGTAATTACATGAACTGAATTCATGTAACCGCTAACAAAAAATATAAAATAGTTTCTAAAAACATACAGTTGTGACATTAATTTGTCATATAGATAAATTTAATTTTTAGCTGGCAGTAAAAAAACTAATCGAAAATCGGTGGATTTTAGATATTCCAAAAAAGAATAAGACAGCAATTTTTGCTATAAATAATTATAGATTTTTATAACTTTACGTTAACGTAAACGTTATATGAAAAGCGTTTTTATAGATTTTTTGATTATTAAAAATACAAGACCATGTAAGTTTGGATATAAAACGGTTACAGCCTGTTACAAACAGCATGACAATTATATTGGAGTTGCGAATGCAAAACGTCGCTAAAAGTTACAAATCAGGCAAGCTTAAAATTGGTAGTTCACAGGTTATTTTACTGCCAATGCCAAGTGAGCTTTCAATTAAAACTCGCCCTTGATGCTCCTGTATAATTGAATACACAATAGACATCCCCATACCAGTTCCCTGCCCAACAGGTTTAGTCGTATAAAAGGGATCAAATATATGCTTTTTTGTCTCTTCATTCATTCCACAGCCATTATCTGAGACGCTCAAGTAGATAAACTTTTGTTTACTATAAAGTTCTACAATGATTTCCGCTTGTTGCGGCTGTTCATCGCAGGCCTGCTTTGCATTCATGAGCAAGTTAACAATCACTTGGTTTAAGGTAGCCAAATTACAATAGCTCAAAGGAATAGGTTGGACGTGACAAATTAAGTGGTTGTTTTTTAATTGATTATGCAGTAGCTTCAGTGCGCTATCTAACGCTTGAGAAATATCACTCATAGCCAACAAGTTGTTCTTTGGTCGGGCAAAACTCAAGAGGTTTTTTACAATTGCACCTATCCTTCGCAACCCTTCTTGCGCATCGTCCAAAAGCTCATCCATATCGGTAATTAAAAAACTAAATGTTTGTTGCTTGTTTAATCTTTTCAGTGCAGTCAAAGCATCTTCGCTGGTAATTTTTCCTGCTATATAATCGTTGCTAATACACAACAGTTCATTAAGTACAGGCTTTATATAGTTAAGACTTTCTAAGTTGCTCATCGCATAGGCAAGCGGGTTATTGATCTCATGCGCAACGCCTGCCGACAACGTTCCCAATGTGGCCATTTTTTCAGCCTGCATTAACACTGCTTGTTGGCTTTGCAATTGCTGTACTTTTTCTTCCAGCGCTTGATTGGATTCATAAAGCGCTCTGGTTTTTTCTTCTAACAACTGCTCCAGTTCATCGCGCGCTTGCCTTTCACGAAGAAATGCTTGGTAATAATCCTCAGGTGCGTTAGACATTTATCTCCCTCCAAATGTGAGTAGCAAGTGGCATTGCTCAAAACCGTCGTGCATACATTGCATATGCTCTATTTCAGCATGCACGCCATAATGAGCCCCTGCGCCATAGATCAATCCTTCAGCGCAAAAGCACAGTTTTCGGCTAGAACTGTAGTGCATTAAAATACGCCCATCTTCAAGCAATTCGCTACTAATAGTTGGTAGATTAGGCTCATGATAGAGCTTAGAAACTTCTGTATGTATCACAGAATCGATACCGAGTATCAGCGACTGAAAGTCGCTAAACTGCTGCAAAATCCCCGCATGTTTTTCGGTTAAATAGCCAAATAAATATTCACCAAATATTCGCAATATATCTTTTAGTGGTTTATCTAAAATTTCGGCCACTTCGTTGGCTAAAGCAAACAGCTCTTCATCGGGATAACTTTGAGCACTGATATACACTCTATTCTTCGGTGCGTGTTTATCCAATAAGGCTTCCCATGCCGCCATTCCTTGATTTTTTATCACTAACTCTTCAAGCCCTCTAAAAACAACACCTTTCATAATCTCTCTCTTTTGCGTTAAAAGTTGCTATACCATTGCTTTACATTATTATATTCGTCGCATGCGTATAATATTGAAGTCAACTCTGGCGAAATATCAAATGCCTTCTTAAGCGTTAGCTGTTCAACTAGAGCATGGATCACGACAATAGAAATAACCGGCTCGACAGGGATCTGCTCGACCAATTGGGCTCTAACAAGCTCTTGCTCATATCCCCATAACGCGAGTAGATAGGCGCCGATATCGTAGCAAGACACTTTGCTACATGAGCGCTCGTTGCCAAGTACACTCTCTTTTGTGAGTACACCGATTGCACTGAGCAAACAGCACGCAAATACGTTTTGCTGCTGATGCAAGTCTTGGCCTAAACAACGACTCAACGACTGCCCCATAACTGCTTTGGTAAAAGCAGCATCCATAATTGCTTCTATTTGCGATTGCTTTACCTGATTGATAAACATATTTGAAATTTCATAGCAAGTTACCACGGCAGTAAATGCGGTCAGTCCAATACGGGTGATAGCCTCTTTGACATCTTGCGTGCTACTTTGAAAGCCCATAAATGCAGAGTTTGCGATTTGTAAAAGCTTACTGACCAATATTGGGTCATGGTTAACCATCTGTGCTAGTTCACCGACATTGGCAGAGCCCTCATTGAGTAACTCCAGGAGCTCTGATACATTTGAATTTAAACATGGCAAACCGGAAAGTTGCCCTAGTTTGACTCGAATTGTCTCGTTTAGTGGCAAGCTTTTTAAGGTTAGAGCGCTATCAACTACTTTAGACAAATGTGTACGTGTAAACGGTTTAGCTAGGTGGAAGTGAATTGTGTTATCAATTTGCCATTTGCATTCTTGCTGCAAGCTATCGCTAAACAAACATCTAATTGCACGGGGACATATCATTCGAGCCGCTATTAAAACATCGTGCCCAAAAGCACCATGCAAGTGCTCCTCACAAAACAGAATATCAGGCTCACCTTGCTCTGAGACGCAAGTCTCAAAATCTTCTGGGTTTTCAAGACAAACAATGACGGTATTCTCATAAAAACGACTCAATGAACGTGATAATGCGCGTAGCAAAAGCTCATCATCATCTACTAGCAGTATATTGAGTACTTGTTCACCCATTCAGTTTAACCATCTGACAAAGTTGTATATATAGACAGCTTAGTCTAAATTTATTCATATACACATTTTTGTAATGCACTGTTTTTTATGCAAGATATTGAAGCTATCAAGGAACAATCTCAGCAACCTGCCAAAGTGCTTTGTGTTGACGATGAAGTTAGCGTTTTGCGCTCCCTATCCCGCCTTCTAAATCACTACAAAATGGAAGTGGTGACATTTACTTGCGCCGAAGAAGCACTTAACGAACTCAACAGCAAATCATTTGAAGTAGTTATCAGCGATATGCGCATGCCAAAAATGGACGGCATTGAATTTTTAAGCAAAGTCAAAGAGCTACACCCAGACACTCAACGTATTTTACTCACCGGATATGCCGATATCGACAGTACCATTGATGCCATCAATCAGGCTAAGATACACGCTTATTTAAATAAGCCATGGGAAAATGACCACTTGGTTCATGTTATAGCGCAAGCGGCGGAGAAGTATCGACTTAAAAAACATAACGAGCAATTGCAGGCCCAAATAATTGAGCAAAACAAACAGTTAAATGACCTAAACCATTCACTAGAACAGCTCGTGGAAAAACGGACCAAACAAATTCGCCAAGTACTGAAACAACTTGAAATTGCCCATAAGCACGAGCAAGGTGAACATAAAGCAACAGTTGAGCTACTTTATAACTTTATCAATGCTAACCCCTATATAGATGGCAAACTGGCTAGTAACATCGCAAGAACCTGTCGGTTAGTAGCAAAGCAGTTACAACTATCTAGTAAAGCTATTCAAACCGCCGGAATGGCAGGCTTTTTAGCGCAAGTAGGCTTGCTTGCGATGGACCCTGCTTTGTATAAAGTACCGACTAACCAACTGACAGATCAGCAAAAAAAGCTATTTTATACGCACCCAGCCACGGCACAACTTATGCTTATGCCAGCCCAGCACCTTAACGATGTCACTGAAGCGATTTACCATCAATTTGAGAAATACAATGGTGGAGGCATACCTAATGGGTTAAAAAAAGACCAAATTCCGATTTGCGCGCAAATATTAGCTGTTGCCCGAGATTATTGGCAGTATTTCACTAACAACCAAAAGAGTGAGGAAGAAAGGCAACTGGATGCACTGTCACACATCAAGGCTTTTAGCGAACACCTTTACCACCCAAAGGTAGTCAGTGCGTTAGAGAAATGTGCGAGCCAGTTGCATAAAAAGCAAGATAAAGCAGGTTCAATGCAAATAATCACCTGTGAACAGCTCAAACCCGGCATGACCTTAGGTTTGGCAGTGCATAATCACCAAGGTATTATGTTACTGCCTAAAGGCCATGTATTTAGTGCAACTTCGATAGCCAAACTCAAACAACTAGAGCAACAAAAACCAACGCCATTTAGACTGATGGTGAATCATGCTGCAAATGGTGCTTAGCCGTTAGGTTAAAGTCTTCTAACAGTACATAAACTGCAGGCAATACAAACACAATTAATAGGGTAGATAAGGCCATACCAAACACCATACTCACCACCAGTGGCTGCACTACTTGCGCCTGCAAACTGGTTTCAAGTAATAAAGGTAAAGTGCCCGCAATGGTGGTTGCTGATGTGATGAAGATAGCTCTAAACCTGGCTTTTGCCGCCAAAACAGCCGCTTGTTCTAAGTCTATACCATCACTTTCATGCTCCTTAATAAATGCCACAAGTAAAATAGAATCGTTCACCACGATACCTGCAAGCGAAATAAACCCTATCATACTGGGCATCGACAGATCATAACCCAGCAAGAAGTGCCCCCAAACCACCCCAATTAAGGCAAGTGGTATTGCCAGCATCACCATAACTGGTTCAAAGTAGCTGCGAAATTGAAAGCTCAAAATGATAAACACACCGATAAGCCCTAACGCAAATTTACCTGCCATTGACTTACCTGTTTGTGAGCCTGTTTTTATCTCGCCTTCATAACTTACGCTTAAGCTTTGGTCGGCTTTGAGTAATGGCGCTATGCTTTGTTGTTGCAACTGAGCCATCACTTCGTTGGTATTAGTCAGCAAAGAGTCAACATCTGCTGTAATGGTTACCGTGCGCTGCCCATCCACACGATTAATCCGCGTTACATCTTGCTCTAGTGTTAATTGCGCGATACTCGCAAGCGGCACTTGAGCCCCTGAATTTAGCGTTATTGGGAAGTTAAGTAGGCTATCTATGCTGCTTTTATCTTGCTCTTGCAGGCTTACATACAACTCTATACTGCTATTGTCACGCTGTACTTCATCTGCAACTTGCCCAAACAGAGCGCTGCGAAGCTGGTTGGCGACTGATTGACCGTCAATACCTTGCGCCAAACTCCCTGGCTGTAACTTCACTTGCCAGCGCAGCTTGCCATAACGCAAATCATCCATAACATTCGAAACACCGGCATAGTTCGCTAAGTCACTTTTTAGTTTGGCTGACGCTTGCATTAAGGTATCTAGCTGCTCGCCATGGAGGCGAATTTCAATAGCTCGACCCGCAGGACCAAGTACGGGCTCTTTAAACGAAATCGCTTGAATACCCGCTATTTCTCCAGCTTCATTGCGCCAAAGCCTGATGAGCTCAGCTAAACGCGTGTTACGCTGCTGCGCCGTTAATAAATCGACTCTGACGGTAGCCAAATGTTCACCTTGCTCATATGCATCTGAATTGCGATTGTATTGCACGGTAATATGTTCAACTAACTCGCTATCTTCTTGTTCAGACAATTGCGCATTCACTAGAGCGAGCGCATCTACATATTTGTCTACAACCAGCATGGTTTGTCCAAGCGGTGTACTTGGCGGCATCAACAAACGCATCTCTAATGTGTCTCCTTCTAACTGCGGAAACGCTTTAAACTTCACGATGCCACCAGCCATCAAAGAAACTGACAGTAGAAAAAGCATCACCGTGGCACCTATAAAAGGATAGCGATGTTGCACGCACCAATGTACCGCATTCACTAGGGTGGTCTGTCTAAAATATTCAAATGAGGTAGTAAAACGCGTTTTTACTTTCCAAACAAAAGCCAACACGTGATTTGCTGCTTTTGGGCTGCTAGCGTTTTCATTGTCTTTACCCTTGTGTAAAGAATGAATGAGGTGATTTGGTAAAATAAAAAATGCTTCAATCACACTAACAAATATCGTCGCAATCAACACCAAAGGGATATCTTTTAGTACTTTTCCTATATCGCCACTGATAAACGCCAGACCAATAAACACCACTATGGTTGTTAAAAATGATGAGAAGACCCCTGCACCAACTTGTAATACACCTTTAATTGCATCAGCGTCTATATCATCCCCTTGCTCTACTTTTGCGGCTATGCTCTCGGCAATCACAATGGCATCATCCATCAAAATGCCGATAGACATTAGCAACGCAACCATCGAAATCATATTGATACTGACCCCCATCAGCATCATCAGCGCAAATGCACCTAGAAATGAGACGGGCAAGCCCATTGATACCCAAAAGGAGTAACGAAAAGAGAAAAACAAGTACATCACCAACAGCACCAAAACAAAACCTTGCCAACCGTTATTCAGCAGCATGGCTAGCCTGTCTTCGATAATTTGTGCTGTATTTTGCGTAAGTGTTAGCGTCACGCCTTCAGGCGCATGCTGTTTTTGTTGTTCAACAAACTCGCTAACCACTTCAACCAAGGTGATGGCATCTTGGCTTTTAGTTTTTTTGATATCCAACAAAGCAACGCGTTTACCATCAAATAGCACTCGCTCTTCATCCAGTTCAAAACCCTCTGATAATTGCGCAACATCTTTGAGGTAAATTTGCTCGCCATTTTTTAGGCTTTTAATCACTAAAGACTGCAAACTATGAGCCGTCACTTTTTGCTGATCAAAGCTCACTAACATGGTTTTACCATCGTTACTAATTTCGCCAGCTGGCAACTTTACATTTTGCCGTTGTAATAACGCCACAACATCCGTTGCTGAAAGACCATATTCTCGCAGTTTAAACAGCGATAAATCTATTTTGATTTGCTGATCTGAAAAGCCCTGAATATCAACAATATCAACGCCTGGCTGACGCTTGAGCTTATCTTTTAACTGCTGCGCATATAACTTCAACTGGTGAACAGGTAAATCAGCAGCAATCGCTAATGAGATCAGGTGTTGATCACGCCCAAGCTCGCGAACAATGGGCGACTCTATTTGCTTTGGGAAATTATCAATGGCATCAATTTGGGTTTTTACATCACTCAATAACATCGCAACATTCACACCATGCTGCGCCTCTACCGTGAGGTTAGCAATGCCCTCTCTTGATTCACAGCTGAGCGTTTTTATGCCATCTAAACCATCCACAGCCTCTTCCATCACAATACATAATGCTTGCTCAACCTCAGTAGAACTTGCGCCAGGATAGATAACACTCACTAACACCTTATCGCTACTAAACTCAGGAAACGTTTCGCGTTTTAATTGTGGCAATGAGCTTAAACCAGCAATACAAATGATCAGCATCAACAAGTTTGCTGCAGTTGGATGGCGAGCAAAAAACGCAATCATGGCAACACCTCAACAACGTTCACTTGCATGCCATCTAAAGTTGGCAGCAATTGTGTCAACAGCACCTTATCGCCTAAGCGCACTGTATCTGGCAACTGGCTGTCAAGTGCCGCAAACTGGTTGGTATCAAAAAGCACTTTTACAGGTTTTTTTATCAGTTTTTTATCTTCTACAACAAATACATAATTGTCATGTACTGACGATACAGGCACGCTTAAATACGGCGCCTCTGGGCTTGACATTTGTACCTCAAGAAACATGTTCTCAAGTAAAGGTGGACGATTGATCGGATCGAAATTAAGCCATTGATTTTCTGTTTCTAAGATCACTTGCAAACTATTGCTGTGTTCGGTGCTTTGCATCAACCGTGTTACTTTAGCGGGCCACTGCAAAGATGCCTCAGATGCATTGCCACTTGAATAATAGTTTAACGATGCTTGCAGCGGTAAGGTGGCAACATTAGGGAAATCAGGCGTTTGGCTATCTTTATTTTGCTCAAGCCACACCTGACTCAACATTTTGCGCGCCTGCGACATATTAAACTGCGCATTGACTTTCATCACGCCTAAGTGGCGCGCCTCTAATAAGGTAGAGCGAGCATTCACAACTTGTTGCAGTTCAACATTAACCTGCGTAATTTTGCTATCTTTCGGTAGAGTAAATACGGTTTTTTCAAGTAAGTTTTGCGCCTCTTGCATACGTGCGCTTTGTGCCGATACACTTGCTTTAGCAAGCGCTAAGTCAGACGGGATCAAATTCAAACTAGTTTGCAGCTCAAGCACTTTTTGCTGTTGTGAAAACAATTGACTTTGCTGTTGATCAACCGCAGATTGCGAAACCGAACCGCGCTTTAACAGCCCCCTAAGTCTGGTCAACTCTTGGCGTAAAATAGCCAAACGCTCCGACTCCAAAGCCAAAGACTGGGTAAGCTTTTGTTTATTAAACGCTATCATATCAAGCCGCTCTTGGGCGGCGTTTAAGTCATATTTAGCCTGAGCTAGCTTTAACTCATAATCGATTGGGTCGATTTTTAATAGCACCGTATCTGCGCTTAATATCGCGCCAACTTCTAAATCTGGGTGCTTATAGATCACGCGTCCTGACACTTCAGAGACAGCATGCCAAATTTGCTTAGCCTGCGCGCGTCCATAGCCTGTGATACTGTACTGCAACTTGCGCTGAGCAACTTCGCTGACCACAACATTGGGAATATTGAGCGCATTATCTATTTGCTTTGGCGCTGATTTTAGTTTTACAAACGTAATTAAAATCATCACGCCCAACAGTGGCAACACAAGCAACCAGTACTTTTGCTTTAACTTGAACAGACTCATGTTAGTGCCTCTCATCCATATTAAATAACCCAGATGTCATCAACATCGTGTTGTGTTGTATTAAAGATTCTAAAAAGGACTCGTCATATTCAATTCCTTCCATCTTGAACATCAGCTCTCTCATGTACCACGGATAAATCATTAGCCCCATCAATGAAATTCGAAATAACACTGGGTCGACACCTTCTTTGAGCAAACCTTTGCTTGCAAAATAGCTGTACACACCATCAATCACTTTTAGGTGTGAGCTGCCTATTTGCTCTAAGAAAAACTCTCGACATACCCCCTGATTTAAAATCACTTCTTTTAACATCAGCAGAGGAAACTCAGGCGAGCTGGCCATCACTTTGGTAAAACTGCGAAACACATCGCTAATCGAAGTAAATTCGTTACCCGCTAGGTGCATTTTTATATTGTTCATCACCTGACCAGTCACCTCCAAGATCATGGCTTTGTACAACCCTTGCTTGTTACCAAAGTAATATTTGATCAAGGCAGAATTAACCCCAGCGGCATCACTCAGCTCTCGAATACTGACTTTGTCATAAGGTTTTTTTGTGAATTTATGCCGAGCGGCTTGGATAAGCGCATCGCGAGCTTGCTCGTTATGCTTGATTGGTCTGCCAAGTTTTTTAACGGGAGAAGTGGTCATACTACACGGTCGCCATTATTTAATCACTTGGTTAAATAATAGCGACCCCGTATCAATAAGCGAGGTAAATAATTAATCAAAAAGCGGGTTTTGATTAACCATTAAAAGAATTAACGTCTAAAGCGAACAACCAGCTCGTACATATCACTGGCAACATCGGTTAACTGCGCGCTCACCTGTTTAACTGTATCGGCACTGTCTAAACTGTCATTCGCAAGACCAGCAATATTAACAATTTGCTGATTAATATCATCAGAGACAGCCGCTTGCTCTTCTACCGAGGTGGCAATTTGCATCGACATATCATGAATTTGACGTACCGCTTGCTGAATTTGCATAAGCATATCGGTACTTTGCGCTAACTGCTCTATGCCCGATACCGACTCTTGCTCACCTTGCTGGGCAATACTCACGGCATGTTGTGTGCTATCACTGAGTTCACTAATAATTGTGTGTATTTCTTTGGTTGATTGCTGAGTACGCTGTGCCAAATGACGCACTTCATCGGCTACAACCGCAAAGCCTCTACCTTGCTCGCCCGCTCTTGCTGCCTCAATTGCTGCATTTAAAGCAAGTAAATTGGTTTGCTCTGCTATCTGCTCGATAATTTGCGCGGCATCGGCAATACGTGTGGTTTGCTTTGATACTCCTAAAACCGAATCGCGAATTTGTAATACCGTTTCGCCCAGCGCTTCAATAGCGTGCTTGGTTAACTCAGCAATACGCGCATTTTCATCGGCCATCAACAGCGCACTTTGAGCATGCTCTGCACTCACTTGAACATTGCCCGACACATCATTAATTGTGGTGCTCATTTCGTTCATGGCAGTGGCCACTTGCTCGGTTTCAAGCTGTTGTTTTTGCAACTGCTTATAGCTATCGCCCGCTCGTTCTAGTGCTAGGCGAGCACCTGAGGTTACGTCTTTGGCCGAGTGTTCAATACGCGTAATAATGGTATCTAAGTGTGCTTGCTCGCTTAACATACGAACATGGATACTCGCCATTTTACCATCCCAAGTTGAGTAGACTTGCTTTGCCATCTCATCACAAAAGCTATGCTCTAAGCTATGCTCTAGCCGTTTTAGCTGCTCACCATCTCGCCAAAAGTTATAGCCACAAATACTCATACTATTGAGTAATACCCAAAAGAACGCCGCATTTTCAGCGCCGCTGAGCCACAATATAGCACCCACGACAACCATTAATAGAGGCCATAACACTCTGAGTTTGGGCCATTTAAACTGCCTGTTTTTGTTATTAATTAAGCTGCTATATAAAGTCTGTGCTCTGGCTACAGTTTCTTGATCAGGGCAGCGACGAACCGACTCATAACCCACCACCTTGCCGTTTTCAGTGACGGGGGTGACGTAGGCATCTACCCAGTAAAAGTCGCCATTTTTGCAGCGGTTTTTAACAATCCCCATCCAAGGCTTACCGGCTTTTAGCTGAGCCCACATGGTTGCGAAGGCTTCGGGTGGCATATCTGGGTGGCGCACAATATTATGCGGCTGGCCAATTAGCTCTTCTCGCGAGAAGCCACTTATGGCAACAAAGTGATCGTTGCAATCAACAATTCTTCCTTGCAGATCGGTTACTGATACCAACTTTACATCTTTAGCAAACTGCTTTTGGCGCTGTGTTATGGGTTGATTGAGTCGCATACACCCTCTTTAAGTACTTTAAATTTATGCTATTTTTGCACGACTTTATAAAATGGGGGCCAAAGGTACTGCGACACCGACTGGCATGCAAATAGAATCGGTTAAAAATCGCAGAAAAAGAAAAAACAGCCGAATTTAACTCGTTATGGTCCATCATTCGTACAACTTGATAGCACTTTTATAAATTTATTCATTAATGAAGAGTATAGCGAGCTATAAATATAGATCGAGTTAATAGTTACGAACGTACTGATAATCTTGTAAAATTAACCGAATTGGTGCAAAGCGAATAGCACTCTAGTAAGTGAGCTATTCGATTTAGTACAACTCAATGTTCAAAGGAGCCGTGTGTGTCACGTTTTTCAGCCATTACCGATAACCCTCATGATGGGCGTTTTAATCAAAAAACAGGTATTTTAGTTACGAACTTAGGCAGCCCTGATGCCCCTACGCCAAAGGCTTTGAGAACCTATTTAGCAGAGTTTTTATCAGATCCAAGAATTGTTGAGATCCCAAGATTAATTTGGTTAATGATTTTACACGGCATTATTTTGCGCGTCAGACCAAAAAAATCTGCCAAAGCCTACCAGAGTATTTGGACCGAACAAGGCTCGCCTTTGATCCACATATCGCAGCAGCAAACAGATAAACTTGCTGCTTTAATTAAACAGCAAGGCTTGAATAATACCGAAGTTGTCATGGCCATGCGCTATGGCAACCCTTCAATTGAAGCAGGACTTGAAGCACTACGCGACAAAGGCCTAACCCGCATAATTGTATTGCCACTTTATCCGCAGTATTCAAGCCCAACAACAGGCTCTACCTTTGACGCTGTAGCGAACGTATTAAAAAAATGGCGTTGGGTGCCTGAGCTGCACTTTATTAATGGTTATCACAAAAACCCGCTGTACATTGAATCATTGGCAAACTCCATTGCCGAAGACCTACAAGCTAATGGCACACCGCAAAAACTGGTTTTTTCATACCATGGAATGCCAAAACAATTTTTAGATCATGGCGACCCATACCACTGCTTATGCCAGCAAACAACGCGGCTCGTAGTTGAACAGCTTGGCCTTGATAAATCTTTGGTTGAGACCACCTTTCAAAGTCGCTTTGGTAAGGCCGAATGGTTAAAACCTTACACTGACGCTATGCTTGCCAGTTACCCACAACAAGGTATTAAAGATGTTGCCATTGTGAGCCCGGCTTTTAGCGCAGACTGTTTAGAAACCCTTGAGGAGCTTGAAGAAGAAAACCGCGAGATTTTTGAACATGCAGGTGGTGAAAAGTATCGCTATATCGCTGCGCTTAACGACAGAGACGACCATATCGAAGCGCTATATAACGTGATAAAACCGTTGTTGTTGTAACTTAGAAAATAGCAACATCGAGGACAGGCACGGTATGCACCGTGCCAACGTTGTTATTTTGCAACTCCAAACTTTTTCTCAAAATAACGTCTTGACCAACTGATTGAAACCGTTCCAATTACTGAAGGCACTATCCAGCTCAAAAATGCCGCCTGATCACCCAATAAATAACTGAATATATGACGCCCACCAAATGCCGAAAACGCTGTGTATACCCCAATACCCGAGCCCAGCATGGCAACTAAATGTTCGATAACCCAAGCGCGTGGTTGTACTTTTGCTTTAAACACGTAACGAATGTAACTGCTCACCACCAGCAACGATACAACCGCAAATACAATCAATAACGTTTGCGAATGCATGATACCCAAAGTCATTGAAATCAAAGCAGCTATCACCAATGCACAGAACAAACCCAAGTGTAGTGGCGTGCGCAACAGCGCATTATTGGCTTTGGCTTTAAGAACTCGCTCGCCATGATAAATCGACACTAAAACCAGCAGTGATAACATCAGTAAAAAAAGCGAAAAGATACGAGTATTACTGATGTACTGTGCTTGCTCGGCCAGATCCAAAAACGTTTTAGGTTTCACGCTCATCGGGTCGAACAGTACTAGTATGCAAGCGATAACCCCTAGAACAGATGTGCCATACATCGACCAGTTGTAATATTGCCCAAATCGATTGTGTGTTCTACTGCCTTTTGTGGCAAAAATTGGCACCCAAAACAACACTAACGCAAAACTGCCTAAAAAAATATGTAAGTAAACCGCAAACTTATGAATGTATTCCATTGCTTTATCCTCAACTAAAGTTCATACGGCTAAGATATCCAAAGTACTCACACTTACACAGTCACGGATGTCATATCATCACCGTGACAAATGTCATGAACCGATATTTAGGACTAGCATGCTTTGCCTAAGCGGATTAAAATAAGGCTAAAAAAGGCCAAAGATCAGTGTTTAAGTATCCAATAAGTTCATTAGTGACTGTCCTTTTAACTTGGGCCGCAGTGGCTATCCCAAGCATACTTGATGCGTCTAGACATTCGATTAGCCCAGCAGAATACCTACTACATACCTGTGTATTGGCGTTGACCCTACTCGTTGTTAACGAGTCAACGAGCTATGGCTATAAAACTCGCTATTACTTGCTATTTTTACTATTTTCATCAATTGCTTATTTAATGTTCTTTGTGCCATTGAGCATTGTTTTGATCTACAGCGTGATGTATTGCTCTATCCTCGCGTTTTACGCACCAATTCGGTTTTGCTACATTTACATATTTGCCAGTCACGGACTTTTTTTGATAGCACACGCACTTTATTGGCAATCTGGCTGGCAATGGGCCAGTGCTGGCATGTTTATGGCGTTTCACTTTTTTGCCTTAGTCATGACGCAGCGCATGATCAGTGAACGTAGCGCCAAAGAAGAATTAGCACTTATAAACGCTAAACTTGAGGCAACTCAGCACCTACTGAGCAATGCTGCTGCACAAAGCGAGCGATTAAGCTTAGCGCGAGATTTACATGATGAAGTTGGGCACTCATTAACGTCACTGATTATCAACTTAGATATTGCCAGAAGAACCTGCACACCAGAGCAACTGTCACAATTACAAGCCTGTTACGAACAGGCCAAACAAGCGCTGGCCACAACACGCACCATTGTGAGTGACAAACGCAATGATATCGGCTTTGACTTAGCGCAGAGCTTAACTCAGCTGAGCAAGCAAACACCCAGAGTCGCAGTACATTTAGAAATCTGCCCCGCGGTTAAGCATGTGCAACTTAACACCGCGCAATGCCTATTGAAATGTGTTCAAGAAGCCATTACTAATACGCTCAAACACGCCCCTACTGCGACTGATATGGATATCACTTTGCAAGAACAAAACGGCTACCTTGAGTTGTTTATTAAAGATAACGGCCTATTAAAAGGCGCGGTTTTGCTTGGTAACGGGCTCACAGGCATGCAAGAGAGAGTGGCACAGCTTAAAGGCCAACTTGATATCGACACCTCGAAACACGGGCTAAGCCTAACCATACGAGTACCTTATGAATAAAATAAAAATACACTTAGTGGATGACCAACCTCTGATACGACAAGGTATGCGCTCGCTATTACAACTCACGGATACCCTTGACGTAACGGGTGAATCAAGCAGCGGTAACGCGTTTTTAGCCCAGCTGTCAGATAACAAAATTGACGCCGATGTGGTGCTATTAGATATGCGTATGAACGACGGCAGCGGCTTAGAGGTGCTCAACGCCCCTATCGCGCAGCAAAGCCCTCTTAAATTTTTAATATTAACCACCTTTAACGAAAACGACTTTTTGCTCGGCGGCATGGAAGCAGGCGCCAGCGGTTATTTACTTAAAGATGTATCACTCGAAGAGCTAGTGGATGCCATTGAGCGAGTGCACGCCGGTGAAATTGTGCTGCAAAATGAACTCACGCAACAGCTTTTAAAAGCTAAACGCCAACCACAGCAACAACTTAACGAAGCACTCACAGAAAAAGAGCAGCAAATTTTAGCGCTGATGGTATCAGGCTTATCAAATAAAGAAATCGCCGCACAAATATTCAAAGCCGAAGGCACCGTACGCAACCATGTATCGAATATTTTAGCCAAACTACAAGTGCGTGATAGAACCCAAGCGATACTAAAAACGCTGGAATTGGGGTTGTTGGGTTAGAGTGACCGAGGTATTAGTTGCAGCCTCGCAACATATCATTGTATTGACGTAATCAACGCTCATGGGCGGTGAGATAACTGCTGCAAAGGAAAGCTTTTAACAGGTGGCCAAAAAATGTTGACCACTACAAATCGGCAATAAAATAGCTTGCTAAAATTAGCGAGGAACGAGCAAAAGCCAGCTGTTTTTTGTCCGTTTAAGCAACTTGTTAACTGCCTATGACTCATAAACTATTTGTTTTCTAATATATCAAACCTACTTTCAAATAGAGTGTCACTTTGCGCACCAATTAGTGATGGAAAATTAGATTTAATAAAGCTATCAAATTTCTTTTTTTGTTTATCAATACCATTTACACCAATAACATTTTTATAATCGGAAACCAAATCTCTACTTATTATTTGGTTACGTAAGAATTCTGTAGATTTTATGTTTGGTGATAGTTCGGCATCTAACTGACGTACGTACCTAATAGTTACCGCAATCATTGTTGTAAAATCTTTCAGAGTTATTTTTCTGGAATCAAAGTTGGATAATGTTTGAGAGATATCTATTGCCGCGTGACGTTGACCAATAATACCAGAGTTATCAATTAATATTTTCCGAAATGCTGGTGACAAAGATGTATTACTATTATGAACAACTTTATTCCTCCATCGTACCAGCAAAGTGACAATAGGTGCCCAATAAGGTTCAAGGTTCGATACTTGTGAAGAAAGCTTTTCTACTTTTTTAGCTGCGCCATCTGCTGTAACTGCTGATAAAATTTTAGCAGGTTGGTCTGGGCAATTGCTTATGTATTTGAAATATTCTAACAATGCTTCTTCGACAAAAACTAAAGCAGATCTGACCGCAAAGCTTCTCGCACTGATAGCGGATTGCTTATAGTCATTACTTTCCCATGAAATAGTTAAATCATCTGGTTTCTCTACATTACCTTTTGACACCGCGTCTAACCCAACACATATAGTGTTTAACGAGTATACTGCGTCGCCTACAGATTTAAGGAAAACCTTTAAACCTTCACTTTCCATAATTATCCTTAGTTGGTGGTGCCGTGAGGACTCGAACCTCAACCTCCTGCTTTAATATAAAAAAGTAATCGACAGGTATCTTAACCAATTAGACCACAGCACCAATTTTAAAAAGGCAGTTAACAACTTATTCTCTCCCAAAATGTCGGAACAAATACCGACAAAACGGGCTGTATTACATAACCTTATATTTACACTTAAAAATTCAAGTGTAAACAAATCGCTAGGTAAGCTTAGGTTAGCTCACTGGCAAAATAAGACAAAACGCCTTGTAATTAATGTTATCAGTCAAAGGCTTTCGTTGTGAAAGCTGAAGCCCTATTAGTCTAAATAGAACACGTTTTACAAGTTACCTACGCCATTTTATCGCTTGCCCTTACAAAGCCGCGCTTGTAAAGCACTAAACCTGCTGTACCACGCAAACCAAATCATACTTGATGGAACCGTCCTACAATTAGTTATCGCGGCATTGAGTGGCCATGTTATTTGCATTGGCCCTATGAGCGACTTTGATGGAAGCGACTCATCAGCTTCGGAGACTATAACTTTCGTCACTACTACTCGTACATTGTTGACGATTAAATCTTTTTGGGATGATTTAACTCAAACAGTAACTCACCATCGCTTTGCAGCCCTTTGCACTGCCAACCTGCTTTTAAATACAGCTGTTCAGCGCGTGTATTAGGGTCAGTTCCTAACTGAATGGTGGTTACCCCTTCTTGCCAAAGCCAATTAACCATTTGATTAAGTAGCGCTTTACCAAAACCTTTTCCTTCATGATTAGGGTCAACAAACAGCGCCCAAATAGAGCGAGTTTGCTTGTTTGCAATACCAAACCCTAAAATTTCATCGTCAACTTCTACAACCCAGCCTTTGCCTGTTTGTTCGATTTCAGGGATATAATGCGCCTGTGTAATCGCAGTGCTGGTCAGCATGTTTTCCTTCACGGCCATGCGAATTTGGTGCATTTGTGTAATATCTTGGCGTGTTGCAACTCGGCATATCATGTTTAATTCTCTTATCCTTTACAGCTATTGAGTGCGATGTTGTTAAACAACATGCAATCACTCAAAAGTCAGCTCAATCACTTCTTTTCTTGAGGCAATTTGAACACTCATTAACAGTTCACTGCCATTGGTATCGGTTAAAAAGTCAAGATTGCTTGGCGCATTGCCGAGCACCTTATATTCATTGTTATCAAGCGTATATGACCACAGTTGTAAGTCATCATTTACGCCAAAAATGGTGTCTCCATGGACAACAAAGCGCTTATCACTACCTTGACCGTTGAGTGCGCTAATGATTTGATCTTCAGCAGGACCTGGTTGCCAAAATCGTCCGAGCAAATCGGTGTAGATCAGAGCGCCAGTTGCCGACGTTTGTGCCCAAACAGCAGATTTATCGTAAACAATACTGTTAGTGGGCGTCTCTAAGTCCAGCTTGGCGACTCTGTAGGCGCCTTTTGACCAAATTAAAGACAAGGCGATGTTATTCGTGCTATCCCACTGAAAGAGCTTATCGACAGAGTGCGACAGGGCAAATTTGCGCTGAGTGCCATCTAAAAACAGCTGCACTAGTTCTTTATCTGCATTAACTAAAATACTTTGTCCATCTTGTGCCCACTCAATTGAGAATATATTGGTGTCGATTGGAAACTGGCTGAGCTGCCACGTTGATTGACCGTCAGATATCCATACTTGCAGCTCGCCTGAACGTTCAGAGGTAAATGCAATATGTTCTCCATCTGGCTGAAACTTTGCGCTGTCTTCAGACACATTAGAGCGCTGTAGCACATGATTTTTTATTGCCTCTCTATCTAGACTTAAATCTGCGTAGCCAGCTATTGGTAGTGACACAATATCGCTGTCGTAATAACCCTTTATCGCAAGCATTTTTCCGCCATCTGGATGCACTCGGGGTGAGCCAATAGGTTGATCTAAGGGCAAGCTAACACTTCTGACGAGCCCATCTGTATTGATGGTAAATAAACGCTTACCCGTGCTAAAAATAAGCTGCTGCTCTAAAGACGAAAAGTTAGGATAGATATATCTAAACTTGCTGATCTGCTCTGGGTATTGCACGCGATTACTTGAAAGCACCTCGCCATTGGGTTTTAACATTTCAATGTAATACTGCCCGTCTTGATGCACACTCATTAGCGCAATAACGCCTTTACTCATTGAAAAGTCGTAATCGATAACACTGCCGTTTTCAATTTCGTAAATCACTTCACTGCTGTTGGTTGAAACCGAGTAATTGATTATTTTCCAGCTGTCGGTACTCTTTTGCATCAGCGCGATATTATCGTTTGAGAGCCAACTTGGATTACGAATTTCAGATGCTTTGCACTGCATCAATACGGTTGGAGTCAAAGGGCTTTCAAGCGCTTTGTTAAAATCTAAGCTCACCAGTTTGTAACACTTTTTTTGAACAATTTGTTCTTCGCAGTCTCCTTGCGACACAAATGTAAGCTTGCTGCCGTCTTGCGACAAACTATGGCTGCTATACACCCCTAAATCTTTAGTTAGCTGATACTCTTGCTGGGTTTTAATATTTTTTGCCCAGATATTATTGATACATGCCTGCTCTGAAAAACGATGAAAAATAATAAATTGCCCATCATGAGAGTAAATGCCCGCGCTTTCTTTGTTATCAGTTGCGGTGAGTGCACGAATTTGCGAAACCGTTAAGGTAGGTGTTTGGCTATTGGCCCAATATTGATAGCCCACTACTATCATGGCAAATACTAAAAGTGCGCAAAGGACACCTACTGGGCTAAATTTGGAGGCTTTTGCATCATAATTTTGGGTGTGAGTGAGGTTATTTTCTGGTGGGTTATTTTTGACTACGTTGACTGACGTTTGGCCCTCAGACCACTGCACATCACATTCTAAGCTATAACCTTTTTTGGCATGCGTTTTTATATAAACTTGCTCTTTACCGTCATCGCCTAATACCTTTCTCAGCTGGGCAATACTGCGCTGCAAAGTATTGGGAGAGACAATGGTGCCTTGCCAAACCGCGTCTAAAAGCTCATCTTGGCTGACTACTCGGCCTTGGTTTTCGGCCAAATAAGTTAATACGCTAAGTGCCTTAGGCGCGATTGTTTGCGCTTGTTCACGTTTAGTTATCTGGTTTCTTGATACGTCAACATAAAAGTCACCAACCCAGTATTGCTGCACGCTATTCCCTCTTTTCAAAAACGGTAAATTTAATAAGCATCCGACTTTAGCTTATCTTAAGTTAGCCTTACGCTCTATTAAAAAATACTAGCACATTGATAAAGTGAATTTTTTGTTCGCAAATCTATGTTGGAAAATTAGCTTCAATGTCTACCAAATCAATAAGTCGATTAAACACACACTGCCACATTTCCATTGTGCTCTAACATGTGCAAACACTCTAAAATGGGCCTTGCTGGGCTATAAATATAGCCTTGCACTAAATGGCAACCAAAGTCAGACAACATTTGCTGTTGCTCTTGTTGTTCAACACCTTCAGCTATCACCTTAATACCTAATTGCGAACTCAGATCAACCAAGCATTTCACCATCACTTGCTTGTTGCGGTCGACCCCCATGCAATCAACAAATGACTTGTCTATTTTCACAAAATCTACTTGGTTCTCAATCAGATTACTTAATGACGAGTAGCCAGTACAAAAATCATCAAGTGCGATTTGCACACCTAATTCACTAAGCGCTTCTAATACCTGCCAAGTGTATTTATTCGCCGCCATCGACTCGGTTACTTCAATGGTAATTGCGTCATAGGGCAAGCCATACCGCTCAATTGCCGCTGGAATAAGTTCAACTTGGTTATTACTTGCCTTAAATTCGTTGATTGAACGGTTTATTGAAAAGCTAATATGTTTAAAGCCAGCTTGATGAAGCATGGCAAGATCACGACAACTGGTTTCCAGTACATACTGTCCAATCAGATGGATTAAGCCAAACTCTTCTGCAATGGGAATAAAACATGCAGGAGAAATTGCACCATATTCGTCATCAAACCATCGTATCAAAGCTTCAAACTTGGCGATTTTACCAGTGTTAGTACTCACTACTGGTTGATAATGCACTTGCAGTGTACCTGCCCTTAACGCAGCTTTAAGTTTGTCTCTGAGCTTAATTTTTTTAAGGTAGGCATTTTGAATTGCTTCATCATGTACAGCCACTCGTGATCGACCTTGCTTTTTGGCATTACTCAGCGCATGAGCTGCATTTTTTACCAAATTTGAACCACTTAGCTGCTCAGTGGCTTTAAGGTGCGCAACCCCAATACTCACACTCAGCTCTATTGTTAACTCATCAATGTGGTAGGGTTCGCTAAGCATTTGCTTTAACCACTGTGCATGCGCCATTACTTCAGGCAGTGAGTGATGCGCAATCAGCAAAGCAAATTCGTCGCCACCATAACGGCTTGCTATATCCTTTCTTTTCAGCGTATTTAACAGCCTATCTGCAACTGCTATTAGTACTTTGTCGCCAATTTCTGGGCCAAAAATGTCATTTACTTCTTTAAAGCGGTCTAAGCCTAAAAATAGTAAAGATGTATCATGAAGTCGATACGATTTAGTTAGTTGTTTTTCTAAGCTCAACATAAAGCTGCGACGATTTAAAAGGCCAGTCAATGCCTCATGATTAGCATAAAAGGTAAGCTGCGCTTCGTTACGCTTCCAGTCGGTAATATCTCGAAAAATAGCCACATAGTTGCTTATTTTACCATCTTCCCCTTTTACAGCATTAAGCGTGAGTTCTTCTGGAAATACTTGACCATTCTTTCTGCGATTATAAATTTCCCCTTTCCATATGCCGATCTTTTCCAACTGCTGCCACATTTGTTTGTAAAACTGCTTAGTTTGTTTCCCTGAAGATAAAATGCCAGGATCTTCGCCATACAACTCTGCCGCGCTATAACCCGTTTGCAGCTCAAACGCACGATTAACCATCATGATTTTATTGCGATGATCGGTGATCATAAATGCCTCTGACGCATTTTCAAACACCACATTGGTCAACTCAACCTGACGACTCAATGATGAGGTATAAGTGATATCTTGAACAGTGGCGCGCAGTATGCGCTCATGCACATGATCTGCACTGAACTCAACTTCACCAACAATATGAAACAATCCCTGCGTGGTCGTCATTTGCTTGTGGCAAACTAACATATCAAATTTATCAAATTTATCAATTTTTTCTTGTTTGATAAGCTCCAGCTGTTCGGCAACCCTTTTGCTATCGTCTGAACGAAGGTGCGACAAAAAGTTTTCCAGTGACACGTCGTTATTGTTGCAGTTCAATAAGCTACACATCTCTTGGCTAAACCAATGCTCATTAGGTGTGATATACCAAGTCCATGAGCTTAACTTTGCGATACGCTCACCATTTGCCAGTTGTTTGAGGATCAACTCCTTGGCTGACATCTCAAGGTTATGGCTTAACTCAGTCGCAACAATACAGCCAATCTCTGAAAACCAAAGTTTATCCGCTTCGCTTAATGTCATAGGCTCTTTGAACATACACACCAAAATGCCGATTGGTTTGTGGTCGGGTGCTCTTAAGGTCACTCCTAAGTAACCATGAATGTCTAAAGACTTTAATAATTCATCTTGCGGATAAAGCGCCTGCAAACCGCTTTCGTAGGCACAAACGCAATCTAACTCTTTGGCATCAAAACAAGGTGTGTGAACTAGGTCGTAAACAAAGTTTTCTTTAATTTGGTTATCTTGCAGATATTGGAGCGTTTTAACCTGCTTAGCGTCATTAATAAACTTGCCGATGATGCAGTGGTTTGCTTTTAAACGTTGATAAAGCGTGTTGAGCGTATATTGATAACGCAGTTCACTACTTTGTAGGCTGTAAAAGCGGCTAACAGACAAATCCATAAGTTTGTGCACCTTAGAGTATTTTTGAGGCAAAAGACGACGCCGAAGAATAATTAATTAAAGTACATACAACTTATACGTGGATCAATAAAGTTGCGAGTAACTAAAAAAATAAGATGGATAAATGACTGTACTCCCGTAAAAATCCCGATTTTTAACACACTTTAAGCTTTAGCGTGGATTTTCATCCATGAAAAACACCTTACAAAAGGTGCAATAATTGAGCACATTTTTACAGTTTCTTACTGGCTCCGCAGTTAAAAACCTCAAATAATATGCCCACCAAAATCATATTTAGGGCAAAACAATGAAACATCTCATCCTTTCACTGACCACCACTGTGCTGTTAGCAGCTTGTGCGCATCATGACGATGTAAGACCTGGAGAAAGTAAACATTACGTAGTGGTTAAAGCGGTAGATAGAGACCAAGGCATGAAAGAAGCGCTTGGGCAAGCTGAACACTTTTGTGACAAAACCAAAAGCAGCTTAGTGGTATTAAACGAACAAGTTGATTACCAAGGGGAAAAGGCTGAAAAAGACTACCTAAACAACCGCTCAACTGCAGAGCTTGTAACTGATGTAAGTGCGTGGCTTTGGATATTAGGTGATGGTCATGTTGACGATGCTGGCGCAATTGGCACAATCGCTGGTATTGGCACTCTAGAAGCCATGGGCGCACCATACTTAGTCACGGTAAACTTTCGATGTGCATAACGATAAGCGCCGTTATTTTTAAGTATTAACTTAAAACTAGCGGCGACTTAGTTCACTAACTGGTTTTATCAGCGCTCAATGAGCAAAGATACGAATAGAAACACACCAAAAGCAATAAATACTAACCCGCTTAGTTTGTTAAATAAACTTAGGCCATACTCATTACTCACTACACCTTTTGCACTGTTAGCTAAAGCCGCATAAGCAAAGTAAATCACAAAATGGATCACCGCACTGGTCAAGCAAAGTATCGCCATCTGAGGCAAAACGGCTTTACTGCTATCAATAAAATGAGGCAGCAAAGCGCAAACAAAAATCAATGCTTTTGGGTTTAGCGATGTCACCCAAAATGCCTGTTTAAAGAGTACAGCACGTTGTGCACTAGAAGATGTATGCACGTCTGGTATATCAATGCTGGTAAGGGTCGAACGAATACTTTTTACCCCCAAGTAACCCAAATACATGGCACCAACTACTTTCAAAGCAGTAAAAAACGTACTGGATGCAAGTAGCATAACCCCCACCCCTGTCGCACTAATAATTAACAACAACTGAAACGCAACCACGTTACCCAAAACCCCAAACGCCGCTTTCTCCTTTGAATAGCGTAAGCCATTGCTGATGCATAGCAGTACCGAGGGGCCTGGTGACAACAATAGCGCGATAATAACCACGCAATAGCCCACGTAAAACTCAAGCGTCATCATAGGCCTCACCTAACATTTTACTGTGGTTACTATAGTCACGCATTACATGAGCAACGCTTATTCTGTAGCTAGTAAATAGCGTGTGTTTTCCTTTTTGTTGTGCTGCTTGATGTTCAAAGTCGCTTTTCCACCTCACAACAGCCTCTTCATTTTCCCAAAATGACAGCGATAAGAGTTTATTTTGGTTGGCTAAGCTTTGAAAACGCTCAACACTGATAAACCCCTCTACTGCGTGCAATTTACTTTTTAATCTTGCGGCGATGTCTAAGTACACTTGCTGGCACTCAGGGTTTGGTATAACTTCAAATATGACGGCAATCAACTTAGCTCTCCTTTTTTTGCTGGCAAATAAGTCGAAGGAACTGTCCTTAAAAAAGTGCGCTTTTCACTCACTATAAATTGTTCATTTTTCGCAAAACTAAAGTTACAACTACCCAGTTGTGATTGACGCAAGGTGTGTCGGTATATTTCGTAATCCGCAAGAGACTCAAAACTGATTAAGCCATATGCAATGTTATTTGTACCTTCATGTGGCAAAAAGTAACCCAGTAACTCTCCTCCACACTGAGGAATAACTTTGCCCCAATTCTGGGCATACTGCTCAAATAGATGAACTTTGTGTGGGTCGATTTGATATTCAATAAAACAGGTTATTTTCAAAGTGGTTGTCTCCATAATGACTTTTTGGCAGTCTATCTGAGATAAATCTCGATGCTTCGGTGGCAATCGAACTATGAAGGAAAAGTATGGAACCAAATATTGCTTACTTAGGCGCACTCGTTGGCGACGCTGCTCGCTCTAAAATGCTGACGGCTTTAATGAGCGGTAAAGCACTCACCGCCACAGAGTTATCGCTTGAGGCAAATATCACACCGCAAACGGCAAGCAGCCATTTGATGAAATTGGTCGATGGCGAATTGATCATAGTGCGCAAACAAGGTCGACATAAATACTTTCAGTTAAAGAACCTTCAAGTAGCTGAACTAATTGAACAAATGCTAAATATTAGTGCGTCGATGGCACAAACAAGTATTGCTACGGGGCCCACAGATGAGAGATTGAAAAGATCGCGTATTTGCTATGATCACCTAGCTGGTGAACTAGGCGTTCAGTTATTTGATGCATTACAAAGCAATGGATGGATAGTTGAAGCTCAAGATATGCTGACTTTAACGCAACTTGGCCTCAGCTTTTTTAGCGAGCTCGGATTTGATACAGCCGCAACTAAAAAAACCCGTCGGCCATTGTGTAAAGCATGCCTCGATTGGAGCGAAAGACGCAGCCATTTAGCAGGTTACCTTGGTAAATGGGTATTAACAGATGCACTGGCTCGTCAGTGGGCACATCAAGATTTAGACTCTCGCGCCATTGAGTTTACCCCTCACGGCTTAAAGGCTTTTAAAAGCAAGTATGGTTTTTGAGAAACATTAAGTGCCATGACTGCACTTAAATCTTACCTCGCACTATGACCTGCAACTAGTTATAATTACGTGTAGGCTAGTAAAAAAAGTAAGTACTATTTCGTATATGAAAAGCAAAAAAGTTAATCCACTGGTGTCGCATTTTACCATTGCATTTGCGCTATTGACTGCGTTGTGGATGTTTGTAACAGATAAAGAAATGCTGATCCTCGGTAATTCTGTCGTGCTTGTTTATATTGTAAGTGCACTGGCATCTCGCATGCTGAAAAAACAAAAGCCGAAGAAAAAATAATCTAATGAAAAAGCCCAGCATATTAGCCGGGCTTTTTCTTATTTGTTAACTTTATAGTCGGCCATTTGCCAATTCTATAAAGAACGCATAATTTAGCGCGGTATCTTTGATACTCTTAAATCTACCTGATGCGCCGCCATGTCCTGCTTCCATATCCACTTTGAGTAACAGCTTGTTATTGTCTGTTTTCTTCTCTCGCAGTTTTGCTACCCACTTTGCAGGTTCAAAATACTGTACTTGAGAATCATGCAAACCCGTTGTTACTAGCATATTTGGATAGGCTTGTGCTGATACTTGATCATACGGTGAATACGAGCGCATATAATCGAAATATGCTTTGTCGTTTGGATTACCCCACTCGTCATATTCATTTGTTGTAAGCGGAAGTGATTCATCCAACATGGTGTTGATCACATCAACAAACGGTACCGCAGCATGTACACCGTGGTATAGCTCAGGTGCTTGGTTAACAACCGCTCCCATCAACAATCCCCCTGCGCTACCACCTTGGGCATAAACACGCTTTTTATCACCATATCCTTGCGCGACTAATGCTTTGGTCACGTCAACGAAATCGTTAAAAGTATTCTTTTTGTTCAACTTTTTGCCATCTTCATACCAAGGGCGACCAAGCATTTGCGAGCCGCGAATGTGCGCAATCGCATAGACAAACCCTCTGTCTAGCAGGCTCAATCGGCTAATAGAAAAACCAGGGTCAACCGTATATCCGTATGAACCATAACCATATTGTAGTAGTGGGTTTGTGCCGTCTTTTTTGAATAATGACTTTTTATATACAATTGAAACAGGTACTTTTACACCATCACGTGCAGTAACAAAAATACGCTCAGATTGGTAGTCTGCGGAGTTAAAATCGCCCAGTACCTTGTCTTGTTTTAGCGTCACTTTAGAGTAATCATTTAGGTCCACCTCAAAGGTGGTTTTAGGTGTTGTCATACTCGCATATTGAACGCGAACACTGTCACTACTAAGTGTATTGTTACCAATCATAGACACGCGATAAGCAGGGTCGTTGAACTCAATCTGGTGCTCTTTGTTCTTTTTGAGTTCTCGAATGGTAATTTTTGACTGACCTTGCGCTCGACTTTGATAAACTAAATGCTCATCAAACAAGGTAAAATCTTCAAGCCTTACGTTTGGTTGATGCTCTATTACCGTCTGCCAATTTGCTTTGTCAGATACTGCATCTATTTTCGCTTTCATTAGCTTAAAGTTCACAGCGTTTAGATTGGTTAATATGTAATACCAGTCTTTATGCTTTGAAACACTGTATTCTAAGCCCTTTTCTCTGGCTAACAGGCGCTGTGGCTTGGCTTTCGCATCATCGGCAGAAAGTACCGACATACCTTTTGACTCAGTGCTATAGTGATAAATAAAAATTTGCTCACCATCTTTGCTGCGACTTAAATAAGTGTAATAAGTATTATCGGCTTCTTCGTATACCAGCTCGTCTTGCTCTTGAGCCGTGCCTAGTGTGTGACGATATACTTGAGTACCAAGTAACGATACAGGGTCTTTTTTGATGTAATAAAGCGTCTGGTTATCATTTGCCCAAACCACACCATCTTGCACACCTTTAAGCTCATCTTTAAGTATCTCACCAGTGGTTAAATTTTTAACTTTAACCGTATAAATGCGACGACTCAGTGTATCTTCGGTATAAGCTAAAAGGTTTGCGTTAGGACTAACTTCAATATCACCCAACTCATAAAACTCATGCGCTTTTGCAAGCTCGTTGATATCTAGTAGTAGCTCAGGATTAACACCGTCAACAGTTAGGCTACGATAAATACTCGCATATTCTTGATCGCCAATGGTTTCGTTAAAATAAAAATAACGGCCTTTTTGTACGGGCACTGAGCGATTGTCTTTAACAATCTTGGCTTTTATTTCAGAAAATAATTGCGCTTGTAAAGCTTCACTTGGCGCAAGTATGGTATCAGTGTAGCTATTTTCTTTTTCTAAATGCGCGATCACTTGTTCGCTCGAACGACTATCGTCACGCAACCAATGATAATTATCCACCAGTTCATAACCGTGAATTTTTGTTTTATAGGGTACCTTTGCAGCAATTGGCGCTGTAACTGACGGGCTACTAACTGAACTTGTTTGGCTTGTTGTTTCTGTGGATGTTGATTGGCATCCAGTTGCCAATATAACCGACGACAGCGCAAGCTGCCAAAGAACTGATTGTTTCATCCTAATATCCTTGTTTACTATATTTTGTAGACTGCTAGCAGTACTGCCCACAATAATATGATTATTGGGCATAAATATAATTGAATTCTTACTTTAGGAACAGTAATCTTGGTAAATAAAAGTTAACAGGTGTTAAATATGAAGACCAAATTAGCGACCTTTATCATCCCGCTAATGATTATGCTAAGTGGTTGTCAATCAGTGAGTCTCCCCTCGAAATCCGAGATTGCCTTATGTGAAAAAACCATCATCGATTATGTGCAATTTCGTGATCAAGGGCCCATTGAAAGTTACCAAGCCTTGTTTAGCAAAGACGCTACTTTTATTATCCCAAAGCTAGGCGTTTCACTTAGCTCAGATGAACAAATTGCTGCTAGAGCCAAACAGGCAATGGCGAACAAGAAGACCATTCATATGATCACCAGCACCGCCATAGTGCCTAATAGTAAGAATGAATTTTCAAGCACCGCACATTTTATTCTTTATATGAGCGACAAAAAGGATAAATCGATTCCAACCAAAGTATTTAACGGCAGATATGTAGATTTGCTAGTGCTCAATAACAATCGCTGTTTGATAAAGAATCGAGAAGTGTTCATAGATAGAGTAGACACTCTAGATTAACACTACTTTGCTGAGCGCTTGTGCCAGCGGATAAGCTCTTTTTGATCCCTTGTAATGGTGTGCCCTTGAGATTCTAGTAGCTGGGCACTTTGCGCCAAGGCAGCTTCAGCCCTTAGCTCAATTTTTTCAAGCAGCGACAATAACAGTTGCTTTTCATCCTCACTGATATCTTTTAGTACGTTTTTTTCTCTTTCACGCATATGTGCCACTACTTGTTCGTAAAGTGGCAAGCCCTGCTCACTGATTTTTACAAACTTGCTACGTTGTTTTGAGTGGTCATTATCCGCGCAGATCAGTTCCAGTTTCATCAAGGTGTTAATCGCACGATTAACCGAATAGGGGTCTAGACGTGATTGATATGCAATGTCGGCCGCATTGATGGGTCCGTAAGAGCCAATATTTAACAACACGCGAATTTCTCTCGTCTCAAGCCCTGTTAAATTTTTGATATATGCATCTCGGTCCATTGCCAAAAGGTTACTAGCAACCGCGATTCTATAAGGTACATGATTATATAAATCATATGGTTGCTCGATATTTTTCGACAACTCAAAAGCTGATTGACGCGCCTTATTGCTCATAATCTCATCCAATAAATAAAAAGCGGTGTGCATTTTTTGTAGACAAGCGCTCAAAAACCGCCTAGATTATGTTGCAGATGCAACATAACAAAATCAATAGGAATACATTATGGCTTTAGTTACCCCTCTTGCACAAGATGCAAACCCTGAAGTGGCAGAGCTGGCAAAGTTTTTCAATGAGACTTTAGGTTTTTGCCCTAATAGCGTTTTAACTATGCAGATCCGCCCTCATATTGCCAAAGCTTTCATTAATTTAAATAAAGCGGTAATGGAAAACCATGGCAGAGTAACCAGTGAACTAAAACGTCTGATTGGTTACATCACTAGCGCCAATACAGGTTGCAGATATTGTGAAGCACACACCATTTTGGCGGCAAAACGCTACGGTGGAGAAGACCTTCGTTTGCAAAATATTTGGCAGTTCCGTGATAGCGCACTATTCACTGACGCTGAAAAAGCGGCATTTGAGTTTGCCTTAGCCGCCTCAAGCGTGCCAAATGCTGTAGACGCAACAATTGAAGAGCAACTAAAAGCGCACTGGGATGACGGCGAAATAGTCGAGATTTTAGGCGTTATTTCTTTGTTTGGTTATTTAAATCGCTGGAACGATTCTATGGCCACAACACTTGAGCCTGGTGCAGTTGATGCGGGCGAAACGTATTTAGCTCACAATCAATGGCAAGTGGGTAAACACCAGTTATAAAACAGTTTGAACTTGCTGGGGTGTAATTTTATACATTAAAGCACTGATAATTAGAACAATAATTGCATGAGAGTCATGATCCAGCCTCATCGCAGTGCTCCCAGTAAGTTCATTTCATATAGAGGCACATTGTTTAATATGCGACGTAACCATTTTCGCAACAGCCTCTAAGCCAATAATGCAGATATATAAAAACCGCGCCTTTCATTGGCGCGGTATACAATATTAGAAAATTTAATATTTAAAACGACTCGGTACAGTATCTGCTGCGTTGTTACGCCCACCACACACAATCCCTGTGTCATCTAAAGCGCAAACATACCAATAATCAAAGTCTATATCGATTGGGTTGACCAGCTCTTGTATTTCGAACGGACCTATCACAGCAGGACGCGTAGACCAAGTTGATAAGCCACGCTCATCATATGAAAAAATGCCAGGGTAGCCATATCTCAGCGCTGTATGCGGCAAAATTTCTGGTACTTGTAAATCCGCGGCGGGTGCATCCCCCTAGCACTTCACCCCTTCATCACCTTTAGCACACGCATAGTTGTACGCAACTATCAAATACGTTGGGTTTGTAAAAATAGGTACTTCAACCGCAAAAGTTGGCTTATTGTTTACCTTTTTAGCTCCCCAACAATCGATACCATTATCATGTCGAATACAGGCGCCGTAACGGCCCACCTCAATATCACTTGGGTTTTTAAGTTCAGAGTACTTAGGCGGTGCGGTATTAACAGCACCTGGATTCCATTTGCCACTACTCCAACAAACAATTTCCCCACTATCAATTGCACAAAACGAGTCATTCTTGTGTGCAACGAATATTCTTTGCGGATCTGTGAAAGTGAGTCCACGAGGTAGTGGTTTCCAAAGTGAATCAACTTTGTCGCGTGAGTGCCTGTTTTCCCAACACTTAACTTCTTTACCTACAATCGCACAGCCAGCTTTGTTGTTCAAAGCAATATCTCTAATATCGAAAATAGGCTCAGGAGTAGGCATATATTGAGTACCGTCAGTGAGTTTCCAACATAAAGTACCTGTCATATCTGTGCCACAAGCAATATCATGACTCACATCTACATCGATAATGCGACTTTTCTTTTCGAATGTAACACTGTCGCTCAAAATTTGGCTATTTTGTTGATTGTAAACGCTATAATGATAACTATAACTACCACGAGGGAAACTGGCCGGTACATCAAGCAACATATTGCTATCTTGATAACTTTCACCCGGTGCCAAATATACCTCCGCTGGCAGAGCATCTACGTATGTTTTACCATCAGGAAAAATAAGGTGGCTATACACTTTAATTGCGGCATTATCAGTACCTGTGTTAGTTACGCTCTTTTGTACTTCAAGCACACCGCCTTCTTTTTTTATCGAAGGGTTTTCTGCTTGAGTGCTAAGCTCAACATTAAGTTGAGCGTGCGCTGATAGGGCAGCAAAAGCCACTCCCGAAACGAGGATTTGAAACTTCATTGTTTACTCCAAGAAAATCAATATAAACTGCCGGTGTTTAACAGGTTAGTACCCATAAAACCAACAAACTAATTGTACATAAAATTTATCCCATATAAATCATAAAGTTATAAAAATTCGCATTTCTTACCTTAGTTTCTTCCTGTGATATCGAGCACGACAAAACACCCCGCTTGAGTAACACCTACTAATCACTCAATTGTTATAATCAGATTCCCCATACACCCAACATTATGAATTGAACCGACCATATATCTTTAATCTCTGTGCGATAACAATTAAAAATTATGCAAATTTGCTGAATATTAATTAATCTTGTGAAACATTTATTCACTGAGTACGTAAAAATTATTAAAAAAATATAAAAATTCACCATTCTACTATATTTTAAATCAAAGCATGATTAGAATGCGTAAAATTTCAATTTATGTGAATACTAATTCAAAAGTTGTTTTGTGGCAGGCTTGTTCCCTGCCGTTATTTATGCTTTTCTTTGTGAGCATAAAAACAACAACACACCAATGGGGATGCAAAAATCATGTTCAAACCAAGCTTACTTTCATTAGCTGTGTCTAGTGCACTTACTAGTGCGCTGCTAATTCCTAATCTAGCTCAAGCCGATGACGCTCAAGCTAAGCAAGACAAGTCACTTGAAGTAATTCAGATAACCGCAACAAGGCGTGCAGGTTCAATCCAAGAAGCACCATTGAATATTACAGCCCTTGATAGCGACGTAATGAGTGACCAAAATATTGGCGAATTAGCGGATGTAGCTCGCTGGGTTCCTGGTCTCACAGTGACCGATCAAGGTGGTCGTTCCGGCTCACCTATCATAGTCAGGGGATTGAATACAAATTCATCTGGGCCTAATTCGGATGGCGGTACAGTGGCTACTTACATCAATGAAATACCTGTCGCTATCGACATGCGACTAACCGATGTTGAGCGTGTAGAAGTCCTCATTGGCCCTCAAGGTACATTGTATGGTGCAGGTACTTTAGGCGGCGCAATTCGTTACATGCTTAAAAGCCCCGAATTAGACCTAACTACAGGCAAGGTATACGGTGATGTGTTTCAAGTCAGCGAAAGCGATTCATTGGGTGGCGAGTCAGGCTTTATTTTTAATACTCCTATCATCGAAGACAAATTAGCAGTACGCGCTAGCGCGAACTTTTATATAGATCCAGGCTTTATCGATTACAACTACGTTGTGCGTGATGCTGGTGTTTCAATGCCAGACCCTGATTGGTCAAATCAAAGTGAAGTTGACCAGAATTTACGCAAAGCAAAAGACAATAATGGTGAAACAACCAAAACCGGCAGGATCTCACTTCGCTGGATGCCTAACGATTGGCTTGATGGCACGATTAACTACTTTTATCAAAAACAACAAAGCGAAGGTCGTTCTATCGTTCACCACGGCGCGCTTAACTCAAATAATGGCTTAAATTCTAAAATTGGTAAGTATGAATCAGCATACCGCTATGAAGAGCCAAGAGACAAAACTGACTCATTATTAAGCTTAGAGGTTAAGGCAGACTTAGGTTTTGCAGAGCTAGTGTCTGCAACTGGTTTTTCCGAATTTGATGCGGATGGTCAGCGCGACCAAACCGACCTTCTGATCCGCTTAGCTTATGGCTATGAAGAGTTTCCATCATTCTCATCTTTTACCCGTGAACTTGAAGAAGAAGAAAACTTTACCCAAGAGATCCGCTTAGTGTCGCAAGGCGACTCTGATTGGAACTGGATCGTTGGCGGTTTTTACAATAAACGCAAATCAGATGCATCAAGTAAAGAATACACACCGGGTTTTAGCCAATTCGCAGTAGAAAACTTAGGTGGCGTGCAAATTCGCCCTGATAGCTTAGAGTATTATTCTATTGACCGAAGTGAAATTACTGAACAAGCCATTTTTGGCGAAGTGGGTTACAAAGCCAGCGACAAGCTCACCATTACCGTGGGTGCTCGACTTTATGAGTATGAAATTGAAACGCAATCAGCAGTAGATTTTCCTTTGAGCAACACCGTCTACAGTGGCGCAGCGCAAGATGCCGTAACGTTTGATTTCAAAGGAAGACCTGATGACGACAGTGGTAACCTATTTAAATTTAATGCCAGTTATCAGTTCACGGATACCATCATGGCATACGCGACCGTAAGTGAAGGGTTTCGTATTGGTGGTGTAAACGCAATTGATGAATGCCCAGATCCAATTCCTGTTGGCCAACAAAAGGGCTGTGTTAAGCCTCAAGAAAGGATTTATAAAGCTGATACCACAACCAACTATGAATTAGGTTTAAAGAGCACTTGGCTAAAAAACCGTTTCCACTTCAATGCTGCATTATTTAACGTCGACTGGGAAGATGCTCAGGTAAGTGGGGCTACTGAAATTGGTCAACTGCCGTACACCACTAACGCAGGCTCTGCAAACGCCAAAGGCGTTGAAGTAGCAACGCGCGCCATGCTAACGGATTCAATTACAGCTTATGCAACATACGCCTACACCAAAGTTGAGCTAACCAAGGATGCACCAACGCTATTCAATACCGATGGTAAAGATGGTGGTATGGACGGCGATAGATTACCAGGCTCGCCAGAGCACCAGTTTTCTTTGGGGATAAACTACCAAACTGAGATCCTCAACGATAAACTACTCGACATCAACTATGGACTGACTGCACAAAGCGATATTATTTCGAAAGTGGGATTGCATGACAGTGGGGAGACATTACCAGGGTACTCGCTAAGTAATTTATCAGCAAAAATTACTGGTGATCAGTGGTCAACCACGCTGTATATCAATAACTTGTTTAATAAATATACGTATACATCTGTTCGTCGTAGCAATGCAGATATTGTGCCTTACGACTCGGTAACAGACACTGGTACTAACGGTGCCGATATTCAGCGCAACTACGGGCACTATATCAATCGCCCTCTGACTATCGGTGTTAAGTTCGACTATCAATTTGAACTATAACCAAGATATCGTTACGCTAGAGGCTCAAACCTAGTTTGAGCCTTTTTTATTTTCAATAAGAATAATGACTTATGACGCTCAGTATCAACCAGCTACACCAAAATGCCATAAAAGCGCTAAACCAAGGCGACATACAGCAAGCACACCAATATCTTGTGTCTATTGTGCAGACAGAGCCCCAACATGCCGATGCTTACTTTTTGCTGGCGATGATCAACGTACAAGTTGGTCAAGTTAAAAAAGCCATTGCCTTGATTGAAAAAGCACTAGAATTTGACAACAACACTGAGTACTTGGCACAGCTTGCAAAATGCTATGCCCTTGATGGGCAACTTGAACAAGCCAAAGCGACTGCAACTCAAGTAAACTTAGCAGCCGTGAATAGCGCACTGACGGCAGATACGCTAGGTGTTGCAATGAGCCATATTGGGTTACACGAACAGGCTATGTCCTTTTACAAAAAAGCACTGGAAATCACACAGACTAACCCACAGTTTTACTACAACTACGGTGTGTGCGCTAAATTTTTAGGAGACTTCGCTCAGGCCGAGCAAGCCTTTGAAAAAGCAATACAAATTAACCCAACACATCACCAAGCACATTTTGCGCTTTCCGACCTCATTAAAGCGACCAATGACAGCAACCATTTAGAACGCTTAAACAGCGTTTTTTCAAACATATCGCACCCAGACGCTCAACTGCATATTGGTCACGCTTTGGCAAAAGAGTATCAAGATTTAAAACAATATGATCAAGCGTTTGAAGCGTTAAATATGGGAAAGAAAGCCAAGCTCAAACAAGCCCGCTTCGATAACGATGCATCCACTAAGTTGTTTGCACATATAAAAACGCTGAGTGAGGAACACAAGCAAATTAGTCAGATTGGACACAACAGTAACGAACCCATTTTTGTGTTAGGTATGCCACGCTCTGGTACCACATTGGTAGAACGCATTTTATCAAGCCATTCAGATGTCATGTCAGCGGGAGAGCTACAAGATTTTGGCATATGCACCAAACGGTTGGCCCAAACTAAAACACCACATGTGCTAGATAACACAACACTTGATGCAGCATACCAACTGGATTTCGGGCAACTTGGGCAAGCCTACCTTGATGCCACCCGTGTGGTCACGGGCAATAGCGCACATTTTATTGATAAATTGCCATTTAACTTTTTCTATGTCGATTTAATACGTAAAGCATTACCAAACGCCAAAATCGTCTGCTTGCTGCGTAACCCATTAGATACTTGCATTGGTAATTACCGACAGCTATTTACGATTAATAATCCATACTATCGTTATTCTCTCAGTCTTATGGACACCGCCAAGTTTTATGCGCGCTTTTATCATCTGATGCAGCATTGGCAAGCGCTGCATGGCAGTCACTTTAAACTGCTGCAATATGAGTCACTCGTTAATAATCCTGAGCATCACATTCGTGATTTACTTAATTTTTGCGACTTACCATGGCAAAGCCAGTGCATAGATTTTCATTTAAATACCACACCCGTATCTACAGCCAGTAAAGTACAAGTGAGAGAGCCTCTCAATAGTAAATCCATCGGTCGATGGCGCAACTTTGAATCACATTTAGAAGAAGTTATAAATTACCTTACGAGTCAAGATATTCCAATTTCTGAATAAAATAGCGCCTAAAATAGCATTTTGAAAATTATAGGTTGGTTTATTTAAATAGACTTACGGCCTGAATAATTAAATTAAAGTAAAGCTGAGCGACTGCCCAGCTTTCTATGTATGCATCATTACCACGAAGCGGGTATTGCAACTGAAGGCGTTAAAAACGTCGCCATGGTATTTGTGGGTGTTGTGTTTGTGATCAACTCTCTTGATTCACTCATTCGCCTATACACAGACAACCTAAACCTAACAGTACAGCGTTTAGGTATGCGTAACTACATGTTATTTAACATAGTCGCACTATCATTGTTAACTTTATTGTTTAAGCTTGAGTTTTTGCAAATTCAATGGGTTGGCGCACTTGTCATCGGTTTGTTTTTCTCCTGTGTTATTTACATTGGGTACAACAAGCTTAAAACTGTGAGCCAAATAGATAGCTCCGCTAAAGATAACAAAATTGACTACAGCAAAATAGAAACTGCTAGCTAAGGAATACAACATAATGACAACATCAAAAACTTTACTACTGAGTGCACTAGCACTTGCCTCAAGCCAAGCAATGGCAAACTTGTCGACAACGATTACTGCTGCTTCTGATTACAGCTTTAATGGTGTCAGTCAAACTAAAGAAGACCCTGCGTTGCAAGGCAGTCTTGACTATGCATTTAGCGATGGCGTGTATGTGGGCTCTTGGGCGTCGAATGTCGATTTTGCTAACAAGACTGACATCGAGTGGGACTTTTATGTCGGTAAATATGTAGCACTTAACGACAACTGGAGTATTGATTACGGTATCGCCTATTACAGCTACCATGGTGGCACTAATTCAAGTCATGGTAATTACCCTGAAGTATATTCAAAGTTTGGCTTTGCCAACTCATTAGGGCAAACAGAGTTTAACTTTTGGTATAGCTGGGATTACTTTGGTAAAGGCGCAGACCACACTATTGCCATGATTGCTCACAGCATTGAAGTTGCGCCAGGGCATACGCTACGTGCAAGCTTTGATGTATCAAACTCTTTAGATGGTAATAAATACATGTGGGATGCAGGAGATAAGTCTTACACGCACTATCGCTTAGCTTACCAAACAAACTATGCCGGTTTTGATATTGAAATGGCGGCAGAGAACACCAGCTTAGAGTACGACACGGCTGATGAGCGTGTTGTATTTAGCGTTTCTCGCACATTTAATCTGTAAAAAATACAAGCCTCCTACTACTTGTAATCAAGGCCAAGCAAAAGCTTGGCCTTTTTCATTTTTCCTGTATAGGATATCGGCGGATTTTAAAAAACACCTCATAAGGAATAAGGAAAGCAATGAGAAATTCAACCGTTTTAGTATCCGCCCTGCTATTTGCGGCAACTGCTAACGCAGCTGTAGAAGCAAGTTTTGGGGAAACTCAAGAGCTACTAACTAACGAAGATGTAAAAACACTTCATATCGTAGATATCAACGCTGATAACAGAAAAGATCTGGTATGGGTTACCAATTCAGGAAGCGTTAAGTACAAGCTTAAAAACAATGACGCGTTAGCCTCACTTGAAACTTTGCCGGGCACTCGTTGGAGACTTGAATACGATAACCGTAGCGATGTAAAGTTTATCGACTTTACTGCTGAGGGCGGTACCGTCACCACTCATGACAATAAAATTTATAAAATATCAGCGATCACAATGAACGATTTGGGCAAGTTGGACTTTTGTACACCTCTGTACACTGGTTTAAACAGAACAGAGTGCGCTTGGCATTATAATGTGACTGATATTCTACCAAATATAATCAAAGGCGTTGACGAACGTTTAGGTGATACTTGGACAGCCTATAAACTCGTAAACTAATGTGATATCAGCTCCTGTCCAAATTTAGTTGGATGGGAGTTTCCCCCATCATTTACTTAGCCGGTTTTATTCGCACCAACAGAGGTTAAATAGCAGGGCAAGAGCATGAAAAATCACTTGCTATTCAATACCTTTTCTAAATAGCACTCGTTTCTAGCTGCTTTTAGCTGTTTAGCGCGCACACCTTTGTTAAAGGATGTCTCTTTCTTTAATAAATTCAATGCAATATGTCTTACACCAGCAAACACTTCTGCTGCACCGTCGCGACGTATACGGCAGCCATCTTCATTCATTGCCACATCCAAACACCAATGAAGACTGTTCTCTATATACCAATGCGCTCGTGTGGCTTCAGCTAGTCTTTGCGCACTCAAGTTCGCTGAGCTGATATAATATCGATATGTCAACTCACCTTGTTGTTGGTTATCCGATTTACGGTAAGACACTATCACGCCTACACTTTGTAAATTGGGCCAGCTAGCACTTGTGGGAATTTCAGCCATATCATGGCAGACAACCGCTGCCCTGAACTCTTCTCGACCTCGTTGATAATCTACCTCACTTAGTAGGCTGTCACTCGCTATTTGGCGTGTGATTTCTGGCTGTAAGAGTTGCTTTACCTGTTCAAATAAGCTGCCCTGATTGGCTTTGAGAGCCAGTAAATAATCCGCTTCTTTGTCTATAATTTGCTTCGCAATCTCCTTTTGGCAGCCCATCGCATCAATCGTCACTAAGCAACCTTTTAGCTCTAGTAACTTCAGCAACTCTGGAATTGCAGTGATTTCGTTGGACTTCGAGTCGGTCTTGCATTGGCCTAACGTCACGCCATTTTCACAGGCAAACGCACTGACAATGTGGATAGCATCTTTTCTATCAGACTGTTTATATGAACCTTTTAGTCTTTTTCCATCAATGGCAACCACGCTGCCGTCTGTTAGCTCACTGCAATTTTGCATCCATTGAGAAAAACTGGTTTGAAACTGGGTCATATCGATACGGCTTATAACCCTTGCAATCGTGTCGTGCCGCGGCACACCGTTGGATAGAGCTATAAATTTACGTAACCAAGATAGTTTGTCATGAGCAAAATCTTCAATTTCTTCCCAGCCTTGGCAACCCGCGATTACGGCACTGATAGTTAGAAACAGAATATCGAATAATGGATGTTGCACTTTGCCTTGCTGGCGCGGGTCATCAATGGAAGAAAAGTGTTCGAACAACGTATTGGCTGACATAATTGGGCTGCTTAATCTGAAAAGCAGTATAAGATCATAAAATTATGTCAAGGTAAAGTTCATGATCTTGCCCTGGGTTAAATAGCGCTATTCAACCGTGAAACCTCAGCGGACACTTAGACTACCTAAATAGACGGTCAATGAATAAAGACAAACAAAAGCATATACTTGTCTATCGCTGGGCTATCGGTCACACTAATAAATTGCAAGCTATAAACTTTAACATATTTATGAGCAAAAAATTTCTATAACCTATTGAAATATATAATTTGTCATATCGGTTACGTATCAGTGACGTAAAGAATAGTCGAGTTTTCCGTTAAGCTCTCCTTATCAATACAGCAAAGGACTAACAAAGTGATTACCAGAAAATTAAGGTTGCAAAGAGGCTGGTCTCAAGACCAACTAGCACAGCTAAGTGGCTTGAGCCTTAGAACAATCCAGCGTATCGAGTGTGGTCATACACCAAGCTTAGAGTCACTCAAGTCTTTAGCTGCTGTTTTTGAAACCACGGTCGCAGACCTTCAACAGGAGCTTAAAATGAAACCACATAACTCGGATATCAGTTTAACCGAAGAAGAGCAAACAGTGATTGAACATGTTAAAGCCATTAGAGATTTTTACTCACACGCTTTAACCTATGCCATTATCATTGTTTTCTTATTTATTCTTAATTACATAACTAACCCTGGCTATATTTGGGCTTGGTGGGCAGCGCTTGGCTGGGGAATAGGCCTTGCCTCACACGGATTAAGTATTTTTGAGATTTTTGACTTTTTTGGCCCCCGCTGGGAGAAAAAGCAAATTGAAAAACGCCTAGGTCGAAAGCTTTAGCAGCGTAAATATTTTTAAATATATCTCTGAGGGAGCCAAGCTCCCCAACCGAAAGCTAAAATTAATGTTTTTTGATACAAAACCATTAATCATGTCCCCATAAAATCAACTGCGGACAGTAAATTTGAATATTAAGACATTTACAGAGTTATCAATTTTATCTTTTATCGTTATGAGTGTAACTGTGTTCTCCATAATTGGTGACCTTATAAATGAGCGCACAATCTCAGCTTCGAGCGCTTTATTATCACTGATGTTCGACTTGCCAGCAAAAGCAGTGCCGTTTTTTATAATCTACATTGGCTCCAAGATAACCCATAACATTTATACAACACGCTTTTTTTATACCTTTTTAGCGAGTATTTCTGCCTGCTTGTTTACTATCTACTTTAGCCTTTTTATACATGATTTTTTTGCCACCAATAGCGGGCCTTTATCGGTTGATATTAGTATCCCCTTATGTGTTATTAATTCCTCTTATTGGGTTTATTTTTGGGCTATTCAGTGTGGTGCAAAAATACGTGTCAGTCAGATATTTTGTCACATAACGTCAGCTTACATAGTGTTGAAGGGTTTTATTAAGAGGATTCAAACCGAGTTGAAAACCCCCTTAAATGTATAAATAGTGAGGCTCATATCCACAGCCCGCTTGCTGTATCCTCGTACAATCGAACTCAGCCAATCTCTTTTTATTGCAATAAATTATTCTATTAAATAGTCGACACTGAAAATCACTTAATGCATTGATCTTCTTGATGATCTAAACGATCTTACTATCCTCATTTTGCAACGTTTGTTTTCTCACCCCTCAAAACCTTGCAAAATGGAGAT
>NZ_JAAUWV010000018.1 GCF_014694405.1 Pseudoalteromonas sp. S16_S37
TCTTCTATTGGATATATTTCACCAGCTCAATATGAAGCTGATTTCTATGATAATTTAAAAGAGTCAGGTAAAGTAGCCTGACTTAAACAACTAGTCTCCGATGAACTCGGGGCGATTCAGTAATTTGACTTGTTTAAGCTCTATTTGGAGCAACTCTTATGCTGCAATAACTCCTTTCTCTGCATTTTTTATTGTGGCGATATTTAGCTGCATTTGGTTTTTTTATTGCGGCATAAAGTACAAACAAAAAGTAGGTAAATCGGTATATTTACTGTTAGCTGTCGGAGCTGTGTTCTATTACTTTTGGTTCAAAGGTTTTTACGGTTTCTGGCAACTAATGAGCTACGAGCAAAAGGAAATTACATTACAAGAGTTTTTTGAAAAAACAGGTGGTACAGAAAGGTTAAAGCTGTATGGTAGTGGCGCTAATCAAAATGTATTGTGTAAATCGCAATATAACAAAGCAAATTAAAAGTGCGGACAAAAAACAGTGGGCTTTGTTCGCACCTCAATTTGGACATCCACCTCAATTTGTTCGTTAGACAGTATTTGCGACTTCCCGGTTAAACAGGTTTTATTGCTCCGATTTGACGCAAGTTTTGACCGCAGTTTCTGTGGACAGTCACTCCAAGTCAACAGTCTGTTAATCAGACTTGACTTACCAATCTGAGCCGGTCAGATTTCTGCAACAAATTGGACCTGAATAATATACATCTGTACAATTCCACACTTCTAGTCTATTTCAGACGGTACCTGTTTTTACAGGATGTGAAGGTACCTTGTCTGCCGCATATATGAGGATTTAAACGATGCGCGTAATAGTGATATTGAGCCTATTTGCTTTTTGCATGATTAACCTAAGTGCCTGTGGTACAACTGATATTGTTCGCGTAAGCGAAACGAAGTTATATAAAGCAGAAATGATTGGTGTAAAACAGTACCGTAAAGGGAACTATGAACAAGCATTTGAGCTGCTTAAACAACCCGCTCAGATGGGTTACAAAGGCGCACAATATGTATTGGCTTTTATGTTTTTAAAGGGTCAGTATGTTGAGCAATCTACCGTGTTAGGTATGGGGTGGCTTGGCGTTGCAAAAGAAGCCGACGTAAAAGATTGGAACACCCAGTTTGACAACTTTTACGCAGCAGCACCAGAGAGTTTAAAAACTAAAATTGATGCAAAGGTAGCGCAATATATCGCGCAATTTGGCTTAAAAGCGCAAAACGTGACGTGCAAAAAATCATTGAATACATCGACTAAAAGAGTCGACGTTAAATGTGATAACTATGATGGAATAGGTCAACTATACGAAATAGAAATGACAGAAACTGAATCACTTTAGGCAGCCAAATTCTGGCATGTAATAAACACAAAAATTGGACTCAATATTATGAAATATAATGGAATAGCTTTAGCGGTTGCGTTATGCAGTAGCTCAGTTTTAGCACAAAGTGAATTTAACAAAACACATACAATTTACTTTGATAACGTACTTGATGGCCAACTAGTAAATCAACAGTCTATGGATTTTGATTTTAAGGGCACTAACGAGCATTTTGTTGCCAAAAATGATGTCGACATTGTATCTGGAAGAACAAGTGTTGATGAGCAGTTGGTGCACTTTGAAATTAGCCAACCCGATCTCAACACGACAATGTACTTCACTGGCTCGTTAAGCGATACCACTTACACAGGAACATGGTACTCCAATCAGGGAACTCGTGGCGATTGGAACCTGCTTCTGAATCCGCAAAGCCAATTGTCAAGTTGCAAAGAAATACTTCAATCAGGCCAGAGTACAGGTGATGGGGTATATGACATTGTTGGAGACAACGGCAACTTTTTGAGTGTTTATTGTGATATGACTACCGACGGTGGTGGTTGGACATTGGTGGGAAGCTTCCCTAAAAACCATGCCGGTGGCGTTAAAAACTTAACGCAATACTCAGATGAGCCTGAAACATCACCTAATAATCCAACTAAACTTTGGATGTACAAAGGCAACTTATCAAGATTTGTTGATGTGAGAGAGCAAATTGCTTGTTCACAAGCGCAATGTGCCGACGGTAAGGCTGTGTATGGCGTTAATTTCTCAACATTTGAGCTTGAACAAGTAAGAACGACTTGGGCATATGAAGATAAAGTGGTTGCTATGCCAATGAGAGCTGGTCAACCTGCTTGTAGAACCGACTTGAGCGAACCTAATACGTCGTATGATGGCTGCTCTAACCCAAGCTATGTAACCTATACCAGTACCGATACTTACGTTGGTTGGCAAGGGGATGTTAATGGCGGTTATTGCTGGGTGGCGCGTGGTACACATAAACCTAATTCATTAGGCTCTTCTTTATGTAAAGGTGTGGAGCCAAACGGAACTAAGTGGGCGCTGCTGTGGATGCGTTAATACTTAGCCTAAGTGATATGGAGGTGAATGGTTAGTGATTAACCATCACCCCTATTACACGATAGAAGCGGCGACCATAAACAAATGCGACACGTTAAAAGTGGTGAGATTCTGAAATAAGTCGAGAATGACGATACAAGTTCAGAATGACGAGTCAAATTGAGATAGTGGCAGCGCAAAATATACACTCGCGGTCTTACTAGCTAGAGCCTGTACCACTTAAGCGAATTACGTTATGACGAGGAACAGCCCAAGTAGCGTAAATAGGATACCAAAGTTAAAAGAAAACTTGGCATACCACGATGGGATAATTAACTGATCTGAATCGTGTTTTGTAAGTTTACCCGCGAGCCAAAATCCGTATACCCAGCCAATCGCATTATGTGTAATGTATAAAGAGGGTAGCAAAACTTGCCATTTCGAAAACGGTAAATAAATCAACGCGAAGATAGATACAATAGCCCAAATAAACTCAATGATTGATGTTATGGCCGTAACAGGCGTGATTGGATTTTCAGGTGAGTTTAAGATATGACGGGCTTCGTATATTATGATGAGTCCAATGAAAAGGCTTAAACCTAGATAAACCTCAAGCATAAAATGTTCCTTAAAATAGGGCGGCAAGGCTGTGCCGCCCCGTGTAACTTTCTCATTTACATTGCGTTGTATTCATCTTCCCAGAAGAACTTCTGTTCACCGAAAGCGGGTTTTAAATCATTTAACCAAGTCGCTTTTTCATCATACTTAGCAAAAAATGGTTGTTGTACCCAGTCCGGATTGCGGGCTTGAATAAAGCGCAGTACAAACACTTTTTCACCATGAATTTGTGCTACACCAGAAATTTCGACTTTACCTGGGCCCGCACTCATAGACGGACCGCGTACGGTTCTGCATACCCCAGACACATTTTTATAGGCGTCACGGAATATTTCCCATGTTTTATATAAAGGCAACTCAAAGTAGCGTTTTGCTCCGGTATCCCGTTCAATAAACATGTAGTAGGGGATCATGCCCAGTTGCGTTTGCGCTTTCCACATTTCGCTCCACATTTGTGAGTCAACATTAATGTTATTTAGTAAAGGCGCTTGCGTTCTGATCTGAGCACCAGTTTGACGAATAAGGCGAATTGCTTCTTTGGTGATATCGGTACGAAGCTCTTGTATATGATTAATGTGGGCCATGATAGAGACATGTTTACCCGCGTTAACAAGCTCTTTTAAAAGCGCCAACAGCTCTTTTGCATCAGGGTCGGTGACATATCTAAATGGCCAAAAGGTGAGTGATTTGGTACCGATACGAATGGTTTTAATATGGTCAAAGCGTGGCTCTTTTAATGCTTCTAAATATTTACGTAACTTTGAAGTGCGCATCACCATAGGGTCGCCACCAGTGATTAGCAGATCAGTGACTTCTTTATGCTCGGCTAAGTAATTATGCAGCAACGTTTCATCATTGTTGTTAAAACGTGTTGCTTTACCTACAAACTGCGCCCATCTAAAGCAAAACGTACAATAAGAATGGCAGTACTGGCCTTGTGATGGGAAAAACAACACGGTTTCTTTGTATTTGTGCTGAATACCGTCTAATCGCTTTCCTTCATAAAAAGGTACATTTTTGTCCATTTGCCCTGCTGGATGCGGGTTTAGCTTCAGGCGAATTTGGGTCGCTAGAGCAATAACATCTTCTGCAGTGTGAGGACGCTCTAGAAGCTGCACCATTTGTTGGTAAGATTCGTCGTCTAGCATACCGCGTTGTGGAAAGGTCAATTGAAAAACAGGATCGTTTGGTACGTTACGCCAATCAATTAGTTCTTCAATCACAAAGTTATTAACGCGAAACGGGAATACATTTGCAACGACTTTCATTTCGAAACGTAAATGCTCGGGGAGTTTATCTAGCTGCTCGATTTTGTCGATCTGACGATGTTGGTAAACGGTAAACCTTGGCGCTTGATAAGCTTGTGCAGGTTGTAATTTGACGATTTGCTGCATAAATCCTCGTACTTTTACTCATTGCTGTCAAAGCGATACATAGTAACATGGTCTGTTGTGTAATTTCGAACTACGTCGTCAAATTAGCAACACTATATTCCTTTAAAACTAATAGTAAGCCACAACACTCAAGTTATGGCATAACACATATTAGTATTGAGATTCGTTTATTGCGTCATAGATTGCATCTGCAAGTTTATGAATATCTTCAGTTGAACAGATGTAGGGCGGCATTATGTAGATAAGTTTACCAAATGGTCTTATCCATACCCCTTTATTAACGAAAAACCTCTGTATTTTAGCGACATCAACGGTTTTGTCTATTTCAACAACGCCAATTGCGCCTAATGTTCTTACGTTAACAACCTGAGGTAGACTTTCACACCGTTGAAGCGCTGTCATGGCTAGGTTAATTTTTGAGACTTGCGCTTGCCAGTTATTTTCTAACAATAAATCAATACTTGCGTTTGCTACGGCACACGCCAATGGATTACCCATAAAAGTTGGGCCATGCATTAAGACGCCAGCTTCTCCCTCGCTAAGTCCAACAGCAACTTTTTCGTTAGTCAGCGTGGCCGATAGCGTCATCATGCCTCCGGTCAGGGCCTTACCGATACACATTATATCTGGTTCGATATCAGCATGCTCACAAGCAAACATTTTACCTGTGCGACCAAAACCCGTTGCAATTTCATCGAGTATAAGTAACACATCATACTTATCACATAATTGCCTAACCTTAGCCAAATAGTAGGGGCTATAAAAATTCATGCCGCCAGCGTTTTGCACAATGGGCTCGATAATGAATGCAGCAACATCTTGATGGTGCTCTATAAACGCTTGTTCAAGGGAGTCTAATTCTTGTTGCTCTGGTTGGTCATCAAATTTAGCTTTAGGTGCGGCTACAAATATATGTTCAGGCAAAAAGCCTTGATACATGCTGTGCATTGAATTAACTGGGTCGCACACACTCATGGCCGCAAAAGTATCACCGTGATAGCCTTTTTGGGCGGTCATCAGTTTGTTTTTACCTTTATGGCCTTTACTTATCCAATACTGAAGCGCCATTTTTATCGCGACTTCAACACTTACCGAGCCGCTGTCTGCTAGAAAAACTCGGTCTAGTGTTTTTGGCGTAATGCGAATGAGTTTTTTGCATAGTTCAACCGCAGGGGCGTGGGTAATGCCGCCAAACATAATGTGGCTCATGGTACTTGCTTGCTGGTGAATCGCTGCGACTAGTTTTGGATGGTTGTAGCCATGAATCGCGCTCCACCAAGATGCCATTCCATCAATTAACTCAGCACCGGTATCGAGATAAATTTTATTCTCATTTGTGTGTGTTACGCCGTATGAAGGGAGCGGATTAAGCATGGACGTATAGGGGTGCCAAATATGCTTTTTATCAAATTCTTTATCGATTGACTGAAAATTACTCACTGGTAAACCTTGCTTGACTGGTTGGCGTTGACAATACTACGACACAAAGTAGACTAAGCCAATCACCGTCAAGTTAACTGCATTATTTTTGAGCAGATTTTAATAAAAAAGAGAATATAAACATGGCTACAGTTCGTCACGATTGGACTTATGAAGAAGTAAAAGCATTATTTGAGATGCCGTTCAACGATTTATTATTTAAAGCCGCCAGTATTCACCGTGAGAACTTTAACCCTAATGAGGTGCAGATCTCAACGCTACTATCGATTAAAACCGGTGCGTGCCCAGAAGATTGTAAGTATTGTCCGCAATCAGGTCATTACAAAACAGATCTTGAGCGAGAGCGCTTGATGGAAGTTGAAAAGGTTGTAGAACAAGCGCGCTTAGCAAAACAAAAAGGTGCCACACGTTTTTGTATGGGCGCTGCATGGTCTGATCCAAAAGATAGAGACATGCCTTACATTGAAAAAATGGTTAAAGAAGTGAAAGAGCTTGGCCTTGAAACATGTATGACGCTTGGGATGTTAGATAACGAAAAAGCCCATGCACTCAAAAACGCTGGCCTTGATTATTACAACCATAACTTAGATACGTCTCCTGAGTATTATCAGCAGATCATCACAACCAGAACGTACCAAGACCGTTTAGATACAATCGATAACGTGCGCGATGCAGGTATGAAAGTATGCTCTGGCGGCATAGTAGGCATGGGTGAACAAGCAGCAGACCGTTTTGGGCTTTTAATGCAGTTAGCTAATTTGCCACAGCAGCCCGAAAGTGTGCCGATTAATATGTTAGTGAAAGTTAAGGGTACACCACTTCAGGACGTTGAAGATTTAGACCATTTTGAGTTTGTACGCACGATTGCCGTTGCCAGAATTATGATGCCGAAAAGCTATGTGCGTTTATCAGCGGGTCGTACCGCGATGAATGAACAAATGCAGTCTATGTGTTTCTTCGCAGGCGCGAATTCAATTTTCTATGGTGATAAGTTGTTAACCACAGAAAACCCAGAAGCTGATGCCGATATGAACCTTCTTAAAAAGTTAGGCATGAAGCCGGAAGAACGCCATGATTACTCAGACGAAGCATACGAAGCCTCGTTGTCGTCTGCTATTGCTGATAAAGCAACTTCTGAGCTGTTTTACGAAGCAAATTAATGGCCTTTGAGTACATACAGCAAAGTTTGGCACAGCGACAACAACATGCTTTATTAAGGCAGCGGGTGCATGTGCAGCAAAGTAGCGCCCGCACGATAACCATTGCTGGCAAAACATATCTTAATTTTGCCAGTAACGACTATCTTGGACTCGCCGATTCACCGTTTGACAAAGCACCCACAGCAACAGGTAGTCGAAGCTCAGCTTTGGTCACCGGTTATCAAAGCTGTCATAAACTACTTGAAGATAAGCTATGCGCGTTATTGAACTATGAATCTGCATTGCTATTCAGTACGGGGTTCAGTGCTAATAGCAGCGTATTAAAAACGCTATTTAGCGAAACGAGTTCAACGCAAAACTGTGCAATATTTCAAGATAAGCTCAATCACGCTAGTTTAATAGATGGTGCTTTGCAAAGTTCAGCAAAGCATGTGCGCTTTAATCACAATGATATGTCTCATTTGCGATCAAGGCTTGAAAAGTCGCCCGCACACAACAAGCTCATTGTGAGTGAAGGGGTGTTTTCAATGGATGGCGACACAGCACCACTGGATGAGCTTTACAGTTTAAGGCAGCAGCATAATGCTTGGTTGATGTTAGATGATGCCCATGCGTTTGGAGTCTTGGGTGAAGATGGGTTGGGGTCGTGCCAATTACATCAAAATAAGCCCGATATATTAGTGATCACATTTGGTAAAGCAATGGCAAGCCAAGGTGCTGCGGTTTTGGGCGATAAAGCGCTTATTGACTACATGCTTCAGTTTAATCGCGAGTATATTTATTCAACCGCGATGTCTCCGTTGATGGTAGATGCTGCATTTTTTCAGCTGCAACGATTACTAGATGCCCATGCGCAAAGGGATAAACTGAAAGCTAATATCAATTTGTTTAAGCGTTTATGTGCTGACAAGCGCATTGCGGTTATGCTCTCTGATACACCTATCCAACCTGTGGTGTTGGGAAGCGCAGAAAATGTGCTTGCCGCTCAGCGAGCATTACAAAACCGTGGTATATGGCTAAGTGCAATCCGCCCGCCAACAGTACCAGAAAATACGGCCCGATTGAGGATCACGCTTACAGCAGCACACCAAGAGCAAGATATCTATGAGTTGGTGCGGCACTTAGAGGCGCAATTATGAATGCAGTAATTCAGCAGATTGGCTTATCACGCTCAGGTGTTAAGCAAAACACCGCCGAGCGATTTTCAAAAGCAGCTAAGCAATACCAGCAACATGCTAGAGTGCAGCAACAAGCTGCTACTCGTCTTTTTTCATTGCTTAAAAATGACTATGATCGCTTGTTGGACTTAGGAGCTGGGCCACTATTACATCATGAGTATCTGGCCAACTGTGCATCGAATGTTTTAAGTATTGATTTGAGTCACGGTATGTTGAGCCAAGGGCCAACTGATACTTGGCGGGTGTGTGCTGATATGGACAATTTACCACTGCAAAGTGGCAGCGTTAGTGGCGTTTTTTCAAACTTTGCAATTCAATGGAGCGAATCGCCAGCACAGTTGTTCAAAGAGTTAGCCCGGGTTTGTAAGCCAAACGCGCATGTGGTGCTTTCTTCCGTCTTAAATGGCTCATTAAAAGAAATCGCGCAGGCATGGCAAACGTTAGACGATAGGTGCCATGTAAATCAGTTTTTGACGTTGCAGCAATTAGAGCAGTTTGCCAATGATGCCGGGTTTACTATTCAACAGACGCAGCAAGTATGCCTTAAAGACTGTTTTGCAAATGCAAAAGAGGCATTCAAATCAGTTAAAAGTATTGGTGCAAATCAGCTTCAGAGCCAAAGTATTCAGCGTAGCGGGCTGATGGGCAAAAAGCGTTACGAAAAGTTACTTGCAGGTTATCCACTTGAACATAATCAAGCGGTAGTAAGCTATGAAGTCGCAATTATGGAATTAGTTAAATTATGAGCGCATTTTTTATTACTGGCACAGATACAGAGGTTGGCAAAACCCATATTACGGCTTTATTGCTTAAATTCTTGGCGCAGCATAAACGCAAAGCAATTGGCTTTAAGCCTATCGCTGCAGGGGCAGAAGAAGCGTTTGGCCAGTTAGTGAATGATGATGCCTTAACGCTGATGGAGTCCTCATCAGTTCATGGTAAGTATGAGCAAGTTAACCCAATCTGTTTTGAACCGCCTATTGCCCCTCATATAGCCGCCCAACAAGCGGGTGTACACATCACCTTAGACAAACTGAGTCACTATTATCATGATCTGGCAAAGCTTGGGGCTGAATTTACCCTCGTTGAGGGGGCTGGTGGATGGGCGTTACCCATTAACGACACGCAATATCTTTGCGATTGGGTGCAAAAAGAACAACTACCCGTTATTTTAGTTGTGGGCATGAAGCTTGGTTGCTTAAATCATGCGATTTTGACCAGTCACGCGCTAAAGGCACAAGGTGTTAAATGTGTTGGTTGGGTGGCTAATCAAGTCGATCCAAACATGGCTAATTTTGATGAAAACCTAGAGAGTTTACGCAAAAGGCTAGATGCTCCTTTGCTCGCTGTGGCGCCATATAGTAAAGAAAAAGCGAAGTTACAGATATACGCGGCACTGACTGATCTGTTGGGGATCAAATTGCAGGGCTAATAGCGACCATTAACCCATTAATAAAGCCTTAATCGGTTGTTGAATTTTGATTTAAGTAGTTAGGTAATAGCTCTTCAACAATTTTTTTGGCAGGAATTGTGTAGCGCACGCCGTTAAACATCACCGATGTGTGCTCATTGATCCCCGTGATGCCTGTTAAAGTCCAGCCTTCACCTCGCTCAGGACAAAACACTTTAGTCGTTGGGGGAATAACCTTAAAATCGTCCGACATAAAAACTCCGCGTTAGACTTATTTTTGCGCCCTAGTTTATACTAATTTCGCTAATTGCCAATTGAGAACCCAAATTTATGCAGTTATTTACACCGAGGCTATTGCTTAAGCCAATCACCTATCGAGATATGGTAAAACTGCATGCACTGCTAAATGATCCCTTAATCTCTAAATACAACGACTATGGCGAGTCTGTATCGCAATCTGAAATACGAGAGCTGATCCAGTGGGATTTAGAGCAAAGCTACCTTGGCTTAGGTGTGAGGTTAAGTATAAATTGCCAAACAAGTGGCATGATAGGGTGTATTGGGCTGTATGAATATAACCTTGAAATGGGTGAAGTTTATCTTGGTTTTGAGTTATCCCCGTTACATTGGGGGCAAGGCATTATGCGCGAAGCAGTTGAATGTGTAACAACCAATATAGCCAAACTTATTAATATTAATAGTGATATTAAACTATTGGCACGGGTGGAGGAGGATAATTTACGCTCTATTAAGCTCCTGCAACAGCAAGGGTTTATAAAGCTTGAAAACAGTGAGTACAGTAAATTAGTCACTATTTAACAATGGCATAAAGGTGTATCTAACCTTATTGTATCGACTGCAACTTGTTACTAAGTAGACGCACCAGTGAATCCACTGTTGCATTGTCATCATTCAACCCGACGAGTAAAGTCATAAAGTAACAATCCATCATAATATCAGCCTTGTGAACATCATATGGTTGACCTGCGAACAGCATTTTTTTAAATACTTCTAGCTGAGCAGAAAAGTATTCTTGTTGCCAAATAATGCCAGACAAAAGCTCTTTACTGAATTCTCGGTTGCTTAGATAAAATTGGTAAAGGTACTTGGCATAGTGCCGAAGTCTAAGCCTTGGCGTATGTAATTTCTCAGTTTGCGATGCTTGTGCCAAAACCTGCTCAATCCGCTCGTGCATCGCAGTTTTCAAAATATCTAGTTTAGTAGGAAAGTGCGAAAACACTGTACCTGTTGCAACATCCGCCAATTGTGAAATTTGACGCGTGGTTGTTTGCGCATATCCGTACTCTATGAATAAACTCCAGCTAGCATCAAGAATACGTTGTTTTGTTGATGATTTTTTATTCATATTGTTTCCAGTAAGTTAGACGTAAACAGTCTAGCATAGACACAAAAAATTATATATTGCACTTGAAATTGAGCGCGCTCATAATTCATAATGAGCATGCTCAATTTTGCAAAATTCAAATTAAGGATGGTGTAGTATGAATATTTTAGGATATGTGTTGTTTTTACCATTTCTCTACTTTTACAGTTATATTTTAGGTCCTGTATTGAAATGCGTTTTGATACCAGGTGGGCTCGCAGTATTGATGCTGATTATGGGCCCTAAAGAGTTCTTTCACTACATGAAGTTAGCCAAACAAGCACCAACTTCACACAAACCTGCCGAACTAACATAGTTTTACCGCTCAGATTAGTTTAAAATTGGGTTTTTAGGTTTCGGGCTGCTGTTAAATACAGCGGCCCACGATAACTTTCCTAGGAGCCCACTATTTTAAGCGCAGCTAATGTCACCATGCAGTTTGGTGCAAAACCTCTTTTTGAGAATATTTCAGTAAAATTTGGCGATGGTAATCGTTATGGTCTAATTGGAGCAAATGGGTGTGGTAAATCTACATTCATGAAGATTTTAGGCGGTGAACTTGAGCCAAGTACAGGTAACGTCAGTGTTTCGCCAAATACTCGCCTTGCCAAGTTAAATCAGGACCAGTTTGCCTATGAAGAATACAGTGTTATCGACACGGTGATCATGGGCCATAAAGAGCTGTGGAAAGTTAAAGCAGAGCGTGATCGCATCTATTCTTTAGCTGAAATGAGTGAAGAAGATGGCATGAAAGTAGCTGACTTGGAAACTGAATTTGCTGAAATGGACGGTTACTCTGCGGATTCAAAAGCGGGTGAGTTATTGTTGGGTGTTGGTATTCCTACCGAGCAACACTATGGGCCAATGTCAGAAATTGCGCCAGGCTTTAAGCTGCGAGTGCTACTTGCACAGGTGTTGTTTGCAGACCCTGATATCATGTTGCTTGATGAGCCAACCAACAACTTGGATATCTACACCATTAAATGGCTTGAAGAGGTGCTTAATCTGCGTGATTGCACCATGCTTATTATTTCTCACGACCGTCACTTCTTAAACTCAGTTTGTACTCATATGGCAGATATAGATTATGGCGAACTAAGAGTTTACCCGGGTAACTACGACGAATATATGTTTGCTGCGACGCAGGCTCGTGAAAAGCTACTGAGCGAAAACGCCAAGAAGAAAGCGCAAATTGCCGAGCTACAGCAATTCGTTTCACGATTCTCTGCAAACGCTTCTAAAGCGAAACAGGCAACATCTCGAGCTAAGCAAATAGATAAAATTCAATTAGATGAAGTTAAAGTGTCGTCTCGTCAGACGCCATTTATTCGCTTTGAACAATCTAAACAACTTTTTAGAAACGCGCTTGAGATCACTGATTTATCCCAAGGTTATGAAAACACTTTATTTGGTGGCTTAAATGCGCTTGTTGAAGTGGGCGAGCGTATCGCTATCATCGGTGAAAACGGTGTTGGTAAGTCTACTCTACTTCATACACTTGCAGGGCGTTTAGCGCCTAAAACTGGTGCATTTAAGTGGTCTGAAAATGCCAACATTGGCTACTACGCTCAAGACCATGCGGACGAATTTGAAAAAGATAGAACCGTATTCGAGTGGATGGAACAATGGCAGCAAGCGGGTGATGATGAACAAGTTGTTCGTAGTTACCTAGGCCGTATGTTGTTCTCTCAAAATGATATTAAAAAGCCAGTAAAAGTTCTTTCAGGCGGTGAGCAAGGTCGAATGCTCTTTGGTAAGTTAATGATGCACAAGCATAATATTTTACTAATGGATGAGCCGACCAACCACATGGATATGGAGTCAATCGAGGCCTTGAACTTAGCGCTTGAGCAATATGAAGGAACGCTCTTTTTCGTATCTCACGATAGACAGTTTGTATCGTCATTAGCGACCCGAATTTGGGAGATCAAAGACGGTAAGATTATTGACTTTAGAGGCAATTATGAAGAGTACTTGGCAACGCAAGAGCAATCTAAGTAACAGTAATAATAACCGCGCGTAAGCGCGGTTTTTATTTGCAAAAAGGTCATATAACTTTAGTGAGCCTGCTGCTAAAAAGTGCATGCTCAGCGCGACATACCAAGCTGGCAGGCCCGAAAATAATGGTATTACCTCGCTATTTAGGTATAATACCGCGCAAAAATTGAAGCTGTTTTGAGTACCCCAATTATTGCTTAAAACAGTTGTTTATAACGTATCGTTTAATTCAATACCGAGGATTTATTATGACGGTTGGCATTATCATGGGTTCAAAGTCAGATTGGCCTACAATGCAGCATGCAGCAGACATGCTAGACAAATTTGGCATCGAATATGAGACAAAAGTAGTTTCAGCTCACCGCACTCCTCAGTTATTAGCAGATTATGCATCAAGCGCTGCAGAGCGAGGCATTAAAGTGATCATCGCAGGTGCTGGCGGCGCGGCCCATTTACCAGGTATGGCTGCTGCTTTTACTAGTTTACCGGTATTAGGTGTTCCAGTTAAATCTAAAACCTTAAATGGCATTGATTCTTTACTGTCAATTTGCCAAATGCCTAAAGGTGTAGCTGTAGGTACATTGGCGATTGGTGATGCCGGGGCGGCAAATGCGGGCTTGCTTGCAGCGCAGATATTAGGTTGCCAGCAACCTGAAATTTTTGCCAAAGTAGAAGCGTTTCGAAAAGAGCAAACCGAAACCGTATTAGCTAACCCAGATCCAGCCGAGTAATATGAATATTTTAGTATTGGGAGCTGGGCAGCTGGCTCGTATGATGAGTTTATCGGCCACTCATTTAGACTTGCACGTTCTTGCATATGATGTTGGCTCAAAACAAGTTATCAACCCTGTTACTTTTGACGTAACCGCTTATACATTAACGCAAGCTATTGAAAGAAGCGATGCTATCACGGCTGAGTTTGAGCATATTCCAAGTGACGTGTTGGCTTTATGTGCGCAAAGCGGCAAGTTTTACCCGGGTGCGCAAGCAATTAAGACAGGCGGTGATAGAGCAACAGAAAAAGCTTTGTTAGATAAAGCGAAAGTTGCGTGTGCGCCGTATCAGCTAATTACTGAAAAAAGTCACTTTTTAACCGCCATTGATAACTTGGGTATGCCACTTGTTGTTAAAACCTGTCAGGCAGGTTACGACGGTAAGGGTCAGTGGCGAGTAAAATGTAAAGATGATGTTGAGCAAATTTGGTCTGAAATGGCACAGTTCTTAGCATCAGGAACGCAAGCTTTACCACATACCATTATTGCCGAAAAAATGATCCCGTTTGACAGGGAAGTATCAATCATCGGTGTTCGTGATAAAAACGGCCAATGCAAAACGTATCCATTAACGGAAAATCAGCACACCAATGGGGTGCTAACGTTATCGATTGCGGGTAAAGAAAAATCAGCTATTGAGCAACAAGCAAAAGATGCATTCAATGCTTTGGCAACAGAGCTAGATTATGTTGGTGTTTTGGCCATTGAGTTTTTTGACGTAAAAGGCCAATTATTGGTTAACGAAATAGCGCCACGCGTACATAACTCAGGACATTGGACTCAGCAAGGATGTCATGTTAGCCAATTTGAAAATCATATGCGTGCTGTTGCAGGTTTTCCGCTTGGCTCTACCGAGTTGTTACGACCAACGGCCATGATCAATGTGCTTGGACAAGCTGCAATTCCTAGAGAAGTGTTGGGTGTGAGTGATACAACCAGCCATTGGTACGGTAAAGCAGCTAAACCGGGGCGTAAGATGGGTCATATCAATGTCTCAGGCAATGACTTATCGCAGCTGGCAGAGCGCTTAGAGCAACTTGCTAAATTATTACCAGAGCAAGATTACCCAGGCGTTGCGCAAACAGCGAAAAGCCTCAAAGGTATTTAAAGATTAAGAAGCCGAGCTTAGCTCGGTTTTTTTATGCGTAAAATTTTGACAAACACATATGATAAAACAACACCATACTAAGCTCATTTTTCTCGCGCTTTTTGTTTTGAGCTTTACACCCATGATAAGTGCGACCTTTGCACTTGCTATGGGCGTCGCATTTGCTTGGTTTTTGGGTAATCCTTTTCAAGTCCAAAGCAACAAAATGAGTAAGTGGTTATTAAAAGCGGCAGTCATAGGACTTGGTTTTAACGTTAATATTATGGAGGTGTTAGCGGTTGGGCGCAGCTCTATCGTCCTGACGATAGTCAGTATTACAGCGATTATTGGCCTTGGCGAGCTGTTAACTCAGGCATTTCGGCTTAATCGAAATACAGGAGTGCTCATCTCTTTTGGTACTGCTATTTGCGGAGGCAGTGCCATTGCCGCGATGGCACCTGTTATCAAAGCAAAGCAACATGAAATTGCAGTGGCATTGGCAGTGGTATTTTCACTCAATGCAGTTGGCTTGTTATTATTTCCTTGGATAGGTGAGCTGTTAGCGCTTAGTGATGAGCAATTTGCAACTTGGGCTGCATTAGCTATTCATGATACCAGCAGTGTGGTGGCCGCAGCAGCGACCTTTAGCCCGCTTGCTGTGGGTATAGCAACAACGATAAAACTCACACGTGCAATGTGGATCATACCTTACACCGCAGCTGCAGGAGTATTTTGGCGAAGTGAAGAGCGTGCCAGCATCCCTTTATTTATATTTGGCTTTTTACTCGCTGCTATGTGCAATAGTTTTTTAAATGACTACGACGCCATTTGGCAAACACTCTATTTTGGTGCTAAGCATACGCTTGTTGCTACGTTGTTTTTGATAGGAACATGCGTATCAAAATCGGTTATATATCAAACTGGTTGGCGGCCTTTTGCTATGGCAACTGTACTTTGGGTGATTGTCAGCAGTGTGTTGCTCATACTCATTTTGGATAAAATAATTTAAATTTTTTTTGAACTGATCCTTTTTATGCTGGTCTGATATTTTGAGGCGTGGATAGGCCTCACTTCATAATCGTTGTCCATCAGCGACTATGTGAGCGCAGAGAGTATTTGGCCAGTAACATTTACTGGCCTTTTTTTTGTCTTAAAACTTGGTAGTTAGTCTTAAATTTATCGAATTTGCTCACCACATTTGATTTAATGGCAAAAACATAACAACTTAAAAGAAGCGCTATGATCAAACAATCTCTTCTCTCAATTGCCGTTGCATCCAGCCTGATGCTCACGGGTTGTCAAACAACAAGTCAAACACAACAAAGTGAAGCAGCTGTACAACCAATACCATCTATGGTGTCAACCCCTGTAGATTTTGGTGGTGAAAACATCACGTTAGAGCAAGCGATGGCACATCCAGATTGGATCAGTCGCAAGCCAGAGAGTGCATTTTGGGCTGCAGATAGTAACACAGCTATTTTTAGTCAAAAACAAGTTGGCAATGAGTTGCGAGACACGTTTATGGTCAGCACTTCATCATCACCGCAAAAGGTGATGCTTGACCAACTTCACACCGTGGGCGCTCAAGACGCTATCTACTCACGTGACGGTCGCTATCAAGCTTATACCTTTGAAGGTAATGTGTTTGTTAAAGAGATGTCGTCAGGCGTTCTTAAGCAAATAACACATAGCTCTGAGAAAGAGCATGATTTACAGTTTTTAAACTCGGGCGAACTTGCATATCGTATAGATAATACATTTTATCGAGTTGATTTAGCATCTGGGCGAACGCATGAGATTGTAAAATTGCACTTAAGTGATGCTCCTAAAGGTCTACAAGAGCCAAGTACGTACATCGCAAAGGAGCAGCATAAACTTATTGAATTTGTTGCGTTACAACACAAAAATAAAGCTGACAAACAAGCGCGTGAAGAAGCATTAAAAGAAAAAAATGCCACCATTGCAGATAATCACTTTTATTTAGGTAAAGGTAAGCAGCTCATCGAAGCAAGTTTATCTCCAGCGGGCGATAAACTTATTGCCGTTATCAGTGACCCACGCTCGTGGCGTGATGATGGCGATATAATGCCAAACTATGTAAGCCAAGACGGTCATATAGAGTCTGTTCCTGCTAGACGTAAAGTAGCAGATGCAAAGAGCCATTCTTCTACTGTTATTTTCATCGACATCCCCTCTAAGCAGCAAACTGAGCTGTCATATGACACGTTACCAGGCTTTGACGAAGATGTTTTAGCGGCAGTGAAAAAAGAAAACGCTGAGCGTGAAGGTAAAACTTATCAATCTAAAAAAGCACCACGTGATATAAATATCATGCCACCTTGGGGTCTTGACCCCGTGCAGTGGAATAGTGCAGGTAATGAAGTGGCACTGATGTTGGAGGCGTGGGATAACAAAGACAGATGGATAGCAACGGTTAATTTTGACAAGCAACAACTTGTTTCACAACATCGTTTGCACGATGACGCTTGGGTAAACTATGCACACAATGACTTTGGCTGGTTTAATAACTCAAATACACTTTACTACCTATCGGAGCAAAGTGGTTACAGTCATGTTTACACCAAACCTATCAATGGTAAAGCAACGCAGCTAACCAAAGGAAAATTTGTTGTTTCTGATTTAACGCTAGCTAAAAATGACGCACATATTTATTTTAAAGCGAATGTAAAACACCCTGGCATATATGAAATATATCGTGTTAATACGCGCACTGGTGAACGTGAGCAACTTACCGACTTAAACGGCATGACGGATTACAGTTTAAGCCCTGATGAGAGCAAGTTGTTATTAACGCATTCAACCATCATGATGCCTGAAGAATTGTACATAACAGATGTACAGCCTAACGCAGTAGCTAAACGTGTTACTCACACTGTTTCAGAGGCATTTGCCAACAAAAAGTTGATTGCGCCTAAGATTGTTGCAGTGCCATCAAGCCATGGCGAAGCACCGATTTACTCTAAAGTTTATTACCCAGCAGATTATGTTGAAGGGGAAACCGGTAAAAAGCGTAAAGCGATTATCTTCAACCATGGAGCTGGATATACGCAAGATGCGCATATGGGGTGGTCTTACTACTTTAGAGAATTTATGTTCCATTCACTGTTAGCTAGCGAAGGCTATGTAGTGATGGATATGGATTACCGAGCATCAAAAGGGTACGGCAGAGATTGGCGCACCGCAATATACCGTCATATGGGCAAGCCTGAAATTGAAGACCTAGTTGACGGTGTAAATTGGATGGTAGATAACACCAATGTAGATAGAGAAGCGGTTGGCACTTATGGCGGGTCATACGGCGGCTTTATGACCTTTATGGCGCTATTTACACAGCCAGATGTATTTAAAGCGGGCGCGGCAATTAGGCCTGTAACTGACTGGGCGTATTACAATCACGGTTATACTTCAAATATCTTGAATCACCCAGACATTGATCCGATCGCTTATGAGCGCAGCTCGCCAATCTACTTTGCACAAGGGCTGAAAAACGAGCTATTGATCAATGCGCCTATGCTTGATGACAATGTTTTCTTTCAAGATGTTGTGCGCCTTGTACAGCGTTTAATTGAACTTGAAAAAACAGGTTTTGAAACGGCAATTTATCCCGTTGAGCCACATGGCTTCAGACAGCCCTCTAGTTGGTTAGACGAATATCGCCGCATTTATAAGTTGTTTAAAGAAAACCTTTAATATTGATTAGCAGCGCCAGCGATTAAAAGCTGGCGTTTTTTTTGACATCAACGTGTGAACCTTGTGCTTTCTATTACAATAATACCCACCCGCGTTATTCAATGATCTATTTGGAGGCAAGGACACCTCATTGATAGCACCGTTATCGTGTCGGACTAATTGCAAAAAAATAATCAAGTATTAATACGGGTCGTAAAATATCGGATCAACATAAAGGAATAAATATAATGCGCATACTCTATTTTCCAATTGCAGGGATACTTTTACTATCGAGTTGTGTCCAACACGATGGTGTCCAACACGGTGGTGTCCAACACGATGATACAAATAGACCTATCAGCAATAATAAGCTACTTGCTGCTTACTCAATGCTTGCGCCAGCAAGCGATGGCTCTGTGCTGATATATGGCAGAGTAATCGTCGATGGTGTACTAAAAGACTCAAGTGGTTGTCCAACTATTGTCAGCGAGAGTGGAAACACAATAAAGAGTAAACAGAGGCAGCAAAGGCCAGATCCAAGTTTATTCCCGGTGACGGTCTGTGAGGCGGTGCTAGAGCCAAATGTAAGTTACCAAGTGGCATACAGTAATCTCAAGCTAGCGAAATCTTCACTGGAACCTAAAAACATTCAAATATTTGGTGATACTGGCTGTAAAAGCAAAGTGTGTAACACCAGCGCGGCTGAGCCCTTTAAAACTCTAGCGAGTATTGCAGCAAACAGCCCGCCAGACTTGCTGCTACATATGGGCGATTACAATTACCGAGGGACATCGGGTAGTATCAGTGGTAACACATACGCTTATGATGCGGGAGACGGCGGCTATGGTGGTAAAAGCTGTGGCCTAGATGAAACCTACTACAGTCAAAACTCCCAAGGAAGTCCGCGACCTGATAGTTGGGCAAATTGGAATGCTGATTTTTTTCAAAGCACGCAAGCGTTAATGGGCAGTGCCCCTTGGGTGTTCGCCCGTGGTAATCATGAACTTTGCTCAAGAGCTGGAATAGGGTGGTTTTACTTATTTGGGCCTGGGGCTCAATTTCAGCGGTCAATAAAGCAGCAATCTTGCCCTTCGCAAGGTAGCTATACCAATCCACCAGCGACAGCAGTTGAGCATATAGCAATGATTGAGCCGTATGGTTTGCCACTGCGCAATTTAAACGTGTGGGTGTTCGATTCAGCTAATGCGTGTGACGAACTTTCAACTAACCAGCTAACAGCGCAATATACTCAGCAATTTGAAAAGCTCAATACCTTTGCTGAGCGCTCAAACAATCCCACTTGGGTTATGACACATCGACCAATCTGGGGAGTAAATGGCGTGTCGCCGCTTGATACAATTAATACCCAATTACAAGTAGCATTGTCAAAAACTAAACAAAAAGCCTTGTCAGATAAAGTCGCGTTGTCGTTGTCAGGGCATATGCACCTGTATCAGTCTGTTACGCCCAATAGCGACTCGGGTCGACCGGCACAAATTGTTGTTGGAAATAGCGGTGTGAGCCTAAGTAACACGACTGACAACCAAAGTGTATCGGTAACGCTGGATGGTGTACAAAGCATTGTAAATACTCAGGGCAAATTTGGATATTTGAAAATTCAACTCAAGGATAACGCGTTGCAATGGCAAGGTGAAATGATTGGCGAGAATGCAAAAGCATTCTTAGTGTGCGATCCAAACCATGCGACCAACGGTAAAGCAATTTGCGAGAAATTAGACTAATGAATCTATAAATCGACTTCAAAAAAGGGGTATAAATAAATTTATTTATACCCCTAGTTGATAGCCTTAGCTTTGCCAAAAATTACATGGCTTGCTCTGTTGCATAGTGATTTTTCATGTAAGACAATAAGTTAATGTAATTGAAACGTCCAAATCGATCATTTTGAATAAATATAAGGATAAGTATGTCGTTTTTCAAAAAAGTACTTGGTAGTGTAGGGATTGGTGCTGCAAAGGTAGATGCCGTTTTAGATCACAATGAAGTATCATCTGGGGAGGAATTAACCGGCGTGATAAAGGTGATTGGTGGCAAAGTAGCTCAAGAGATCAATAAAATCGATCTTGACGTTATGTGTAACTACACCGTTGAGTATGAAGACGATGAAGGTGAAGATATCACAGAAGTGCGAGAGCATACGCTGTCACGTTTTCAAATAAAAGAAAAGTTTACAATTGAACCAGGTGAAGAAAAGCATTTCCCATTTTCATTTGAGCTAGATGAAGAAACACCAATCACTGTAGGTCACTCAAAAACTTGGTTGGAAACAAATTTAGATATTGATATGGCAATTGATAAAACAGACAAAGATTATGTTTATGTTGTGCCAAATGAATTCCAGCAAGCGGTAATTGATGCCTTAGAAGATCTTGGTTTTGAGCTATATGACGCCGATTGTGAGGGCATTGATTCGGTGTCATTCTCAAGGCTTCCATTTGTTCAAGAGCTTGAATTTAAAACCATATCAGGCGACTTTCATGGTAAGTTTGACGAAGTAGAGGTGGTATTTTTAAATCGTGGTTATCAGTTAGATGTGGTTTTTGAGATTGATAGGAAAGCCCGGGGATTTTCAGGATTTTTCAAAGAGGCATTTGATTTAGATGAATCAAAAGTGCGCTTAGTTGTTACAGCGGATAACTTTGAAGAATTAGAAGAACTAATTTACGACATATTAGAAGCGAACTCTTAAGCTCACATCACCTATCTAATTCATTTTTTGCTAGCAAAGAAAGCTGTCAGACCCTTTTTTGTTTATGGCGATGTCATACGAAAATAGGTCTGATATCTGGCACTTATAAAGCCGTTATCTACACTATTTACCTATTTTCATATATGCAAAATAACCCTTAATGACTTCAAACGAGTAACGAGTTCAAAGGGCGAACGCTGTTAAAAACTCCCTCCCAAAAGATTTTCGTACAAAAAATAACCTGCAAAAAATAAATTAGCAAAATAAAATAGTTAGGCTAAGCTTTTTAGAAAATAGCGGCTTAATAGTTATTTGAGCATGAAAAGCTGATTTACCGATACTTTGAATATTTATTAGCAATATCTGAGTGGCTTGTAATGCAAATAACGACATAAGTTACATAAACTATGTACAGCAATGAGATTAAAATTAAATTCATTGTTAATATGTTGTTTTGTTTTTGTTTTTGTTTTTGTTTTTGTGATTACAATTAAGCATAAAAAGCTATTGCTGAGATACACCAAAAAACCGTTAAGTTCTAAGGAATTATTTGTAGTTCTGCTGTCGTTTAAACGAGATATGTGATTTCTACTTGACTCTTAATAAATGTAACTAATTGACTGTAGGTTAGTTATTAAAGCTGGGAGCAGTTAATTAGTGCTTTAGTGTACTGATTACCCAAGGAAGTACAAACGTGAAGTTTTGCATAATTTCATTTGTTGTACTAAACACATTAATTGATTTTTATCAGTTATAGACCGTAAATGTACGGCGTATTTTGCAGCAACTTGCAGCGCGCTGTACTGATCGTTGATGGGCACGGAATGAATACAAATATAGTAGCGTCCTTAGTCGCACTGGCTAAGACTCGTGGCAATGATGTCGCATATCAATATTTCTTCGATGATGACAAACCTTGTAAAACACTTACGTATGCTCAGCTAGATAGTAGAGCTAGGTTAATTGCATCAGGGCTTAAAGTTCATTTCAAAAAAGGTGACAGAGCGCTGTTGCTATATCAATCTGGATTTGAATTTGTCGAAGCTTTCTTTGCCTGTCTGTACGCCGGTGTAATAGCTGTTCCTGCTTACCCACCGAAAAAAAACCAAAATATAGACCGATTGCGCAACATTATAGAAGATGCTGGTGCGACGGGAGCTTTGACCACAGTCAAAATATCTGAAATTGCAGCTCCTTTGTTCGAAGCAGAAAAGAGTTTACAGTCTGTGCCTTTGTACACCACAGATGAACAGTTATCACAGTCGCACGAGCCTTTGTCTTGGCAAGATATAAGTATTGAGCCACACGATTTAGCGTTTTTGCAATATACATCAGGTTCGACCGGTACTCCAAAGGGGGTGATGGTCGATCACGGTAACATTATTGATAACGAACAGATGATGAAAGAGGCGTTTGGCCACGATGAGAATACGTCGATTGTCAGCTGGCTACCTCATTTTCATGATATGGGGCTCATTTTTGGTATTTTGCATCCGATTTTTATCGGCGCAAGCGCTGCCTTGATGAACCCGACATACTTTTTGCAAAAACCATTTCGTTGGCTAAAGCTGCTAAGCGACACCAAAGGTGTAACCTCTAGTGCGCCTAACTTTGCTTATGATTTGTGTGTTGACACGATAAAAGATGAACAGTTAGCAACGCTTGATTTGTCACATTGGCGCAGAGCGTTAAATGGTGCAGAGCCAGTTAGAGCAAGTACGCTTGAGCGTTTTTATAAAAAATTTAAAACCTGTGGTCTAAAACGGGCCGCAATATCGCCATGCTACGGCATGGCAGAAACAACGCTGTTTGTTACTGGTAGTAAATTAACTGATGGTGCAAAAGTATTACAACTTGATGCCCAGCAATTACAGCAAGGCAAAGCGCGAGTGCTCGTCGAAAATCGCCCTGATGAGCCATTTTGTGATTTAAGCTGTGATAACGCATCGGCTATCTATTATGCAATTTCGTGTGGTACTACTTGGCATAACCATGAAATAGCAATTGTTGATGCGCAAAGCAAACAACGATTGCAAGATGGCTATGTAGGGGAAATATGGATCAGAGGCACGAGTGTTGCAAAAGGTTATTGGCAACGAGCTGAACAAACCTTAGAAGTTTTTAATGGCTTCATAGATGCTGATGAGAAACACCCATACCTACGTACTGGCGATCTTGGATTTTTATATAAAGGCGATCTTTACGTTACTGGGCGTTGTAAAGACGTATTAATATTCAGAGGGAAAAACCACTATCCCCAAGATATAGAGCTCAGCGTAAGCCTCTCTCACGATGCTTTGGACAACAACGGCGGAGCCGCATTTTCTGTTACAACAGATAAAGGTGAAGAAGGATTGGTGGTTGTGCAGCAAGTCAAGCGCACCGCAATTAGAAAGCTGGATACCGACGCGGTATTTGCTGCAATGACGGCGGCTATCATTGAAAATCATGATATTAACCCCTACGAGCTGGTACTAATAAAACCTGGCCGTATTTTAAAAACATCCAGTGGCAAAATTCAGCGCCAAGAAAATAAACGTCACTATTTACAAAATTGCTTCGATACCATCGCGCGAACAAAAGTGGCTCAAAAAGAAAATAGCAACAAGCCAAAAACAGTTTCTAATCAACTGCTTGATTTACAAGAGTGGGTACAGCGCGCATTGAAAGATGTGATTGCTCAAGAGGTTGATAGACCCGCTGAGTCACTGGATGTTGATGCTACATTTCAGTCACTTGGCATCGATTCGATGAAGGCCGTACGCGTGTCTGGCGAATTGATGGAGTTACATGACATTGAACTTGAGCCAACGGTGCTATTCGAGTATCCAACGATTGCTCAGCTAGCGACTTATTTGTGTGAGTTTGAGCAAGTGCGGGGAGCTTTTTCAGGTTCAAGCCAAGATATCACAGTTGAAGACAAAGCTGCCAACAGTAGCCAGTCTAAATCGGCTGAGCAGGCGCACAACAATGACATTGCGGTGATTGGTATGGCGTGTCGATATCCTCAAGCAAATGGCTTAGAGGAATATTGGCAGTTGCTCTCACACATGCAAAGTGCGATTGCAAAAGCAAACCCATCACGCAAACAATTATGTCCTCAGTTCGACATGCAAAGGTTAGGCGGCTATCTCGAAGACATAGATTGTTTTGATCCAACGATGTTTTTTTTATCGCCAACTGAAGCCAAACACATTGACCCACAGCACAGATTACTACTTGAAACGGCCTATCATGCAATTGAATCGGCTGGGCTTTCGCCTGCTGCGCTTAATGGTGAAGAAGTCGGCGTATATGTTGGCATTTCTCAGAATGATTACTTTGGTGTTTCTAACCAAGTACAAGCTGAAAACCCTTACCTAGGTACTGGTACTGCGTTAAGTATTGCGGCAAATCGGCTTTCTTACACCTTCAATTTTACGGGGCCAAGTTTAGCAATTGATACCGCTTGTTCATCATCTTTAGTGGCATTACACCATGCGATGCAAGCTATGCGCAATGGTAAGTTGCCAATGGCAATGGTTGCAGGGGTTAACCTAATTTTAAGTGATGAGGTATCTAACGCTTGCCATAGTGCGCAAATGTTGTCACCGGATGGGTTATGTAAAACATTTTCTAACGGTGCCAATGGCTATGTGCGCAGCGAGGGAGTGGGTTGCATATTGCTCAAACCCTTTGCTCAAGCACTGGCAGACAAAGACCCAATCTATGGCGTGTTAAAAGGCTGTGCGCTTAACCAAGATGGACGCAGCAATGGCTTAACTGCGCCAAACGGTATTGCGCAGCAAAATGTGATCAAGGCGGCGCTTGCCGATGCGCAGTTATCGGCGAAAGACATTCAGTATGTGGAGGCTCATGGTACAGGCACAGAGCTTGGCGACCCAATTGAGGTATCTGCTTTAAACAAAGTGTATCGAGAAAAGCAAGAGAGTGTTGAGCCGTTGATCGTAGGCTCGGCAAAAGCCAATATTGGACATCTTGAGTCTGGGGCCGGTATAGCAGGGCTAATTAAAACCTTGCTATGTTTTGAACATCAACAGATCCCGGGCCAGCTTTATTGCGACGAGCTGAACTCGCATATTCCTTGGCATAAAATCGCAATTACGGTTAAAACTAAAACCACTGATTGGCCTCATCATGGCCAAAATAAGCTTCTGGCAGGGGTTAGTTCATTTGGCTTTGGTGGCACCAATGCTCATGTTATTTGCCAAAGCGCGCCTTCTCGGGGTAGCGACTCTATTGATTTAGAAGCGCATAGTTTGTCTTACATTTTGCCGTTAAATGCTAAAACGAGCGAATCGCTGATAGCCTTAGCTAAGCGCTATGGTAAACGGCTTGAAAGCCTTGATGCGGCGCAATTTGATGCACTCATACTGACTACTGCCCATAGCACCCCTTTGAAAAAGGCCATAAAAACAGCGGTATGCGCGGATACCAGAGCGCAGTTGGTTGAAAGCTTATTGCACTATAGTGAGCAGGTTGAGGAGCATCAAATCTCACCTAAAACGGTATTTTTGTTTACCGGGCAAGGTGCTCAGTACGCGTACATGGGTAAAGATTTATACGAAAGCCAAAGTGTGTTCAAAAGTGCAATAGATGAGTGTGACGTCTTATTACAGGGGGTTTTTGAACAGCGCTTAATTGAGGCGTTATACAGCGAAGAAAGTGCGCAGTTAATTAATCAAACCAAATGGACTCAAGTAGTGATCTTTGCCATTGAATATGCATTGGCAAAATTACTAATTAGCTTGGGTGTGAAACCCGATATGGTCATTGGTCACAGTGTAGGAGAGTATGCCGCAGCATGTATTGCTGGGGTCTTCAGTCTTGCTGATGCAATTAAACTGATATCGGCACGTGCAATATTAATGGATGGCCTTGAATCATGTGGTGCTATGGTATCGGCACGATGCGACGAACAATTGGCCAAAGCGTTGCTTCAACCTTACAAAAGTGAGGCTGCAATATCGGCATTCCATGGCCTAAGCGGTGTGGTGTTCTCAGGAAGCCAGCACGCGATTGATGCGATTTGTGAACAATTGAGCAATCGGGCGATTAAATTCAAAGCGCTAAATACGGCGAGAGCATTTCACTCACCGCTTATGCAGCCGATCCTCAATGATTTTGAAAAAGTGGTACAAAGCGTTCCATTGTCGTTACCTAACTGTGAGTTTGTCTCCTCAGTAACCGGCAAACTAGAACAACAGGCATTGTGCCAGCACAGTTATTGGGTTGAGCAAATAATCCAACCTGTTAAATTTGCCGATGCATTAAATGCGCTGCAACAGTTCGATTACTATTGCATTGTGGAAGTTGGACCAAAACCAGTATTGAGCACTTTAGTACAAGAGAATCGTCCAAAAGATAACTGCGAATTTATTGGTGTCCTTAACGCCAAGGGTAATGACAAGTCGCGCTTGCTTGGTGCAATTGCCAAGTTATTTGAACTAGGGGTGTCGCTCAACTGGCAAGCTATCTACCCGCAAACAGGGTTTATTCGCCAGCCACTACCTGCTTATCCTTTTGCCAAAGAGCGATATTGGATAGGCAGCAATGAAATAAGCGCGCCTTTATCTATCACTTCTCAGCCTGTTGCTGCTCAAGATCGTTCAGAAGCTATTCGTCAGTTTGTATTACTTACGTTATCTAAGCAGTTGTCGATCCCCGCTAATAACATTGATACGCATCAGCCGCTCCTAGAAATGGGCGTTGACTCGCTGATGATCATGCAGGCGGTTAGAACTTACGAGAAAGAATTCAAATTAGAGTTCAGTGTGAGGCAATTTTATGAAGAGCTTAGCACTGTAGAGCAGTTGGTCGATTATATAGCGCGCAATAGCGACTATTTAAACCAAACAAGTCAGCTTGAACTACCACAGCATTCAGAGCAAGAATCGCAGCAAGACAGAGTGTTAGCTAGTGAGCTCTCATTGGGGGAGCAAACAATCGCTGCGATTTGCCGTGAGCAACTTCAAGCGGCGGCAAGTGTAAACAATGAACAGGCAAGACTGAGTATTGAAGCGGTTGCGACAAAGCAGCTACAAATGTTGCAAGGCGCAAGTGTGAACTTTGCGCACACTGTTAAACCTGTAGAGCGTTATGCGCTAAGTGCGACTACAACGAGCGTTACTCAAAATGTCACTCAAAAGAGCAGTGTGTTACCCGGATTTCAAGCAAAACAGGTGATGGTGCAAAATGACAATGAGCAAATAAAACAGCACCAAGCAAATTTAGCCAGTCGCTATTGTGATAAAACACAAAGCTCAAAAAATTTAGTGAGTGCGCATCGGGCGCATTTGGCAGATTGCCGAGCATCTGCGGGCTTTAGACTCTCCAGCAAAGAAATGCTCTATCCGGTATTTGCAAAACGTTGCCAAGGCTCAAGAATTTGGGATATTGATGGAAATGAATATATTGATATAACCATGGACTTTGGGGTTAACTTATTTGGTCATAAGAGTGAGTTTATTACCCAAGCACTGTATGAACAAATCGATTCTGGGCTGCAATTGGGGCTAGCTAGTCCCCTTGCCTGTGAAGTGGCAGAGCTGATCAGTGAATTGACAGGTCTAGAGCGAGCAACATTTTGTAACTCAGGCACCGAAGCTGTAATGACCGCTGTACGCCTAGCGCGCACAGTGAATAAGAAAGATAAAATTGTGCAATTTAATGGTGCCTATCATGGCCACTATGACGGCACACTCGCTCATCCTACGCCAGATGGCAACCATGTTGAACCAATGTGCTCAGGCGTACGCCAAGGCGCCATTGCCGACAATATTGTCTTAGATTATGGCTCGGACGAAGCGCTTGAGGTGATCCGCCAAAATGCACATGCAATCGCAGCTGTATTGGTAGAGCCTGTGCAAAGTCGTCATCCAGAGCTTCAGCCATGGGGCTTTTTACATGCACTTAGAGCGCTGACAAAAGAGCTTGGTATAGCGTTAATATTTGACGAGATGATCACTGGCTTTAGAGCGCACCCAGGAGGCGTGCAAGCACTGCTTGGTATTGAAGCGGATATGGCGACCTATGGCAAAATCGTTGGCGGCGGGCTACCAATTGGAGTAGTTGCAGGCAGTGCTAAATATTTAGATGCCATTGATGGTGGTGATTGGCAATATGGAGATGGCTCTTATCCCAAAGTAGACACCACCTTTTTTGCCGGTACTTTCTGTAAACACCCCTTAGCGATGGCCAGTGCAAAAGCAGTACTGAGCGAAATCAAAAAACGCGGTGCGCAGTGCCAAGCAAAAATTGCGGATAAAACCACGTATTTAAAAACGACCTTGAATGAGTTTTTTGTAGAGCACGAAGTGCCCATCAGCATAGAGTCTTTTACGTCACTATTTCGTTTCAGATTTAATCAAAACTTGGATGTGTTCTTTTATGAAATGCTCAATCGCGGCGTGTTTATTTGGGAAGGACGTAACTGCTTTTTAAGTGATGCGCACAGCGACCAAGATGTTGAAGCGATAATTATAGCCGTGAAAGACAGTGTACTGGCCTTAAAATCCGCGGGGTATTTTGGCAGTGCAAGTGACACGACCACAGCAAACAACACAGACGGTACTTATCCACTAAATCAAGCGCAGCAACAGCTATTAGCGTTAGCGCTGCGCAGTGAACAAGGCGCTTTAGCATATCATTTACAAGGAACAGTTAAGCTTGTAGGGCAATTAGACGTTAATCGTTTAGTTGCGGTGGTTGAACGATTGCACGATGCCTTACCTATTTTGAATTATGGCGCAGATATTGACAATTTATGCCACAAGCAAATAGCAAGTAATACACCGCTTGTTCGCCTTGAGACGTGTTTAAGTAATGACGATATAAGTGCCAAGCTCTGTGAATTAAGATACCAGACATTTGATTTTGACTCACAGCCACTGGTCCGTTTTGTGTTAATGCAATCGCAACCTGATTGCCACTACTTGAGTGTGATTGCTCATCACTTGCTTTTTGATGGTATGGCAATCGCACAGCTTATTAATGCCATCGCCTTGGGTTACAACCAAAATGAGGGCGTTAATAAGCAGCAATTCATTGATTTTACAAACTATAATGAAGCGCTTAATGATTACTGCCAGTCCAGTCGTTATGCTCAAGATGAGCAATACTGGTTGGCACAGCTGTGCGGTATTGAGCCTCTCTCATTACCAGTTAAAACCAATGCATCAAATACAGGCAGTTACCAAGTTGAAGGCGTGAAATATGCTATTTCCCATCAGGCGATAGATAATCTTACAAACCTTGCTAAATCAATGGGCGTTGGCCAGTTTGCTACGCTTCTGGCTATGTACGTTTTGTGGTTAAACAGATTAACGCGGCAAAACGTTATTGCGGTGCTTATTCCTGTTTCTTGCAGGCAGCTACTTGCGAATAATTACGATAGTGACGAGCTAGACAGCGGTTTAATCGGTTATTGTACCAATATCTTACCAATCGTTGTTGATTGCGCGCCTCATACTACGGTGGGCGCTTTAGTTAAAGCTGTACAAACGCAGTTGCTGGATGCCTTCGAACATCAATATTACCCATATTCAGCGCTCGCTAACCAAGACTTGGGCTTACCTACCGTGATGTTTAACATGGATAAGGTACAAGTTTTGCCCGAGTTTGATGGGCTAAAAGCCAAGAGTATTGAAACCTTAGCCAAATATAACCAGTTCGAGTTATCTTGTAATATTACTTGCGTTGCGCAGCAATGGTCGTTACAGCTTGAATATAATAAAGACAAGTTTGATAAAGACTGGGTTGAGAACAATTTACACCAGCTAGTAGGGCTATTTGCTCAGCTCAAAGATTCAGATGTTCTTGCAGGTAAAGCGAGTTCATTACTCGATAACCAAGCTTATCAAGACGTATTGTTATCTCAGTACCAAAACGCTCAAGCGCCAATACAGCAACAGACATTTTTAGATGATTTTGCTGATACGGTGCAAAATTTTGCGCAAAAACCAGCAATAAGATGCGCAGAAACCCAGCTTAGTTACTTTGATTTAGATAAGCGTGTTAATCAAATGGCGCAGTACTTGTGTGCCAAGGGCTTAGCTGAAGGTCAGTTGGTGGCAGTTGCTTTGCCAAGGCGTAACGAATTGCTGATTAGCCTGTTAGCCGTGCTTAGAATTGGCGCTGGGTACTTGCCTTTAGATTTAGCCTATCCGAAAGAGCGGATTAAAGACATATTGGATGATGCGCAGGTTTCGCTGCTCATTTGCGATAGCACAACGGAGGTGAGTGAGCTGATAGAAACAGTCAGTTGTGATGTTATTAATTTGGATAACGAAACGCCAAATATAGAGATGCAACCAAGCGAAGCTCTGAGTAATCGTGTAAGCGCAGATCATACAGCCTACGTTATTTATACCTCAGGCTCTACCGGTAAGCCCAAAGGTGTTGAGATATCTCACGGAGCGCTTGCCAACTTGTTGCGCGCGATGCGCGATAAACCAGAAATGCGCAGTGATGACACCATGCTTGCAATCACCACGATAGCGTTCGATATTGCAATGCTTGAGTTATTTTTACCGCTCACTGTGGGGGCGCAAACCATAATCGCCACAGAGCAAATATGTAGTGACCCCGAGGCTATCATTGAACAGCTTGCCATTCATTCGGTAACACATATGCAGGCTACACCAACATTGTGGCGCTTGCTATTAAACACCGATAGTCGCTGTGTGGCAGGTCTAAAAGTGCTATGCGGTGGTGAACCACTAGATAAAGTGCTCGCAGAAAAAATGCTTAATGCGGGCGCTGAGCTTTGGAATATGTATGGCCCCACGGAGACGACAATATGGTCATCGGTGTGCCAAATAGAAAACCCCAACGAGATCACCATTGGAGCTGGCATTGCGAGCACGGGGCTGTATGTTATGGACGAACATGTCGAGCCTAACTCACTGCCTTTACCTATTGGGGTATGGGGAGAACTTTGGATTGCGGGTGGCGGTTTGGCCAAAGGGTACCTAAATCGCGATGACTTGACAGAGCAACGGTTTATAACGCATCAGTTTAATGAGCAGCTTAGTCAACGAGTTTATAAAACTGCAGACCGAGCGCGACGCCTCGCCAATGGACATATTGAGCTACAAGGTCGCCTTGACCAACAAGTTAAGCTCAATGGTCATCGTATTGAACTGACTGAGATTGAGTATCATATTGCACAAATACTTGGCACCAGCGATATAAAAGTATTGGTGATCAGTGACACCCAAACTGGCAGTATCTTGTGTGCCTATGGGGTGAACAAAAACAACTTATCATCTAATTGGACATTACCTAAGCTGCGTCAATCGCTTGCCAAATATCTACCCAATTACATGCTTCCAGAGCAGCTTTGTTGGCTGAATGAGTGGCCAACAACAGCCAATGGTAAGTTAGATGTTAAAGCGCTGCCAAAATCGCTAGCAGTGCAATCTGGTGAGCCTGCGCAACTTCATCCCCCTAAGACGTTGAGTGAAGAAAAGTTGTTGCAATACTTTGAGCATATTTTGAAAGTTACACCTTTTTGCACAACTCAGAGTTTTTTTGATGGTGGCGGCAACTCGGTATTAGCGATGCAGTTGGTATCTAATATTAATAAAGGCTTTGATATTCGAGTAACCGTTGCCGATGTGTTTGACTACCCAAGTGTATGCCAACTTGCACAGCGTATTGATGACCTTATGCAAGCCAGAGCAGCATCTGGTGCTGTGCCAAAAGTTCAGCAGGTGAGTGACATTATCAGTGGCAGGGATATTGGTGATGCCTTAGCCGATCAATCCATGACGGAGATGGACTTGTAACTATGGATAATATAGCGATAAAAAGTTTTTTAGCTGACTTAGATAGCCGTGGTATTTATGTATATCTGCAAGGGGGCAAGCTAAAACTAAGAACAAAACTAGATACTGTTGCGCAGGATTTATTGGCCCAAATCAAGGCTAACAAAGAACATCTAATCGCTTACATGAGTCAGCATAACCTCAAGCAAGGGTATTTATCGAGCGCTCAGCAACGGATCTGGTTTATTTCGCAGTATGAACAGCCGTCTTACGCTTATAACATGGCAGGCTTGATTAAATTTTCTCGTTCTGTCTCTGTTAGCGATTTAAATTGTGCAATAAACAATTTGCTGTCTCGGCACGATATTTTAAGAAGTAACTTTTTTGATGGCGACAATGGTGCTATTCAAAGGGTCAATGAAGATTACCAGTTCTGCTTAACTGTACGACCAACAAGCGCAGACCCGTCAAAAGCGAGTTTAGTTAAACAGCTGCACAGTGAGTTGAGATATTGCTTTGATTTAGTCAACGAGCTGTTAGTGAGAGGCACTTTTTTTACTGACGACGAACGGGAGCAGGGGCAGTGGTTATATTTGTCTATGCACCATATTGTTGCTGATGGCTGGTCTGTGGGCTTATTTGTTCAAGCCTTGTTAGCACAGTTGAGCGAAAGCCCCACAACCAATGATAAACCTTTGCAATATCAAGATTATGTATATTGGGAGTCACAATTTCGTCAAACTGACGATTACCAGCGCCAGCTTAGCTATTGGCAAGATCAGCTTACGAGTATTGAACTTTTTGAGCTGCCAACTTGCCATGCTCGCTCGGCGAATAAAGATTATAACGGTGATACCACGTATTTCACTGTTGATAATGCCTTGGCACAACGTTTTGAGCAGTGCTGCAAGCAATTGGAAGTCACTCCCTTTTCTGGCTTTTTAAGTGTTTTTTATGCGTTGTTGTATCGTTATAGCCAAAAGCTAGATATCACCTTGGGTGTGCCTGTTTTAAACCGCACTCAAACCGAATTTGAAGATATGATTGGTTGTTTTATCAATACCTTACCAATGCGGGTAAGGTTTGAGCAATCACCTACCTTCGCACAACTTGTGGCTGTCGTTAAGGACACGGTTAAACATGGTTTAGCGAACCAAAATGTTGCGTTAGAAGATATTATCGCAACATTGGACTTACCAAAATCAAGCGCCCACTCGGCATTATTCCAAGTGTTATTTAATTACAATGCGGTGGTCACAGATAAGCTATCCTCGAGTGGGCTATCAGCAGAGCTTATTCCGCTAGACAACCACAGCGCAAAATTCGATGTAACGCTTAATCTGTCACGCACAGAGTCTGGTTTAACTGCAAATATAGATTACTGTTCACAGTTATTTGATAGCGAGTTCATTGCTGCATTGGCATCTGACTATGTTGCACTTATAGAAGCGTTTTGCGCTGATCAACAGCAGAGCATTATCAGTGTATCCTTACCCAGTGTGCACAAGGCTGAGCAGCTTTTAACGCAGCAATCTACACAACCACAATTTGTAAGTGTTGTTGAGCAGATTGTGCGCCAAGCACAAAAACATCCGCAACAGGTTGCATTATATGATGGCGGCGACAAGGTATACAGCTATGCACAGTTAGACTCGCTGAGCGCCCAATTAGCGAATGTTCTTAGAAAAGACAGTCGAGTGACTGATGATAAACCAGTGGCATTGCTCGTCAATCGCTCTGCCGATTGCTTAGTCGCTATGTTAGGAATTATGAGGGCTGGATTAGCCTATTTGCCGATTGAGCAGGGCACACCGATAAATCGTATTTTTGAAGTGTTAAATCAAGCCAGCTGTGCTCATTTAATTACGATTGACTCAAACGCACTGGCCGCTGATGACATTGAAAAACTTGCAGATAAATCAATTTTGCTGCATCCATACCAAACGCTCACAGCGAATGAAACGCTGTTGGAGCCAATTAGTATTGACGTTAAACCCGATGATTGCGCGTATGTGATGTTTACATCTGGCTCAACAGGTACACCAAAAGGCGTGATGGTGCCGCACCGCGCTTTAACCAGCTATATTCAGGGTGTCGCTGAAGTAATTGAGTTTAACTCACAGACTAAATCAGCTGTATTGACAGGGCTTGCCACTGATTTGTGTTTAACAGGGATATATCCTGTGTTAGCCAACGGTGGCAGTGTCGCTTTTATCGGCTCTGAACAATCACAACTTGAGCCGCAATTCATTGTTAACGAGTTAGACAGACAGCAGATTAATTTTGTAAAGATCACGCCGTCTTTTGCGAATGAAATAGTGCCATTGGCGATAAAACAGACACAACCAATTGCAGTCAAGCAATGGGTGTTTGGTGGTGAACCATTGAGTGAACCTTTGGTGTACGCTATTCGAGACTATTGCCCAGAGGCAGATATTTATAATCACTATGGTCCAACAGAAACCTGTATTGGAGTGTGTGCTTATAAACTTGCGCCAAACAGTGAAAGTAACTGGGGAAGCTATAGCATTGGTAAGCCTTTCTCTCATGTGCATGTAAAAGTGTTAGATAAAAACTTGCAAAGCGTCCCAACAGGCACGCCTGGGGAGTTATATATCGGCGGTGAAAGTATTGCCTTGGGCTATATCAATGTACCTGCAACCAGCACTGATGCCTTTGTAACATTACAAGGACATCGTTTTTATCGCACTAAAGACAAGGTGCGATTAAACCACGCAGGGCAACTGGAATATCTTGGCCGCTTGGATAACCAGTATAAAGTAAGAGGTTTTAGAGTTGATTTACAAGATATTGAAGCCAAGCTTAATGCATTAGTACAAGTCAAATCTGCCGTTGTCGTATGCAAATCTCAAGCAGACTCAGCAACCCTTGTCGCGTTTGTTGTTCCTAAGCAAAAAGCACTGAGTAGCGGCCAAATACAACAGCATATAAAAATGGATTTGAAACGCTACTTGCCTGAGCCAATGGTTCCTAGTGTGATTGTTGTTTGTGACAAGTTACCTTTGCTTGCAAACGGTAAAGTTGACCGTAATGCACTTGGCGAACAGCCATTACAGTTGGATAGTGCAAACTTTGTTGCCCCAAACTCTGATGTGGAGCAACTGCTGGCGACTATATTTGAGCAATTAACAGGCCATACCCGAATTGGCATACACGATGATTTTTTTGCTATCGGTGGGCATTCGTTACTGGCTATGAAACTGCTCAATAGAGTAAGAGATAGTTTTGACGTATCGTTATCTTTAAAAACAATTTTTGCTAACCCGACGATTGCGGAGTTAGCTCAGTGCTTGCAACGCTCACAAATCAATAATGCTGGCAGCCAAACTGACAGCCAAAACACAATGAGTAGTGGGTTGACTGAAAGCGTACACTCGGGCACTCATCATCCACTGTCATTTTCACAGCAAAGACTTTGGTTTATTGACCAACTCCAAGGTCATAGCAGCCAATATAATTTGCAAGGGATATTCAAATTACATGGCGAACTAAACCGCAATGCGCTAGAAGCGGCGTTCAATAACATCATTGATAGGCATCGTATATTAAGGTTTAACTATAAGGTTGAACAGGGAGGGGATGCCGTCCAATTCGAAAGTGCACTTGCAACGTTTTCGTTGGTTTTTCATGACCTAATATCTCTTGATGCTGAGCATCAACGCAACCGAATTGCGCAAATCATTGAGTCTGATTATCACCATAGCTTTGACTTAGAACGTGATCTTATGATCCGAGGGCAATTGATTAGGCTGCAAAATACCGAGCATATGCTGATTGTAACTATGCATCATATTGTCTCGGATGGTTGGTCAATTGATATTCTGTGCAAAGAACTAACACAATTTTACAGCCAACGTTTAAGAGCGAACGAGCAGCCATATCAGCTATTGGCAAACAGTTATGTTGATTTTGTTTATTGGCAGCGTAATAAATTTCAAACATCCGACAATACAAGTGACCTGGATTATTGGCGCAGTAAACTTACTGGTATCCCAAAAGTACATGAGTTACCAACAGATAGAGCGCGGCGCAACCAATCACTCGCCGGTGGGGCATTGTATTGTGAGGCACTACCTGCAAGCTTAGAAGGTAAACTGCGCAACTATATAAAAGCGTCTGGTCATACTTTATTTTTAGTATTACAAACCGCATTTTGCGTGTGGTTGAGCCGCTTATCTCAGCAGCAAACCGTTGCATTAGGCACCCCCGTGTCTGGTAGAGAAATCAGTGAGTTTGAGCCACTGATTGGTAACTTTATCAATACGTTGGTGCTATTTAATGAGGTCGACTCAGATAATACCTTCTCGCAAACACTGAGTTCCTGTAAACAGACGCTTAATGAAGCGCTACAAAACCAATCGGTTCCTTTTGATTTACTCGTTGAGCAGTTAAATGTAGAGCGAAACATCGCCATTCATCCACTGATCCAAATTGTCTTTAGAGTTAACAATCAAATTAACGAAGCCTTACAGCTTGAAGGTGTAGAAGTTGAAATTCTCGACACGCCAATTCGCCAAGCTAAGCTCGATTTAGAGGTCAGTGTTATTGATAGCCACGAGCAGATTGTTGTGGAGTGGTTGTACGATGATTCGCTGTGGGATAAGAGCAGTATTGAACGCTTCTTTAACCAGTATTGCCATGTAGTTGAGCAATGTATGGCTTGCTCGGATGCACCATTAGCGCAGCTTGAAGTGTGCTCGAAAGCTGAACAAGAACAACTCTTGACGTATGCGCGCTATGTAGAAATTGACTCTGTGCAAGTAACTAACTGGGCACATAGATTTAGCTTATTAGCACAGCAGCAGCCACGTAATATCGCTGTGCGAAACAATACAACAGTAATCACTTATGCTCAGTTAGAAGCGCTATCAAACCAGTTAGCGCACAGCATACTGGAAATGGAGTTTGCTGTGCAAAGTAGAATTGGTATTTTGCTGCCAAGCAGTGCGCATATGGTGGTTGGTGTTTTAGCTATTTTGAAAACGCAACACGTATATGTGCCGTTACACATTGATATGCCACTCGATGGGCTTGCAACTATTATTGATGATGCCCAAATGACGCTTATCTTAGCACTAAGCGATGACGCACCTAGACTCATCGAATGCGGGACAGACTTTTTACTGCTCGACGATATTTTTGAGCCCCAAGGCAACTTCAGTATATATCCAACAGCTCTTCCTGAAATCCAAAGTACGCACAATGCCTACGAGTTACTGTGCTACATAATCTATACATCTGGTTCGACGGGCAAACCAAAAGGTGTGGCTATTAGTCACAGTAACCTCAACGCGTATTTGCAGCATGCTTGTACGCACTATCTAGACGACAGCAAAGCGCAAAAAGAATCTGTAGTCAGTACGCCGCTGGCGTTTGATGCAACGGTTACCTCGCTCATTCCAATGCTTGTCACAGGTGGCACAGTTAATATTTTATCCGATGATGTTTCGCAGTTATCGGCACTAACAGAGGCATTATTCAATTCGCCTAACAATCTGCTTTTCAAACTAACGCCCGCTCATTTGCAGGCAGTGCAGGCGCTTTCAGAAGGTTTATTCAATTACGATTGCAAACATACGGTCGTGGTGGGTGGTGAAGCGCTTCCAGTTTCGCTTATCAGTGCTTTGAAAAATAGACTCCCGCAAGTGCGCTGGATAAACGAATATGGTCCAACTGAAACGACCGTTGGGTCGAGTGTTTATACGATTGCACCGAGCATGTCACTTACCGACTTAGATACACTGCCAGATATGCCGATTGGGTTGCCTATCGAACAGGTTGGCATGATGGTGGTTGATAAATTTGACCAAGTTGCTGCGATTAATATGCCAGGTGAGCTATTGATCAGTGGCCCTGTGGTGAGTGCGGGCTATATCAATCAAGCGCAATTGAATGAGAACAAGTTTGTCGATATTCGAGTGCCTTTTAAAGAAGGTGTTATAAAGCAACGCTTCTATCGTACCGGTGACATCGTTAAATGGCATTCAAATGATGGTAGTCAGCCCAGTTACTTAAGATACTGTGGACGCAAAGATGATGTGATTAAATTACGAGGCTATCGCATTGATACGGGCTCTATATGTCATCACATACGAGAATTCGACGCGATTGTTGATTGTGCAGTGACAATGGATGTGAAGGGCGCGTTTTTATGCGCTCATTATGTCGTTACGCCGAAATCGTCTTTTGACGTTAAAAAGCTTAAAAAGCACTTAGCGAATAAATTGCCCGCATACATGGTGCCTAGTAAATTTAACCAAGTTGAGTCTTTACCACTGACGCCAAACGGCAAAGTAGACTTAACTGCGTTACATCAGCATTTTGTTGAAGCAGCTACACAACCGACTGCGAAAATAGAGCTGACAACTTTATCCGGGCTGCAAGCTTATTTGCTGCAACTGTATAGTGAAGTGTTGCAAACGTCGAATGTCATGCTCGAAGACAGCTTTTTTGAATTAGGTGGTCATTCGCTATTGGCTATACGCCTCATTAGTCAAATTCGAGAAGACAAAAACTTCAATATCACGTTAGAGCAGCTGTTTAAAACTCCCAGTGTTTTATCGCTTGCTGAGGCTTTGGAGCAATGCCCGCTAATCGATGATAGTAACAAGATTATCCCCGTATCTCGGACTAAACGCCTCCCTCTGTCTTATGCTCAGCATCGCCTGTGGCTAATAGAGCAACTTCAGCAAGGGGCAACGCAATATCATATGCCCGCGAGTTTTGAACTCACAGGGTCGTTAAATATTAATGCCTTTAAACAGGCATTTAACGCCATCATTAGTCGCCATGAAGTACTGAGAACGCACATTTTGCCGGGCAGTAGTGGCGAAGCGCCTGAGCAGCTTGTCAATGAGAGGTTTGATGTGCCATGCATAGTTCATGACTTGTCGACAAGCAGCGAAGAGCAATTCAATCACAACATCGCAAGATTAGAACAAGAGGCGCTTGCTGCGCAGTTCAATTTGAGCACAGATGTATTGCTGCGCGTAATGATTATTACGCTGCCTCAGATGCGTTATCACATTCTCTTTAACATGCATCATATTGCCAGTGATGGTTGGTCAATGGCTATTTTGGTTAAAGAGTTCATTGCATTTTATCGCCACTTTAATAGTGAAACAGGCTATCAATTGCCAGCCGAATTAAGCCAGCCGCTGCCTATCCAATATGCAGATTTTGCCTATTGGCAACGTCAGTCAGCGCACCAAGAGGCGATAGAAAACTCCTTAAGCTATTGGCAAACGCAATTGCAAGGTATTCCAAGTTTGCATCAACTGCCGTTGGATAAATCAAGGCCTTCATTACAGCAATTAGCGGGTGAAACTTATATTCAATGCTTGCCACAAAGTGTCACCAAGGCTATCCACGACCAATGTGCTCAGCAAGGTGTAACCTTGTTTATGTGGTTACACAGCGTATTTTCGTTATTGGTGATGCGCTTTAGTCAAACCTCTGATGTCTTAATTGGTTCACCAGTTGCAGGCAGAGAGCAACCTGAAGTATCTGACTTAATAGGCTTTTTTGTTAATACTTTGGTGATCAGAGCGCAAGCGGATGACGAGCAAAGTTTTGCCGCATTTTTACAGCAGCAAAAAAATGTGATTGTTGATGCATTTAAACATCAGGCAGTCCCTTTTGAGCAGTTAGTTGAGCTGCTTCAGCCTGAGCGTAATTTAGCCCACCAGCCTTTATTCCAAATCTTGTTTGCGCTGCAAAATAACGAGGTGACTGAGTTTGAACTTCCTGATTTGCAAATAACGCAATTACCACCACAAACGCATAACATGAAGTTTGATTTGGAAGTCAATGCGATAGAACGAGACTCAGGTATAGAGCTGCAGTGGAATTTTGCAACATCGCTGTTCAAACGAGCAAGTATCCAAAAAATGGCTGATTCGTTCAGCGTAATGATAGAAGCGTTGCTTGAAACGCCTACTTTAAATATCAAAACGGTGCCTTTGAACACGAAAGAGCAGCAGCGATATCTTGCAAAGCTATTTTCACTAAACCAAAACAGTAGTTTTGAATATCAGTCTTTGGTTGCAAAGCTCAATCAAGTTATTGCTCAATGTGCGGACGATGTGGCTGTGATCGCGCCCAGTGGCGAGCAGTTAAGTTTCTTTGAATTACAGCAAAGGGCATTGCAATTGGCTGCAGTTTTAAAAGCTAACAATGTTGCAAAAGGCGATAGAGTAGCGATTTGTTTACCTGCTTCAAGTGACATGATTGTGGCGATTATCGCCATTTGGTATGCGGGGGCAGCATATGTGCCGGTTGATCCTAAGTTACCTACCGAACGATGTCGTTACATTATCCAAAACGCTCGTGTTAGTTGCATAATTGTGGGTGAACACACTCAGAATCTTGAAATTTGTCAGTATTGCGAAGCCGCAGCGATCGCTGTCGCAAATATGAATGAGCTGGCGCAGCACAACGTAACAAGTGCGCAAAATATTGAGGTGTCGGTAGCACCAGACGATCTTGCCTATATTATCTATACATCTGGTACGACAGGGCAACCAAAGGGCGTGGCGATTAGTCATGCTAATCTGGGTGTGTATTTAACTCATGCTCAAGCTCACTATTTTGCTACGCAGCCAAAGGTATCCGTTTTAAGCACACCAATGGCTTTTGATGCATCGGTTACCAGCATATGGGCTGCATTACTGAGCGGCATTGCTGTTAAGGTACTCGCTGATGACGATACGCTTATTAACACTTTAGCGCACAACGTTTTTGCAGCACCCACCTCAAGGCTGTTTAAACTCACTCCGGCGCACTTACAAGGGCTGTTAAATATGCTACCAGAGCAGCCGGTGTTAACTAACCATGTCATGGTTGTTGGCGGTGAAGCTCTGAGTGTTAAACTGCTAGAGCAGCTTACTCAATATTTGCCAAATTGTTTATGGGTGAATGAATACGGTCCAACAGAGGCGACCGTTGGAACCTGTGTTTACAATACCAATAAAGATGATATCCAAGCGCTGGTTGCAACGGGGGAACATAGCGTTCCTATAGGGCGACCTATTATGAACACGCATATGTTGGTGGTTGATGAACATCAACAGTTAGTTCCGCTTGGGGTGTGTGGTGAGTTATATATTGCCGGACCAAATTTAGCGCACGGTTACTTCGATAATAGCCAGCTCACTGAAGAAAAATTTATACATATGACCTTGCAAGGGCTAGATAACGCCACGCGTTATTATCGTACTGGCGATAAAGTTCGCTGGTTAACTGATGAGCAAGGACATCCCACGCAGCTGCAATTTTATGGCCGCTATGATCATCAAGTTAAACTCAGAGGCTATCGAATTGAATTAGCGGAGGTGGAGTATCACTTAAATCAGGTGCCACAGGTTGAGCAAGCCGTGGTGTTGTTAAATCAACACCAAGATGCACTTGAAGCATTTGTAGTCCTCAAAGAGGATGACAATCATCCAAAAGACAAAGCGAGTTATGTGTTAAATCAAGCACAGCTTGAACCGCTATTGCAACATGCCGCGAGATATTTGCCACATTACATGCAACCGAGCAAGGTGGTTGCGCTAAGCGCTATGCCGCTAACCTTAAACGGAAAAATCGATACCAAAAAGCTGCAATTAATCAGTAATGAAAGTGAACTCATTACACAAAAAGTGCCACCGCGTAACGAGTTAGAAACCACGCTCACAGAGATTTTTGCCGCTTTACTTAATGTTCAAAGTGTTGGTATCACCGATAGCTTTTTTGCACTTGGCGGGCACTCATTGTTGGCCACACAATGCGTATCCATTATCAAAGAGCAGCTCAACATCGACATTCCGGTCAAAGTACTCTTTGAACGGCCAACAATAGCCGCGTTGTCACAGTGGTATGCTATCAATCAAGCTGCTGAAAATATCAATCCTCAAGACAACACCAGTGATACTTCTGAAGAGATGTTTTTATGATGAATGAGCAAACATTACAAATTGAAAACTTAATCGGTGAAGCACTTGCAGCGGGTATCACTTTGTATGAAAAAAATGGCGGATTGGCGTTTAAACAAAGCGGTGATTTTCCTGAAGAATTAAAGGCAAAGGTTGTTGCCCATAAAACCGAGATTATTGAATATTTTATTGCCCAAAAGCTATCTCAGCAAATGAGTCAGGCACAGGCTGGTGAGCAATTAAAGCAATATCAAAGGCCAGCAAAGATCCCTTTGAGTTTTGCGCAGGAAGGGCTTTGGTTTATTGAGCAATTACAAGGCGGCGAGCAATATTATATATCTGCGGTTTTTAAGATGCGCGGATATCTGAATGTTCCTGTATTTGAGCGCGCATTCGAGCAAATAGTAAAGCGACATGAAATATTAAGAACACGTTTTATTGCTGATCAACAAGGTGTACCACAGCAAATTATTTCAGCAGATATATCAGTGCCATTTGTTGCTGTTAATGTTGGCGAAGAGAAAAACTTAGCTGCTGTAGAACACCAACAAAGCAAAGATGAACTAGTTGCTAAGGCTGAACAGTTTATCGAAAAATTTAAAAGAGATCCTTTGGATCTTGAACGAGGGCCACTGTTACGAGTGTTACTGCTGAGCGTTGGCGATGAATATTGGCTGACGTTTAACATGCACCATATTATCTCCGATGGTGCTTCGCTTGAGTGCTTGGTTGGTGAGCTGGAAATACTCTACAGTGGGCTACTTAAAGATAAGTGCTACGAGGTGCAGCCGTTACCCATTCAGTACGCCGATTATGTACTTTGGCAAAGGCAAACTTTAAACGATGCGTATTTAGATAACGCACTTGCGCACTTGCGTAGCAAACTTGTGGATTTGGACCCGATAATATCTCTACCAGCGGATAGACCAAGACCATCGGTACAATCGACCAGCGGGCAGATATATCGACAAACGCTTGATGGTGAACTTGCCAACATGTTGTCAAAGCAAGTCGCACAGCATCAAGTTACCCCATTTATGTGGGTGCTGAGTTGCTTTATGTTGTTTATTGGCCGTATTAGTCAGATTGAGCACGTCGCATTGGGCACGCCTGTGTCTGGGCGTAACCGCCCTGAACTGAACAATTTAATCGGCTTGTTTGCGAATACTATAGTGATCCCAGCAACACTTGACGATGAGCGTAAATTTAGCGATTGGTTGCAAAGCCAAAAACACACCATACTCGAGGCGTTTGAATATCAGTCGGTACCGTTTGATAAACTGGTTGATGCGCTAAAGTGCAAGCGCGATTTAAGTCATCACCCATTGGTGCAGATTTTGTTCACTTTGGAACAAACCAGCGATAGCAGCTTTGCGTTACCTAACTTAACGATTGAAGAGGTTAAACCCAAAAGCAGTCACCAGTGTGCAATTAAGTGTGACTTAGAACTAAATGTACAGTTATCAGAGCAAGGCGTAACATTAAATTGGAAATTTGATGATGCATTATATGAGCTAGACACAATTGTGCATTGGGCAAATAGTTTTGCTGTGTTACTTGAGCATGCATGTGCACATCCTGACACGCCTTGTGCACGCATACCTTTATTAGACGAAAAGCAGGCTTTGAAGATCTTAAAGCAACCACAGTGTACGCAGGTACGGTGGCCATCTGATAGGCACCTTGTTGAGATTTTTGAACGCCAAGTAACGTGTCACCCTGAGCGCATCGCGCTTGTAGATGAAAACCTTACCTTAACTTATCAAGCACTCAATACGCGGGCAAATCAATTGGCTCACTTATTTATTTGCCACGGTGTAAAAGCCGAGCAACTGATCCCTGTGAGTGTGAGCCGCAACGTTGATATGGTTGTAACCCTGCTTGCTATTTTAAAAGCGGGTTGTGCGTACGTGCCAATCGACCCAGATTATCCGGCTGATCGTATTGAGTACATCATCAAGGATGTGGGTGGAGAACTGGCGGTCTGTGATAACACCAGCGCCGCGGTGTTCGACTCTTTTGGTATGCGCGTGATTAATATTAGCGAAGCGGCTATACGTGATACACATGGCGAAAGCGCTAATTTGCAAATGCCAATCAGTGGACAAAATCTAGCCTATATGATTTACACCTCAGGCACCACAGGGCGACCAAAAGGTGTACAGATTGAGCATCGCCATGTAGTGAGGTTGCTTTTTACCGACCCTGGTTTGTTTGATTTTGATGAGCGAGATGTATGGACTTTATTCCATTCATTTTGTTTTGATTTTTCTGTTTGGGAAATGTATGGCGCGTTGTTATTTGGCGGTCGTCTAGTTGTTGTGAGCAAGGAGACGAGTAAAGATAGCGAAGCATTTGCAAAGTTACTTGTTGAGCAAAAAATCACCGTATTAAATCAAACCCCCAGTGCATTTTATGTGCTGCAAGATAATATGCTCAAACTCAACAAAACGCTGCAAGCACAAAACTGCATTCGTTATGTTATTTTTGGCGGTGAAGCGCTACAACCAGCTAAGTTATTACCTTGGGCGCAGCAATTTAATCAGTGCAAATTAATTAATATGTACGGCATTACAGAAACAACAGTACATGTTACGTACAAGCAAATAACACATAAGGACATTGCACAAGGCGCGAGTAACATAGGTAAACCAATACCAACGACATCTTGTTATGTACTTGATAAGTATTTGCAGCCTTTACCCTATGGCGCGATTGGCGAATTGTATGTCGGCGGTGAAGGTGTTTGCCGCGGCTATTGGCAAAAAGAAGGTCTTAATAAGCAACGCTTTATCACTAACCCATTTAGTGACCACTCAAGCAGGCTTTATAAAACCGGCGATCTAGCTCGTTACCTTTGTAGTGGTGAGTTACTGTATGTAGGTCGTATAGATGACCAAGTCAAAGTACGTGGCTATCGTATTGAGCTGGGGGAAATTGAAAACCAACTACGTACTCACCCCTGGCTCACAGAAGTTGTCACCTTGCTTAAGCAAGACGATACGCTGGGCTCTGCAATTTGCGCATTTGTTGTACTAGCACAAGCTGCACAATTTGATGATTTAACCCAGCAGGTACAGCAGTTTTTAAGGCAAACATTGCCCGAGTTTATGCTGCCTACGAATGTCATAGCCGTTGACAGCATGCCGCTGACAAGTAACGGCAAGGTAGACAAAAAGGCGTTACTCGCATTGGCCGTACCAACGACTCAATCAGCTTCTTTCAATGCACCAAATACCGAGTTTGAAAGGAAAATAGCGGATTGCTTTGCACAAATTCTGCAACTAGAAAGTGTTGGCCGTGACGATCACTTTTTTAGGTTGGGGGGCCATTCTTTACTGGCGACCCAAGCGGTAACGCAGTTGCGTGAAAAAGCCAAATTAAATATCACGCTTAAAGACTTGTTCCAACGACCAGACGTGAAGTCGCTAGCGCAAATAGCGCAGCATAACCACAATAATGGCGACCAGGCGAGCGATAACGAGTTGGCTCTCAAAAAACATGAGCGAGGTGGTGTAATACCGTTGTCTTTTGCGCAGCAACGGTTGTGGAGCATAGATCAAATTCAACAGGGCAGTCTTGAATACCATATGAGTGCAGCTTTTGAACTTGTTGGGCAACTCAATATAGACGCGTTTACTCAAGCTTGGCATGCGATAGCACAGCGCCATGAAGTGCTTAGAACATGCTTTGTATGCTCAAAACAAGGGCAACCATATCAGCTGGTTAAGCAATCTTACGACGATCTTGTGAACTATGTTGATGCAAATGCACTGACAATCGAGCAACAACAAAGACTATGGTTAAAAATACTCAGGGATGATAGACAAACGCCATTTAAGCTAAGCCAAGACAATATGCTGCGCGTTACGCTGTTAAAGCTGGGCGTTGATAAATACCGACTGCTGGTTAATATGCATCATATAGCAAGCGATGCGCAGTCTTTAAATATACTAGTAAAAGAATTTACGCAATTTTATCAAAGCTACGCGCATAAGCATGCTTTACCAGAGACACTGCGAACCCCATTGCCAATTCAATACCGAGATTATGCAATTTGGCAACGAGATGTATTAAATGCTGAAAAACTCGATGAGCATGCGCAATTTTGGTTAAGCCACCTTGATGGAGCGCCACCTTTGCACCAGCTTCCGGTTGATAACCCCAGAACTAAGCAATTGGTAACGAAAGCAAAGCTATATCAAATGCAATTTTCAAAGCAACTTGGAGGCGCCATTAGGGCTCATTGTCAGCGTTTAGACGTGACCTTGTTCACTTGGTTGCATACTGCTTTTTCGTTAACGGTAGCACGATTTAGCAATACCAATGATGTCGTTGTGGGCGCACCATTTTCAGGAAGAAATCATACCCAGTTAGAACACATGATTGGCTTTTTTGTAAATACTTTGCCGATCAGAACCGTGATCACCGATGGTATCGGATTTGAAGACTTATTAGTGCAGCAAAAGAGTCTACTTGAAAATATTCATATGCATAAGGAGATGCCTTTTGAACAGATCATCGAAAGGCTGAAACTCAGTCGAGACTTGAGTCATCAAAGCGTGTTCCAACTGACGTTTTCACTTAATCCTCAGATTGAAACTGAACTAAAGTTACCACAAATACACGCAGAGCCAATCGATGAACATGCTTTGAGTGTCAAGTTTGATATTGAACTCAGTTGCCACGAAAACGATGCGCAAATGCAATTTAACTGGGTATATAACAACGCCTTGTTTGACGAGCAAACGATAGCGTCGTTGGCTAACGCCTTTCAGGTGCTGGTAGAGCAGATAGTCGAGCAACCTATGAGCACGGTAAATACTTTGCCGTTGCTTACTAAAGCGCAGTCTCAAGCACAAATAATTCGAGGCCGACATACTGAAGAAGCATACTCTAGAACTGTGCTAGATGAATTTATCGAAACAGCCACGACCGCCAAAGAGCGCACCGCGCTAATTGATTCACAAAAGACCCATCATGTGAGTTACAACTGGTTGCATAAGCGCAGTAATGAATTGGCGCAGTATTTAATTGCCAAAGGGATAACACATGAGCAGCGAGTAGTCGTCAGTATGGCTTTTGGTGCTGATCTAATAGTTGCCATGCTGGGTATTTTAAAAGCAGGTGGCTGCTATGTACCCGTTGACCCAAATTATCCTCAGCAAAGAATTAGTTTTATTAGCGAAGACTGTGACGCTGCGTTTGTGATAACGCACAGTGAGCACATTGATAAATTTAAGGCCAGTAACAATGTAGCGCCTAGTATTATTTGTATTGACGATTATCGTACTGAACAAGATATTATCAATAATGCTCATAACGAGCACTGTTTACCTTCCATAAATGCTCAGCAGCTTGCCTATGTGATCTATACATCAGGGACTACTGGCAATCCTAAAGGCGTAATGATCCCGCATTGTGGCTTGATGAACTTGTGTAACTGGCATAACCGCAGCTTTAATGTGAATGACCACAGTGTGGCAAGCCAAACCGCCAATATCGCCTTTGATGCTGCGGCTTGGGAGATTTGGCCATATCTATGCGCGGGCTCAGCCATTGTCACTGTGCCTAAGCCGGTCTTAAATTCTCCAGATAAACTTGCTGGACTATTTACACGTTACAAGGTAACGCATTGTTTTCTAGCCACACCTATTGCTGAGGTGATGTTGGCAGATGACACTTTCACTCCTCAATATTTGACGTATCTGTTGGTCGGAGGGGACAAACTTAATCGCATCAATGTGTCTTCACTGCCATTTTCGGTCGTGAATAATTATGGCCCAACAGAAGCGTCGGTGGTAAGCACGTCTGGAATTGTAAAATCAGATAACAAAGTGCCAGATATCGGTGAGCCGATAGATAATACCTATCTTTATATTCTTGATAACAATAAGCAGCCAGTGCCTGCAGGAATGGTAGGGGAGCTATACATCGCGGGTTTAGGGTTGGCGCGCGGCTATTTAAACTTAGCAGAGCTTACTCAGTCGCGCTTTGTGATGCTCAATACACCCACAGGGCAACGTGTTAGAGCCTATCAGTCGGGAGACTTAGTGCGTCTGCGTGCAAATGGCAAGATAGCTTACATTTCGCGTTTAGATAATCAAATTAAATTAAGAGGGTATCGCATAGAGCTTGCCGAGATAGAGCAGGTCATTCTCACTTGCCCTGAGCTTGATGAATGCGTGGTACAGCTATGCACTTTAGCCAGTGGCGCAAAACAACTAGTGGCATTTTTGTGCTTTGATGAAACGGTGTTTACTGAAGATAGCGTTGTGCATGCGGTGCAAAATTATGTAGCGGCCAAACTACCAGCATATATGCACCCCAGTCACTATATAGCGCTTGAAACATTACCGTTAACACCTCATGGGAAGGTTGACCATAAAGCTTTAGACGAAATGTTCATGGCGTGCAATGAGCAACCCCATCAAGAGCTACAAACTAGCGATAAGCAGCATCCCCCAGAAACGATAGCCGGTAAGTTGTTAAACTTATATCACAACGTATTGAATACAAAAAATTTAACGCTTGATGATGACTTCTTTGCGTTTGGTGGAGATTCGATATTAAGTATTCAAATAGCCAGTAGAGCGCGAGCCTTAGGGATAGAAATATCCGTGGCTGATGTGTTTAATTACAATACTGTTTCTCGCCTTGCTGAGCATGTTAAGGGCAACCACAGTGAGTCTTCTAGCGTTGATACGGTTCCCTCACATAGCGGGCCAGTTGCACCTTTGCCGATACAAAAGTGGTTTTTTGAACAAGCGTTTGAAAAACCAACGCACTGGAATCAAGCTCTGCTGTTAGCAACTGACAAGCTGTTAGACGTTGCGCATATTCAATCAGCATTGGATAACATCATTGAATTACATGAAGCGCTGCGCTTGGTTGTAAATCATGGCAATGAGCTAGAAGTACAGCCTAGTGTTCACAGTGATGAAATCTTGTTGCAAACAGACCTTCGAGATAGTCATCAGTGGCAGTCAGATTTATTAGAAGTAGCCAATAAAGCTCAACAAAGCTTTGCGTTTACTAGTAAGCCACTACTGAAAGTGTGTTTTTTCAAAACACCACACGATGAGTCCCACAACCGATTGCTTATTGTTGCACATCATTTGATCATAGATGGTGTTTCATGGCGTCTGCTGCTAGAGGATTTTCAGAGCGCTTGTGAGAGCGCGATAGAGGGGCAGCAAATTGTCTTACCAAAACGCACAGCGTCACTTTATCAGGTGAGTCAATATTACTTGGAACTTGCTCAACACAGTGATGTTTTAAACTATTGGCAAGCCCTTGTGGAGCGAGCTGATAGCAAATCTATGTTGCGGTTGCGCAAGCCAAAAAACAATCAGCTACCAAAAGCTGCTAGCTACAAGCATGTTTGCTGTGAACAACTAACCGATGTGTTAGTTCAAGACGCCAATGTTGCCTATAACACATCGGTGCAAGTGCTGCTGCTAAGTGCTCTGCAATGGTGTGCTATGACGCATTATCAAACGCGTTCACAAATCATCATGCTTGAAGGCCATGGTCGAGAAACCCTCAATAAAGCAATTAAAGCTGAGCGTTGTATTGGCTGGTTAACCGCTATGTATCCGTTTCATTTATTTAGTAATGCAGCCTCATTACATGAAGTAATTTGCAGTGTTAAAGAGCAACTGGCGTATGTGACTGGCATTGCCAGTAGCTATGGCGCACTGCGCTATGGACATGATGGTGTGGATACCCGCCAGTCACTGCATATAGATTGCCAAAATAAAATTTTCTTCAATTATTTAGGGCAATTAGATAACGCAATAAACAGTGAGGGATTAATAACGGGTGCATCAGAGGATATTGGTGCTTTGCACAGTGATTGTAATCATCTTTATTATGGCCTGCAGATCACCGCCGCAATCAACAATGGCGCACTCTCACTTAATTTTGATTACGATAAACAAAGGCTAGATAGTACAGATGTAGCAATGCTCGCTAGCCATTTTGAAGAAAGCCTTAAAACGGTACTAACGCACTGTGCAAATACCAAGCTTCATCAATATACGCCCAGCGACTTTAACTTATTGACGGGCGTTTCCAGGCTGCAATTAGAAAAGCTGCTTACACCTTACCGCCAGCAAGTTATCGCTGATATTTACCCAATGAGCATGCTGCAAAAAGGCATGTGGCTGGTAAGTCAGCGCACCGCATCAGTCTCAGATGTGCCGTATTTAGAGCAAGTCTCTATGGTGTTTGACGGAGAGTTTGATATTGAAGCGTTTAGTTACGCTTGGCAATGTCTTGTAAAAACGCACAGTATTTTAAGAACTGCATTTATAAAAGCGACGGATGAACCTTTGCAGGTGGTGATAGAAGATCCGCAACTACCACTGCAAATTGATGACTCAGAACAGTTTTTACTCAGTGGCATGACGGAGCATGAGTATCTTCAAACAATTGCAGAGCTTGAGTACAGTGAAGGAATAGATCTAACCATAGCGCCTTGTATGCGACTTAGGTTGGTTCCGTTATTAGGCAATCGTTATGGGTTTATTTGGACGTATCATCATTTGATAATGGATGGCTGGTCACAACCAACATTATTTGCCAACCTGTTATCCTTTTACGCTGCGCGTTTAAGTGGCCAACCTATTCATATTAAAGACGATAACTTTAAAGACTACATAGCTTATCTGCAAAGGCAAAATAGCTTCGGTGAGCAGGCATTTTGGCAAGAGTATTTGTCAGGTGTTAACGAGCCAACTTTAGTCACAGAGCATATTACGTGTGAAAACACAGCTGATGAGCGTAAAGTGGGTCAAATTGATGTTGTTATTGACGCTCAATTGCGCTCGCAGCTTAATCACTTTGCAAAAGCACAAGGGTTTACACTGAACCATATTCTGCAAGGTGTTTGGGGTTATTGGCTAAGCACATGTTGTAACAGTGATTATGCATTATTTGGTCAAACTATCTCAGGTAGACCTACTGATTTAACAGACGTTGAGCAACGCGTCGGATTATACATAAACACCCAAGCGGTAAAACTCAATGTTGAAGCAGGTGATAGTGTTTTAAGCTATTTAAAGCGTGTTAAACAAAACCATCTGCAGCTTGCAACATATTGCCACAGCGCACTCACACAGGTGCATAACTGGAGCGATATTGACAATGGTACAGAGCTTTTCGATGCGTTATATGTGTTTGAAAATTATCCAACAGCACCGCTTGATAATGCCAACGAAGTACCATTTGAAGTACAAAGCCAACAGTTTGTTGACCATACCCATTATCCACTTACCTTGGTTATTGGCGATTCTGAGCAGTTAACTTTGAGTCTTTGTCATGATTTGAGTCATTTTAGCCGTCATGTTGCACAGCAAAGTTTAGAAACCTTATGCCATTTGTTGGGTTTATTTATTATCCAGCCAGAGGAGCTGTTATGCACGCTACCTTTGTTAACTGATGAGCAGTTGCATCAAACAACACTAGATACTTTTAGTAGCTCAATAGCGAGCACTGAAACAGTCAGCTTTGACGAAACCGAAAGCTTGATTACGCGTTTTGAGCGCATGTTAGCGCTATATCCAAATAAATCAGCGCTGCGGTTTTATCAGGTGGATGACTGTATCGAAATGAGTTATGCGCAACTGAACGAACGCGCTAGTAAGCTTGCCAGTTACATCCACCAGCAGCTTGGTCAAAGCGCTCAACAACCAATTATCGCTATTTGTTTGGACAAAAGTTTTGAATTAATCATATCGGTTATCGCCTGCTTGAAGTTGGGGGCTGCCTACTTAGCTATCTCACCACAGCTACCTCATGCTCGTCGCCATTATATTGCTGAAAATGCTGATATTGCAGCGTTGATAACGACGGCAACAGACTGGCAAGGCGAATTGCCAAACGCGAAGGTGATTGACCTTGACATGCTAGTGTCAGCGACAAATGCGCTCGACGCGCATATCCCAAGTGTAGATAGCAGTAGTGATGCGCTGTGTTACGTTATCTATACCTCAGGTACTACCGGCACACCCAAAGGTGTAATGGTTGAGCAAAAAAGTGTACGCAATTATGTAGCGTTTTTGAGTAAGTGTTACGGCATTACGCACGCAGATAATTATTTACAGTTCGCCAGTTGTAGCTTTGATGTGTTTGCTGAAGAAGTATTTTGCACATTGCTCAATGGTGCAACACTGGTAATGGCAGATACAAATCAATTATTAACAGCCAGAGGACTGGCAAAAGTGTCCAGCGAATGTTCGCTCACCCTAATGAGCTTACCAACGGCTTATTGGCATATGCTAGCAATGGAGCGAGTTGATTTAGGCACTGATTTAAGATTGATCACCATAGGCGGTGAGCAGATGCAAACGGGCGCACTCAATGTTTGGCAGCAACACTATGGTGAATCTATTCGCCTCATCAATGCCTATGGACCAACGGAAGCCACAATATCCGCCACACTTAAAGAAGTGACGCACTTACACAATGAAAGATTGTCGATTGGTCTGCCCATAGCAGGCGCAAGGCTTGCGATATTTGATAGGCATGAACGTGTAATGCCGGATTATATGACAGGCGAGTTATATATTGCAGGTGTTTGTTTAGCCAGAGGGTATTTGGCAGATAAAGAAAAAACAGACAGTGCCTTTATTTACGACAGCACGAGTGACCTAAGATGGTACAAAACTGGTGACAAAGTAAGAATCAATGGCAACCGAGAAGTTGAATATTTAGGTCGCTTAGATGCACAAGTGAAAGTACGCGGCTATCGCATAGAGCTAGCCGAGGTTGAGCGTAATTTATTACTCAACGAGCAAATTGAGCAATGTGCTGTGGTTGTACGACATGATAGTAATGGCGCCAATCAGTTGGTGGCATTTTTGATAAGCAGTACTGCTAACATAGAACTTGCAGATGTGCGTAAAGCGTTGTCTGAGCGATTACCTGATTACATGATCCCGCAACACTTCAAGTTACTTGAGCGCTTACCGCTTACAACCAATGGAAAAGTTGATAAAAAGCAGCTAGTAGACATTGCACAAAACATGCAAAGCAAACAAAGACTCTCTAATAATAAGCAAAAGACACCTCTGCAAAGCGCGCTAGCCACTCGATTAGAGCAGCTGCTTAATTTGCAAAGCATCAACATTGATGACGATATCTTTATGCTAGGCGTTCATTCTTTACTGGCGATGCGATTAATTGGTGAACTCAGTGATGAACTTAATCACGACTTGCCTATCGAGCTCATCTTTAAAAATAGAACGATTGCGACGCTCAGCGCAGCACTAGAAAATCAAATTAGACGCGAGTCAGTCACTTTGCAGGATAAGGCCGTTTTGTGCTTGCAAACAGGTCAGCTCGGTTATACACCAATTGTATTAATTGCAGGCGCTGGTGGACTATTAATGGCGTTTCAAAGCCTAGTACAAGGGCTTGATGAACGCATCCCAGTGTATGGCTTACAGCCAGATAAAATTGTCAATGAAGACAAAACCATTCATTCCGTGACGTTAACTGCGTCGCATTATTTATCGGAGTTAGAAAAAGCCGGAATTGGCAACGCGCATATTGTTGGACATTCATTTGGCAGCTTTATCGCCTACGAAATAGTTAGGTTGGCAACGCAAAAGGATCACAGCGAATTATCCTTAGCTGTGATAGATACGCCATTGCCTATGAATGCATATACGCCAATGAGCGATGAGCAATGTAGTCAACTTATGCTGGACAATTTATTAGAGTTCTTCGTGATACCACTTTCGCAAAGTGAGCGGCAAGATTATAGCGCACTCAAACCCGAGCAAAGATTGCGTTGGATATGCAAAGTTATAAATGCCGCAGGGTATCACTTTTCAATCTCACAACTTAGCAGGTTTGCCAAAGTGTTTGCTGCTCAGCTCAATGCACCCGTAAAGCTTCAGCCTCTAGGCGCAAAATTTCCTATTGTCATTATCAAAGCTGCGCTTACGAGTCACTTTGAAAATGAACTAATTCCGCCGGATATGGGATGGAGCAAGCTATGTGATTTGGTGAACAGCTATGAAGTTGAAGGTAATCATTTGAGCATACTGCAAAAATCACACGTGGGCTCGGTTGTGAAGATTTTAGAAAAGAATTACGTTTTGAATTAACAGTTGTAAAATATTTGTTCTACATTGTACACCTTACCTAGTTAAAGGATGGGAAAAAAATGGACCAGTTACTCTCAGTAAAGATGGATACAAATTCAGGGGTTATCGATCATCGGATCCACGACCTTTCATCTGAAAAACAAAGTGGATTAGCATGGATAAAAAATCATATTGATGAAGTTAATCAATGGGTAAACAAGGATGGCTTTGCCTTATTGCGGGGTTTAAATATTGTAAGCAGCAATCAATTTAGCAGCATACTTGAAACAATATTTGGTGAGCCACTAAGTCAGTATATGTATCGCTCTTCACCTCGCACCGCATTGAAAAACAATATCTACACCACCACCGAATATCATGCTGATCAAGTGATACTTCAGCATAATGAAAACGCTTATTCCAATAAATGGCCGATGAGAATGGGCTTTTTTTGCGTGATCCCCGCCAAAAGTGGTGGCGATACACCGCTTGCCGATAGCAGAGAGGTGTACAACAACTTACCTTTGGAAATTCGTGACAAGTTTGAGCGGTTAGGGGTTATGTATGTACGAAACTACGGTGATATTGATTTGCCTTGGCAAGAAGTATTTCAAACTGATAGTAAATGCGAAGTAGAAGCATATTGCGATGCCAACCAAATTGAATATCAATGGTATGAAAACCGTTTACAAACTCGTCAACGGCGCCCCGCAGTTGCCAAACACCCGCAAACTGGCGAAAAGGTCTGGTTTAATCAAGCACATCTTTTTCACGCCTCTAGCATTGATGGACAGACATCAGATTTTATGCGCACAAGTATTGGCGAAGAGAATTTGCCTCGAAACGCATATTATGGCGATGGAAGTGTGATTTCAGATGAAGAGATACACGCTATAAACCAAGTCTATAAGGATCTGACTTTTTCTTATCCTTGGCAAAGAAACGATATTTTGCTGCTAGATAATATGCTGTTTACCCACGGGCGTCAGGCCTATTCAGGTGTTAGAAAAGTACTCGTAGGCATGGCAAAGATAGTTGGTTGAAATTGATGTATGACCGTCCGCATTTTCGGGCGAAAACGTTTTGTTAGTAGTTGTGTGGTTAGCAAATAACAGACATTTGTTGAGGAAATAAACAATGAAATGGCTTTTGCATTCGCGGTTTAAAATTATGGTGTTGTGTTTGATAAGCTTAATTTTGGCTTCTTGTTTACAAAATAAGAGCGTAGCCAAAAATACCACAATTACGGCAAGTCAAATTGAAATGATAGCAACGACAGTAAGCGACTACTGTGATAAAAACGTTTTTTTCGGAACTATCTATATCACTTCTCAAGATAAGGTCGTGTATGAAGCCAATTGCGGCCCGCAGAACATGCAGTATGGCGTTGAAAACACAATTAAATCAAAGTACCGAATTGGCTCCAACACAAAGGCGTTTGCAGCTGCAATTTTAATGCGAATGTTGGAAGGCAAAGACTTGAGACAAGAAACCATTGGCGATCATTTACCTTGGTATCCAAAAAATCAATGTGCAGATGTGTCGTTGCATCATTTGCTAACAATGTCTTCGGGCATAGATAATTATAGTGATAATGAAGAAGTGTACGATAACTATGGGTGGCGTCCATTTTTATACGACAAGACGCTAAACCTTAATGGTCCAGAAGACTTTAGTAATCGCTTTTGCACATGTACTTCGCAGGGGGATAAACCGTCATTTACACCAGGTTCGCAGTATGAATACAGCAACTGTAATTATTATTTAATTGGCAATATTATTGAGCAGATAGCCGCGGGCACGCAAGGTGATATATCTCGCGAGTTTTGGTTTGGCAACCTGCTTAGAGAACATATTTTAGATACTTTAGCGATGAGCGAAAGTGGCTCATTTAGCCCCATTGGCATTTATAGCAACATGACCACGGGCTATATCTACAATCAAAATCAGTACTTACCATTAGCTAATGGCCGTCCTCCTGTTGCTGGTGGGCCAGCGCCTTATGAGGATATATTGGTTAACCCTTATAGTAATCCACTAGTGTTGTATTCAGCAGGTGATATGTATTCAACAGTTGAAGATATGCAAAAGTGGGATCAGGGTTTATATACAACCAAAATACTAAGTGAAACGCAAAAGCTGGCGGCCTTTGCTCCGTATGCAAATACTAACAGCACTGAGTCATGTGAATACTATGGCTACGGTTGGTTTGTGACGTTTATCGACCCAACTCAATATGGCAAAGTAGCTGATTGCCCGCAAAACCCCAACGATACCAATCTCAGGAAATACGAGAAGTTTTTACAATACTCTGGAAGCTATCCGTACTCTTGGGTGACCAGCTTTAATCGCTTAATAGAACGTGACCAAGCAGTGATGGTTTTTAGTAACTATGTAAAAACAGGCACTGAGTCAGATTGTATTTCAAGTGAAATTAGGAACATTATCTTTTACAACGATAAGCACCGCAGTGTTAGCTGCCAAAGTGTGCTTAACGACGCGTAAGAGAGTGAGTCTTTGAGAAAAGGAAATAGAGCAGTTGTATTTCGTTTTCGCTTATCGGTGTGCTCTTGTGTGCACGATAAAAGAATTACTTTTTAGCTCATGTAGTTAGAAAGTGAAAAAGGGCAAGTTAGCAATCAAGCTTTAGTTAGCTTTTGAATAACTTGATATGTTTAACAACTGTTTAATTCTAAATCATAGAGGACTAAATATGACAGCGACAAAAACAGCGAAGGATGAAAAGGCGAGCGAGGTTAAAACCGAACAAGATGCAAATCATGTTGAGGTTGAAAATCGCGAAGCTGTCGCACAGCAAATTGTTGACAAGTATACAAAGTGGTCGTTTGGTAGTGGTCTTATTCCAATTCCTGCGGTTGACTTAGTAGCTTTGACAGGTATTCAAATAAAAATGATTGGTGAAATCGCGAAAGTGTACGGTCAATCATATAGTGAGAATATGCTGCGCGGTACTATCACAGCGGTGATCGGTGGTTCATTTCCACAAACTTTGGGCGGCGCTGGTTTAAGCAGCTTTTTGAAAGCTGTTCCAGTACTTGGCACGTTGAGCGCACTGGCGTTTATGCCTGTCGTATCAGCAGCATCTTCACATGCTGTAGGTACAACGTTTATTCGTCACTTTGAGCACGGTGGAACTTTGTTAGACCTTAATCTTTCGAGTATTAAGGACGACATCTCTGAGACCGCAGCAAAGTTTAGAAAAAACAAAGACAACGCAGATACACAAGTGAACGCTGCTAGCTAGTAGTAACTTGATAAACCAGCAGGAGTCTGCTGGTTTATTTGTTCTATAACTTACATTAGGAAATGCAACATGCTGGTAATACTATATTTGGCTTTATGTATTCTGTCAGGCTACTGGGGACGCAATACCTTTGCCGGGCCCGTAGGGTTTTTCTTGATCTCTTTGGTCTTTACGCCTTTAGCAGGTTTATTGATTTTGTTTTTAGCCAAAAGAAGAGAGCCTATCGCGGAGGAAGAAGAATAGGCCTCTGTGCAAATTTTAAGTGTTGTAGTAACACTTGTATTGGTGAACATGGAATTTAGAGCTGCTCTCTGTCATTGTGGTATTTGAGCAAAAAAATAATAAAGAAGCGCAAATGGTATTATACGATTTAATAAGTCGAAACTTAAAAGTAAAGAAACGGAACTTTGTTGCTCTTGGTTGTATTTCAGGTCTAGCAAACGCGTTGGTACTGGCTTTAATCAATAACGTTGCTGAGAACATTTCTGATATAAATCGAGAGAATCATATACTCTATTACTTGGTCTTATTTAGCTTAACAATTGCTATTTACGGCTTTACACAACAGCGTCTAATGACCAAAGCAGCAAGGACCGTCGAAAAAGCCATTGCTGGACTGCGCGTTGAGTTGTTTGAATGTGTTCGCTATACCGAATTATCAACACTTGAGAAAATAGGCAAAGAGAGAATATTTAATACACTTAGCAAAGAGCTACAAACGATTTCTCAATCAGCGCAACTGTTTGTCATTATCGGTCAGTCAATCACATTGGTGTTTTTTACTTCCCTGTATATTGCTTACCACTCGTTTGTGGCATTTTTGGTTGTGTCGGTATTGATTATGTTGGGGGCGAGTATTCATCGACTTCGCGCCAATGAAATACAGAAAAACATGAGGTTATCATTTGAAAGCGAAAATATGCTAATTCACCGGTTGTCTGACTTATTAGATGGTTTTAAGGAAGTGAAGCTTAGCTCTCCCAGAGCTGATGACCTAGAAAACGAATTTATTGCAGACTCAACCCGAGCTAAAAATGCCAAAACCACCACTCAGACCTTATTTGCAACTGACTTTGTGTTATCACAAATTACATTTTTTGCAGCAACGGGTGCAATGGTTTTTATCGTTCCATTGCTTTCAAATGTATACACAGACGTCGTGATAAAGGTTACAACTGCATCGTTATTTTTAATCGGTCCGATCACCAGTATAGTGGGTGGCATACCTATTTACACCACGGCAAGCGAAGCTGCAAATAACGTATTAGAGCTTGAAAATGAGCTTAAACTTGCATCGCAAAAAGCCCAAAAACAAAACGTCAAAGGGCCTTCAGAAATACGCGCTTTTGAAGAGATCAAACTAGAAGGGGCGTACTACCAACACAATCGCCCTGCAGGAGAGCGGCCATTTTTTGTTGGCCCCGTGGATTTAACCATTAAGCCTGGGCAAATCACCTTTGTGACTGGTGGTAACGGCAGTGGTAAAACTACCTTTATTCGAATGCTCACCGGGCTATATGAGTTACAAGCTGGGCAAATACTATTAAACGGCAGAGCAATCACAAACAACGAACAAGATTTATACCGTAGTTTGTTCACCGCTGTTTTTTCAGACTTTCATTTGTTTAAACAGCTGTATGGGATCCGCGTCGGTTCGCAGCAAGAAATAGATGACTGGTTAGTATTTTTGGAAATGAATAATAAAGTAAGCGTTGAAAACAGCGAGTTTTCAACCGTTGACCTATCAACTGGGCAGCGAAAACGGCTCGCTTTACTCAGTACAATTTTAGAAAATCGGCCAATTTATATTTTTGATGAATGGGCAGCAGATCAAGACCCAATATTTAGGCGCAAGTTCTACGAGCAAGTATTACCCAAGTTAAAAGAACGTGGGAATACTGTAATTGCTATTACTCATGATGATGCATATTTCCATTTAGCGGATGTACATTTAAAAATGGTAGAAGGACAATTAATGGAACATAACATGGCAGGCAGTGAGGGCGTTTCCTCATGAATATTATTATCCCACCAGATATAGGATTATTAGTCCTAGGCGCATTGTGTTTGGTGATAGTTATCTCCAACATTGTGATGCGTGTATTAAAACGTTATTACCCTAAATTACGTAAGCGGATCGTATCTTGGCGCTTTAGGGCTGGCGTTACCTTACTAATATTACTGTTTTTGATTGTTGCTTTGGTTCCCGTGGTGTTTATTAAAGTCGACTCAGGGGAAGTTGGCGTTTTATGGAAAAGACTCGGTGGCGGTACATATTTAGACAAGCCATTTTCTGAGGGTACTGTATTGGTAATGCCGTGGGATAAACTGGTAATTTATTCCAGTCGATTTCAAACGGCAAATAGAGAGATACACGCTATTACCAACCAAGGTTTACGTATTACCCTTGATGTGACCGTGCGTTACCGTCCTGTGGTTAAGCATATTCCGTTTTTACATCAGCTAGTCGGACAAGATTATGTCAATGAGATGGTGATACCCGAAGTCAGCTCTGCGGTTCGGGTGATAGTGTCTAATTATACTGCTGAGGAAGTCTACGGTTCGCAGCGTATGGATGTGCAAGCACAGCTGCTTGGAAAAGTATTGAATGAGCTTAAATTACAAGAACAAACAATTCTTAAAGGGATCTCGGGAGAGATGAAAGGCCATGCTCTAGTTAATCTTGATGATGTACTGATACGCCGCGTAAACGTACCAGAAGGGGTACATAATGCCATTATTGCGAAGGTAAATCAGCACTATCTGCAACAGGAGTATGATATGCGTCTAGAAGTGGCCGAGAAAGAGGCAATGCGCAAAGAAACAGAAGCCAAAGGGATTGCAGCGTTTCAAAAAACGGTTAGCGGTGGTATCTCTGAAACTTATTTAAGATGGCGAGGTATAGAGGCAACAATAGAGCTTGCTAAGTCCAATAACGCAAAAGTAGTTGTTATCGGCGGCGGTAAAGACGGATTACCGTTAATTCTGAATACTGAAAATAGTCTTGGTCCGTCTTTGCCTGCTGTGTCACACGCAAAAGATGATAAAGAAGCAACAGAAAAGACAAATAAGGAAACTAAGAAAGAACCAGTCTATCGTAGCCCAACAGCAAGTGCACATATTCCACTTGAAGAAGTCGCGCAACCATAGCAAAAATATGCCACGCAGTTTAGGTGGCATATTTATAATAATGTATGTTTAGATCTAGTAGTTCAGACTCTATAAAAATCGCTTATTTTCGCGTTGAGAAATTAGGCTATGCTTTAATTATTGATTCAATAACTATTTTCAATCGAGGAAATTAAGAGTTTGCATGAAGTATAGTGTAGTTCTGTTGTTGGTTTTGTCATGCAGCCTGTTTGCGCAAGCAGTAAAACAAGAGGACACTAGGTTTGTTATCAGCTATGTGGAGCACAAAGGCATCATTCATTATTATGTGCCGTTGTTGGAGCAAGCCTATCGCAAAATAGGTATCGAACCAAAATTTGAATTGATAAACGATAAGCGTGCGTTAAAGCTATTGGATCAAGGCTTAATAGACGCAGATACTGCCAAATCGTTAGAGTTTGTTGACGCGTATAAAAATATCATTGTTGTGCCAACACCAATAAGTCAAATTGACGTTGTTCTGCTTTGCCAGCCAAAGTTGCAATGTGATTTATCTATTCTTAAAAATTCCAATCGTTCCTTAGGGTTAATCGCGGCAAAAGAGTTTTATAAAGAGCTATTATCCGGAAGCACTATCAGTCTTGTTGAGTTTTCAAGTTTTGAAACACTTCTTAAAATATTTAGCCAAGATAAAGTCGATTATGCAATTGTCGTGTTTGATGATTACTCCAAAGATGCCTTGTCCACTTACCCAAATCACTTCTTTATACAACAAAAAATTGGCTACCACCTGCTTAACAAAAAGCATCAAGCTATCGTCAAGCAGCTCGATGAAGCGATTAAATCGGTCCGAGCGCAGGGCGGGTTTGTAAAATCAAATTAAGCGTTTTCGAAATAGACAGCAAAAGTGATACACTACGCGTTATGTCAATTGTAGATGAGGTAATGTGTGGAGTGTCGTCTTCATTGTGGTGCTTGTTGCATCGCGCCAAGTATCAGTTCTAGCTTTCCAAACCACCCAGAAGGCAAACCGGCAGGTGAGCGTTGTAAAAACCTCACAGATGACAACTTGTGCAAATTATTTGGTAAACCTGAACGCCCCAAAGTGTGTCATGACTTTAAAGCGACAGAGTGGGTATGTGGGAGTAATTCAACAGAAGCTTTAACCATATTACATGAACTGGAAATGTTAACAGAGTGATGTTTACACCCTAAAGCCATAATGGCGTATATCGCCACTTATCTCTCTCATGCTTCCAAGCTCTTGATCAGAGGGATTCCACTGTGCTCACAGATTAACCAAAGAGCTATTCTGTCCTAAAATCATCGTTCCATGCTGCTCCTTGTCGTGCTGAAAAACTGTCTTTGATACCAATTATGTTTAAACAAGGCTATGAGTGCCGCACCATCTAGGTCTGATACCTTTAACTTATCTTCTTTTAAAACAAAACATCGAAGATCCAATGCTGCTGGCTCCCTATGCGCCAATGTTCGCGCATTGTTTAAATAACAGCCTATTTACAAATTTATTCGTCTCGCGACCAACGTAAAAAATTAATTATCAAATTAGGTCATTATCGACCTGTTTAAGTACCTCAATTCGGGTAATATTTAACTAAAATTAACATAATTAAATTAAATGTTTCTTGTAAGTGTGAGTTTTTCTTTTGAATTGTTCTAAGTAACTTACTTGGTCATTTTTCATAATATATTTCCGTTAATTTTAATTCTAACTTTTAAATTCATCGAATTTAAAGCCTCTTCATTAAACCACGAAGTAATAAAAAATTTAAACATCATTGAATTGTATTTAAATGTAAAGATGATTTTTTTCCTCTTACATTTATTGATTTTTAATGTGTAGTATAAATCCAATTTAGGAGTTAACAGTGTCAAATAATCATGACCAAAAAGTAAATTACGAAAAGCTATTTGGGCCACTTAATTTTAAGCAAGGCGATAACGCAAGGAGTGTATATTCACCAGCTGCTTATCTTACTGACTTACTTCAGTTAGTCGATGATGAAGTCAATCCTGAAAGCATTAATGATCTCAAAAAGCTCAGTCAAAGGCGCGAAGATATTATCGAAAAGATTATGCTTGATGCCGACAATACGTACGAACTATTACCATATCTTGATATAGTAAATGAGCGATTAATTGCTGAAATAAACAGGTTTGTTGGTGAAAGTAATATAGATATTAATTCTAGAGCTTTCAATGTTTTGAAAAAAGATTGTTATCCAGAAAAAATTCCTTTTGACTACCATAATGAAAGAGTTAAGTTGTATTTAGAGTACCTATCTGTTGGTGCTGATGAAATATATAAATCATATGTCGGGGATTTTAACTCGTATGATAACTTTATGATTGCTCAGGAGCAATTAGGCCTGTCAGATGATCTAAATACTTTATTGACGTCACCTTGGGTATTATTAAATAAAGCTAATATAGCTATCCCCGATGTAGTGGAAAAGATTAAAGCAAGTTTTGGTCACAAACTTTCGATAGTAAATAACTTATCTATAAATGAAGATGGTAATTTTTCTGGTATTGCAGCAGATAAGGAAATTGATGTTGGTGAACTGAAATCTGCAATGGGGCTAACTCATAATCAGTTGGAGTCCCTAGTCTATGGGCCGCTGAACTTTGAAGAACAAGCGAGTAATATCTTGGGCCAACAGGTCAAGCTAGAAGATTTGTACTTAAATCAAGGTCTTGGAGGGTATTTCAAGTTCAATGAGCAGCAAGATAAATTAGTTTGGTCCCAAGGAACACCTACAGATGTGTCAGTGGTTAGTTGGCTAGATCGTGCACACCGTGTTGTTCGCTTGTCGCATGCGATTAGTATTGACTTTAACTCTTTAGAATTGATCCTCCGAACGTGCTGCAGTTGCAAGTTAGATCATGCAGCCTTAGTAACATTGTCTTTTATTAAAACATTGAGTAAGCGTTCTGCTAAGCCAATAGATGAAGTTTGTTCTTTGTTTAGTAGCATCAACAATTGTGGATTTGGTAATGACGTGCAACCTACAGATCTGTTCAATCGTACTTTTAATGGTCTTTGTGCTCTGTCAGACAAATCCTATCTTGGTGAAGTGCGTCCAGAGCAATATCTAGGATTTGACAGAATTACTTGGCAAAATGGTGATATTTTATCGTTAGACAACAAAAATTATCGTCGCCGTATCGTTAATGAGCTGGGTATTTCCGAAAAACAACTCAAAACGATTGTGACAGGATTTCGCTCTCGTCTTAATCAACATATTACTGATCACAATGATTACATTGAACTTTGGTATAGGCCTGATGAAGAGTTTTCTCTTCTCAATACTTTGTATCGTGTAACGATGTTGGCGAACTATCTTGAGTTAACCATTGAATCACTTTTCATACTATTCGACGTACTTGAGAACGATGCTGTAATTAACCAAATGCAGTACAAATATGATCACTTTCGCTTTGCGAGTCATACTAAGAATTGTTTTGATATTGTAAGAGAAAGCGAACTTCACACGCACACAGTATCTGATCGCATCTGGTTGATTCAAGCGTTGCAAGGAGTCTCGCAGTACATTAGCGATAATGGTTTTTCTGCAAAAGAGTTACTTACTATTACCTGCAATAAAGAGCCTCGCAAGCTTGTTTTGACGGAAGCACAATTAAAAGACCCTACAACCTATGTGAATACAAACAATAAGTCAGAAAAAGATATCGCAGGGTTTGATCGCTTATACCAAAAAGTAAAAAGCAAACTGTTATCTACAACGGTCTATGTGTCAAATGAGATTGATGAGCGCACTGCTCGCATTGTGCATGAAGTGATCAATAGCATGTCAGGGACACTGGTTGCGTACAGCGATAATCGAATAGCACTGTTTGATGAGCATGCTGCGAAAACAGCTGCGCTCAAAGTGAGTGAACAGTTAGATGTGATTGCGCAAGCTGATTTTCTTGGTTTGGGATTAGAGGAGAAGGTAGCGCAGAAGATCTTCGATAATCTAGTGCTGATGGGCTATTTAAATACCGATGGTGCATTACAGTTAGCAGATTTTCCACAAGATAAAGCACACTTCCATTTGCAGACCAATTTCAGCGCGTTTAAACAGCCTCTTTATGATCTTATTGCACAGCGTGTGGCAACCAATCCTGATGACGGTTTCCATATTTCTGACTTAGATGAATTGGGGATGCTGGTCCAAGAGCGCAACGAGTTGTATGACAACCTTATTTTTAACGGATATTTGGATACTGATGGTAATATCATTGAGCAGGCTACGTTTGAATTTATTGAAAACTTTGCATTATTCGAAGTTAATTCTCAAATTACCGCGCATGCCGACGAAGTTTACTCTCTAATTAGTGCGAGAATAAAGAAATTCAAGAAGTTGAAAATCAAAGCCTCGAAAGAGACGTTTTCTGAACTTAAGTTAGATGAAAATCAACTGGACGACTTGCTCAATAATCTACATTTTAATGGCTATATTGATGAGGAAATGTACATTATTGATAATCAGGTAATTATCGCGTTAAGTGCAGATAACTTCCTATTAGAAGTACAGTTTTATCCTTACACGCAACAGATCATTGCAGCATTACAGTCCTTAGTTACAAAGCAAAAACAGCAATTTGAACAATTCAGTCAGTCAGACTTTAAGGACATAGCAGATAACCTTATTGCCGATTGGGTGTATGCTGTATTTAGTCAATTTTATTTAAATGAGGGCAGATTAACGACCGATGCATTACGCTTTTTCTCTGACGACGCGAATGCTGAGCTGTTAGATGTACACTGGCCATTTAAGCCAAGCGATAACAAAACGGTATTTGAGCGTATAAAAAGTATCATTACTAGGTTAAATGACTATCGATTTACTCATGCAAATTTGGAGTCGATGCAACTTGAACAAGTACAGTATGACCAACTAGTCGGTGATTTAACTGAGCAAGGCTACTTGCAACCGAACCTTGAAGTTCATCCTGATAAAGTTGCTTTTTTCTTAAATGCTAACAACGCTTTATCATTTGAAGTTGAAGATTTCTTAGACTTTAACAAAGACCTATTTTTTGTCCTCAATAAACTTGCTCGAAATACACACTCGCTGCACAGTGCAATGATAGAAAAGCATCAGTCTGTTGCCGAACAGCAGCAGCGTTTAGTCTATCGCACATTGGCACAAACTTTATCGTTAAAAGAAATGACGGTGATGCAACTGAGTCAGCAATTGTTTAATAATAACCAGCATATTGAAAATTGGTTGGGACCGATTATCTCAACGGTTGGGTTAGATGACACGATAAGTGCCATGCCCGCAGATAGCCTATTTTCATCCACTTGGAAAAGGATTAAACAATTTTCTTTGTTTGCTGCAAAGATGGGCTTAAATGAAGATGAGGTTGCGATTGCGTTTAGAGATCAAAGCTTAGTTGAGAAGTTTCCCGTCAATTTAGCATTACCTGAAGTGATGTTGCGTAGTGGTCATACCAAACGTATCGATACTATTGATGCATTGCTAGAAAGTAAGGATGGCTATATCTATTTGTTCTTGAGCAAGAATGATGAACATCAAGATAGCTATGCTCGCTATTGGAAGTATGATGCATCGACATTGGAAAGAGTTGAGACTGACGATGATAAGCTTGCCAGTTTACTCACTGGTGACACCCAAAACGGACTAGTTTTCGACCAAGTCATAGCTGCTTATGTTGATAAAATGGGACGTAATGTGGTTATTGCCGATAATGAATATTACGTGATGACGCCGATGCTAGAAAGGGATGACAGCAATCACGATTTGATGGCAAAACCATGGCAAAAATTGACCCGTAAGTGGGGTCAAACCGACATGGAGTATGAAGATTTTAGTCAAGTTGATGCCATTTATACAGACACAACGGGCGCAATATTCATGTTTAGTGGCGGTCAATATGTGAAGTTCTCCGACCCGCAAAATATGAAAAAACCTGACCTTGGCTATCCGAAGCTCATTTCACAGAGCTGGTCTGAAGAAGGGCAAAGTGAGGCGTTGCATAAAACTTTTGATTGTCACATTGATGCGTCTTTTCAAGGTTTAGACGACAAAACTTACTTTTTTAAAGATGACTACTTTGTCACCAGTGATGCACCACAAACGCGTCGTGCAATTAGTGATGTGTGGGGCAAGGTTAGAAATCGCTTAGCTGAAGGTCATCGTGTTGACGCCTGTTTTGTGGGTAAAAATCCACTGCTTGTTAATCATTTGTCGAATGAAGGTAGCGAGGAGTCTGGCGAGAACGGAACTAACCCTCTCATGCAGGATATAGTGACGGTATTCTCTGGCGATCAGGTATTTGCCTACCAAGATTGCATTGAAAATCCAGAACTGGAAATTGTATCTGGCTACCCGCTTGAAATTAAAGATTATCTTTTAGCATATATGGGCCTTAACCCAACCGATGGATATCGCTTTGAAACAGATATGCTGGCATTTTTTGAAGGCATTGATGCGGCTTTTGTGGGTCATGATGGCAAGTTAAACTTATTCAAAGGTGAACACACGGCAGTACTAGGCGATATGCCTGCACAGCTCGTAGTAAGCAAAACCAAAGATATTTGGCCAAACAATGCAAAGACGATAGCCAATAGTGGCGCTGATGGTGAGTTTTTCAATGTATCAGCAGCACTCACTGGATTAGATGGGCGAGTATACTTATTTGTTGACAACCTGTATTACCGATTCAGTGGATCAGATTTAAGTGTGGTTGATGCTGGGTTTCCAAAACCCATTGCCGATGATTGGGATGGCTTAGAAACCATTGATGCTGCCTTTGTGATGGATGGGAAAACTTATCTATTTGGCCAAAGCGACGAGCATAAGCAGTACATACGTTATGCTACAAACGACTATCGAAAACCAGATGAAGGTTATCCCAAAGCACAGCAAGAAACAGTCAGTCATTGGTGGAATCTACCGGATAGTTGGACTGGGGACGACGTTGATGTACAAAAGCAGTTTAAAGGTGTTGATGCTGTATTTAATGCACCGGATAAGAAAACCTATCTATTCAGCGGACGCTATTTTACCTATTTTGACCATGTTAACCGTTGGTGGGCTGAACCTGAATTAATCGCAGACAAGTGGCCAGCCTTACCTGATGCGTTTCATCATAAAATTGATGCAGCATTGAGTGATAAAACAGGTAAAACCTATTTGTTTAGCGCAGGACAATATGTTCGCTTCTCTGATGCACATTATTGTGAAATTGATGAGCATTATCCAAAAAGTACGTCTTTGGACTTTGCCCAAAATGCACTCGAACAAGGCATGACGCCATGTGCTGATTTTATCGTTACGGCTGCGATGTCTCTGATAGCCCAAGAGAAAGAAGTTGGCGTCACTGACAATGAAATCATTCATACTCGACTATATAGCTACTTGTTTAGTGGTGATAGGTATTATCGCTATCGCAGTGAATTTAACGACAGTCCTGGCGCTGAAGCGTCACAATGGTTAACAACGCTAGATGCGGATTACCCTAAGCCTATTGATAAACTCAAAGATGAGCCTCGTTTTAAGCATTTTAATGAGACATCATCTGTGCTCTTCGAGCAAGATGCGCATTGGCTAGCACGCCTAGACGCCGCATTTGCCGATATGCGTAATGTGTATTTGTTTATCGACAATCGCATTGAAGTGGTGTCGACACAAAACCATAGTCAATACGGCCCGCAGAAGCATTCACATTTGGACACTTCGCATAGCCGACTGGTTAATGCGCAGTATGCACTAAATCTTAATAAAATTGATGGGGTTCAATGCGCATTAGTGGAAAACGGCCATGTATACATGAATCATGGCTCCTCTTGGGCACAGTTTACAAGCTTGGAAGGCTATCAACTAGGCATCAAAAATAGCGCCCCAACCTTGATAGAGCTGCTGCATGAAGAAGATCAGTCTGCATTGACAACGGTGCTTGAAGGTGCTGATGGTAACACCTACTACTTTAAATCTGCTGAACAAGGTGATCATGCCTATTACTACGATAAACAGTTAGACAAGGGTGAGCGTGTCACCGATAAGTGGGGCAAAGTTGCCAATAATATCGAAAAGCGCAATAGCATCGACAGTGCGCTTCATTACGGCAATAAAACGTACGTGTTCAGTGGTGGGCAATATGTGATTTACGATGAGCAAGTTGACCCGTTTTTAACGCCAAATACACCTGTTTGGACTGACAATACACAGCTTGGCATTAGAAGTGTGTCTGATGATTTTGGTTTGCACAGTGTCGATATTGCCTACACTGCTGATAGCATCACTTATTTACTTGAACACCCAGATGAAGCAGGCAATAGGCGCTACGCGATATTAGATCACTGCGATGGCGAGGGGATGTACAAGGCCAAAGTCGATTATTTAAATAGCCATGATTGGCAGATGCCGGAATATTTAGAGGATCATGGCTGGTTGATGCCTGATGCAATACTCAACAAATCGCAATTGCAAAAAACCACGATGCAAAGTGATGGCTTTAGACGACGTAATAATCGTGCTGAGTGTCATGAAAAAGAGGCGCTGGTATTTATTAAAGGGCGCGAATATGTGAATTATGACCCAAATACTGATCATTGGACTAAACCTGCTTCAATAGCAGATCTATGGGGAGACATCCTTGAATGTGATGAACAAATTTTTGATAAGCTGCAGGGCGTTTATGTCCATCCTAAACCTAGAACTGGGCCTGGGGCACGCGGTGGTACGCCTACTTACTTCTTAGGCGAGCATTGTTTTCAAAGTTTGCTATACGACTTAGACCAACAGGGTGTAAGCCTTACAACACACAGGGAATACAAAGACTATTTAGGCGTTGCAAAGCCGGTATTCACAAGCATTGATGCGAGCTTTGTTTATAAAAGTAGGTACACTTACTTATTCTCAGGTAACCGTTATATCCGATACACGGGTGACGACTATTGCCATATGGATGAGGGGTATCCTAAGTTTATTGAAACAGATCTAAATAAAGAGCCTGGTTTTACTAAACTACCTGATTCTTTTGCGACAACCATTTCGCACATTGTGAAGCAGTATACGTTGACATCGAATGAGCATGCTGAGCAGATGCCGTCATGTCATGGTGAGCCAGCGATTGTTACCCATACGGTTATCAATGGCATTATTTCCAATGGTCATTCAACGTATTTGTTCCTAAATCATGGTAACAATGAGCCAGACTCGTTCCTTGTATTTAGTGAGCAAGGTAGAAGAACCGTTACTTTGGACGCTTTGGCCTATTTACCTAACTTATTTGATAGAACTGAATCAATCGATGCCGCAGTTACTTATCAGGGCGCAACCTACTTGTTTAGTAATGATAAATACCTGCGTTATTCAAACTGTGACTATGAACATCCCGACAAGGGCTACCCCAAATCAATAGCACAGAGTTTACTGACTGATATCGGTAAAGGTGGGCAGCTACATGCCGACTTCCACTGTGATATTGATGGTGCAACGGTTGGCCGTGATGGTCGCTTGTATTTGTTTAAAGGCAAACAGTATGTTGAGCTAACCATGCCAAGTATCGCCAAGGTCATTGCAAGTGATTGGAAAATAGACACTGACTCTTTGACTAACCCCTTGTGTCAATCATCAATGGGTGAGCTAGAAGGTGATATGTCACAAAGTGTTTTTGATGGAGCGTTTGTAGATGATTTAGGGCGTTTATATATCCTAAAAGGTGAGCAAGTACTGCGCTATGCTGATACCGAGCAACTGTATTTTGAACCCGGATTTCCTAAGCACGTCAGCGAAGTGTTTAAACAAATACCTAGAGAGTTTCAACAAGGTGTGCACGGTGCCTTTACGTTTGCAGGACACACTTATTTGGTTCGAAATGGGGAAAACATGGGTGATATCCCATCCCAAGAAGGCATTTTTGTGCGTTATCCTACGGGCCAATATCACTGTTTGTATACCCCGCATAAAGATTTGCAATATCCTCAAACTTTTGCTTCTCGCTGGGGTCGATGGGCTGATTATCGTTTGCAAGACTTAGCCTTGATCAGCAGCTTTAAAAAGCTCAATGAAAAGGCCTCTACTGAGCATGATTTAACAGCGATGTTTAAGCATCACGGCGGCTATGTTGATAAGCCTTTTGAAAAAATAGCGGCCATGTATGATTGGGATCTTGAGGATCTGACTTGGTTGAAACGAAAAAATGGTTTCTTGCCAAAACTAAATGATGAAGAGCAGTTTGTAACTTTAGAATGGTTGGACCGTGTCAATCAAATTTTTGCACTCGCGCACCGACTTAGAACAAGCGCTAAATCAATGTATCAGGATATCTACATGCCGCGCTATATGGCGTCAGATAAAGTGGACGGTGAGTTATTTGAGGTTGATGGGGTTAAATATCACTTCGATCGTAACCAAGCGATAGCTGATAAGTTACTGACTTACTTAACAGGCAAGTATTGTAAAGATGCTCAAGCGAAGATATTGAAAAGCGAGATTCATAATCGTTTAAATATACTCAAACGAGATGCAATGGTGCCGTTTATTTTGTACAAAGATGAAGAAATTTCAGACGAGCGAGATTTGTCAGAAAAATTGCTAATCGATGTGCAAATGAGCGAGTGCATGGAAACCTCCCGAGTCAAAGAGGCGATAGGTGCTGTGCAACTGTACTTCCATCGTTTGTTCTTAAACTTAGAGCAAGTTGAATTAAAAGGCGAAAGTGACAATGAACAGGTTCGTAAAGCGTTAAAAGCGCGCTGGGAGTGGTTTAAAAACTATCGCGTATGGGAAGCAAATCGTAAGGTTTTCTTGTATCCAGAAAACTACATTCGCCCAGAATTGCGTGATACTAAAACAGAGTTATTTAAGCGCTTTGAAGAGGCAATATCGCAGGGCAACTTAAATAATGACACCTTAAACAAGGCATTCGGTCAGTATGTCGACAGCTATGCTCAAGTGTCAAATTTAACTATCGCTGGCGGGTATGTATATGACAACCCGAATAATAGTGCCGACAAAGAGGTGATCTTATTTGCCCACACAAAAACGCAGCCGATGACTTACTATTATCGTACAGCGACTTTTGTAGATGGACAAACCAGTGAAGTTGTGTGGAAACCTTGGCAAAGCGTGAATATAGCGATTGACGCTGATAGGGTTTATCCAGTCTTCATACAAAACAAAATTTTTATATTTTGGACGCGTGTAGAACAAGCCCAAGTTGGTGCGAAGAACAGCAAAGTTGAGATCCGTGCCAATAGTGATGACAAATCTTTATATACGCCGAAGAGCAATAGCGCTATACAAAGCGTGATTAAGTTCTTTTACTCAACCTTAAATAGTAACCAACAGTGGTCGACGCCACAGCAGTTGAACTATCAAAAAGCGTTTAAAGAAAAGGTATCGGCTCATTATTTGAGCTTTAAACATCAAGAGGGTAAAACCTCAGGAGGCTTAGACAAAATAGAAATTCAATGCTTCTCAAGCTTAGAAAATGAAATTTTTCCGATCTTAGAAGATGACCAAACGGTTGACTTGAAGAAGCTAAGAGATACCGTCATCAAGGTAAATCGTTTAGCGCATTTTGAGCATAATCACCCAACTTTGTACTTCAAAGCAGTGTCTGACGAGGGAGACTATTATCTTTATGCAGCACCAGCAGAGGAAGAAAGCGACAAATTTAGGCTCAAAATGAAGCGAGTTGTTCCTGGTGATAAACTGCCCGCGATTTACTTGCAGGGTATGTTGCCTTTTAGCAATGACGGCAATGATACCCAGAAAAACGGCTTTTATATTATCCGCGACTATCAGCGGAGCCCGTATTATTACTACATGGGTGTACAGGGCAGTAAAGCTTGGTCTATCAAAGGCAATGCGCATCAGCATATTGAGCGAGATATAACACCGCAAATGCATCGCACCATGATGTTGCGAAAAGCGTCAACGGGTCATGGATTTAACTTGGTTTATCAAGCAAACGGCAGCGATGCTGAACACACTTTGTATTATGAGCACAACCTTGATGTCTCTGCTTTTGAGAGTAAAGACAGCCATGGTCAAATTAAGAGCCCACAAAACGAGCAATTGAGTCATTCGGCGTTTATTCCAGTGACGCATTATGAGAATCACACCCGTTTTGAGTTTACACCTCAGACCAATCAAAGTGTGGAGTTAAGCAATAAAGCTGCGGACAAAGATTTCAATTGGATAAATTCAGGCATTAGTACATTTGAAACACTTTTTCCAAAAGAAGACAGCAGCCGCATCCAGCAGCCTGTGGCATTAAATGTGCCAGATAATAGCGGGCAAAACCTGTCATGGTTATGTTTTGACTACAAAGGCGGGAGTTTCTTGTGCAAACCCACTATCGGCAATATCGAAGTTGAAGAAGCCAAAGATCTAGGCGCTTGGTTTAACAGCAATGTCGCGCAACAGGCTGTTTATAATCCCGCAGCTGATAAAACCTATTGGTTTGATGGTAATGCAGGACAAGGGCAATTTGTGCGCTTATCTGATGAGGAGTTAGTCAGTAACGCAGCGCCCAGCAGTGCTAAGCAGACAAGTGAGTATTGGGGTCGAGTTCGCCAAGATATCAGAACGAATATTGATGCAGCACTGTTTGTACCGAATGCAGTCTCAGGAAAAGATGCCGTTTATCTATTTAGTGATAAAGATTACCTCAGATTTACCTTAAATGAGGGGGAACAGCACGATTTACTTCAAGCAGATACAGGCTACCCAAAAATACTCGGACAAGATAAAGACGTTATACATTTACCTACAGAGCAAGTAAGTGGTGCGTTTCATAATGGTGGCAACAATTACTTTGTTCAAGGTAAGCAGTGGGGCACCGTCGATAGTCACGGCAATATCGCTGCGATGCCCTATCCATTATGGCCTCAGGCTAAGATGACGGACGAACCGTTTGATGTAAGTAAAATAACTGGGGTGTTTGAGTACGCTGGAAAAACTTATCTTATTTACGAATATGATCGTATTAAAGAGTTTGAACTGTTGAATGAACCCCTTCTAGATAGCTTGGAAAGCTATTACACACGAAGTAACGCAAATGAGATCAATAGATTTAAAAGTGGCTTTACTTATAAGGAGGTGGTGTTCTTCAATGTAGGCAGTGACACGCAACCAGAGCTTTATTATATGAACTCAACAGCACTTTACTGTGGTAACGGCAGTCATGGTAATGCGCCTTTGCGCTATCGGGTTTATGATCAGGGGCCAAATTACAATTTGGTGCAGCTTCAAGGCAGTGGTTGGACGAAAGAGGCGAAAGTATATGGAGAAGATAATGCAGCAGTTTCTCCTAAAATTAAGGGATTCTTTTATTACAAAGGATTCTTTTATATTCAGCAAGGTGACGAATATATCGCCCGTGATCAATTTAACATGGAGGAAGATATTGAACTACATCGCCAAGGTGATTTAGAAAAATTAGCTGTTGACAGCCTAGAAAACTTTATCCATGGCGCAGAAATAGACGCTACCTGCATTCTAGAAAGATATATCGTTGTTATATCAGGAAGCAGGGTTGCTTACTATAAGGATTTTGATGATATCAAACGAAGCGGTGAGCAAGGGCTGAGCTCAGTGTCATTAAGGCAACTTTCAGATAACGAGAGTGAGCCGATTAAGGCTGCGGTCGTATCAAAAAATATACAAGGTGACGGCCGGATATATCATCAAGGCGGTTATACCTACATTGATGATAACGAACTGAAACCTTATGACACCAATTGGATCCCCGCACGCAATCAGCTTAAAGCCAATGATGGGAAGATTGATGCGATTTTTGCAAAAAATAACGTTATCTACTTACTAACGGGCGACTACTACTATCGCTATAGTAACCTCTCTGAACTGGATGATTTACTTCAAAAGCCACTCACTAGCTTAAGTGATACGGATGTTGCCGCAGATGTGGGTTATCCTAAACGCATTGCGCAAAACCAAGATGGTGTATATCAGCTCAGCAACAATCGTGAGCTTGACTTGCAGTTCGCTTTTACAAGCGAAGACGACACGGTGTATGTTAGTGGACGCGGTAGTGCTAAGCTGTTTAATCGCGTTAATAGCCTTGGCCAATTGGTGAATGGTAAGCCTATGATTTTGCATCAAAGTATAAAAGATGCGCTGGGCGTTACACACCTTGGACAAATTAAGCTGATGTATAACCATGGTAACCATACGCGCGTTTTTGCCAATGGCAAGTATTTGGATCTGTCGAATCTTGCAGGGTTACTGCCTGACTTATCAGACGCTAAATACGATATTTTACGTCTGTCATCGATGACAGGCAGCGAAATAGCGCGAAAGTTTTACAGTGGTGGTGTTGAAGGTTTGTTGGCGTTGCCAACGCAGCTAATGGATGAAACACCGAGATTTATGCTCGATGATGGCAACCTACAAACCGATGATACCCGTATTATTGTCAATGCAGAGGTCGTCGATAACGACAATGTCCCGAGCGACTCGCATTTAGAGTTCAGGCATGCCAATGGTATTTATTACTGGGAATTATTCTATCATTTGCCAGCACTGATAGCGCAAACCTTGTCAGAGAGTCAAAAGTTTGAAGCGGCTAAACGCTGGTATCAAATGATTTTTGACCCAAGCAATGCATCTGACAACTGGCACTTTTTGCCGTTTGTGTCATCCGACATCGACGCCATTGTGAGTAAATTGGCACAGCTTAAAGACATAACGGCGCTAACCGCTGCAACCAATGCATTTATTAATGCACTTGTACCACTTAATCCGTTATTTAAAGGTCAACGCTTAACAAGCGAGCAACTTGATGCGATTAAACAAGGTCATACTACATTATCGGCGGGGGTGAACGCGCATATAACCACGGCTTTATCGCCTTTCGAATTGGCGCTAGCTGGCTTTAATGTAGGTGACAACGAGATTGTTGACTATGTTGCGCAAGAAATACTGCCCTTGGTGAGAAAACTGCCAGCACGTATTGCTAGTATGCAAACTCAGGCTGCGCAGATACGCGCGTATCTAGAGGACCCTTTTGACCCCCATACCATTGCAGGGCTGCGCACCATTGCTTATCGCAGAAATATCGTGATGGGCTACATCGACAATATCATTGACTGGGGTGATGCACTGTTTAGGCGTTACACACGAGAGAGTATCAACGAAGCACGCATGTTATATATGCTCGCCTACGACATGCTTGGTAAACGACCAGACAATCTTGGCGATTTAGTGCTCAGTAACGCGTCAAATTACGCGGATTTACACACTCTTGGCGCCGACACAGATGAACGCACCCGATACGATGTGCTATTTGACGTGGACGGCGGCGCGGTTGAGCATAGCTTGAACTTTGCCGGTCGTGTGCACGAAAGTGTTACCAACAGTTACTTTCATGTACCTGAAAACGCCCACTTGCTCAAATATTGGGACAGAGTTGAAGACCGCTTACATAAAATTCGCCAGTGTCTTGATATTAATGGAATTAAGCAGCCGTTACCGCTGTTCCAGCCGCCAATTGACCCTATGGCGCTGGTGAATGCTGTAGCAGGTGGCGGCGGTGTTGCCTCTGCAATCGCTGGGTTATCAGCAGCCGTGCCATATTATCGCTTTGACTTTATGCTAGCCAAAGCCAAAGAACTAGTGGCACAAGTCAGTCAGTTTGATGGCGAGCTGCTAGGCACCATTGAAAAGCTTGAGGCTGAGCAGCTTGCTCAGTTGCAGCAAAAACATGAAGGGGTGATCTTAGATAAAAGCCGCGCCGCGATTGAAGCGCGACTTGAGGAGGCAAAACTCAACAAACAAGGCTTAGAAGAAAACCTGGAACGGGCCAAGTTTCAAAAAGCAGAGTATGACAGCTGGTTAACGCACAAGCCTGGTGTGTCAGTGGGAGATTTTATTGACGATGATAATGGTTGGTTAGCATCCGAGGTTAAACAACTTGAAAGCTTTGACGAAGCAGGCGACATGCTCTATTTGTCGGTTGGCTTGGAAGGGGCGGCTTCGGCACTTGAAGCGATCGGTGAAATAAAATTTGGTTCGCCTTGTACGTTGGGCACGATTGTGCACCTAGGCAAAATTGCCGCAGCGGTTGCCAGTGTTGGCGCAAAAATAGCGCAAACGCGCTCTGAGATCCTCAGCTACAATGCCGAGTCTTATGCGGTTGTGGCGCAGCATGAGTTGTCGATGCGTGATTGGCAGATGCAAAGAACCACCACTGAGCACGAAGAAAATGAACTGAAGCTACAAATTCAAGGCTCTGATGAAAACATTAAGTCTATTGAAAATGAGCTGTTGGTGCATGATCAAGAAGTGAAACACAACGCGCAAGTGGCTGACTTTTTACAATCTAAATTTACCAATGCGGCACTGTATGCGTGGATGAAAGGGCGTTTAATGAAAGCCCATGATCGCGCTTTTAAGCTGGCCCATGATTACGCCAAAGCAGCTGAAATGGCGTATCGTTTTGAGCGCAGTATAACCGACGCTGCGCGTAACCACATTCAAGGCATGCACCGTTACTGGGATAACAGTAAGCTAGGTCATCAATCAGCAAATCAGCTGAGTGTTGACTTACATGAGTTAGAAAAAGCCCATTTAGACACTCATCAGCGCGACCACGAAGTGACTAAAACCATTTCGTTGGCGCAGTGGGACCCAATCGCTTTGATGACGTTAAAGCACAAACGCTTATGTCAGTTTAAGTTGACCGAAGAGATGTTTGCCTATGACTTTCCAAGTCATTATTGTCGTCAGATAAAAGCGGTGAAGGTGCAAATTGAAGCCGGTGATGGCACCACAGTTAATGCAATATTAACGCAGCAAAGCCATAAAACGGTTATGGAGCCAGATGTGAACGCGGTGAAGCACTTGCTTAGCCCAGAAGGCACAGTACCGCTGTCGATACGTAGCAATTGGCGACCCAACCAGCATGTTGCCGTCTCGCAGTTAGACCAATACACGCAGCAAAGCAGCGGTGTATTTGAGCTTAACTTTGCCGACTCGCGTTACTTACCGTTTGAAGGCACCGGCGCGGTTTCTAACTGGCAACTGGAAATACCAGGGGCACAAAGTAACTTTGATATCAACCAGATAAAAGACGTAAAAATCGAGCTAGATTACACCGCTAAAAATGCAGGGAACGAATATGCCAATCAGGTACGTGCGTTGTTAAAACCATACACTAAAGCGGTTTATCTAGATATTGCACAGTTATTTGCCAACGATTTTTATGACTTGGTACACCAACAAACCGAGGAGTTAACGCTAAACGTAAGCAAAGCGCGCCTACCAGGCATGCATGGCGATAAAATAGACGCCATTTACACCTACATGGAAACCGAAAACGATGAGCAAGTTAACCTGACGCTCAATGGTGATGATACCTTGATACTACGTAACAAAGGCATTTTACTCACCAATTCGGTGAGTGTGGCAAAAGACGGCGCCCGCTGGACTTTAACACCACAAGGAGATGTATCTAAGCTTGAAAAACTGGGCTTAATTGTGGTTTACAAAGCCAAAGTTTAGTACCTGTAACAACCGTCACCCTGACGCAGGTCAGGGCCTTTCCAGCATAAACCAACCGGGGCTTAGCGCCCCAATCATCTTTATAAAACACTTTAACACCGAGGAGCCAAACATGACTTTTTGGAACACGGGCTAGCGGCCTGCGCAAGTAGTAACGCGAAAAACACTTATTACATAGACCTACAACGCATTGAGGTTGTGTAATGAGGCAATAACCAGTAGCGGCATTGTAGCCGCTAAATATAAAAGAGGTTGAAAAAGCATGGCAACAATTATGCCTGCCTCAAGCAAGCAATTAAATAGGCACACTATAAGGAGACAAAAATGAGTAAGGTTGTTGAAGAAGTAAAACAACTAGCAGGAAATTTACACGATTATTCGGTTGAAAAAAACGAACCTGCTCTGCAGCGGTTAAGTCAAATATCAAGTAAAAAATTATATTTGATGGATGTTGCTCACTCTGGGGATATGTACCACATGCGTGCAATGATGACTTTAGACCCAAAAGCGATTCTTGTGTTAGCTAACGTTAGTAAAAATGAGAAAGATAGAAAATTTTCACAGGTCTCTGTAATAGATTATCTGAGTAAGGGGCGAGAAGACCGAGTAATATTAGCTAGCAAAAGACTACAAACGAAACTAAATAATGAGGGAGACGCAACAAAGACAATAGAAGCAAGTTTGCAAAGTTCGATGAAGAAAAAAACGCTAGAATTAACAAAATCTGAACTACAACAAGGCATGATATTTCCAGATGGTCCAAGAGTATATTACGAGGGTGTTGACGAGGATGTTACGACAGTCTTTGGCGATAAAAAAGACGCAGTTTTGATTCTCCATCGTAACTCCGGCCTTAGAGGTAATGTTCATCCCGAATATGATACCGGACATGGTATTATTGACTTAATAATAAGTACTAAGAACCTGGGACTAACACCGATAATTAGTGGTATCGACAGAGACGCTCTTAAAAAAGAGCTTGGTGACATCTCCGAACCTTTTTTGTCTGATGATGTAAAATTTATTGGCGAATACTGGAAGAAGATGACGAAAGGAGAAAATTCAGCTCTACCAGACCGAATGAAAGAAGCCCAATTTATGGCGAAAGCTTTTGAAGACGGTTTTTTTAAGTCGGTTATTGGTTTTAGGAGCGGGGGGATTGATTTATTTACATTTATGGCAATACCAACGGTATCCATCGGCCTTCAAAACTATGTTGGTGAGGAGAGGCATGAGAGACTCAGTAACCTAGGCTTAAACAGAACATTGTTGCGCTATGAATTCCCCCGCAGTCCTTATACGGTGCGTGGCAGAGTTAAAAGTACAGACGAACCTGTTACATTTGGTTCAACTCCAAACGACACAAGTAAAATCCCAGATTTTCAGATAAGTAAATTGGGTGTAAACTGGAATATTCCGTCGGAAGGGGAAACAGACTTATCCATACTAGAGCGAACACTTTATCAATATCAAAATAATGAAGTGACAAAGGAGCAAATACATGCACTATTGGAATTAATGTTTGAAGATACATCTGCTTTTCCAACAGAGCAGTTTAACAGTTCTGATAGTAATTTCTTTGAACAACTGTTAAAGCAAACCATTAAACTAGCTGAAACGCAGGACAGGAGTACTAGAGAAGAAAAAGGTCGAGAACCGCAAAGTCTCGGTGCAAAAACTCCTCTTGAGAAGATTAAATTGAATAGACATACCTATGCAGATCAGCTTCATTCGAAAACATTTCCTGTAACGATTAATCAAGAGAGGATTAGTGAGCTAGCAGGTTTAGTTGCAGAGGAGCGTATTGCTTGGAAACAGCTTCGCGAGCTCTTAAAGAAGGTTAACGATGCTCAGCCGCTTAGTAAAGGAGATCAAGGGAGAGGAGCTAGAGGGACAGGAGGTCGAGGGAGAGGAGAGCAAGGGAGAGGAGAGCAAGGGAGAGGAGAGCAAGGGAGAGGAGAGCAAGGGAGAGGAGCTAGAGGGAGAGGAGCTAGAGGGAGAGGAGGTCTTTAGGATTCAAATCTCTTGAACAATTAAACTACTGAACTAATCTCGGCTTATCAGTCAATTAATCCCCTCACCAACCAGTCTTAAAACACGCCACCATATTGCTTGTACTCACACTGTCAAAGCGGTGCAAGTCACTGTACCTGTGCAAAAGAGCCTCTACAAATACGCCATGGCGCTTCACCAACGCGCTGTTGATAAAGTATATGGCAAGCCACTGTGATGAGTTTCCAGAAGCGGTAGTGAGAGGGTCGGCCCCTCATACAAGAGTTGGTGTGATTGATACGAGGTAACAGAGTATCAGTCACACCTATTCTTTTTTAATATATCTCAACCACATGCTCGTTGCTGCGAGCATTTAACACTCCCTTACTATAGATGCGCGTGATTTTTACATGGCAATACATGTGACCATTCAAAAGAGACATGCGCGCATTTTCAAGGAACAAACATGCCAAAAAATAAATCAACACCGACCAATGCTGGGCGGTTATCAAAAATCAAAACTGAGCTTTCTAAGCGTAAGCAACAATCGCGCGACAAAGCCGTAAAAAAGCAAAAGGACGCCAATGAGGCAAGCAAAGCGAGTATTAAGTCTGAGCTTGCTAATTCGCTGGGTAAAAAGCCTGAAGATATCACCGCATCTGACATAGATAAAATGATCAAAGACGCTGAAACATTTGCCAAAGAGTCAAATGGGCATGGCGGGGTTTTAGATGGCTTTTTGGGCGCGCTCATCAATGCATTACTAAAGTTTGGTAATATTGACTTAGGTAATGATGACGAATTTGACAAACACATGACGTTGCTTGGTGAAATAAAAGACGAAGTCATGCAACGAGACTCAGACAACCTCGAACAAGTTGAAAACAATATAAACCGCGTCGAGATACTACAAAAAATCACCGGGGATGTAGAAAGTGCTGATGCGCTTGTGGCCGGTGAAGACACCGAAAACATGCAAAGCATCCGCACTGCTGTTGAGGCAATCGGTCAGAGCGTGTCGACCTTGAGCGAAGATGGCACCCTACACCTTGATGATGTCGATAAGCTTGAGCAACTGCTCACACAAGTTGATAATTTAGAAACTGCTGCGTATTCGATGGACGATGAGGGTTTATCGCGTTATTACAGTGGCTTTGCGCAAGAAATTAAGCAGCGCATCTTCGCTGCTGCTGGATTTAAAGATTCCAATGCTCTTCCCTCGGCTAGAGCACGAACCGAGGCAATACGAGATAAAATTCGAACAGGAGACATACCTGAGGGCGGGATCAGAGCGCTTGATAATTCAGCTTCCCAATTAAAAGAAAGCTCTGATGCGGTTTTTGAGGTATTTGACCGTGTACACAGCCCAGAACAAAATGAAGTAGATAAATTAGAAGAGGGAGGAGACGAACAAAGTGTAGATGCAGACAAGCAAAGTGCAGATGCAGACAAGCAAAGTGCAGATGCAGACAAGCAAAGTGCAGATGCAGACAAGCAAAGTGCAGATGCAGACAAGCAAAGTGCAGATGCAGACAAGCAAAGTGCAGAT
>NZ_JAAUWV010000019.1 GCF_014694405.1 Pseudoalteromonas sp. S16_S37
CTCGCTAGGGGTGTGCATTCTAAGCATTCCCTATTTTTTGTCAACACTTAATTTTTAAGATTTCAAAAGAAGTTTAAACATTAAGTTTTACTCGACGCTGACTCGTTGTTGCTTTGCTTTAAGTTGCTCAGCGCTCCGTGTCAGTGGGGTCGCATTATAGGGCGGCGAATTAAAAGCGCAAGTGATTTTTTTAAGAAAAGTGATAAAAATAGATTGTTCGCGTGATTTTCGAGCGAAATGACTATTTTCGGTAGTTTTATATACAAAAAAAGCGCTTAATCGCGCTTTATTTGTAAAATCCAACCAACTTTAGACTGATATTGAGCTTCTTGTTCCAGCTCACTTTGCATTAGTGGATGCTTAGCCAGCCAATCAGATTCAAAACTTAGTGTCAGTGCATCATCTTTATCAACTGAAATTAATACAGGAGGCACTATATCGTCTTGTCGACGCATCGACAAAATAACAGCTAACCGAATAACTCGTGTTAACCGTTGCGCATAGAGCTCATCTGTACATAAGGCTTTGAACGATTTCATATCAAGATCAGCCCTGTGAGATGCTGTTAATGCAACTATTATCTGCTTTTCGAGTTTTGAATAACCCGGCATACCAGTATGATTTAGAATGTAGGCACTATGTTTATGATAAAGTTTATAATCAACAATGAGACCAATTTCATGTACACAGGCTACAGCTGCTAAAATCTTTTGCGCTTGACTAATATCAAGTTGCCAATATTGAGATAGCTGCTTGACTAAAGATAAACTCAATTCCGCCACATAACTGGCTTGCTGTTTATCTACGTGATATCTGTCCATAAAACTATTTAAGGTGCGCTTGCAAATATCAGAATTATGCAACTCTGGGATCATGCCATAAAGCACGCCTTCTCTAAGCGCACCACCAGCGAGTCCCATTTGCTGTATCTGTAATGACTTAAACAGTGCAATCAAAATGGCAAGCCCAGATACAAATACCAAACGGCGCTCTTCGCTTAAACCTGGCAAATCAAGCTGCTTGATCGTTTTGCAAGCGATAGCCTGTAATTGTATATCTTCAAGCTTCTCTAAAGTCAGCATATCGCTTTGGCCGTTTGCGCTGAGTATTTCTTGAATCGCCTGCACAGTGCCCGATGCACCTATCGCTAACTCCCATCCCATAGCGATGAAATCTTTTTGAATAGGGTTAACAACCGTCTCTGCAGCAACAATGGCATTGGCAAAATTTGCTTTGCTTAAATTACCATCACTAAAAAACTGTTCAAGATAAGTGACACAGCCCATATTAAGGCTTTTATATAGTAACGCATCAAACCCTTTGCCTATCACGACCTCAGTACTAGCCCCACCGATATCAATAACCAACTGGCGCCCTTGGCATGCAGACGTATGAGCTACACCTTTATATATAGTTTTCGCTTCTAATTCACCGCTAATTACATTGATTTTATTTTGCAAAATTTGCTCCGCTCGAGTTTTAAACTCTTCGGCATTTTTTGCTAAACGAAGTGTTGCGGTAGCAACTATACTGATGTTGTATTTAGGAATGTCTTGCAGCCGCTCTGCAAATAACGCTAAGCATTCCCAGCCTCTTTGCATTGCTTCTTTAGACAGAATGTTGTACTTATCCAAGCCAGCAGCCAAACGTACTTTTCGCTTGACTCGACCTATGGTGTGTACACCACCTGCAACATGCCGTGCAATGAGCATATGAAAGCTATTCGAACCTAAATCAATAACCGCAAATACATCATTGTGAGGAGTTTTTTGCACCACTACTTATAAACCTCTAGAAACATCTACCAATGTGATCGCTCTAAATCAATTAGAGCGTTGCTTTTGGTAACTACCTTGGCGACGTCCGTTACTACGGTTTCGTGGTCCAGACGAGTAGTTCCTTTTTCTTTGCATATTAGGCTTAGTCAAATCATCAAGCAATGCAGATTTGTCATAGTGTGACAATGGGATCGCATGCTCTATATATGACTCTATTTCATGCAAGTTGTAAGCATATTGCTCACAGGCAAAGCTAATTGCATAGCCAGATGCACCAGCTCGAGCTGTTCGTCCAATTCTGTGCACATAATCTTCGCAGTCATCTGGTAAATCAAAGTTAAAGACATGACTTACTTCAGGAATATGCAGCCCTCGTGCAGCAACATCTGTTGCCACCAAAAAGTCAACTTCACCTTTGGTAAACTGAGCTAAAATACTCTGCCTTTTTTTCTGATTCACGTCACCAGTGAGTAAGCCCACTCGATGACCGTCAGCTTTTAGCCATGCATACACGTTCTCACAACTTTGTTTTGTATTGGCAAAAATAATTGCTTTGTCAGGCCATTCTTCTTCAATTAATGTTAATAGCAACGGAATTTTATCATCGTGAGATGGATGAAATAATTCCTCTTGAATTCTTTTACCCGTTTTTACGCCCGGTTCGATCTGAACATGCTCAGGATTCGTCATGTGTTCAAATGCTAATTCCTGTACACGGTACGATAGTGTCGCAGAAAAGAGTAAATTCAAACGCTCCGATGTATCAGGCATACGATTAAACAAATAGCGTATATCTTTGATAAAGCCGAGATCGAACATTCGATCAGCTTCATCTAACACAACAACTTCGATTTCATTTAGGCTGTAAGCACCTTGTTTGTAGAAATCGATCAAGCGCCCCGTAGTACCAATTAAAATATCTACGCCATTTTCCAATTGCGCGCGTTGTTTTTCGTAATCTTCGCCACCATATACTAAACCTAGTTTTAAATTACACTGTGGCGCAAGAATTTTTGCATCTTTATGTATCTGAATCGCTAACTCCCTGGTGGGAGCCATGATCAGTGCCCTTGGGTGCTTTCTGGAAACACCTTCTGTCTGCAATAAACGGTGGCAAGTGGCTGTTAAAAAAGCCAATGTTTTACCTGTACCCGTTTGTGCTTGGCCCGCGATATCGCGACCTTCAACAACAAAAGGTAAACACTTTGCTTGGATTGGCGTACAATATTCGAAGCCATTCTCCGTTAAACCGGCGACCACTTCCGGCGCTAAAGCAAAGTCAGAAAATTTTTTATTGGTCAAATGTGTCTTAGTCATAGCAATAAAGCATAACGTTTAAACTTGCAATAAGAAACAAGAGTGTTTAAATACGCATTAAATAATTCGCCAAATTCTAATGGAGAGCGCAATGAGCGACAAAATAATTCAACTTACCGATGACAGCTTTGAAGCAGATGTACTTAAATCAGATAAACCAGTGCTAGTAGATTTCTGGGCTGAGTGGTGTGGTCCTTGTAAAATGATCGCTCCAATTCTGAACGAAGTAGCAGAAGAGTTTGCTGATAAAGTAATTATCGGTAAATTAAACATTGATCAAAACGCAGGCACACCACCTAAATTTGGTATTCGTGGTATTCCAACACTTTTACTATTTAAAGACGGTGCTGTTGTAGCAACTAAAGTGGGCGCACTATCTAAAACTCAATTAGTTGAGTTTTTACAGAGTAACGCTTAATTTACTTGCTCTGAGTGCACCTGCTTTTAGCTCAAAAGCGGGTGCACTCAGTCAAAATTTCCAGCTTAGATAAGATTTTTCACACAAAATTTGTATAAAGACTGGACGCCCATCAACCTAGCTGCTAACTTATATCACCACAAACCTATAGCTTTACCAAATCAACCTCTCTCGTAATAACGAGAATGACAAGTGAAATAAAGAACCCACCAATATGCATTTACGCGAACTTAAAGACAAGTCAATCAATGAACTTGTAAAACTAGCCGAGTCTATGGGACTCGAAAACGTAGCCCGTCTAAGAAAACAAGACATTATTTTTGCCATTTTGAAAGCCCACGCCAAAAGTGGCGAGAACATTTACGGCGGCGGTGTTTTAGAAATTTTACAAGATGGCTTTGGCTTTTTACGCTCTTCAGAAGCTTCTTACTTAGCAGGTCCAGATGATATTTACGTATCACCAAGCCAAATTCGACGCTTTAGTATGCGAACAGGTGATACCATCAGTGGCCTTATTCGTCCGCCTAAAGAAGGTGAGCGCTATTTTGCCTTACTTAAAGTCAACGAGGTAAATTACGACAAGCCTGAGAACTCTCGCACTAAGATCTTGTTCGAAAACCTCACACCTATCCATGCAAATGAACGTTTTGTAATGGAAAGAGGTAACGGTAGTACGGAAGATATCACTGCTCGAGTGTTAGATTTAGCATCACCTATCGGTAAAGGACAACGCGCCCTTATCGTTGCACCGCCAAAAGCGGGTAAAACGATGCTACTTCAAAACATTGCACAGTCAATTACTTACAACAACCCAGACGCAACACTGATGGTGTTGTTAATTGACGAGCGTCCTGAAGAAGTTACCGAAATGCAACGCCTTGTAAAAGGCGAAGTAATTGCATCAACGTTCGATGAGCCGGCCAACCGCCACGTACAGGTTGCAGAGATGGTCATCGAAAAAGCAAAGCGCTTGGTTGAGCACAAAAAAGATGTTGTTATTCTGCTTGACTCAATTACACGTCTAGCTCGTGCTTATAACACCGTGATACCTTCATCAGGTAAAGTACTCACCGGTGGTGTTGACGCTAATGCGCTACACAAGCCAAAACGCTTCTTTGGCGCAGCCCGTAATGTCGAAGAAGGTGGAAGCCTGACAATTATCGCTACGGCACTTATCGATACAGGCTCTAAAATGGATGAAGTTATCTATGAAGAGTTTAAAGGTACCGGTAATATGGAGCTGCACCTTAACCGTAAAATCGCTGAAAAACGTGTTTTCCCTGCAATTGACTTCAATCGTTCTGGTACTCGTCGCGAAGAGCTACTGACTAAGACCGATGAGCTACAAAAGATGTGGATCTTACGCAAGATAGTGCATGAGATGTCTGAAATCGATGCAATGGAATTCCTAATCGATAAGTTATCTATGAGTAAAACTAACGACGAGTTCTTTGACTTAATGCGTCGTAAATAAGCTTCAATTGCATAATAAGAAAAGCCTGTTTTTACAGGCTTTTTTAATGTCATTATTTGCCCATATCCAACTTTATCGACTATATCTTAATAGGTCTCTTCGCCGCTAAAAGGACCTGTGAAATAATGAAGAATACTCCTGCCAACGTACTGTTTGTAACGGGTAATGCTCTTTTGATTTTAGGGGTAAGCTTTTTATTCTCATTGCATGTAATGACCATTTTGACACTCATCGCAGTAACATCAATATCAGCAATTTGCTTTTTCTACTACCAAAGCCACAAAACCTCTAGTTACGAGTATTTAGAAAAACTGCTACAGGCAATCGTGAAAGAAAATAATGTTGACTTAACATTTAGATTTGACGAAAACGATAGCTATCTTCCAAAAGTATGTCTTGCACTGAATGCTAGCCTCGCGACAATTGAACATATGATAGGTGAAATACGTGCCTCTTCAGCCAGGCTTTACCCTATGGCAGATAATTTGAGAGATACCTATGCATCTATGACCCAGAAAGCCTCTATTCAACACGCTCATGGACAAGATCTTGCCGAGTCAATTAATCGGATATTAGAAGTATCTAGAGAATTAGATGAAAACTTGGATAAGATTTATCACTCCGTTGAAGAAGCCACTAACGCAGTAAAGAAAACGCGTAAAGATACAGATAAGAGTCAGCAAAGCCTGCTCGGCTTAGTTAATAATATTGAAGAGACTAGCAAGCAAATAGGTACTTTAAAGGCCGATAGCGACGCTATTAGCTCTGTGATAGATGTTATTAATTCTATTGCAGAGCAAACCAATCTGCTTGCCCTTAACGCAGCCATTGAAGCCGCTAGGGCTGGTGAGCAAGGCAGAGGTTTTGCAGTCGTTGCAGATGAAGTACGTAATCTTGCAGCTAGAACGAGTCAGTCAACACAGCAAGTTCGAGAAATGGTTGCCAAAATTCAGCTCGGTACTGACACTGCTCATAACTTAATGCAAGAGGCGCTAACGCAAACAGAGCAAACAGTATCTCTCTCTGAGGCGTCTACTAAAGAGGTCGATCAGATAGAACAGGCGATGATTGACGTCAATAACATGTCGCAAAACATTCACGCTCAAGTAACACAGCAAAAAGCGGTGTATGATGAAGCGCAATCAAGTATAGAGTCTATGGTAGAACTCAACTCCGATGCATTATCTAACTCAAAAATTCAAGCCGTGTCGAGTAGTGACTTACTAAACCTTGCAGCCACTATTCATGAAAAACTGTCATTGTTTAATGTCGATTGCCCTCCCATTGACGTATCACAACGAGAGATAAAAGACATAAAAAAGTCGGATTCTGGTCAATCTATCAAGCCGGGCACTGGCAGTTCAGGCACAAGCTCATCCAACGTCGAGCTGTTCTGATAAACTTGTATAGTGCAACTCGTCGCAGAGGATTAAATACAAATTCTCAGCTTGTTTATATTCTTCGGTTTTTAGCATATTTTCTAGTTGCCGTGCAGTATTTGCCAAAGACACAAAATTAAAAGTACTTGCGGCCCCCGATAAACGATGACAAGCTCGCTGCAAGTTATACCACTGCTGTGATTGCCAAAAATCTATTATCGATGCACGCTCACTAGCAAGCGTAGCCACAAAACTCAACGCGAGATCGCTCATATCCAACTGACTAACAGATGCCTCTGATACTTTAGATAAGTGTCGTCTAAGTACCTTAATTAGCATTTTTCTATCAAGCGGTTTACTCAAATGTCCCGTAAAACCTGACTTTAAGTAGGACTTAATTTCATGCTCCATCACATTTGCTGTTAGCGCATATACGGGCTGGTCAAAACCTGACACATGCAGCAAGTTGAGCGCCTCTACACCATCCATTTTGGGCATCTGAATATCCATAAGAACGATATCAGGGTACTCTCTCAAGCACATTTCAACGGCTTCTTCACCATTTTTTGCCGCTAGAACTTGCAAACCTAATTGCTCTAATACACGTTTAAACAATGCTCTGTTATCATCATGATCTTCAGCTACTAACACTTTGCCATAGTTCCAATGCTCGGTTTGCGGTTGCTCTTCGCTACTAGGAAGCTCACTATGCTCAGGTGAACAAGGAATAAATACGATGAATTCGCTCCCTTTATCCAACTGACTATTAACACTAATACTGCCATCCATCATTTCTGTAAGCTGTTGGGACAAGCACAACCCTAAACCTGACCCACCAAATCGGCGAGTAATACTATTATCTCCCTGTTGAAAGCTTTCAAATACCCTTCCTAGCTGCTCTTGACTCATCCCAATTCCGGTGTCGAATACTTTAAACACAAGACCAGATGGGTGACAACTGACATACAATCCAACCTTGCCGTACTCAGTAAATTTAACGGCATTACCTAGCAAGTTAATCAGTATTTGCTTCAAACGCATGTAGTCGAGTCTAACCATAATGGAGTCATCAAAGTCACCTTTGACACTGAACTCAAGACCTTTAACCATACACGCGTTGTAAAACATGTCGCTAACATCATCAAGCAAGCTCTTTACAGAGAAATCCGTGTACTCTAGCTCAAGACGTTGCGCTTCTATGCGACTAAGATCTAAAACGTCACTCACCAAAGCTTTCAGGTGCTCTCCTTGACGTTGAATAACGCCTAATGAAACCCTTAAGTCGGGATTACTGGCGTGGTCATTGAGCATTGCTTCCGCTTGACCGATGATAGAAGTTAAAGGAGTACGGATCTCATGGCTAATATTGGCTAAAAACTGATTTTTTACTTGGTTAGCTTTACGCAGCTCATCGGCAACCCGCTGCAATTCAGCGGTTCGTTCAGCAACCTTTTCGCGTAATTCTACTTTTGCATTCTTCTCGGCTTGCTTGTAGTAAAGACTTACCACCGCGATTAACAAAGATAAGACGACCATGGCACTTAGCCAGATCACCTGTTCTCGCTTATCTATCTGTAGCGCCTGCATGGCTTGGTTTTGTTTGAGTTCTGTGATTTCCCGATTGAGTTCAGCAGCTTCTATACGATTCTGATATTCAACCATTTGGGTCAATACATTTTCATTTAAAAACTCTGTCTGCATTGTTTTATAGCGAATAAAACTAACGAGAGCGTCTTTATGCTTACCGGCGCTAGCTTGAACCAAGGCCAATGTTGCCAACTCTTCTCGTTCTAAATATCGAGTGCCAAGTTGCTTGGACAACAGCAACGACTCTTCAATCATTTTTAGTGCCGTATCAACGTCCCCCTTAGCAAACAAAGTTTTCGCCAATGGAAATAACGCGAGCATACGCCCTGATTTACTATTTATTTTTTCTGCATAGTAGAGTGCAAAGTTAGCTTCTTTTTGTGACTGCTCAAAGTCTCCTTGCGCAATACTGACATTGGCAAGATGAGCATATAGAGCCATCAATTGATCTCTATTATTTTCCGCTTCATAGTACTCAATAGCAGCTTGATAATAATGTCGAGCAGAGAGGTTTAGACCTTTTTTGCTATACAACTCACCTAAATATGTATTAGCCAAAGCAATACCGTAGTCATCTTTAAGCTGCTTAAAGTAACTGATAGCGATATCGATCATTTCTTGTGCCGTATCGAATTGATACTGTCGAATATAAAGTGCTGATAAATTAAGCATTATATCAGCTTCATCTTGCAAATTACCCTGCTTTTGATAAAGCTTCTGCGCTTCTCCATAATGAGAAATTGCCTTGCTCAGCTCATTTGTTTCAACATAAACAAGGCCTAAATTATTATGCATATGCGCTTGTTCTAAAGGCTGTTTGCGCTTAGTCGCAATGTTGAGCGCCTTGAGATAACGCTCTAAAGCGATAGTATATTGTCCCTGATGAAATGCGTTAATCGCCAAAAGCTTGGTTGCAAAATAATAGCCTTCACTGAAAGGTTCAGCCTCATACTCCGTTTCAATCTCCTTCAAGTAACGCTCTGTAGTAACATAGTCATCTCGTTTAAAAGCTTCTCTTGCTAATGACTTTAACAATTCGAATCGCAACTCAGGGTTAATATCAGGGTGAGAAAGCAATTGCTGTCCCTTTAATAAGACATCATGCCAATCGTCTAATTCTGCTAATTGTGAAATCTGCGAGGCTAATGTAGGAGGCGATGACGGTTGTGACGAAGCTATACCAATATTAAATAGCAATATTGCGTATATCACGATACGATAAAACACTCCTTGTACCATCCTTGTAATCACCATGTTAAGTAAAAATAATGCTATGCTGAAGATACACTAACTCACATGGTGGAACAATGCTCAACCCACTTATAGATGCCATTTTCATCGTTATCTCAAACCAACAAATACACAAAGTACATACCATAAGTTGCGCTGTGGAGCTCAACAAGGTGCTACCTAAACTAGACAAAGATCCTTATAAAGATTTGTTTAAAAAAAATTTTCTAATCATGAATGCACTCTATCAGCTGCAACAAGAATTGCTTAATGATGGCTACTATCTACATATTAGTAGTATGCACATTCAGCTTTGTGAGTTGAAAAAAAATACACCAGCAGATAAAGAGGCCTTGCGAGATTACTATTTAGATTGGCGAAATTATGAAACTTCACAGCAGGAGATTGTCGAGTTATTAGATGACTTTTGGCAACAATTAGGCACATATAAACCAAAGGAAAAGGTGTCAAACGAGTGTATCAAAGCACTATGTATACAATGGGACTTAAAATATCCCTATGACCTTGCGCAATTAAAAAAATGTTGGCGACAATATGCTGTTGCACATCATCCTGATAAACAAAGTGGCTGCACAGAACGCTTTAAGCAACTCAAAGAAGAGTATGAATTGCTCAAAGCCCACCTAATAATGGTTAATTAACGCGGCGTACTCGAAACTTTCTACCCTTAAGTTTTCCTTCACTTAACTTGCGAAATGCCGGTTTGGCTGCGTCGCGCGCCACCGCAACATAGGCACTGTTATCAAGCACATTGATTTTCCCTATCTGTGCAAATGCAATACCTTGCTCTCCAGTTAAGCTGCCAACAATATCACCCGGACGTACTTTTTGCTTTTTACCGCCATCGATTTGTAATGTCACCATATCTGGCTTGTATGGTGGTTTATCTAATAAACTGTGTGAAGGCACAGGTGTTGGTTCAAAATCACGGTCATAGACATCGCCAATTTGAGCAACTTTGAACGCTTCACTTTCACCATAAATTGAACAAGCTAGCCCTTTTTTACCACCTCGCCCTGTGCGCCCAACTCGGTGAACATGAGTTTGAGAGTCATGCGCTAAGTGGTAATTTATCACCATATCCATATCATCAATGTCCAGACCCCGCGCAGCAACATCCGTTGCGACCAAGATAGAAGCACTTTTGTTAGCAAAGCGAATTAAAGTTTGTTCGCGCTCGCGTTGCTCCAAATCACCATGCAATGCAACTGTATTGAAACCAGCCGCTTGGAGCTCATCACACACTTTTTGCGTTTCAACTTTGGTATTACAAAACACCACACAGCTTTGTGGTTTGTACTGTAACAGCAGTAAGCGCAAAGTGTTAAAACGCAACTTGTTGTTATCTAGCTTAAAGAAGAGTTGCTTGATACTGGTATTGACCGTTTGATCTTCAACTTTAACCATATGTGGATTTTGCATCACACGTTCAGCAATTGCTTCAATACGCTTTTGGTACGTGGCACTGAACAACAATGTTTGACGCTGCTTTGGTAAATACGACACGATATTGTCAAGAGCATCGGCAAAGCCCATATCCAGCATCTGATCTGCTTCATCTAACACTAGCGTAGAAACTTCAGTTAAATTTAGCGTCCCCTTGAAAAGGTGATCTTCTATGCGTCCTGGGGTGCCCACAATAATATGTGCGCCATGCTCCAATGAACCGATCTGAGGCCCAATTGGCACTCCTCCGCATAGGGTTAGAATTTTGATGTTATGAATACCACGAGCAAGCTTACGCATTTCTGTTGCAACTTGTTCCGCCAACTCTCTGGTAGGACACAGTACAAGCCCTTGTACTCTGTAGCGTTCCACATTTAGACGAGATAACACACCTAAACTAAAAGCCACAGTTTTACCGGAACCCGTTTTAGCCTGTGCAATGACATCTTTGCCCGACAAAACCACCGGTAAACTTTGCGCTTGGATGGGTGTCATGCTTTTAAAGCCTAAATCTGTCAACGTTTCTAAAAGCTCTGCAGCTAAAGGTAAGGTATTAAATTCGGCTGTATTCATATGTTATTCTCAATGAATTGGATTGAAGCCGATTCTAGCAGAAATCTCACTGTGCGAATATCGCAGCGATTGAGTATTTAGTCCCATAAAGTTTGCCACCCGAGTCATTAATGCGACAATAGTGGTCTATTTTCTAATCACGACCCAAGGATCCAATGAAAAAACTGCTGACTACACTATGTGCAATAGTGCCACTTATAGGCATGGTACAGGCACAAGAATTCACGCCAAAGCAACTTGAACAAGTAAAGCTAGTAAGAGAGCAAGCCCTCAATAGTGACCTAAGTTGGCAACTTCTTGAGTCTTTAACCTCTGAAGTAGGCCCTCGTTTACCTGGTAGTGAAAATGACAAAAAGGCTGTTGCATGGGCCAAACAGCAGTTTGAGCAACTTGGCTTTGATAAAGTATGGGCCGAGCCTGCAACATTCCCACATTGGCGCAGATATAAAGAAACAGGCAAAATCATTACACCCAGTGAGCAACCTCTGCATTTAACCGCCCTTGGCAATAGCGTAAGCACACCAAAGTCAGGCATTACCGCAGAAGTTGTAATGTTCGAAACCTTAGACGAACTCATTGCCGCCCCCAAAGGTAGCTTGGATAACAAAATTGCCTTTGTGAACTATCGAATGAACAGACACATAGACGGCAATGGCTACGGTCCCGCAGTGCGTGCACGCAATATCGGCTCTGTGGAAGCTGCCAAAAAGGGCGCCATTGCGTATATGATGCGTTCAGTCAGTACCAGCCATCACCGCTTTGCACATACCGGTAACAGCCGCTATCAAGAAGGTGTGAGCAAAATTCCCAACACCGCTGTTGCTAACCCAGATGCCGATCAATTGGCGCGCTTGTTAAAAGCAGGACATGCTGTCTCGGTTAACATCAACCTGCAAACCGAAGATTTGGGAGAAGGAATCAGTTACAACGTCATTGGTGAGATAACAGGTTCAGAGTATCCTCAGCAGTACGTGTTGATTGGTGGACACCTTGATTCTTGGGATTTAGGTACCGGCGCGTTAGATGATGGTGCTGGAGTTGCTCTCACCATGGCTGCAGCAACGCACATCAAACAAGTCGCTCGCCCAAAACGCTCTATTCGCGTTGTACTCTTTGCCGCCGAGGAACTGGGGCTGTGGGGCGCAAAAGCATATTTCAAACAGCATGCCGATAAGCTAGATAACATAGTTGCAGCAGCTGAATCTGACTTTGGTGCAGACCTTGTATACGGTTTTGAGTCAAGTGTATCAGCTTCATCTTTGCCAGTTGTTAGAGCGATTGCACAGCAGTTAGCTCTGCTCAATATCGAGTATATTCGCGCTAACAATGCACATGGTGGACCAGACCTTATTCCTCTTCGCCAAGCCAAAGATGCGCCCATATTCGCTTTACATCAAAACGGCAGCGATTATTTTGACTATCACCATACAGCTGATGATACGTTAGATAAAGTTGACCCTGATAAGCTCAAGCAAAATACGGCAGCTTACGCCGTATTTGCCATGATGGCAGCCAACGCTAAGACAACCCTTACAGGTAAAGCCCAATAGTCAGTAGCGCGGTCACTATCTAGCGACCGCGCTACTTTGGGCGTTTTTCGTTCTCTTTTCGCTAAACCCCCTGCTGTTGGCAATTGGCCCTAACTATTGCTAGAGTGCGCGTTTATAAGAGGATGAAAATTGGGGAACAATGCATGTATTTTAATCGTCAATCAATGCTCCAGCGGCTAACTATGAATGTTCATGATTGGCTGGAGCTGGCAATCGTAAAATACAAAACACGCCTTGTTTTCTTACTCGCGCTTATAATTGTTTTTCATCAAGTCCTCTCATACCAGCAATCGCAACGCCTACAACAAACTCTATTACTCCAACCACAAAAAGACGATGTGTGGATAATCAACATGGGGCACTTGCAAACTCAACGCAAATACCAAGCACAATATCGCGTTGCACAGGTACTGAGTGTCACGGATGAGTATGTTGAGCTGCAACAAGGCAGCTCTACGTACCGTAAAATACGCGGTGCAGAACGTGCGATATCACTCGACTCTCTGATGCTAGATAGCTATTTTAGAAACCAAACACTGACCCTAAAACGCCACGACCTGATGTCATACTTTGAAACTCAGGCCATTGATGCCGTGTATCGCCCCGAAGATATTTACGTGCTCGGTGGTATAGTAAAAAGACGCGCTATGCTCAAAGCCATCAATAGTAATATGCGTACAAAAGTTGCCCTTAACCCTTACAACAACGAAGGCATAACGCTTTTCCAACAAGGCGACTATCAAGCAGCTCGAGAAAGCTTCTTAGTTGCGGCTGAGCAAGGTGACAGTTGGGGACAATATAATTTGGCGGGCATGTTAGAACATGGACAAGGCGCAGAAATAAACTTACAACAAGCGATTTATTGGCTTAAACAAGCTGCTGCACAAGATCATAGTAAGGCAAAGCAGCAGCTCGAAACCTTATGCCTAGCGCAGCAAGCGTTGTGTGAGAATTCAGTTAATTAAGCTCATTGAAGCGCATCAAATACACTTCAAAGTCTTCAGCGCCTAGAGGTCGACTATGGTAGTAGCCTTGCGTGAAGTCGCAGTGTAACTGCTTTAATAAGCCAAGCTGCTCAACCGTTTCGACCCCTTCGGCTACCACTTTAAGATTTAAGTTGGCCGCCATAGAAATAATCGCGCTGACCAGAGCCCTGTCTTCTGCATCTGCTGGAAGGTCACGAATAAATTCTTTATCAATTTTTAGCTTTGACAGTGGGAAACGTTTTAAGTAGCTCAAAGAAGAGTATCCAGTACCAAAGTCATCAATTGCCAGCTCCACACCCATATCTCGCAGCGAATCTAGCTGTCGCAAAATATGATCGGAGTTATCAGCCAGTACATTTTCGGTAATTTCCAATGTTAGGCAATGAGCTGGTAAGCCGGTTTCTCGTAGCACTTTGGCGACAAGCGCTGAGATATCTTGGCGCTTAAACTGAGCACTTGAAACATTAACAGTCACAAAAAATGGTTTGCTTGCTTTGTCATACCAACTTTTCGCTTGAGAGCAAGCTTGATAAAGCACCCATTCACCCATAGCCAAAATCAACCCTAGCTCTTCGCTGACTGGAATAAACTCAACGGGTGACACCTCGCCCAACGCTTCACTTCGCCAACGCAGTAAAGCTTCACAACCAAGACGTTGCCCTTGAATATCATGAATGGGCTGGTAAACAACATATAGCTCTTTGTTTATCAGGGACTTATGAAGAGCCCCTTCAAGTTGGCTACGCGCTTTCGCATTTTCATGCATGGCACTGGTATAAAACTGAAAGCAATTTCGACCATGCTCTTTGGCCTTGTACATGGCACTGTCAGCATTTCTCAGCAATACTTTTCTGTCGTCACCATCATCAGGGTAAAAAGTGATCCCGATACTGCCTGAAACAAACGCTTCATGTCCTTCAAGCACAAATTGACTACTCAATTGATGCAAAATCTTATTGGCTATTCCCTCTACATCCCTGATGCTTTTAATATCCGTCAGTAATATCGCAAATTCATCTCCACCTAAGCGGGCAACCGTATCGGAACTTCTGGTGCAGTCCTGAATGCGCTGCGCTGCCTCGATTAATAGTAAGTCGCCAATATGATGACCGAGCGTGTCGTTAATCGCTTTGAAACGGTCTAGGTCGATAAAACAAATAGCCAAACGTGTTTGCTGTGTTTTGGCATTTGCTAATGCTTGATCAAATTTTTCATGATAATGATGACGATTCGCCAAGCCCGTTAAGGTGTCAAAATTAGCTTGCTGCCACATTATTTGTTCATGATGCTTACGCGACGTAATGTCGTTAAACAGGGCAACATACATTTCAATTTCACCTTTTTTGTCAAACACAGCTGATACTTGTAACCAACTAGGATAAACATCGCCACTTTTGCGGCGATTCCAAATTTCCCCTTCCCAGTGCCCTCGTTCATTGAGTGTTTGATACAATTTACTGAAGTAAGCATTACCATGATGACCTGAATTAAACATGGCAGGCGACTGCCCTATTACTTCATCAGCACCAAATCCAGTGATCTCCGTAAATGCCCTATTTACCATCTGTATGCGGTTATCTCTATCGGAAACCAATACTCCCTCACTGGTTGTTTCAAACACTGTACTTGCTAGACGCTGGCTTTTTTCTTGCGCCAATCGCTCAGTGATATCCTGCAACACATAGATATATCCAACATGCTGTTTTTGGGGATCTAACACTGGGTTTTTGGTAACGCTGAATACACTATTGTGATTTGCAACGCTTAGCTCACACTGCATTTGGTGACAGGTACTCTGTTTTGTACAAGGGCTGTCCTTTAAAAGCGCATCGATGGGCTGATTAAGTAAATCATTGGCAACCCCAAACACATCTTGAACTCGCTGATTAGCCGACAATATAGTGCTTTGCTTATCTGTAAACACCAGCAAATCAACAATGCTATCGAAAATAGCTGTTAGCCTAGCACCTTGTGCCTCTGAACGACGTTTAGCATTGCGCAAACGCACTAAAAGAACCACAAGTACGATTGTTGATATCAGCAATATGACAATGATCACCGCCAATAACAGCATTCGCATACTGCTCATTTGCTGAATTTCTTTTGTTTGTTTGAATACTTGCTCTTCCAAATTATTTTGATAGTACCAAAGCGCATCTTGTAGCTCACGCTGGGCACTGATATCGTGGATCACAGATAACAACTGAGATTGACCATTTTGATCCGTAAAAGGTGTGGAATATACGCTTACAGTGCGTAACGAACCATCAGCAAGTTGATGCCTAAAGATAAAGTAGTTACGCCCCTCTGCCAGCGCTAAAGCCCGTTCTTGTGCGACTTGCTCTGCATTTAGCTGATTAATGTCTTGGATACGCATGCTCTGAAGTTCATCAACAGCATAGCCATAAAACTCTGCCGCCGCGTCATTGGCTGCAATAATGTTTCCAGACTGGGGATTTATAATCATCATCACCGCACTGTGCTGTGAAAATGCCGGGTCGTGCGCAGAGAGTGCAGCTAAGTTGCTACAAAAAAAAGAGAAACACAGAGCTATTATTGTTATTATTTTCAATCGAGCCACCGCAAAAATAAAGGCTTGAGAACGACTATAGAGCAAAGCGCGTCCTTTTAAAATACTTCAAAGCCCTAAGTATTGCACAACATCAAATAAAGCGCAGATTACTGCCATTTCAAAGTCATCTTGTTATACTTGAACACAAATTCAGATGCCTAGTAATCAAATGAAATATAAAGACTTGCGAGATTTTATAACGCGCCTTGAAGAGCAAGGTGAATTAGTGCGTATCTCACAGCCCATTTCAACCAAATTAGAAATGACCGAAATAGCTGACAGAACACTAAGAGCTGGCGGTCCAGCTTTGTTATTTGAAAACCCTATCGGATTCGATATCCCCGTATTAGCAAACTTGTTTGGCACCCCAAAGCGCGTCGCTATGGGGATGGGCCAAGAAGACGTCAGCGCTTTGCGAGAGGTTGGCAAGTTACTGGCCTTTTTAAAAGAGCCCGAACCACCCAAAGGTATTCGGGAAGCGCTAGGACAACTACCTGCGTACAAGCAAGTACTGAACATGCCGGCAAAAGAAGTGCGCAAAGCGCCCTGTCAGCAAATTGTACTCAGTGGTGATGACGTTGATTTAACTAAACTTCCTATTCAGCATTGCTGGCCTGGCGATGCCGCACCTTTGATCACTTGGGGGCTGACCGTCACTCGTGGTCCATACAAAAAAAGGCAGAACTTGGGTATCTACCGCCAACAATTGCTGGGTAAAAATAAGATTATTATGCGCTGGTTATCACATCGTGGCGGCGCGTTAGACTTTCAAGAATGGTGTAAAGAACACCCAGGCGAACCATACCCTGTATCAGTTGCACTGGGAGCCGACCCGGCAACGATTCTAGGCGCCGTGACACCAGTGCCAGATACTCTCAGTGAATATGCTTTCGCAGGGCTATTACGCGGTGCAAAAACAGAAGTTGTTAAGTCCATCTCTAACGATTTGCAGGTACCTGCCAACGCTGAAATCGTACTTGAAGGGTTCATCATGCCTGGCGAGTTAGCGCCCGAAGGCCCTTATGGGGATCACACTGGTTACTACAATGAAGTCGATGATTTTCCGGTAATGACTGTTACCCATATCACTCATCGCAAAGACCCGATATACCATAGTACTTACACAGGCCGCCCACCCGATGAGCCTGCAATTCTTGGCGTGGCATTAAACGAAGTATTCGTGCCGATTTTGCAAAAGCAGTTTCCTGAAATCGTTGATTTTTACTTACCGCCTGAAGGATGTTCATACCGTATGGCGGTGGTGACTATGAAAAAGCAATATCCAGGTCATGCCAAGCGAGTCATGATGGGTGTTTGGTCTTTCCTTAGGCAATTTATGTACACCAAGTTTGTCATTGTCTGTGATGATGACGTTAATGCCAGAGATTGGAATGATGTTATTTGGGCCATCACGACACGCATGGACCCCTCAAGAGATACCACGCTTATCGATAATACCCCTATAGATTATTTAGATTTTGCTTCGCCAGTGTCAGGTCTTGGGTCAAAAATGGGACTTGATGCAACCAATAAATGGCCTGGCGAAACTGATAGAGAATGGGGCGAGCCAATTGTTATGGACGAGGCGACAAAGCAGCGTGTTGATGAGATTTGGGATAGCCTTGGAATTAATACCTAGCAATAGGATCTCAAAAGGCGCTGTGATAAAGTGCCGACACTTTATACAAACTTTTATATTTTTAGCCGCCGTGCGAAAGGTAAAATATGCAATTAGTTAACGCTGAAGTGGTAACTATCAACCCACTTACAGAATTTGTTCACAAGGTAACACTTAAACCCGATACTGCGGTGTCATTTGAAGCCGGACAGTATCTACAACTCGTTTTAGGTGAAAAAGACAAACGCGCATTTTCAATCGCCAGTCGCCCATCGATGCAGCATGAGCTTGAATTACACATTGGTGCCTCTGGTGCGGACTCATATGCAATGCAGGCGCTTGAACACCTTCGACAAGCACACACAAACAAGCAGACTGTTGCGCTTGAAGTAGGGTTAGGTATCTCTCAGCTACGTGTTGATCACCAACGCCCTATCGTATTGCTCGCGGGCGGCACCGGGTTTTCTTACGTAAAATCTATGGCCGATCATCTTGCAGAAATTGAGTTTACTCAGCCTGTGCTACTGTATTGGGGTGTAAAAGAAGAGTCCGCTTTATATGCTAAGCAAGAGATGGAAGCGTGGGCTGCCAGTCGTAAGAACTTTCAGTTTATTCCTGTTGTGGAAAACGCCTCTTCAACTTGGAATGGCCACACGGGTTATGTACATAAAGCCGTTATGAAAGACATCGTATCGCTTGAGCCATATAGCATTTATATGGCTGGCCGTTTTGACATGATAGGCGTGGTCCGTGATGACTTTATCACTCATGGCGCAGAGCGCGAGCACATGTACGCAGATGCTTTCGCGTTTATTAAGTAACGCAAAGTGAGCTGATGAAAAAACGCGCCAAATGGCGCGTTTTTTATACCAAGACTCTATCAGTATTTTGCGCGTAAAGCTTGCTTGTCGCTGTCACTTAAAAATGCGATGTCTATCGCATTTCTTTGTGCAAGTTCCATGTCTGCTTGCGTTAGCCCCGCTTTGGGTGCGGCGACTTGATACTCATAGTCTAATTCAATACCCTGCACGGCTGGGTCATCAGTATTGATACACGCTAAGATACCATGTGCCAAGAATTGCTTTAATGGATGTGCTTCGATGTCATTCACGGTGCTGGTCAAAATATTGCTGGTTAAACATGATTCAATACCGATACGGTTATCACGTAAAAAATCCATCAGCTTAGGGTCTTCAATTGCCTTAACGCCATGACCTATTCGGGTCGCACCCAGTTCATTAATCGCTTGCCAAATGCTCTGCGCACCTCGCGCTTCACCCGCGTGGATAGTGACCCCTAAATATGCGTCTCGCACTTGTTTAAAATGCTCTACAAATAATTCACCTGGATAACCGACTTCATCACCCGCTAAGTCAACAGCCACTAAACCGTCCTTACAAGCCAGTAGCGCATCTAATTCATACTGGCATTTTTCAACGCCAAATGTGCGCGACATAATACCAATCAGATTGACTTTAATATCTTGGCCGCGAGTGGCTGCTTGGACGCCATCAATCACCGCCTCGGTAACCCCTTGAGGATGTAAATTATGGGTTTGCGCCATGTAATAAGGGCTGAAACGCAGCTCGGTATAATCGATATTCTGTGCTATTGCATCGGCGACATTTTCCATCGCGATACGACGACACGCATCATAATCACCTAGCACTTTCACACCCCAATCGAGTTTAGTCAAAAACGCCATCAGATCGGGAGCATTATCGATTACCTGCACATGCTCTCGCAGTCCTTCTAAATCCTGAGCGGGAAGCGCTAGGTTGAATTGTTGGCCAAGGTCCAAAATCGTACTCGCACGCACATTACCATCAAGATGGCGGTGTAAATCAAGTAAAGGTAAAGTTTTATTGATCATAGGTCACTCGGCTGCAGATAAAATTTTTGGGATCATACGCACCCTTAGTTAAAGATCAAGGACACATGTCCATTTTTAGCGCTGTAGACAATTTATGCAAGTACAAAAAAGCCAGCAATTTGCTGGCTGTAGATTCTTACCATTGGTGGCGGGCCAACTGATATGCCCTTTGAAACTGCCCTGTTTGTTCAAAACTATACAATGCAGGCTCAATCCAATATCGCTGCCAATCTTGCTCAGGCAAACTGGCAAATATTTTTGTTGCCAATTCAAAATCTCCCTCAGCATTTGCCATACAGGCTAAACAAAATAACAATTCGCTATGTTCAGGCTTCTTTTTTAACTGCGTTTGGATCGCTTGGGTTAGCTTTATGTCAGCCCCTTTTGCATAAGCAAGTACCTGAGCTAACTGACTGAATTGACCTTTTTTAAGCAGCTTAATAAGCACATCATGAACATTTTCTAAGCAGCTTTGCCCTGCCATACTTTGCAAATAAGCAAGCTGAGCATGCGCTTGCACGGCCTTAGGTAACTGAGAAAAGTAGTCACTCGCCTGTTGTTTTGCACTATCAAAAAAGCGCTTAAAAAAGCTGTGCCATTGCATTGTTGCTAAATCAAGCTGCTTATATTTACTTGATAACGTAGTTACAACGTCTGCCAACTGCTGTTCATGCAATAACCCATCTAAATAACTACTCACAGCCGCCGCATTCGGCTTTTTCTGCTGCATCGGCTGCGATAATAACGCTAAGGCTTGCTCTGATTGATTAGCATTGAGCCACAACTTGGGAACTTGTGCTTGCGATTCATCAGACATGGCTTGTAAATGCTGTAAAGCCTCTGCTTGCTCGCCTGATTGCAGTGCAGCCTTAGCAAGCATCGCATGTTGTTGATCTTGCCACTGCATAGGCGCATCGTTTTTTGTAAATGCACTTTTGATCATCTGCACATCATCGTTAAGTACGCCCCAGATAGCGTCGGTAAGTGCTTGCTCAGACTTAATACGTTTCTTGTTGCTAAAGTGACCTGTGGTTGAGCGGTAACCTTTCCACAGCCACCCAACTACTGCTTTAAGTATCAGCAAGAGTATGAGAACCATCAAAAGTAAAGCGCCGAATGAATACACGGTGCCTTCAAGTGTCGTCTTTCCGAATGCTATCAGCACATAGCCTGCATCACCTACCAGCAAATGCCCTGAGGCTAAAACTGCAGCAAAAACAAAAATGAGTAGCAGTGATTTCATTACTTTAACCACTCCTTTGTTGCATCTGGGGTAAGCAAATCCACATTAGTATGGAACTGTAATGGGATTTGCTGCAACTGCTCGATATTATCTGCGAGCGACTGAACACCCGAGTTGTTCTTGTCGAAATATGTCTCTAATGTTTTTGATGCCCCATCAAGTGATGTAAAAAAAACACTCGCTTTTTTATCCACTAGGGCTAATTGAGCTTGTGATAAATAGCTACGAAGCTGAGCTCTAAGCATCTGCTTTTGCTGACTATCAAGCAGCGGCTGAATATCCGTTATCTCTTGAGACTTAATAGTTAAAAATGTTTCTTTAAACTGTTGCCAAGAACGAGCTAAGTTTATCCGCCAATCACTCACTTCTTTTGACAGTTCATTGCTTGGTTTCATAAATGCTGCGGGTCGCTTAACGCCCTTCAAAGCCAAGTTATCAACTTGCTGCAACATCCCATGAAGTTGCAAATAAAGTGTCTCCACAGCGGGCTTTGGTTGAGCCTGTAATGCAGCAATATCCGTAGCAATAGCGCTCAATAGGGCGGTGTTATCGCTTTCGTTTTTTACCACGTCGTACAGTCTCTTTAATACCGCGATTGCACCTTGATAATCTTGCTCGGCATTAGCTTTAAACTCGGCCATGCGTTGTAAATAAGTGACTTCGCTACTTAGCGCCCCACTGATCTGTTGCTTGGCCTGAGATAACGCTGCATTGAGTTGTGCGTCAACGGTTTGTGACTGTAATGCTAGGCGCTCTTCAAGCTCGCCATTTTGCTGTTGCAAACTACTTTGCAGCAAAGTTAATTGTGACTTTGCTTGGCTGAGCTGCTCGCTCAATTGCGCATTGTCTTTTTGTAATTGCGCCAGCGCCGCATAGGTTTTATCACTGATCTGCTGGCCATGTATGATAAGCCCAGCAGTAGCCACACCACCAGTAACCGCCACCAACAATGCTAACACCGCAAGTTTGCTGATTTTTTGTTTGAACACGGGTTGCGTTAGGGGCGTCTTATTTGACATTTCAGGTCCAGATTGTGTTTCTTGCTCACTCATTTGGCTACCTTGCTGCTGTTGGTTAGGCATTATGCTGTTAAATATCGCCAGATCATCTGGCCCATTGGCAATACTGATACACTGCTGACTCACCTCATAGGTGTTGTGTAAATAGCGCGCGCTACGTTCGCTGATGACAAAAAAGTGTCTACTTTTCAGCCAGTTTAAAAGTTCTTTTTGCCGAGCATTAAATATCGCATCAATAGTTGCATTGCTCGTTACGACTATACCGTCAATTTGTTCACTGCGCCAGTGGTCTAACCAGCCATCGGACGTGTCATGTTGAGCCACCCGTTTATAGACCGCACAGACATTTAAAATCGCCCCACGCTGCTTAAAAGTCTTGGCTAGCAAAGGGCGTCCGCCTTGACCTTTAACTAACACAACTTGCTTAGATTCAAGTTGCTGTAGCGGCGCTAAAGCCAACAAACCTTCAGAGTCTCGCTGCTTTGGCACAATCGCTTTTCGTGAAAAACAACTTTGTATGGCGTTTGCCGTTTGCTCGCCCACAGCAAAAAGCTGCGCTGTGGCGGGCAGACTATCAATCTGAACAGCCAATTGCTTTACTGAATCTTGCGAAATAAATACAATAATATCAGCATCTTGAATTGGCGCTAATTGACTAGAAGACAGCTGACAAGGTTCAATGCGCAGTATCGGTGTATGCAGATTGAAAATACCCTGCTGGCTTAGTAATTTTGCAAGTTCTAATCCTTTTCCTTCAGGACGAGTAATAGCGATACGCATCATTTACTGTCTTTATAAACCTCAGCAAGGATTTTATCTGCACCCTGTGCCAACAACTGTTCAGCCAACTCAACACCAAGCTGCTCAGCCTGCGTGCTCGGACCTGTCACTTGCGCGCGTAAAATTTGACTACCATCAAGCGCCCCTACTAAACCACGCAAAGTGACTTGATCTGCGACCACTTCAGCATAAGCACCGATGGGTACCTGACAGCCCCCTTCTAAACGACGATTCATTGCACGCTCTGCTAGCACTCGAATACGCGTTTGTTGATGCTCAAGTGGTGCCAATAATCGCTTGGTAAGCTCGTCATCACTGCGACACTCAATGCCAACTGCACCTTGTCCGTTCGCTGGTAGTGATTGCTCTGGTGTGATGAAACTTGCAATACGCTCTGGCATCTCTAGTCTGATCAACCCTGCCGCAGCAAGAATAATGGCATCGTACTCGCCGTTATCCAGTTTAGCTAGGCGAGTATTCACGTTGCCACGTAAATCACGAATGTCTAAGTCTGGGCGTAGCGCTTTAATTTGGCACTGACGACGTAAACTAGAGGTGCCGACTACGGCACCTTGAGGTAACTCATCCAGTGCTTTATAGCTATTTGACACAAATGCATCACGCGGGTCTTCACGCTCACAAATGGTGTACAGTTCAAGACCTTCTGGAAACTCAACAGGTACATCTTTCATCGAGTGTACGGCGATATCAGCGCGTCCATCCAACATCGCTTGCTCAAGCTCTTTAACAAACAGTCCTTTACCACCAATTTTTGCTAAAGGCGTGTCTAAAATGATATCCCCTTGTGTAGACATGGGCACAAGCTCAACGTTTAGCTCGGGGTGGAAATGCTCCAATTGCGCTTTTACAAATTCAGCTTGCCATAATGCCAAGGCGCTTTTTCTGGTGGCGATACGTAAAGTATGTTGTTGTGTCATGATTAACCTTTAGTGGCCTGTTACTCGGCCTCTGAAATAATGCGAAAAGATTTTTGTGCTAATAGTTGACCTTGGTCGGTCACCACTTCTACACGCCATGGCCCTGTTTGGCTTGGCATAATATTTTTGCTTGAGTAGGTGCGAAAACGAATTGCACTGATAGTTAATGGGATCTCGGCCATCAGTTGGTCTTGATGAAACCATAAGTGCTGCACAGTCTGCCCTTGCATATTATTTATCTCTGTAAAGAAAAATAACTTATCTGTAAACTGGCTAAGTTCAAGGTTTTCTTTAAGTACATCCACAGGCTCTCTGTCTACAATTCCTGTTGTTAACACGGCCCGCGATACCAAGTTACTATCAATTTGGGCACCCAAAGCAACATTGGTGATGGTGGCATCCTCTGAAAACGTGTTTTCGCTATGCAGCTCACTTTGCACCCCGTCGATTTGCTCATCAACGTCCTGATGTGTAGGTTGCTCATCAATATTGCTTTGTTTTGCGCTTGATGAGGTAGTGATATCGTTAATTGCAACCAGTACAGGTTTTTCTGTTAACTGATTTTGCGCTGCGATTTGCTCTGCGTGTTGCTGCTCGATGGTATTCTCAAGCGTTGACTCAACTGCCTCAACATCCGGGCTTACTAATGCCTCTTTTTGCGCTTCATCAACAGCGGATACATGTGTTGTGCCGCTCTGGATAGAGCCGCTCTGGATAGAGCCACTCTGGATAGAGCTATCCTCAACAGCCTGAATTTCATCGGCATTCACCGAATTCATCAGGCCATATATCAAGGCGCTTGCAAACAATAACACCACGCTACAAGCCATAAATATACGCCGCCAATGCCATTGATAACTTACCGAAGCATTCGCTGTTGGCGCTTTATTTACCGACGTTTTAATAACGATCCTTTGTGTCATTGATTCAGCTCCTAATTTAAGACAGTGTCGCAATTAACCATGCGCGTATTGCAACGAGTTCTTCATAGCAAACCTGATGTTCCATCGGGTAGTCTTGCCAGCTTACCTCATAACCTTGCTCTAGCAAGGTGTTATAAGCTAGTTTTCCTGCCGACATGGCAACCACCGGATCATGGCTACCATGAGCCATAAAGATATTGAGTTCTGGCTGTATGGCTTCATCCGCAAGCTTTTGTGGCGCGCACATATAAGTCGATAAGGCCATCACACCACCAATTTTATACGATAAACGTGGTGCTAAATGTAGCGCTATCACGCCGCCTTGAGAAAAACCAGCCAAGATAATACGCTCAGGCGTGATACCTTTGTCTAATTCAGCTTGGATCAATGCTTCAACCGCTTTGGCAGACTCTCTTACACCACCTTCGTCTGCTCGATTGTCTAAATCCAATGATTTGATGTCATACCAAGCTCGCATCACCATGCCGCCATTGATGGTAACTGCTTGCTCTGGTGCGTGTGGAAAAATAAATCGCACACCAAGTTTGTCAGGTAACTGTAACTCAGGCGCAATGGGTAAAAACCCCTCACCCGAGTCACCCAAACCATGGAGCCAAATAATACTTGCTGTGTGCTCGCCTTTTGCGGCGTACTCTACAAACGGCAACATTAGCTGTGCTGCCATTGAATGGGGGTGCCAGCTTGGCGAGTCGCTGCATCACACATAAACTGCCAAAATTCTGCACCCGAGCGATTATCAATCCATTTGTCACCGTGAAGCTCAAAATGATGACCATTAAACTTGGTTGCTACCCACACTTGATGCAATGGTGCTTGCTTGTTGATCACGATTTTACTTTTATCAGCAAAAATAATTTCTAAGATACCTGCTGCAGATTCATAATCTAAGTCAGCATCACAGTCGTCAATTTGTTCTTCTATGGTGAGCATTAAGGCATCAGCCAATTCATGGTACTCGGAATCAGTCATACGGTATCCCTCATTTGTACAAAGTTTTAGCTATTCAAGCATGAAAATACTTATCGGCAATAGCTGCTTTTTTTGCGAATTCTGTTACTCTGCGATTATAAAGGCACTGACACCATTAATCTAATGAAAGCGACACTCTCTCAATCTAGCTTATTTTTTCTCGTAATATTCACTACGCTTATATTAGCTGGCTGTGGACAAAGTGGGCCTCTTTATTTGCCCGAAAAGCAAAACTCAAAACAGACTAACCAAGAGTTAAGCAAATCTCAAACACAACCACAGCAAAATACCAAAGCGCAAACAAATCAGCAGGAAGGTTAGATGGACTTTTTTCAATATCAACAAAACCAGCTATTTGCTGAGCAAGTCAGCGTAGCTGATATTGCCAAGCAACATGGTACACCTTGTTATATATACTCTCGAAAAACATTAGAACGTCATTACCACGCGTTTACCGATGCCGCGCAAGGACATCCTCACTTGGTCTGCTATGCTGTTAAGGCCAACTCCAATATTGCTGTACTCAATGTCCTCGCCCGTTTAGGTGCTGGTTTTGATATTGTCTCAAAAGGTGAGCTTGCTCGGGTAATAGAAGCCGGTGGCGATACCAGTAAAGTGGTATTTTCAGGCGTGGCAAAAACCGCCGATGAAATTGCATTTGCACTGACCCATAACATCAAATGCTTTAATGTAGAGTCAACCGCTGAGCTCAAACGCATTAGCCAAGTCGCCAGCAGTATGGGTGAAACCGCGCGCGTGTCTATTCGCGTCAACCCAGATATTGATGCTAAAACCCACCCTTATATCTCTACTGGATTAAAAGAAAACAAGTTTGGTATCAACATTAAACAAGCCTTTGACGTTTACCAACTCGCCTATGCGTTACCAGGCATTGAAGTGGTCGGTGTTGATTTTCATATTGGCTCACAATTAACAGAGGTTGAGCCATTTTTAGCTGCGTTAGATAAGGTAATTGACCTCGTTGAGCAATTAAAAACCGCCGGAATTGAGCTGCAACATTTGGATATTGGGGGCGGTTTAGGCGTACCCTATGACAGTGAAAAACCACCGCATCCAAGCGCCTATGCTGCGCAAGTAAAAGCAAAATTGACGAATTACCCTCACTTAGAACTTGTGTTTGAGCCAGGTCGCGCCATTGCCGCCAATGCTGGCATTTTGGTAACCAAAGTTGAATATCTAAAGTGCTCTGACGATAAACACTTTGCGATTGTCGATGCCGGTATGAACGATATGCTAAGACCTTCACTATACCAAGCTTGGCAAAACATCATTCCTGTGGCCCCTCGAGAAGATGACACACCTGTACACGCGTATGATGTTGTGGGCCCAGTCTGTGAGACTGGCGATTTTCTTGGTAAAAATCGTCCATTAGCCATTCAAGAAGGTGATCTTCTAGCGCAACGCAGCGCTGGCGCCTATGGCTTTACTATGAGTTCAAATTATAACTCACGACCAAGAGTTGCTGAGCTGATGGTTGATGGCGATACCTGCTATGTAGTTAGACAAAGAGAGTCGCTTACTTCCCTTTGGCAAGGTGAGCACCTATTACCCTAATTTATTAATGACAGCGGTGCCCCTAGCGTGGCAAAGTTAACTCATTAGGAGTTGTATTAGAACATTATGTTTGTAAATTTTTCTAAAATGCATGGCTTAGGCAATGACTTTATGGTGGTGGATAACGTCACACAAAATGTATTTTTGTCTCGAGATCAAATCAAAAAGCTTGCAGATAGAAACTTTGGTGTAGGCTTTGACCAATTATTACTGGTCGAAGCGCCGTACTCGCCCGATCTGGACTTCCATTATCGTATTTTTAATGCTGATGGCACTGAGGTAGAGCAATGTGGTAATGGCGCCCGCTGTTTCGCGCGATTTGTGCGTATGAAAGGGTTAACTAACCGTCACAAAGTGTGCGTGTCGACCAAATCGGGGAACATCACACTCTATTCTGAAAAAGACGGGCAAGTTACCGTGAATATGGGGCATCCGCAGTTTGCTCCTAGCAGCGTGCCGTTTAAAGCCAGTAAGCCTGAACTCACCTATATTATGCGTGCGCAAGAGCACACCGTATTCTGCGGTGTTGTCTCTATGGGCAACCCCCACTGCGTAATTGAAGTAGACGATATCGACACCGCGGACGTTGAGACGCTGGGGCCTCTATTGGAAAACCATGAACGGTTTCCTGAGCGTGCTAATGTGGGGTTCATGCAAATTATTAATGAAGAGCACATCAAGCTCAGAGTTTGGGAACGTGGTGCGCAAGAGACCTTAGCCTGTGGCAGTGGTGCTTGCGCAGCGGTGGTGATTGGTATTGCTCAGAAAAAGCTAGCAAATACGGTTCGTGTAGACTTACCCGGTGGTAGCTTACAGATACGCTGGCAAGGTGAAGGCCACAGTGTAAAAATGACAGGCCCCGCGGAACATGTTTTTGATGGACAAATCTCTTTGTAAACTGCAAAAGGTGTATGTATGAGTAAAATAAACGACATTGATGAGCAATCAATTTGTGATTATTTAAGTCATCATCCAGATTTTTTACTCAACCATCCGTATGTTTTGCTCGACATGGACCTGCACGGTAAAAGCCTAGGATTGCCAAACTTAGCGCTACAACAGCAACGTCTGTTACGCGAGCAAAACACCCAGCTAAAACAGCAAATAGCAACCATGGCGCGCAGTGCCGTTGAAAACGAGCAGATTTTTAGATTACTCAGCGAGTGCCAGCGACAGTTATGGCGCTGCAACAGTTTAGAAGAACTAACACAAAAACTTGCCGAGTTCTTATGCCAGCAACCTAATATCGTCAGCTGCAAATTGCTCCCCTACAATAATGAGCTTGCCGATTTAACAAAAGCACGCTTGCAAAATGGTATATATCTTGGTCGGCTCTCACAACAAGAACAGCAACTCATTTGGCCCCAAGAAGAGTCCATTAAATCCGTTGCATTATACCTGCTTGGCAGTAGCACCGCGCCAGATGCAATTTTAGCCTTTGCCAGCAACCATGCCGAACACTTCGCTCCCACGAATGACACCTTATTTATGCAAGAGTTCGTCACAACGTTACAGGTGCGTTTAAGCGCTTTGGCCTAAAATATGGCTGATGATAATGTGTTAAGTGAGCTGTGGCTCAAACCTGTAGAAGCTTTTATGGCCTATTTACGCCATGAAAAACAATACTCTACACATACCTTAAGCCAATACCGTATTCAGCTACTACAAGCTGCCAACTACTTTGCACCCAATGCCCAAGACTGGCTGGCAGTCAGCAGTGAGCAAATTCGCCGCTATAGTATGCATCTACGTGGCAAGCAATATAATCCACGCAGTATCAATTTAAAGCTCAGTTGTATTCGTAGTTTGTATAAATATTTAAAAGCAAAACATTCGCAAAACAGCTCATTTATCAATCCAGGGGAAAATATCAGAGGCCCTAAATTTGATAAACCACTGCCTAAAAACCTCGATGTTGATCAAATGGCACAGCTGCTATCAATTAACGACGATGATGTTTTAGCGATAAGAGACAAAGCCATGATGGAGCTGATGTACTCAAGCGGATTGCGGATTAGCGAGCTCGTAAATGTTAATATGGGAGACATACGCGATGGCGAGATCCGTGTGTTAGGTAAAGGCAGTAAAGAACGCGTTATACCCGTTGGTGGTAAAGCGTTACAAGCATTAGAACGCTGGTTGCTATTAAGACCTCAGTTGGCCAATGAGGGCGAACTTGCGGTGTTTTTAAGCAAACGCAAACAACGTATTTCTATTCGCCATGTGCGAGAGCGCATGAAAGAATGGGGCCTTAAGCAAGGTATCAGCACACCGATACATCCGCATAAATTACGCCACTCATTTGCCAGCCATATGCTCGAGTCCAGTGGCGATCTGCGCGCCATACAAGAAATGTTAGGTCACACCAGTCTATCAGCAACACAAGTGTATACACATGTTGATTTTCAGCACCTTGCCAAGGTTTACGATCAGGCACACCCAAGAGCAAAAAAGCGCCCCAGCAAAGACGATTAGCGTTTTGAAACAATGTCCTAAACTCACCAGATAGGTTAGTAACCATGAGATTCAACCGTGCCATAGGCAAAATAAAAGTACTTAGTTTTGACTTAGACGACACGCTCTATGACAACCACCCAATCATAGCGTCAGCGCTACGCGCGCAAGCCGACTACTTGCAACAACTACCAACTTGGCCGCACCAAGACAACCGTTTTTGGATGGCATGTCGCCACAAGGCACTTAAAGCACACCCTGAACTGCTACATGATGTCACGCTTTGGCGGCAACGTGCACTTTACTTTGGGCTATTAGAGTGTGGTTTAACACCCGAAGACGCTCTAGATCATGCGCAAAAAGCCTATGCAGCGTTTGCCCATGCGCGCAGCCAAATCAGCGTATGTCCATCGGTTATCAAGTTACTGAACAACCTTAAACAACGTTACACCTTAATCGCCATTACCAATGGTAATGCTGATGTCGAGCAATTTAACCTCGCTGGTATGTTTTCCTTGGTGTTACAAGCGGGTAAAGACGGAAGATCAAAACCCTTTCGCGATTTGTTCGATAACGCCGTAAATCAGCTAAACATGCACCCAAGTCAGTTACTGCATATCGGTGATAGCTTAGATACCGACGTGCAAGGGGCAAATAATGCAAACTGTCGCAGCGTATGGTTAAACAATCAGAACTGTACTTATCACTACCAAGGCTTAGCAGATATAGAAATAAGCGATATCAAACAGTTACAGTATTTTTAGGCTATTTTGACCCTACACAGAACCACCGCAGTGTGGTTGCATTCGTGAACTCTTTAACGTACTAATAAAGGCTGACTTTTAAAAAATAATAACGGAAGTGAGCTATGTCAGCACAGGATACAGGCTTCTTTGGCCATCCCAAGGGCCTCTCAACACTCTTTTTCACCGAAATGTGGGAACGCATGAGTTACTATGGCATGCGTGCCTTGCTGGTATTATTTATGACTGCCAGCTTACAAGACCAAGGGCTCGGCTTTACCGTTGCCTCTGCGGCTGCTATTTACGGCTTATACACCGGCGCTGTGTATTTCCTTGGTCTACCCGGTGGCTGGGTTGCAGATAGGCTGCTTGGCGGGCAAAGAACCGTTTGGTACGGTGGTATTATTATCATGTGCGGCCATATCATTTTGGCTATTCCAAGCACCCACTCATTTTTTATCGGCCTTATTTTTGTTGCCTTTGGTACCGGCCTGCTTAAGCCCAACATTAGCGCTATGGTTGGGCAGCTTTACAGCTCTGAAGATGAACGCCGCGACAGTGGTTACGCTATTTACTATATGGGTATTAATATCGGCTCGGTCATAGGTTACTACGTCTGTGGCTATTTTATGGAAAATGTGGGTTGGCACTATGCATTTGGCGCGGCAGCAGTTGGTATGGCTGTCGGGCTTATTCAATATCGTAAAACACTGGGCAATATTGCCGGCGTGGGTGAGGCGCCAACAAACCCTTTTAGCCCAGCGCAAGCAAAAAAGGTATGGGCACTCATTGCACTTATCATGGCAGGAGTCGCGGGCATCACCGCACTGACCTACGCAGGGATCATCGTTATCAATCCGGTGATCTTAGCCCAGTATGTTGCCGTCGCCTTTACCGTTATCTTCTTTATTTACTATGCGCTCATCTACTTTAAAGGGAACCTCTGTGAAGATGAGAAAAAGAAAATGTGGGCGCTGTTTTTTGTATGCGTTGCATCGGCATGTTTTTGGTCTGGCTTTGAGCAAGCAGGTTCATCTTTAAACCTATTTGCACGCGATTATACCGATCGCTTAATTGGGTCATTCACTATTCCGACCGCTTGGTTTCAATCTGCAAATGCCATTTTTATCATTGTGTTGTCGCCATTTTTTGCAGCACTTTGGATAAACTTATCAAAACGACTGTTAACCCCTTCTTACAACCTAAAATGTGCGGTGGGATTAGTGATCATGGCCAGCGGTTTTTTAGTGATGTTTATGGCTTCTCAATATGCTGCGCAAGGGCTAAAAGTGGCACCATATTGGTTGATCACAACCTACTTTTTACACACTGTGGGTGAGCTGTGTTTAAGCCCTGTTGCGCTCAGTGCGGTTAGTAAATTATCGCCAAAGCGATTTGCAGGTCAAATGATGGGCGTGTTTGTACTCACTTATTCTATCGGTAATATAATTTCAGGTCTTTTGGCGGGACACTTCGACCCAAACAAAGTAGAAGAAATGCCAAACCTCTATCTACAAATTAGCTTATTTTGTATTGGTGTGGGCATCATTATTGGTTTACTGAGCATCAAATCGAAAAAATGGGAACAAGCAACACAACCGGCCAATACATAAACGTTTTTTCAATAAGTTAAACTTGCTAAGCTAGTGGCTATTGTTTGCCAACTTGGATGCTTAAGGAACCAGCCACTATGCAAAAAATTATGATCACCGGCGCGACCGGACTACTCGGTCGCACACTTTACTCAACCCTAGTAAACGACTTTGACGTTGTTGGTACCGGTTTTAGCCGCGCAACCGCCCCGTTATATCAACTTGACTTAAGCAACCAAAATGCGGTGATTGACTTTTTAGAGCACCATCAGCCCGATGCTTTGATCCATGCCGCTGCAGAGCGTAAGCCTGATGTCTGTGAGAACGAGCCAGAGCAAACCATCGCCCTGAATGTTGCAGCCAGCGAGTTTCTTGCCAAGCAATGCGCACAACGCGATATCGCACTTATTTTTATCAGCACCGACTATGTATTTGATGGCAAAACGCCGCCATATATGGAGTCAGCGCAAACAAACCCATTAAATCTGTATGGCCAAAGCAAACAACAAGCTGAGCAAGCAGTGCTTGCACACTCAACACGTCACAGCGTAGTACGTGTGCCCGTTTTATATGGCGACGTATCAGAATTAGCAGAATCGGCAGTATCGGTAATAGCAACACAGATAAGTGCCACACAAACCACCGCGCATGACAACTGGGCGGTACGTTACCCAACCCATGTTGAAGATATTGCGTTTACATTAAGAGACTTGCTAAAGTGCCCAGAGAATTTGGGCGGGATTTTTCATATTTCCGATAATCAAGCAATGAGTAAGTATGATATGGCCTGCATTATGGCCGATATTTTAGGCTACCCTAAATCGCTGCTAAAACCTCTTGATGAACCCAGTCAAAGCGCGGCTCGTCCACATGATTGTGCACTGGCCGATTCAAGATTAAAACAATTAGGGATTGCTCATGGAAGAGAGTTTAAACAAGCGATTCAAAGTGTTTTAACGGCAATCTAATAACAAAAAAGGGTTAATTCACCATAAAATTAACCCTGCTAGATAATTAGTGTGGCACAAATCGCTGGCTGCATAGTTTAATAAGCCAGTTAGGTAGTGGGTACTTTTTATATACCACATCTAAGAAGTTGTTCCACGCGGCATTGTGCAAACGCTCAATGTCTTGCTGCGGTACAATCCCCTGATATAACTTTGCAAAATCTCTTAAAAATTGCACATCACGACGGCGATTGTTTTTAGCATATCCTCGGCCTGCATAATGAATAAAGTCGGCGTCTAAATACCCTTCTTTACCAAACATATCCATTCTGTTAAATCTGCTTGGCAACGCCTCATGCTTTAGCTGATGCTTAAATATCTGATAATTAAACAATGTTTGTTCATAAAAGCGAATTTCATTGCACACAGATTGCAGTTCATCTAAATCTGCGTACTCAAATAATCTACAAGGCTTAGAGGCGAGGATCACGCCAACATTGTAATAAATACTTGCCTCTTTTTCACTCGGCCAAGCAACTTTTCCACATAGGTCTTCAATCAGTGTACGCTCTTGTGTGCGATCGCATACTGCGCCTTCGTTGAGCATAAATATAGTGTCTAAGTCTTGATATTTTTTAAAAATATCCTCCGCATCAGGTGATACTAAAATATCTGCGTCCAAGTAAAGCACCCTATCGTATTCTTTCAGCAGCTCACCAATTCTAAGCTTTTCAGCCCAAGCGGGATTAGCACCATATTTAGGTTCGCTAATTTTGATGGGGTAATTCAACGTTTCAGACACAACTAGGTCAGCACCTACCTTTTGTGCATAGTGCTGAAAGCTTAATATAGCTGCTTGGTACATTGGATTATCGCCAATAGCGAGTGTAAATATGGCTTTTTTCATAGTGAAACATGTAACTAGTTGATGGATAAGATTATCGCACAGGGTTGTGAAATTATATATGCTGAAAATACGTAAAAGGCAGGTGTCCCTGCCTTTTACGTCAAAATATCAAGCTATTTGATATTGATATTAGAAAAACTTCATTGAAGAAGTCGCGTCATTAAAGCCAATGTTAACGAAATTGCTTTCTTGACCTAACACAATACGGTAGTCACCACCATAATCCCTGTCACGGAAAAGAATAACACCCGGTGAATTAAGAACTTTGATAGAAGAAACTGTATCGTTAAAACCGATATCACGGAAGTTGCTTGTATTGTCGATAACGATACGGTATTCACTACCGTAATCTCTATCTTTGTAAAGAATTGCCATTTTAGCTTGGCTATTGATAGCGTTATCAAATGCGTATAGCTGCTCACTTGATAAGTTTTCTCTAATAGTTTGAGCTTCTTGCATACTTAACTCATTCACAAATTCAATCTGTGCAGCTTGAGTAGTAAGTGATGCAAATGCCAGAACAGGTAACAATAATAGTTTTTTCATTTTAAATTTCCTTTTTAATTTAGGTTACAAAACCGGCACAAAGGTTAACGCACAGAAAACATAATGCAAACAAATTTTTTGTGAATTTTTAAATTTAGAGTCTCTGAAAGTGACCGTTCATAAGAAGTGCCAATGTTTAAGCTATACACTTTTTAACACTTAATATATTTACCCAATAAAAACACAAATGATAATGTTTCATTTGCAAATTAATTGCAAAACAAACATTTTTTTATAAGGATATTAAAATGAAAACACTAGTAACGGCGCTTGCCATCGTAGCCAGTAGTTATGCTGTGGCAGAACCAGAAATGTATGCACCAAGCGGTACAGGCGTAAACTATGACTTTAGAATTGGCCTACAAGCTTTTGACGACCGTGGTCGCGATGCAGGTCGAGTTGAATACACGCAATATCTTTCTTCAGGTTCTAGCACAGAGACTAACTGGGTCGTTGACAGAGACGCATATGATCCAGATGCACTTAAGCTCCACCTGTCTATTTTAAGAAATACACCAGTAAACAAAGACTTCAGACTTGCAATCAGGGCCGCTGATAATAGTGGCCGTGGTGGATATGGCTACTGGCAATATACCCCATGGGCGAGTGAAGGCGGTGGTTGGTCTGGCTTTGCTTTGGACAGCGATGGTTATGACCCTGATGCATTCAAAATCCGCATTGAAACTAGAAATTGGCAAGAATATGTATCTTTAAGAGACTTCCGTATCGGTTTGAAAGTTGCTGACGACCGCGGCAGAGAAGAAGGTTCTGCAACATTTACACCTTGGGCATCTCAAGGTGGTGGCTGGACTTCACTTGCTACAGATGATGATGCCTATGATTTTGATGGTTTTGCTGTAAGCCTTGAAGTACGTAAGTACTAAGATAAAGCACAGACAGCCCTAATTTTGGGCTGTCTTATAATTGACTAAATTAGTATTTCTATTCAACAAAAATATGTTAGGTTTCCACCTTTATAACGGTTGAGTCCTGATTATGTCTACACGCCTTGCTAAATACCTTGGCCATGCCGGAGTATGCTCCCGCCGACAAGCATCTCGCTTGATTGACTCAGGTGACGTCATAGTGAATGGCCGCCCTGCTAATCATATTGATCATGTCAGTGAACAAGACGAGATAATCGTGCTGGGTAAAAAAGTATGTGGTCCTGCGGTCAAGGTACTCTATGCCTATAACAAACCTGTTGGCATAGATTGTAAATTAAAGCCTGACGACCCCAGTAGCCTCCTGCATCACTTGCCAACATCAGAGCGAGTATATCCAATTGGTCGCTTAGACAAAGATTCAAGAGGTTTGTTACTACTTACAAACGACGGTGAATTGTGCCAACGTCTTATCCATCCAGATCACCATGTTGAAAAAGAATATTGGGTTAAAGTTGACCGACCGCTAGACGCTGAATTTTGTCAAAAAATGGCATCGGGTGTGCCTGTTGATGGGCAAATAACCTTACCCTGCCAAGTGAGCTTATTAGATGCCACGCACTTTAAGATTGTGCTTAAACAAGGGCTCAACAGGCAAATTCGTAAAATGGCAAAGCAGTGTGGCTACAAAGTGATAGATCTTTATCGGGTGCGCATCGCTAACTTCACACTTCCCGACACGTTACAAGAAAACCAATATCAACACATCAATATAGCCGCGCTGAAATTTGCTTAAAAACGTGCTTGACAGAATTGATTACAGGTGTAATCTTAAACTTATAGATTACATTTGTAGGCAATAACTATGATTGAACTTTCAAAAGCTGAATTTGCGGTAATGGAAGCGCTCTGGCAAGGCCACCCAGCTAAAGCCAGCGATATTATTCAGCGCTTAAGTGACGATACACAATGGCATGAAAAAACCATCAAAACGCTGGTCAGTCGCCTTGTAAAAAAGCAAGCGGTGAGTTTTGAAAAACAAGGGCGCGAGTACATTTACACCCCTATGATTGGCCGTGAGGCATACACATTAAAAGAAAGCCAAAGCTTTATAGAGCGCTTTTTTAGAGGTCGAATAGCTCCGCTCGTAAGCGGCTTTGCCAAAACTGAGCAGCTGTCTCAACAAGATATCGATGAGTTAAAACAGATCATCAAACAGTGGGAACAAAAACAAGGAAAGTAACATGCTATATCCATATTTAGAGTGGCTGTTAAATCCCAATATGCAAATGGTGTTAAGTGCCCTCATGATCACGTTAGTGCTGTTGCAAAAGTACGCCACAGAGAGGTTAAGTGCCCGTTTGATTTATAGCTTATGGTGGTTAGTGCCACTGAGTATCATCGCGTTAAACTTACCCAGTGAGTTAAAGCCGATTACCAATAATGCAATCAGCTATTTTCGGGTAACACCACAATTGCAACAACGCACAGCAGTTTGGCAATTTAGTGCAACCGCAGTGTATAGCGTCATCACTGTGTTGCTGCTGCTAATGCTTTGGTGGCAGCATTACAAATTTAGCCGTGCTCTCAATATTAAAGCCGTCAAAAACAGCCATTTTGATCAGCCGCTTTTTGTCAGCTCACAATTAAGCACCCCCATGGTGATAGGTTTATGGAAGCCGATTGTTGTGTTGCCCAGCGACTATGACAAACAGTTTGACCACGAAACTTTCAAGCTATTACTCGAGCACGAAAACACCCATATTCACCGCTTCGACAATGTTGCAAACATGGCGCTCATCCTGTTATGCATCGCTTGCTGGTTTAACCCCATTGCGTGGTTGGGCTACCAAAGTTTTCGTCGCGCCCAAGAACTGGCGTGTGACGAAAAAGTACTACAACAAAAATCAACACATCAACAGTTAATGTATGCAAAAGCACTGATAAGTTGCGCACAGAATGCCGGCAATAGCGCCTTAGCATATAGCTACTACGGAGATAAGAGCACTATGAAACAAAGATTGATACATTTACAAAAGTTATCTGGCGCATCCATGGGTGCCAAATGTTTGGTGATCGCTTTAGCGTGCGGTTCACTCAGTGCAATGGCACTTGCAAAGCCAAACGACGTGCAAGCGCATAAACATGAAGGAAAACCGCATCCAGTTATGCGCATAGAGCCCAAGTACCCTGCAGAGGCTGCCAACGCAGGTATTTCAGGGTATGTCACCTTACAATTTACCATTGACGGGCGCGGTCACACTAACAACATCGAAGTGATCGACGCACAGCCCCAAGCGGTGTTTGAACAAAGTGCCATTACAGCACTGCGTCAATGGCAATACACTAGCGCATCGGATACCGCTGAGCATCATGTGGTGCAACTCGATTATGCTCTAGGAGAGTTATCTGAATCGACTAAAACCAAAGTACAGCATGAGCGTATTAAAGTGGCACATTAATAACCACTCGCTTAATTAAATGAATAATTTTAAGGCCAGTGCTCAAGTTATGTTACTGGCCTTTGCATTATAAACTCACCGCAATCATGGCAATCGCACACCCCAAGCCTACCGCCCAGATCAACGAACGAAAAATGTGCAAATTGAGATAATAAAACACACAGTACAGAATACGCGCCACAATATGGCCGATTGCAAGATACTGCACCGTTGAGCCAACTGTATTCGTGCCAAGTACAACGGCAACAGCCACTGCAAATACCGTTAACGATTCAAAACAATTTTGATGCGCAGCCAGCGCTCTTGCACCAAAACCTGTTAATTGAGCTTGCTGAGCCCTTGGGTGTTGATTGTCGTATCCACCAAGACGGTTCATCGCGATGGCTACGGGGGCTTTGGCCAAATACGGCAAAATTACAGCGATGAGCGCACAAATTAAAATCGTTGTCATACCAAGTCCTTGCATGTTTTTTGTTCTTAAAAACCCACCTTAGCATGAGCCAAATAAAAAAGCCGCCTTAAATTGAAAGGCGGCTAAATTGTGTAGCATCAAGTTAAAGTATATGCTCAGGGGCTCACTAATGCACTGCGACAGATTGTCGCACTCAAGCAAGCACAGCACCCCTTTATGAGAAAAATGCGTTAGCCGCTTAGCCTCTGTATTGTTAAACTCTGCAAAAAATAATTTGGATAAGCAATGGCTTGGATAGCATTCACAATATTGGCAGCATTCTCTCAAGCATGGCGTAATGCGCTGCAAAGCCAATTAAGCCAGTCGGCCAGTGTTGCAGGTGTGACGCTTGCGCGATTTTTGTTAGCGGTGCCACTGGCAACAATTTATCTACTGTGTTTGTACCAATATCAACATGTCCCCCCATTAACCGTCAATGCCTCACTTATGGCCTATGTACTCAGTGCCAGCATCATGCAAATCGTGGCTACTGGGCTAATGGTGTTATTATTTAAGCAAAACAACTATGCCGTGGGTGCCGGCTTAGCCAAAAGCGAAGCGCTGATGGCCGCCATATTGGGCATGGCACTTTTTGGTTCGTCTTTATCTGTGACGGGTTGGTTTGGGGTTGCTATTGGCGCAATTGCCGTGCTGATGCTCAGTGGTTTTAGCGTAAAGCGATTTGCGCCCAAAACGGCTTTACTTGGCATCGCCTGCGGTAGCGCATTTGCGCTCACTTCTTTATGGGTAAGAGAAGCTAGCTTAGCAACTGGACTGCCCTTTTTACACAGTGCCGCATGGGTGCTGCTGCTGGTTTTATTCACACAAACTGTGATTCTGAGCCTGTATCTTAGTATCAAAGAAAGACAGACTTGGCAGGTCCTTTGGCAAAAACGCAACCTGCTAAGCGCCATCAGCCTGACTAGTTTTATAGGCTCCGTCGGCTGGTTCAGCGCAATGAGCTTACAGCATGTAGCTTATGTTAAAACGCTGGGTCAAATAGAGGTTTTCTTTACGATGCTTATCGCGGTGTTATGGCTTAAGCAACCAATTAAAAAAAGCGACAATATTGGCCTGCTACTTATCGGCATTGCCGCTGCATTGGTGATGTTAAGCTAGTTTTTTTGCTTAAGTATCACTTGGTACAAGTCAGTGCGTCGGTCTTTTAAGTTACGAACTGTGCCTTCACTGTGTAGTAGCTTGAGCTTATCAAGGTCTAAGTCGCTAAACAGTAACATTTCAGTATTCGGAGTAGCTTCATTTAATGCCGCATCGTGCGGAAAGGCAAAGTCTGAAGGCGTTAAAACCGCAGATTGCGCATACTGCACATCGAGTGAGTCTACTTGTGGCAGGTTGCCTACGCTACCTGCGATAACAACATAACATTCATTTTCAACCGCTCTTGCTTGTGCACAATGTCGCACCCGCAGGTAGCTGTTTTTAGTATCAGTCCAAAAAGGAACGAACAAGATATCAAGGCCACGGCGCGCCATAATGCGGCTAAGCTCAGGAAACTCCACATCGTAACAGATCTGGATGCCCACGCGTCCTGCATCGGTTTCAAATACACCAATCTCATCGCCTCCTTCAATTACCCAGTCATACGCTTCATGCGGGGTAATATGAATTTTACGCTGCTCATCAATTTTGCCGCTGCGGTGACATAAATAACTGACATTATATATTTTATCACCCTCCATTAACGGCATGGAGCCTGTGACAATATTGGCATTGTACTCAATGGCCATGGTCGACATGGCATCTCTAAACTGCTCAGTGTACTCAGCTAAATAACGAATTGCTTCGGTTTGGTTACGGTGCTCTTGCAACCCCATTAAAGGCGCATTAAAAAACTCAGGGAAAATAATAAAGTCACTTTGGTATTCCGACACCGTATCAACAAAATACTCAACTTGGCGCATCAGCTCTGCAACCGACTCTACTTCACGCATCTGCCATTGCACGGCACCAACTCGCACAATGGTTTTTTTCGTTGCGATGACCGTGTCGGTTGGTTGGAACAAAATGTTGTTCCACTCTAACAATGTTGCGTACCCTTCTGAGTCTTCATCCTCAGGTAAATACTGCTTTAGTAAACGCTTTACTTGAAAGTCGTTGGCTAACTGAAAGCTTAAAATAGGGTCATAAATTTCTTTATGATCTACTTTATCGATGTATTCCATTGGCGTCATTTCGTCGCAGTGATTGCTGTAGCGAGGAATACGGCCCCCTGCTAAAATCGCCCGCAAGTTATACTGTCGACACAGCTCTTTCCTTGCATCATAAAGACGTCGACCTAAACGCATACCACGATGACTTTTTGCTATTACCACATCGAGGCCATAGAGCGCATCACCGTTACTATCACTAAACACTCGGTTATGAGCATCCACAATTTCATCGTAAGTGTGCGGGTTAGAAAAACGTTGATAATCAACTTGCACACTCAGTGCTAAACCCACTAAACGACCATCATCTAAAATGCCTATTTGCCCTTCAGGAAACTGATCTATCAATCTAAATATCGTGTGGCTCGGCCACGCGCCGCCGAGGTCCGGGTATGCCTCATCCATCAGAGTTTTAATTTGTGGATAATCTTCTTTGTTGATATTGCACAGCGTAATACGTGCTTTTTCTATCGACATACTCCCTCCAACATAACAACCAGTTAAGTGATAAATGCTTACTACATAACCAAAGCTCTGGATAAATAACAGTCAGCAAGTAAGAATTTATAGGCCTTTGAAAAGTTTACATTATCATCGTGGTTATGCGAGTGCCAGTCATAGCTGGTGAATAAAAACACTTTCGTCGGTATGTATACTTGATTAGGCATTGTTCGTGCCTATTAACACAACACCACGAAAACAGGTCAGAACCATCTATACTGTTATCAGTATTGTCTTTTAAAACGTTTTTGCCACGAGCAAACGAAGAAAGAAACATAAGGGGGCATATTTGGAGCATCCACACCAACAGCCCAATGAAGTGGAACAATTAAAGAATCACTTGCTTAAGCAGGTTGCTTGGTACTGCATGGGACTACACGCCTGCTTGATTTTTGCGTTTTGGTACGCGCAGGTTGAGTTGCTCGCGGTTTTCAATGTGTTGAGTGTCATTACGTGGTGGTTTGGCATCAAACTATTAGAGAGAAGTCAACAATCACTGGCTTTGCGTATTTTTAGCTTAGAAGTAACCATTCACTCAGTATTAGTGTGCGCCGTAATTGGTAATGATTATGGCTTCCAGTTTTATCTTTGGGCCGCTTCATGTTTGCTACTTCTTGACACCCAACTAAAGCTAAAACAGGCGGTGATCTGGTGCACCGCCATTATTGTTATTTTTGCGTTAACCTACACATTGTTCAAGATACCGTTAACATTAATTGATTACCAGACGCTTGCCCCATACTTGCACTTTCTCAATGTTGTGGTTTGCGGTATCCCTATGATTTATACCATCGGCTTGATCAGAGAAATAACCATTGATCAGCAACGCGACTTAGAAACTTTAGCGGCTCAAGACTCTCTAACTCATCTTTTTAATCGCCGCTATGCTCATGGCTTAATTCAGCAAGCATACAAAAGCTGCGTCAAACAACAGCAACCTATATGTGTTGTCATGGCTGATATCGACCATTTCAAGCAGGTCAACGACCTCTATGGCCATGAGGTTGGTGATGAAGTCATTGGGCGAGTTGCGCAGTGCTTGAGTCAACACTTAAATAGCGCAGATATCGCTGTGCGCTGGGGGGGAGAGGAGTTTTTGCTGGTGCTCCCTAATTGTTCACAACCGAGTGCACAAAAACGCTTGGAGTTAATACGCCAGTCAATCGAAGCGATGAATTTTGATAAAGGTGCGCTGCAAGTAACAATGAGCTTTGGACTTGCCACATGGCAAGCACACTGCGATTTTGAAGAGGTGTTAAAACAAGCAGATATAGCGCTTTATAAAAGTAAACACAAAGGGCGAAATACCATTTCTGTCGCCCCTCAAGTTCACTAAACAATAGTTATGGGCTAGGCACAATCACCAGCTGATGTACGGCCTCTCCTGGGAGCAAAGGGGTGGCTTTACCTTGCGCATACTCATTAAACCCCGCCCGATAAAAAGTAGATAACGGATGACCACTTTGGCCACCAGCAATGGTCATTATCGCGTTTTCTAACGCGCCTGGTTGTGCAATAAAACGTTGTGATGCGCCAAAATCCGACTTTTGTACAGCGGGCATAAAAGTATCGCCAAATGCGCTTACTTTGGGCATATCCAGCAATCCACTTAATATTGGCAACTGTTGACTAAACGGATGTTGCACTCGTAACGCATTCACCTCTCCCCATTGCCATGCATTCATATCAGCACCATATTCTTTTTTAAGCTCAGCTTTTGCTTGCTCGTACGCTTTAAGCTGCAAGCTTTGCCAACTGTCATGACCATTTAACCAGCTGCGTGGTTGGTCGTTTAGCAATTGCCAAAGTGCAGGTTCAAGATAGTTCTTAATATCACTAAGCGAGCTGCCTTGCGCCTGCAATTTATCCTCTATTGGCGCAAATATCTCATTAATCAATGCGCTTCTAAAACGCCTAACGAGCGTATAACCTACTGAGTTTGCACACGCGCACCCTTGCCAATTTTGTAGGTGTTGTAAGTCTTCACCAAAGAGCGCTTGCTCTTGTGATGCACCACTTAATAATTGAGTTAAGTGTGTATGCCATGGCATTAGAAAGCGCGCTTCGTTGTCTTGTTGCAACTGATTGAAGTCTTGCTCAGTAAACTGCGATTTCTCATTGAGCCTATCTCTGATCTGTTGAGCCCTCGCTCCCAATGCATATCCACCATCACCGAAACGCTGGTGTTCAGTGACGGACACAACCCGTGCATTTGCAGTCCACAATCTTTGCTCTTGAGGGTTTACTACACTCGGCCTTATAGTTTCATTGTTTTGCCACTGCGGCGAATACTCACTTAGCTTGATAGCCGTATTGGTAGGGTTAGTACGCGCAGGAATAGCGCCCATGGGCTGCCAGCCAGCACTACCTTGAGCGTCAACAACCATTAAATTTTGTACCGGGATCCCAACTTCAGGGGCTAACTGCATCGTCTCAGCTACTGTTGTTGAGCGCTCTAGTTCCAATAAGTTTAGGTTAACCGCATAGAGCTGATGTGCAACCCAGCTTAATGCGTAACTTTTGCCGTTAAAACGTTTGACCGGACCAAACTCACTCATCGTCAACTCGTATTGATGAAAGCGACCTTCAGGCAACGCTATTTGCTCTGTAACCAGCCAAGTTTTAGCGCGCTCATCAAGTTCAACCCAGTCTGCGGTATCTAAGTATCCATTGGTGAAGCCCCAAGCGATGTGATTGTTACTGCCTACCACAATTGAAGGTGCCCCAGGGAGTGATACCCCCGTAACTTGCCATGCTTGCCCTTGATCAGAATAATTAAGTTGAGCACGGTACCAAATGGCAGGCACATTCAAGCCTAAATGCATATCATCAGAGAGCATGGCTTTATTCGTTGTTGTTAATTGCCCAGTAACAGCCCAGTTATTGCTGCCAAAATGAGGCTTCGAGGCAATAGGGTTGACTTGCGCCTGTACAGCCACATCGTCAAGTTCAGGAGGCGGCACTTTCGGCATCTGTATAGTTGAGCCATCTAAAGCTGCTTGATACTGGCTCGGTTGCGTTAAAAACAAACGCATTCTTTCACCAAATATGCTTTCAAGATGAATAAGTGCCTGATCACGCTCGAAGTTGCCTGCCTGTAAGTCTAAATACATCGCAAAGATAACAAGCACACTATCCTCTGGCCGCCACGGCAATTGAGGGGCACCCGTTAGCAAATATTCAAAGCTCTCAAAACCCAGCTGTGCGCGCCCTTCATTAACCCCTTTTGCGTATGCTTGCAAAGCCAGCCTATGTTGTAGTGGTAACTGCATAACAATGTGCTCACTGCGCTGTCTAAACTGATGAAAACGCATTCGCTCATCTAAACTGATGGCTGCATCACCAAATAGTTCACTGAGTTCCCCCGCTGCACTGCGTCTTAATAAATCCATCTGAAAAAATCGGTCCTGCCCATGCGCATACCCCAACCCATAGGCAGCATCTTGGCGATTATCTGCATGAATGACAGCCTGACCCAGAGCATCACGGTTGATAACAACCTTCTTACTCACTGCGTTACTCATTTGCTTACCATCTAACAGCGGCAAGCTTAACGAGAGTACACCGTATAGTGTTGCAGTGAACAGTAAACATGAAACAATGACAAACGCCAGTAGCCACTTGAGTAACTTAAGCATATCCTTTTCTCTCTCAATTATTTATAAGTTCGTAATGTAAGCAATCATTTGTGACATTTAACAGATAACGAGTTACTGTATTCAATATCAACAAATTTCATGTCTCGTCCAAGTTCTAATAAAACCAGACTCTCAACAGTCAACTGCATCATCTTTGGTCATTTTTATTGTAGAACATAGCTGTTTATAAAACGCACAGTAGTCTATAGTTAACAAACGCTCAATAACTCTCGATAAGTAATGTTTGCAAATTTGTCGAATGCACCAAGGAAGACGCAATCCATCAAAATCAGCTTTTGGCTGCTACTTGGTGCGATTGTTGCCTTTGGCGGTTACGTTGATACAGTAAATTACAATCGGCTAGTACAAGAAGAAAAAAGCAGAGCCTATGAAACAGTCAACGTATATAGAACTCAAATCGAAGGTATCCTTGCAACGAATATCCAACTTGTCAGGGGACTCGCCATTGCTGTTGCGCAAGAACAGCAACTCACGCAGGCATCGTTTGAACGGATAGCAGAGCCACTATTTAGATCCAGTGGTGTACTTAAAAATATAGGTGCTGCACCGGATATGGTTTTGCAATTTGTTTACCCTCTTGAAGGTAATGAAAAAGCACTGGGGCTTAATTACCTCACCCACCCGACGCAAAGTATTGAAGCAATCGAAGCGAGAAACTCTGGAGAGATTGTACTTGCAGGTCCTTTAGATTTGCTGCAAGGAGGGCAAGCTCTTATTGCAAGAGTGCCTGTTATGAATAAACAAACTGAGTTTTGGGGTTTGCTCTCCGTCGTCATAGATATACAAAAGTTATTTACGATGGCGCGCTTAGAAGATTTAAAAAACAACTTTAATGTTGCTATCCAAGGGCGCGAGCATTTAGATCAACAAGGTGAATTTTTTTACGGCGACAGCAGCATTGTACTTGAGCAACCTCTATCACTGAGTATTAATGTTGCTGGTGGGCATTGGACACTGTACGTCTACCCCAGAGGTGGGTGGCAACCACAAAGTGCAACCATTTGGCCTTTTCGCCTTGCTTTGGCGACAATTATCTTGCTATTCATCGGGGCGTTTGTATTTTTTAACCGCCTATTAAAGCAGCTACAAGATAATGCCCACTCACTCAGTAGCATGGGCGCTTTAGCTGAAGTAGGTGCGTGGACTATCAATTTAAAAACTAGGAATATTTCCTGGTCTGAAGTGACCAAAGAAATCTTTGAAGTCCCCGCCAACTATCAGCCTTCATGGATTGCTACCACCGAGTTTTTTGTCGCAGGCGCACACCGCAGATTAATGCAAGAAACCTTTGATAATGCAATTAAAAAGGGCATAGATTTTGAACAGGAAATGCTAATAAAAACAGCAAAAGGCAATGAGCGCTGGCTTATGGTTAAAGGTCGAGCTGTTAGACATGGCAATTTTACCAGTCAACTATATGGCTCAGTGCAAAACATCCACGCACGTAAGTGCCTAGAAATTGAGCACAATAAAGTTGCTAAAAACAATGAATTGCTGGCTCGACTAAGTAGTCACGAAGCCGTATTAAATTTGAAATTAGAGCCGGCTCAAAATATTGCGATTCGAGTGATATGTGAGGGCCTAGGGGCGCAACGTGCCAGTGTTTGGTTACTCAACGCAGATGGCTCACAGTTGATCCCCACTGCTTTTAGTAATACTCGTGAAGAAGACTTACAACACTTTCCACCATGGCGAAAAAAACAGCTACCCGAACTCTTCGCGGCTGTTTTTAAGCAAGAATTGATTTTTGCAAACTTTGCTCACACTCACCCATGTACCCGGGACTTAAAGGATAACTATTTAAGCCCTTATGAAGTGAATGCCATATTAGGGTGTAGCATTTCCTATAAAGGGCACACCATTGGCTTACTTTGTGCTGAATATAAGCATCCACATTTGGTGTGGGATACTACCGATGAAAAGTTAATTAAAGCCGTCGCTGCGACCCTAGGTAGCTTATTTGCAAGCAAAGAGCAGCGCCAAGCTAGACAACAAGCAGTAATGGAAAAAGAACTTGCACAGCAATCTGCAAAAATGAAAGCAGAGTTTTTGGCAAGTATGAGTCATGAAATACGTACGCCGCTCAACGGCGTATTGGGTATGCTGCAAATTGTCACCAACTCCGATTTGTCTCCCTCGCAGTTGCATCATTTACAACTAGCACAGAACTCAGCAGAATCATTACTCAGTATTATTAATGACATATTAGATTTTTCAAAAATCGAAGCGGGTAAGCTGCAGGTTGAGCTTATTGAGTGCGATTTAGTCAAAGTTATCAGCGATAGCATTAGTAATTTTGCTCCCAAAGCGCAAGAGCAACATACTAGATTGATTCTGGATACACATGAACTAAAAGTACAATGCGCCAAAACAGACCCAAATCGGTTGAAGCAAGTACTTAATAACTTACTGAGCAATGCCATTAAATTTACTGAAAATGGCACAGTTACGCTGACTTGTTACACGGAACAACAAGCTCAACACACTCGCCTGTGGTGCAATGTTGAAGATACGGGCGTGGGAATTGGCAAATCTCAGCTGAGTAAAATTTTTGATTCATTTACACAAGCCGATGTTTCGACCACCAGAAGGTTTGGCGGTACAGGTTTAGGATTAACTATTGCGCGTCAATTGTGTGAGCTATTAGGTGGCAGTTTGAATGCCTATAGTAAAGTTGATGTAGGCAGCACTTTCAGCTTTTATATTGAACTTTATGAACCACAGCCTTTATCACCCCTTGAGTTTAACTGTGACGCATTGATCATTGTAGACCCGCTATTAAAACAAGAAGCGCAAAAACACTATTTGTTCGACAGTTGGGGAATGCCGTTAATCCATACAGACTCTGTTGCACAAGCAATTGAATATATTGAGGATAAATTATTAACAGATCCAGCTTTAATTATTGCCTATGAGCAAATATTGAAGATATCTAACAAACAACTTAAGCAACTACATCAGCTACACCAGCTGTCTAAAGGGGGCTTTGCGGTGCTGGGAGATAGACTGGTGACCAAAACAGAATTTAACCCTTTAGTTCCTGATTTAACGCTACTGAGGCCACTCACACCTGCAGATATGCTTAAACTGTGTCAATTGTATCAAAACAATTCTGCTCATACTGAAAATACTCACTTAGATCTCAGTCACTTAGAAGTATTGCTAGTTGAAGACAATAAGATTAACCAAACCGTTGCCTTAAAAATGCTAAGTGGATTTGGCATTCATGCACACTGCACCGATGACGGCTTGCAAGCAGCGGATCACTTGAAAACGCGGGATGAACCTTACGATATCATCTTGATGGACTGCCTAATGCCAGAGCTTGATGGCTATCAAGTAACTAATTTAATACGCAGTGGTGGAGCGGGCGCTCAGCATAAACATACGCCGATTATTGCTCTGACTGCAAACGCTATGCAAGGAGACAAGCAAAAATGCATTGCCGCTGGAATGGACGATTATATATCTAAACCAATCAAAGTAGATGAGTTAGAAGAGAAACTTAGATACTGGCAAAATGAGACTAAACAAAACGTTGCCAATAGCGTACAGTGATAAAAAAATATCGTGAGTGTGACTATGGAATTAAATGAAGTTGAACAGCGTATTGTTGGCTGTCTGCTAGAAAAACAAACAACCACTGCAGAACATTACCCACTATCTTTGAACGCTTTAACCAATGCTTGTAATCAAAAATCCAATCGCGATCCGGTGATGAACCTTACGGAGTCAGAGGTGTTAGACGCAATTGAGTCCCTAAAATCTAAGCATGTTGTCACCATAGATGAAGGCTTCTCAGGAAGGGTTAACAAATACGACCATCGATTTTGCAATACTGAATTTAGTCGACTGCAATTTAGCGAACAACAAAGAGCCATTATTTGTCTGCTACTGCTAAGAGGCGCACAAACACCAGGGGAGTTACGGACTCGTAGTGCAAGATTAGCGAATTTTTCGCAAGTTAGTGAAGTGGAAGACGCGCTTGAAACACTACAAACAGAAGGTTTTGTAAAAAAACTTGCTCGAGAGCCTGGTAAACGAGAGAGCCGCTATGTGCACCTATTTCAAGACGCCGAGCATTATTCAGCGGCGCCAACTTCCCCTTCCCAAAAGATAGAAAGCTCAGAACTAGACGCACTACTGATAGAGATAGAGCAACTGAAAAAAGAATTGCTTGCCATCAAACAGCATCTGGGACTTTAAATTAGTTGCCAATCACAACATAATAGCCCCAAATAGCATTGGCAATGAGGAGCATAAAATGCGCCAAGCGATACTCGCAGAAATGCAAGTACAGCCACAAATTGATGTGGCTTTTGAAATCACTCGTAGAATTAACTTTATTAAACAACGCTTAGTTTCTTCGCACTGTCGAACCTTAGTGTTAGGCATAAGTGGTGGTGTTGATTCATCAACCTGTGGCAGATTGTGTCAACTAGCCGTCGATGAGCTTAATGCAGAGCATGATACTGACCAATATCAGTTTATTGCTATGCGTTTACCTTATGGTGTGCAAGCTGACGAAGATGAAGCACAGCTCGCTCTAGACTTTATTAAGCCCTCTCACCGTATTACGGTAAATATAAAACCTGCCGTTGATGCGATGCATGAACAAGCGATGCAGGCAATGCATACAGCACAATTATCTATACCTGCTCCAACATCAGTTGACTTTATAAAAGGCAATGTAAAAGCCCGCCAGCGCATGGTGGCCCAGTACGAAATAGCGGGGTTAACCCAAGGCTTAGTTGTTGGCACTGATCATAGCGCAGAAAATATCACCGGTTTTTATACCAAATTTGGTGACGGTGCGTGTGATTTAGCCCCTTTATTTGGCTTGTCTAAACGTCAAGTTCGCAGCTTAGCAGCACATTTAAATGCCCCTGTTGAATTAGTCACCAAAGCACCGACAGCTGATTTAGAATGCGACAGACCAGGCCTAACAGATGAAGAAGCACTTGGTCTCAGTTATGACCAAATAGATGATTTCTTAGAAGGTAGAGATGTTGCACCTGAGGTAGAAGAAAAGCTCATTGCGATTTACGAGCGCACCCAACACAAACGTCAGCCAATACCCACTGTTTATGACGTTTAACCGCTAAGGCCCACCTCACCTTTAATATTGATGCAACACACGGCAGGAAAACACCATGTAGTGTGTTGCACATTTAACAAATAAGCTAAGCAAACTAAGAATCATCTTGCATTGAAGTGATCGACAATTCGTAACATGACGTAAAAATTACGTTATAGTTAACTTATTGATATTTTTCAGAGGATAAGAGTTTTTAATGACGGCACCGATTTTAATCACTGGCGCTGGCCAACGTATCGGCTTGGCAATAGCACAACATTTTGTAGCAACTGGCCAACCAGTGGTTATTACCTATCGCACCAGACATAGCGTTATTGATGAGTTAGAACAAAGCGGTGTGCATTGCATCAATGTCGATTTTGATAACGCTCAAGCTGTTGAACAGTTACAATATACACTGCGTGCTCACTACGGCTCACTGCGCGCTGTTATCCACAATGCATCTAGTTGGGACTGCGAAGCAAATAACCCAGACTTTGATAGTTTGTTTGATAATATGATGCGAGTTCACGCCAAAGTGCCCTACCAACTAAACTTAGCACTAGCCGATCTACTTTTGGCTTCACCGCTGACGACAGACATTATTCATTTAACGGATTATGTGGTTGAAACGGGTAGCCCAAAACACATCGCTTATGCAGCCAGCAAAGCCGCCTTAGATAACCTTACTCGCTCTTTTGCGACTAAGTTCGCACCGAAAATTAAAGTTAACTCAATTGCGCCTAGTCTGATCATTTTCAATCAACATGACACCCCTGAGTATAAAGAAAAGACGTTACAAAAATCACTTATGGGAATAGAACCAGGCTGCAAGGAAATAATTAATAGCGTTGAGCTACTGCTCAACAGCGACTATATCACTGGGCGCACAATCCCAGTCGATGGCGGTCGTCACCTTAAATAAGCAGAGATCATTATGCACGACAATTTAAAAGACAGTTATAAACAAATCATTGCCGCAGTTGGAGAGGATGGGAATCGTGAAGGGTTACTAGAGACACCTAAACGCGCAGCCAAAGCGATGGAGTACTTAACCAAAGGTTATCGCGAAACACTCGAAGAAATTACTAACAATGCGGTATTTACATCCGATGCAGATGATATGGTATTGGTACAAGACATTGAATTGTACTCAATGTGTGAGCACCACCTTCTGCCGTTCGTTGGTCGTTGTCATATTGCCTATATCCCTAACGGTAAAGTACTTGGACTTTCAAAGTTTGCTCGTATTGTTGATATGTACGCACGCCGATTCCAAATCCAAGAGCAGTTAACACATCAAATTGCAAAAGCGGTTGAGCAAGTCACTGGCGCTAAGGGCGTTGGTGTTATTGTTGAAGCAAAACACATGTGTATGATGATGCGCGGTGTAGAAAAACAAAACTCAAAAATGCGCACCTCTGTGATGTTGGGTAACTTTCGTGAAGACCCAAAAACCCGCAATGAGTTTATGCAGCTGGTAAAAAACTAAGGATAGCCTATGCAAAACGCTATCATTAATGTCACTAATTTACGATTACGTACTTATATTGGCTTTAACCCAGAAGAGCGTGAAAAAAAGCAAGACGTTGTGGTTAATATTGAGATCCATTACCCCGCAGATACCGCTTGCGTCAATCATGATGAGGTCGAGCACGCGCTCAATTATAAAACAGTCACAAAAGCCGTGATAAAACTCGTTGAGGACGGCCATTTTCTGCTGTTAGAAAAGTTAGTGGCAGATATTTTAACTGAGTGTCACCGCCACCCGTCTGTAACTTACGCTAAGGTAAGGGTGGATAAGCCACATGCATTGCGATTTGCAGATTCAGTGTCACTCACACTAGATTGGCGTCAATGAGCAGCTAAAATAGCTGCTCTACTTCTACCGCTAACGCAATTACCATTGCGTACCGCAGCCCTTTGCCAAGAGATACAAGCGGCACAAATAAGCGCTTTTTCATTTTGAATACACCCGCAAACACCGTCAGCGGATCGCCAATAATGGGCACCCATGCAAACAATAAACTAGCACTGCCAAAACGTGTATACTGCAGTTGTGCTTTCTCTAACTGACGCTGTGAGACAGGAAACCATCGCCTATCCTTAAAATGCATCACATTGCACCCTAACCAATAGTTAATACAACTTCCCACAACATTCCCTAACGTTGCAATTAACCACAACATAAGCAGATTTGCGTTTTCTGATATGGCCAACCCTGACAGTAGCACTTCTGATGAACCAGGCAGGAGTGTTGCTGAGCTCAGCGCGGATAGGAATAAGCCTTGATATAGCCACATAATTTATCTCATACACATAAAAATAGGGTATTCTCTAACACTCACTTTGCCACTCAAAAGGAAGATAATAATGATAAAAAAGGTTAATCACTTAATATTTGCATCAGCTTTGTTACTGAATATCTCGGGTTGTGCCACCGTTCAGGCTGATAGCCAGCCGCCAAAAAATTATGAGACTTACATTACTGTCGGTGACAACTTTAAGCACAACGCTTTCACCACTATAAATGGCGATAATATTGAGCTGGGAGATAAACGTAAGCTAGTAATTTTATTCGCAACTTGGTGTAGTGACTCACAACGAACACTGAAAGAACTCAAAGCGTCCCCTCTTATTAATGATCCGAATCTACAGATCATTGCTATTGGTCGCAATGAAAACAATGAATCTATGGCTAAATTTAACGAAGAATACCAGCTGCCATTTGCTTTAGTTGCGGACCCTGAGCGCGAGATTTACAGTCAATATGCCAATGCCGGCATTCCTAGACTGATTTTACTCGATGAGCAAAATCAAGTAGTAAAAACACTTATAGGCGAAGAGCCGAATATTGTTGATAAGGTTGTTTGGAAGTAAAAACAATTGATTTTAAAAACAAAAACGCCAGTCATATGACTGGCGTTTTTAGTTTAAGTGTTACACTTATTTTTGCTTGCGACGACGTAGTGCAGCAAATGGTGCAGCTAATAGCGCTAACCATGCTAATGAACCTGAAGAGCTCTTCTTCGGCTCAGGGGTTACGTCAACAACAGGCGGCTGTTCTGCTGCCGTATCTACCACATTGGTAATATTTACGATAACTTCCGCAGGCTCAGAAATATTACCCATTACATCGATTGCTGAAACAATCAATTTTGCTTCGTTGTTACCCGCTTCAAAATCTAGAAGCTCCCCGTTAGCAACAACAATTTCACCAGCTGCATTTACAGATAAACCAGCATGTGTTGAAGACTTAAGGTAGAACTCAGAAACATCTAGTGTGTTTTCAACTTCTTCGGCCGCAAGTGTAGCGATAACTGTACCAGTCGCAGTGTTTTCAGCAACGCTTACTTCAACACCGTTAAGTACAGGTGCATCAAATGGCATAGGGTTGTTTAATACCGCATCTGTCATCGGCGCAACCACACCCGATAAATCTGCACTAGTAAGTGCAAACGGTGCATCAGCAGTTACATATGCTTTCGCGCCTGGTGCAAGCTTTTCAACTGCTTCACCTGATGCATTTACCAACTTAGCATTTGATGTAGCAAACTTAGCAGTACCAGAAAGTTGGTCATCATAATCAGCTGTATACAAACCTAAGTCATAACCAAAGCCAACTTTAGACTCAAACGCGATATCTTGACCTAGATTGTCAGAACCCAAACCGATCCACTCCGCACAACCTGTGAAGGTTACTGTGTTAGAACCACCTTCATGTGCAAACGCTGTTACAAACGCCTGACCCCAATTCGGTGTGCCATCTACTAAAGGAGCAATCGCAGTACGCGTACGCCCTGGGATTGACGCGCTACGACCTACATCGCTGTACTGAGCTAGTAAGTAATCGTGAGTACCGTCACCATCAACATCTAGACGAGTTTCATAACCACCAACTTGACGTTGATGAGCAAGTGCGTCGCGTAATACTAATGAAGACGTGAACCATAAACCTGACGCACAACCTTCGTTTTCATATACGTTGAAAGTAGTTGCAACTAGGTTAGTAGATTTGTCTTCTTTTGACATCGCTGCACGCTGTGCAACGAGTTGTTCAGTCATAGGTGTGAATTCTTTTGCACCGTTATTTGTAACAGTTACCATCACCTTACCGTCAACTAATTCATAACCTACTTCAATACCCTGTGCAGCTTTTGGAAGTACATGGTAAACCAAGTGTAAGTCATGATCGCCTTCAGTTGCAGGGTCATCAAATACTAATGCACCGTCAAACTCTGCTAGTGTTAGTGCTGGACTAAATGCAGCTAAGTCATCGGCATCTAACGGGTTGCCTAACTTCCACTCTGGAAGTTTCGATGCATCGATTGTTAATGTTACATCAAACTCAATTGTTTGACCTGCAGGTACTGTTACTGATTCTGGCATATTCCAGCTGATTGCGCCTGTTGCAGCATCATTTGCGTAACGAGCTTCAGTACGTAGATTATATGTTCTTTCCTGTGCAGAGAAGTTTTTCAAAGTAACTGTTTTAGTATACTCTGCAGTGCCTTCTACATGCACTAGGCCAAATGATAATGCAGCTTGGTTCGTGTCATATTGCTCTTGATGAACCCAAGCAGCAACCGGAGAATTAACTGCTTTTTCAACATCTACTAAGCCAGCACCAATCATACTGATAGGCGCTAGTTCACTATCAGGGTTAACTGTCAACGCTTCGTTTGTTACGTTTAAGTTCGCCGTATTCATTAACGTTGCTTTAATTTCGTATGCATTGCGCTCAGGTAATGCTTCTCTTACTAGTGCAACTGCACCTGCGGTCATAGGGCCTGAGAATGATGTACCTGTTGCTGGAGCTAGACCATTTTGAGTACCCGTCGCCGCTACCATGATATTTGTACCAGGCGCTGTAATTTCTGGCTTCAATAAGCCATCCATCGAAGGGCCGCGAGATGAGAAGTCAGCAACAGCACCGGCTAAGTTTTTCATTTCAACTTTAACGCTGTACGTTGCCGCACCTGACGCTAATTGCTCTTTTAATGCAGCACCCGCTTCAAAGTTAATACCTACAGAGCGGATCGTTACTTTATCTGAACTACCACCCATTGGCGCTGGAGAACCATCGTTGTTGTTGTTTGCGATAAGTACAAACGTAGCACCTTTTGCTTGTGCATTCAGAACTTTGTCTACGAACGCACACGCACCACGGTCAATAAGAACAGCCTTACCCGTAAAATCAACATCATCAGCGAATGCTTCACAACCGTTTTGATTTGCATCTGGGTAAACTAATGGCGCAATGTCACTTGTCATTTCAAATGCGCCTTGAGGGCCAAAGCTTGCACCTTGAATGATCGTTTCAGAACCAGCCACAGTACCTGAAGCAATTGGTTCAGGAATAGTTGGGTGAGTCATTGCACCTACAGATAGTGCATTTGGCGTTGTACTTGGGCCACCGATGCGGAATGGGTTATCACCGTCATTACCTGCAGAGATGACCATGTTAACACCTAGGTCAACAGCGCGCTGAATTAGGTATTGAGTACCACTTTGTGTGTAAGTATCACCATACTCACCACCTAATGACATATTGATTACATCAACACGGTCGCTGATATCACCATCACCATTAGGGTCCATTGCTGCTTCTAAAGCTGCCGCTTGTGCTGCACCAGGACAACCGCCACCACATACAGAGTAAACATAAAGTTCAACATCTGGCGCGATACCAGTTACAGAGTGAGAAACTGAAGTACCGTGGCTTGTTGGGTCACCTTCTGCAGGACCAATTGACGGATCATTCTCAATTGGATCGGCATCGTTACGCATATAGTCGTAACCACCCTTCACTTGGCCTTGTGGCCATGAAACGCTTGTTGGGTCTTCTTGAGCCGCTTGATAAGCTTCAACTGTGCCTGCACCGCCGAAAATAGCGTGTGTATAATCGATACCAGTATCAAGTACCGCTACTTTTTGGCCCATACCCGTTGCTACGCCTGCAGTTCTAATCGGGGTTGCTTTAACGTAGTCAGAAGATTCTTCAATGTGTAACTCTGAGTCAAACATTGGTAACACTTTAGATACACGAGGGTCATTTTTTAACTTTTCAACTGTCTTCTCTGACGCTTCGATAATTAATGTAGGAGCCAAAACTTTTGTGCGGCCAATTACTTTTGCATTAATGTCGATATTACTTAGCTCTAAGCTAACAGCGTTTTGAATTCGTTCGATTTGTGCAATTGTTGCTCTCGTGTCACCAGCCTGATAGGTGCCTTTAGCAAATAAGTCAGCTGAAGAAGTTGCTTTCAAAACAACTAAATATGAAACCGGTTTTTGCTTTTGAACATCACTAACGTTTACTTTATCTGCTTGAAAGCCAGCATATTTGTTTACTAGTTGAGCTGTTTGTGCAGACACACTAGCTGATAGGATCACACCACCTACCGCCGCTGCAATCGCAGTCTTTTTGATCATATTAGACATGTTTTCCCCTAGGACTTGTTGTTTACTATGTGTTGCTATTATTTTTTTAAAATCGAGTGGACAATTAATATAATGTAAACACACAGGAACAAGCAACATAGATGAGACATAAAAGCAGGTCTTAATTCACAAACCAACATTTAATACACATAAGCAATTGTTTATTAAATATAATTTAATGTAAAAAAAAGTAAACGCACACAAGAAATGTAATAAAACTATGATTCGAAGTACCGAAAAGAACTATGTCCATAAAACCCACCTCATTGTGCTTGCCTCGATAGTCGTTTTCCGCAACACTGACAGACTAAGATAATCTTTAATGGAGTAAGTACGTGAGAAAGTTAGCAATAATTGCATTAGCTCTAGCAGGCTTAAATGCAAATGCGAGTAGTTTATTTGAATCAAATGAAGATGCGATTGAATACCGCAAAGCGGCATTTCAGTTAATACGCTATCAAATTGGTGATATGGGCGACATGCTCAAGGGTAAAGTACCATTCGATGCAAAACGCTTTGAACAAAGAGCAAATAATGCAGCGCAATTATCAACAATACCTTGGGAAGCGTTTATTGCAGGCTCTGACAAGGGTGACACAGATGCATTACCTGCAGTATGGTCAGATAGAGAAACTTTTGATAAAAAAGCTCAAATGTTCGCACAATATGCACAGGAACTTGCGGTAGCAGCTCGTTCTGGTGATAAGGCCGTAATAGGGCCAGCTTTTCAAAACTGGGCAAAAGGCTGTAAAGACTGCCACAAATCCTTTAAAGATTAATGTTAGAAAAGGCCTAAATGTTATCAATTTAGGCCTTTGCTGCTATCAGTTAATTAGTGCATTTAGCGGTTGCACCCCCCAAATGCTCATTATTAATACAGACAGTATAATAAAGATCAAATAAGCCCATTTGCCAGGTACCATCCTAGGCTTTTGCACAATATTATGTTCTTTACCCGTCAAAAGTGTTTTGGCTAAATTCTTTCCTTTTAAGCGGTAGGTAATTATTGCCAATAGATGTAAAGCTATTGCAAACAGCAATATTTCAAAATTTTCATGATGTAATTCAGAGGCTATTTCACTCCAAGCGCTCGGGACATAAGCAACTAACGGCCCCTCTACTAAAATATCATCCGTACTCATTAAACCACTCAGTAGTTGCACCACTATAAGCACAAAAAACAGTAGTACCATGTAGCTTCCAGCTGGATTGTGGCCAACATTTTGATCGCTATTGCGTATGGCTAATAATGCCGCTTTTGGAGAATGTATAAGAGAAGAAAGCTTAGCGGTGTCGCTACCAATAACGCCCCAAATTAGTCGAGTTAACATGAGCGCTAAAACAAGGTAACCAGTCACAAAATGCAAATCTAACCAACCCTCTTCTGCGCTCACATATAGAACAGCAATCCCGATAACCAAAAGCCAGTGAAAGCCACGGATGAATCCATCCCATACCTTTATCATTTATATTCTCCGCCATTATGCTTAATTTAATAACTATGATGCCAACCATATCAAATATCCCCTTGAAAGGCAGGCCAAAGGCGTTGGCTAAATTCAAATTTATACATAGAGGATGACGTTTTAAAATGGCGTGCTGCAATCCTTGGCGCAAACTTTGTTCACGCCAAGCAGTTACTCTCAAATACTACGTGTGAGGATCTGGCGGCTTTTCTCCAAGGTAACAGCCTGATGCTCCCCAAGCGCCGTCATGCCATGACGCTCAAGTTGTGCCACAATTTTATCAGCAACTTCTTCGCCCAACCCATAATCACTTAAACGTGTTGGCATTTTAACTCGGTGAAAAAACGTTTCTGTCTTTTCAATTGCTTGTGCAATTGCTTCTTCAGGATTAGTGATATCCAAAGCCAACACTCGCTGCGCATACTGGAGTATTTTCTCTCGCTTCGCTTCTTTTTGCTCTTCCATCATTCTTGGTAGCACAATAGCCAAAGTTTGCGCATGATCAAGCCCGTATACAGCAGTGAGCTCATGCCCAATCATATGCGTTCCCCAATCTTGAGGCACGCCAGCACCTATTAAGCCATTGAGCGCCATCGTCGCCGACCACATCACATTTGCGCGTACATCGTAAGACACATCTTTATCAAAAATTTTCGGGCCTTCCTCCATCAAAGTGAGCAATAATCCCTCGGCAAAGCGATCTTGCACCTTGGCATTAACAGGGTAAGTCAGATATTGCTCCATGGTGTGTACGAACGCATCAACCACACCATTGGCTAGCTGACGTTCAGGAAGCGTCTTCATCACATCAGGGTCTAGCACCGCAAATTTCGGCTGTACTAACGGCGTTGCAAATGGCAATTTGTCATTGGTTTCTTTATTCGATACCACACTAAAACTATTTGATTCAGACCCAGTAGCAGGTAACGTCAGAGCAACACCTAATGGCAATGCCGATTTTACCTCTGCACCTTTGGCAAGAATATCCCACGGTTCACCATCAAATAATGCGGCAGCAGCGATAAATTTACAGCCATCAATCACTGATCCCCCGCCCACAGCAAGGATATAGTCGTAACCATTTTGCTTGATCATCTCAACGGCCCGCATACAAGTTTGATAACTTGGATTGGGCTCAATTCCTGCAAACTCGCCCCAAGAGTGCATGTTTAACGCCTCACAAACTTGTTCATAAACGCTATTTTTTTTAATACTACCACCGCCATAAACAACCAGCACTTTAGCGCCTTGAGGAATGTTAGAAGTTAAACTGGATATCTGCCCTTGACCAAAGTGTATTTGAGTTGGGTTAACAAAGCTGAAATTTAGCATGCTGTGCTCCATAAATTTGCTAATAGCGATACGATGACAGGTTATTCCCTGCCCTTGAGATGGTTACTAGTCTAGTCAAACATACACGTAACAAACACACTCAAAACAAAAATAACTTTTGCTTCAGAGCAACAATAAAGCAATTATAATTAGATTATTGTGAACCAAGGTTTGAAACTTATGATTGTCTGGCAAGGCCTTGAGGTGTTTCTGGCGGTTGTGGAACAGGGGAGCTTTAGCAAAGCAGCCAATAAACTGGAAACCTCTACGTCGTATGTTAGTCGACAGATTCAACAATTAGAAAAGCGTTTAGGAACAACGCTTATTCAGCGCACCACGCGCACACAAAACTTAACCGATGCGGGTCGCCAGTATGCCAGCAAGCTTAAAGCAATTCAGCAAGAGCTAGTTGATGCAACGAACCTAGTACAAGGGGTGCAAAATACCCCTAAAGGGCAAATAAGGATTGCTGCTGCAGGCGAGTTTGTAGCTAATCAAGTAGCGCCTCAAATCGCAGATTTCCTAAAACTATATCCAGAAGTGAGTATAGAGATTGATTTTAATAACCGAAATGTTGATTTAGTTGAAGAGGGCTTTGACTTAGCAATCAGGTTTGGCTTACTGCAAGACTCAAATTTAATCGCCCGTAAATTGTGTGCTCGGCCCATGACCTGGGTCGTTAGTAAGGATTACCAAAGCATCCATGGTAGCATTCGCCATCCATACGAATTACACCAACATAACTGCCTATCGGCCACACAAGGGCGCTGGCGATTTATGATTTGCGAGCAGATTGAAGAAATCAAAGTATCGGGAAATTGGCGAAGCAACAACTCATTTGCGCTGATCAATGCTTGCCTTGCTGGGTTAGGAGTGGCGCATCTAGCTAAAGATATTGTTCAGCCGTATGTTGAGCAAGGAGAGTTAGAGTACATTTTGGCGCCTTTTCAGGTAAACGATGGTGCTACTTGGCTTGTTTATCCACGTAAAGATCTCATGCCCTATCGGGTGCGCTTGCTCATTGAGTTTTTAATCGAACGCTTTGCCGCGTCTTAATAGTTGATACACAGAATAACTCCAAAGGAGACGATTTATGTCAGAGTTTTACCAGTTCACCGCAAACACGCTTCAAGGGCAACCATTTGAATTTGAGAAGTTAAAAGATAAAGCCGTACTTATTGTTAACACGGCTAGCGAGTGCGGGTTCACACCACAATATGAAGGGCTTCAGGCACTACATGAAAAGTATCACAGTCAAGGGCTTGTTATAGTTGGCTTTCCATGCAATCAATTCGGAGGGCAAGAACCCGGTGATGCTAAACAGATCCAGCAAGGATGCCTTATCAATTACGGGGTAGATTTTCTGATGATGGAAAAGGTGGATGTCAACGGCAAGCATGCCCACGCGGTCTACAGCTTCCTTAAAAGAACCTTGCCGGGTATTTTTGGTCAGCGTATTAAATGGAATTTTACCAAATTTCTCATTGGCCGTAATGGTGTGCCTCTTAAGCGTTTTTCTCCAACCACTCGACCACACAAGCTCACTAAGTTCATTGAGCAGGCGCTAAATGATTACCAACAATAGCGCATTAAAAAGGAGGCCTAAGCCTCCTTTTTAACTAATCAAGATAATCTAAATCATCTTCACCTAAATTTTTGCGCAAGCGCTTTTGTTCAAGATAGTCATCGAGCTTTTTCTTTACCTTTCGCTTTTGCTTATCATGCTGATTACGACCGAGGTTCTCGTACTCGTCATCTACAAAATCATCGTCAAGCGCATCATAAGAAAATGTCTTACCCACAACCCACTCCAAATAAGTGTTAATAATAGTTACTAGGTGATACCAACTGCACTTTAGTGTGCTCTGCTCACCTAAGTGAGTATTTAGCTGGAAAAAACAAATCTGGAAAGTGAGAGTTTTTTATCGTTTTAATAAAAAATACTTATCACTGATTTAGTTTTAGTCAAACTAGCTAAATTGTGGTCAAAAAACTAAATATCACGATTAAAATGAAACGAAGCAAAAACAACAAACCCTTGATATTTAACATATTTATTTTTGGCATTAGATTTGAATAGTGATTGGTATATTAATCATCAGTAAGGGTTTATCTCATGAAAAAAATAGCATTGCTAGCGGCAATAACATTGAGTTCTGCATCTTTTGCACATACACAAGTTGATGGCTCACACTTACAATTTAGTTCTGATAAATGTGAGGTAGACTTTCAAAATGATGTACGCATCACGCCCGACGAGTTGTTGATAACGAACAGCGACAATAATAGTAAGCTGCGTATCACTGACACAGGTCTGGTATTCATCGATGGCACCTCCATTGCTTTAAACGCTGAGCAACAGCAAGCCGTTGCTAATTACGCTGATGAGCTTAGAGCCAAACTTCCACAAGTTGCGAATATCGCGCTTAATGGTATTAAAATAGCTGGAGTTGCTTTGGAAGAAGTCGCAAATGCATTTGAAATGAAAGAGTTTGGTTCTTTGAGCACATTACTCACCGATATCGAAAGCGAAGTCAGCGAGACCTTTTATCAGCAAGGCGCTTTTGTAATGGGCGAAAAAACGTTCAATGAGTTTGGTAACAATTTTGAGCAACAGTTTGAAGAACGGATAGAGAAAGCCGTTGAAGGCGCCATGATGGAATCTATCGGCAGTATTCTGATGGCAATCGGCTCTCAAATGGCCAGCTCAGGTGGTGATATGGCCGCATTCGAGCAACGCATGAAGAACATGGGCCAGCAAATTGAAGAGAAAGTGCAAATACAAGCCCAAAACATTGAGCAGCAGGCTAATGCGCTATGTGGACAATTCTCTGTAATTGCAAGAACAGAATCCGAACTACAACAGCAGATCCCAGCTTTTTCAGGTTACCAGCTATTTAACTTAAAGCAGTAAAACAATTATTCTATCTCCCTAATAGCCGAGTTATCTCGGCTATTTTTCTGTTCCAGCGAACGCCTATACTTTCAATATAATTGCTTTTGGAGACACACTTATTGTTGCTGGGGTTTGCCCAACTAATTCTCCGTCAGCTTCAATATCTAAATGAGGTGTCGCTATTTCAAACGTGTTGGCGCAACTCACAGACACATGGGCCACTTTTTGGTGCTGAGCAAATAGCATGGCTAAAAAAATTTTTATTCGATCACCATAAGATGAAGGTGATATTTTAATACAACTAAGGTAGCCATCCGTTGGATCGGCATTCGGTGCACACTTTATTCCTGCAGCAAAATATGGTCCGTTGGCAAACAACAGCATCATCACTTTTTGCTCAATCGTTGAGTCTGTTGCCTGCAACCGTATGCCAGGATAAGAAAACAGCGCTCTTAATGCGGCCCACAGATAACTCAGTTTATGTCTCTTTGTTGCACGATTAACCGACTGTACAACATGCGCACTGTAACCTAACCCCATCACATTGATAAAGTAACGTTGATTAACGCACCCAGCGTCAATCAAGCACTTATTTGGTGAAAAAACACTGTCTCGCCACTGCTGAGTCGTTCGCTTAAATTGGCGCGCAAAATCATTACCCGTTCCTGAGGGCAATATTGCCAGCTCACAATTGGACCCTATCAACGCATTGACCGCCAAATTAACAGTGCCATCACCACCGATGACGACAAGTAAGTGATGCGTCGCCACGAGTGTGTGCAATTTGTTGAGATCTTCATGATAGTTACCACTTGTATAAAACCAACGGCACGCAAGTTTTTTATCTTCGATTTGCTTATTCAACCATAGGATATGCGCTTGTTTACACTTTGCACAACTAGGTTTAACGACCACCAGCATAAAACCCCAATAAAAATAAAATTAACTTACCCGAATAAGTATTCAAAAAAGCATCCTGCAAGGCAAACACAAGAACAATAAAGCACTAATTAATAAAAAAATAAAACAAAGCGACTCGCTATCACACCTGCATAAACTTACAAAAACAAAGAAACAAGAAACATGATTTTAATAAATAAACATTAGTTTTTTCTATCCGAAAAAGGTAATTTTTATCGTTTTATTTTTATTCAATATGAGCGCAAAATAGCCTTGTTTTCAAATCAACTTACTTAAAGCAGGAGTCAACATGCTTAATTCAGCTGCTGCGTGCAGCAACACGCAAGCCAACACCGTAACTATCGAACCAGCAAAGGCAACTTTTGACTGGATGTCATTCCTAAACCGATTCGGTAAATTGCTAGCGTTAAGCCATGTAACGCTTTATAAGTAAAAACTTATATTTAAAGTGCTGTACCTCCCAACCGCAGCACTTTAATTTTTTTCTCGCACGCAGTACAAATACCTCAATTTACTTCATTTTTAATCAATGATTAATTAATTCCACAATTTTAGTTTAAATTTTAGGCAAACGGTTTAAAAACGGTTTACAGCAGCAAATTCACTAAGTATTATCTTTGCCCATGGAGAGATGGCTGAGTGGTTGAAAGCACCGGTCTTGAAAACCGGCATACGTTAATAGCGTATCTAGGGTTCAAATCCCTATCTCTCCGCCATATTTTATAGTTTTGCGTCGGAGAGGTGGCCGAGTGGCTGAAGGCGCTCCCCTGCTAAGGGAGTATAGGGTTTGTAGCCCTATCGAGGGTTCGAATCCCTCCTTCTCCGCCATTGCTTTTGAAAAACCGCTTTTAAAGCGGTTTTTTTATGCCCAATACTTTACATCTCAATATCTTTTATCTTTGCTGACATACGTCGCTTTACTTCTTTTAATAAATAATCCACATTAGCTCATAAAGTTACACTATTGATGCGCAGTTTATTGATAAAGCTGTGGATGATGGACGAGGTTGATTACTATTATTCATTCTTCACCAACTATACTTAGCAACTGCATCTCCAAATCAACATAACTATTATTTATGAACTTTAAGCAAAAATGGCATTCACAACTCGGTTATCTAATATTTTCCCTGAGCTATTTTGTCTTAGGAAAACTGCTAACTGTATTTGCTTTTCAAGATCAAGTATTACCTATCTGGCTACCTGCAGGCGTTGGCTTAGTCGGTGTGTTTATATGGGGTTGGCGATTTGTTCCAGGATTAGCTGCAGCTTCTGCAATGTTTAACTGGACAACAGCACATGGCTGGAGCCTAAGTGCGTTATCTGTTCCAAATGTAATTGAAGTTGGCATGATAGCAAGCGGTGCGATACTGCAGGCCTTACTTGGAGGTTACTTACTCAGAGCCTGGCTTGGCCATCCACTGCACTTACAAAGCCGCTTACATATTGCCTACTTTATTGGCCTCGTTGGGGTCGTTGTTAACTTGGTATCTGCCAACATTGGAGTATTTGCTCTGAGTTTTTATCATCCAGAGTACAGTTTCGCTAACCATTGGAATAATATGCTTGCTTGGTGGCTTGGAGACTCCTTAGGTGTTTTAATTGCAACGCCCGCATTACTTATCGCTCTTCAGCCTTGGCTGGCAAACCCTCGACCTCTTAATAACGTAGCAAGCACATTCGCAGCATGTATCGTATTGTGTATGTCCGTTGCACTAACCACATTTTTGTACAATCAAAGCAACATGAAAAGCGCCAATATGAATGCACAACGCGAAGTGCAAATTATCGAAAATATTGTTTATCGCTACGTAAATCAGAGCATGCTGGCTATTTTAGCATTGGCAAATCAGTTGCAAGCTCGTGAGCATTTTTCGCAACAAGAATTCGAACAAATGGCCAACAGCCTTAGGAATCAATACACTTTTTTGCGTGCTTTATCTTGGAATGAACGTATTGATGCAACACAGCGTACACAACTCAACACCCAATTAGCTGAACTTTACGGTGACAACGTCAAAATCCAAGGAGAGCCGATACTAACAACAGATCCACTTGTCGTTGTTAAATATATCACTCCCCTCAATGGCAATACCGGTGCGCTTGGTTTCAATGTCTATTCTAAAGAGAGTCGCAAGCAGGCTATAGTTAAAGCAAGTAACGCCACAGAGCCTCAAGCAAGTGATATTATTTATCTGGTTCAAGATAGCCGCCCCTCTCCTGCTTATTTGTTATTTTCACCCGTTTTCAAAGCTAATTCTTCCACCTCACAATACACTATAAGAGGATATGCAACGGCAGTTGTACAAGTCGAAACACTACTTGCAGAAGCGTTGAAACAAGCGCAAGCCCAACTGTTTAACATCGCCTTTTACGATACCAGTAACAATGATGTTTTTTACAAGAATTTTGGCCCAGATCAGCTCATCAATGAGCAAAGCAAAAAAATAATTACGTTATTTGTAGCAGGACAAAAGTGGCGTATGGAATTGTCCGTTAAAGATGAATATGCGTCACGGCTTAATCAAAAGCTCACTCTGATGTTGTTGATCTTGCAGCTCAGTATCACCGGCTTAATCATATACATACTATTACTGTTCAATTACCAGCACCATGCATTAAACGTACTAGTCGAACAACGTACTCGCTCTTTAGCCAAAGCTAAAGCCCAATCTGATCGCGCCAATCAAGCTAAAAGTAGGTTTTTGGCCAATATGAGTCACGAAATTCGTACCCCACTCAATGCGGTAATTGGATTTGCTTCGCTTGCCAGTGCTACACACAATCACGTAGAGCTTAGAGACTACATAAAAAAAATCGGCTCTGCATCTAAGACCTTGCTAAACCTCATTAACGACATCCTTGATATCGCGAAAATTGAGTCGAACCGCCTGCAAATAGACAATCACCCTTTTGACTTACAAGAGTTATTTACCCGCATAGATGCCATGTTTTCATCCAGTGCCCAACAAAAAGGCATTGCTTGGCAAGTTGTTCATAACTTGCCAGGGCCGACTTGGGTGCTCGGCGATGAAATGCGTATTGAACAAGTGCTGATTAACCTATGTAGCAATGCCGTCAAATTCACACAGCGAGGTAGTGTTGTGTTAGATATCGAGGCCGAGTACGGCACAAAACAGGTGAACTTGACGTTCAATGTTATCGATACGGGTATTGGCATCGAAGCTGATAAACAACTTACGATTTTCAACGCTTTTAGTCAGGCAGACAATTCAACCTCAAGAAAGTATGGCGGTACAGGCCTTGGTTTGGCTATTGCCAAAGAACTTGCAGAGCTGATGGGCGGACAACTCAGCCTCAAAAGTGAAGTCGGTCAGGGAAGTACATTCACACTAGCGATTAAACTGCAGAACTCAAGCGCTCAAAGCAAGCAGTTGGAGCATGTAGATATATCGCAAATCCATTGTTTACGTGTACTTGTGGCAGAAGATAACCCCGTTAATCAAGTAGTGATCAAAGCTATGTTAAGTTCCTTTGATATCCAACATACGGTTGTCTCTAATGGCCAAGAAGCCGTTGAAGCTGTAAAAAATGAGCAATTTGATATCGTGCTTATGGATTGCCAAATGCCAATTATGGACGGTTATCAGGCTACGGCTGCGATCCGTCAATTTAAAGATGCAGATGAGTTGCCAATCATAGCATTAACGGCTGATGTGATGCCGCAAGACAAAGCGCACGCTATTGCTATCGGGTTTAATAGACATCTTGCAAAACCTTTAGAGCGAGATAAGCTAGCTATATGTTTGGCAAACTACTGTTAATACAATGAAATTATTTTTTCCTTTATTGCTCTTATGTGCCAGTATCAAGGTGTTAGCCAATCAGGCATTGGTACACCAAGACGCGCATGAAACAAACTGTTTAGACATCGCACAAGATTGGCAAAACCTAGCTCAAGCTCAAGCTCAAACACAAGGAGCTTACCGCTTCGCCAACGAACAAGGGCCGCTCACTTATCCCATTGAGCAAAATGAACTATTTAGCGTGTATATTGCAAAGACTAAAGCAATTATCAACAGCCGCAACATTCGCGCTCAGCAGCCCTGCCCAATTTTAACGCCCGTCGCAAAGGCACAGGGTTACACCACAGAGCAACTCACTGTATCGGATCTCATTGCGCCTTTTGAGCTAAGACAACCTAACCATGAACGAGCTATCTTGCTTATCCATGGTCTTACTGACTCACCGTTTACATTTCACTACCTCGGTGCAGTATTTCATCAACAAGGCTACAATGTTCGCGCTATGCTGCTGCCCGGTCATGCTACTGCCCCTAGCGATTTAAACTTGGTTGACTTAAACCATTGGCAAAATACCATCGACTATGCCATAACACGCACCGCCAAAGACTTTGAGCAATTTGCCATTATGGGTTACTCAACAGGCGCCGCCTTAGCGATTGCTCGTGTTGCCAAGTCTCCTCCTGAAAACCTGAGCGCCATGGCGTTAATATCGCCAGCGAGCGAACCACATAATAAACACGGCTGGTTAGCAAAATGGATTGCACGAGTTCCCTTTGTCGAGTGGATTGATGAAGATGCTGACTTTGACTTTGCTAAGTATGAATCCTTTTCTTGGCGGGCTGCAGCTTTAGCCGATGAAGCAATGAACTTGCTTGAGCATGTTTATCTACCTAAGGAACTGCCCCTATTTAGCGCTTTCAGTGAGGTTGATAGTACCATTGATAGCACCGCGAACTTGGCAATGCTAAACAGATTTGCTAAGGATACCCACCAGCTTGATAACCATATCCTCTACTACTTTGGCAACCCTCAAACAGCAATCGTTCAGCTGCCTGATGGCTATAAAATACTACAACCTGCTTGCACGCATGCTGTCTGTGATAAAGTGATAGATATGTCACATGTTGGTATTTTGCAACCACCATCGCATCCATACTATGGTTATAAAGGGATATATCGTAGTTGTGGCGGTTACCTAAGCGACTTAACTAAATATTTAGAGTGTAAACAACATTCGGCACCACTACTTGGTGAGCGCACAAAGAGCAATATGAGTCATGCAGTCCCCTTGCAACGCTTAACATTTAACCCTGCCTACGATGATTTTACATATCGCCTAAGTAACTTTTTAAACGATGCAATGCCGCCCCATGTACAACCATAAGTTTGTAACCTCGATTGATGAAGTATCCCCACTCGACTGGCAATCACTTTGCACAAATAACCTGTTTTGTAGCTACCCGTGGCTGAGCGCACTTGAGCAAAGTGGTTGTGTTAGCAGCAAAACAGGCTGGCAACCACACCATTTACTGATATATCAAGATACCCTTTTGGTCGCTATTTTACCCGGGTATCTAAAAAGCCACTCATATGGCGAATATGTATTTGACTGGACTTGGGCAGAAGCATATCAACGCCATGGGCTCGAGTATTACCCCAAATGGCTATGCGGTGTGCCTTTCACTCCCGTGACGGGCCAACGTATCTTGTGTAAAAAACCAACCCCATCACTTTGCGACTATATTTTTAAAACTTTAAAACGTTGCTGCGCGCAAGCATGTTGGTCAGGGGCACATATTAATTTTCTCACCGAGCAGCTCTCGCCCAGCAATGACTTTGTACGGCGCGATGGCGTGCAATTTCATTGGCACAACAATCACTATAAAGATTTTGTTGATTTTTTAAGTGCACTGACCTCACGGCGACGAAAAATGATTAAAAAAGAACGCCAACAGGCTCTTAAGTATGGGCTCAGTATTCGTTGGCTAAGCGCTGATGAAATTGATGACACAGTGTTAGCGCAATTCTACCAATGCTATCAAAACACCTACATTAAACGCTCAGGTCATCAAGGCTATCTAAACTTTACGTTTTTCCAGCTAGTACTTCGCACACTACCGCAGTCGGTGCGATTGTGTGTAGCATTTGATGAACGTCAACTTGTTGCCGCCAGTTTATACCTGAGTGACAAGCACACCTTATATGGCCGATATTGGGGAGCACTTGAAGACTATCAAGCGCTGCATTTTGAGCTTTGTTATTACCAAGGCATTGAGTATGCAATCAAACATCAGCTATACAAATTCGATGCAGGGGCACAGGGTGAACATAAGTTAACTCGAGGCTTTGAGCCCGTCACAACTTATTCGTTGCATCATATTGCCAATCCGATGTTTAGCGAAGCAATCAGCGATTTCATTCAACGGGAACGCAGACATATAGCGCAATATAAAGAACAATGCGCCTTGGTATTACCGTTTAAACAGCAATAGACGATTGTTGGCTGGCATGGCTTTATCTGCTAATAAACTTAGCCCCGCTTGTTGTGCTAGCGAGTCAATCCATTCAAAGTCGCGTATACCACTGAGCGGATCATTGGTTTTTAAAAACGCATCAAATTGCGCATTACTATCACTTGTGAATTGACCACGATAATTAAATGGGCCATAAACGCACAATAATCCCTCTTTTTCCAAGTGCGCTTGAACCCCTTGAAAAAACTTTTTCACCAACTCCTTACTCACAATATGTAGAGTATTGGCGGTGTAGATTACTGGCACTTGTGCCACAGGCCATGGGTTGTTTAAATCTAAGATCACAGGCTCTAGTACATTGTCTGCCTTGCTATCTGCAATCCAACTTTTAATCCCAGCATGGTTTTGTTCGCGATCACTCGTTTGCCAAATTAAATGAGGCAATTGTTCAGCGAAATACCCCGCATGCTGCCCCGTACCCGAACCAATTTCGAGCACTCGTTGATATTGAGTCAGGTAAGGTTTGATTACAGACAAGATAGGCATTTTGTTATTTTCACATGCTTGCGAGAAAGGCTTGTTCACTTTTACTCCTTGCACTTATTTTGATCATTTCTGCTCGATGTTGAAGCATTCTCAAAGATGAATAGCACAAAATATTAATTAAAAATAATTAGCGCCTTGTATTTATTAGATTTCTTCATGATGGCACAACTTCTGCTATATTTATCATGACATACAACCACACGAGGACCTAACAATGTTTATTTCTACAATCACCCACATGCCAATTTGTGAAACCGGTCTGATTGAAGAGCATGATGATAACTTATTTGTGCAAAGTGATGATTATCGAAAAGAAGTACAAGATATTTTAACTCCCAGTGAACAAGAAGATGTGCCAAAAACAGCTCAAATATTCATACTTGGATATAACTAATGGCGCGAGTGATTTTCACTAAGTCTTATCCCACTTAGTGGCTAACTATGTAATTTTGTTATTTGCATAGTTAGCACAACCTCCTTGATTCTCTTTAAACACTTCTAAATTAACAAAGCTGCTCCGCCATTAGAAGAATTCATAAAGTTTAGCTATACAGATCATAAACAATATAGCGCCACGTGTTATCTTTGAACGCACAAAAGGCTATTTAGCTAAGGAGCAATTCATGTCGACAACACGTATAGAAAAAGACAGTATGGGGACACTTGAAGTCCCAGTAAACGCCTTATACAAAGCGCAAACTCAGCGTGCCATCAATAACTTTCCCATCAGTGGATTAACATTACCTGCGCCATTCATACGCGCGCTTGGTTATATTAAACAAGCTGCAGCACAAACCAATGTGCACCTTAAACACCTGCCAACTGATAAAGCAAAGGCGATAATTGATGCGTCCCAGCATATTATCGATGGAGAGTTCATCGAGCAGTTCCCAGTAGACGTATTTCAAACAGGTTCTGGTACCAGCACCAATATGAATGCCAATGAAGTTATCGCCACTTTAGCTAGCAACAAAAGTGGACTATCAATTCATCCAAATGATGATGTGAATATGGGACAAAGTTCCAATGATGTTATACCGACAGCGATTCATGTTAGTTGCGTCATTGAGGTAAATAATCAGTTATTACCGGCTTTGCAGCATTTATCCCAAGCAATTAGGAAAAAAAATGATTCAGTGGGCAAGTTTGTAAAAACTGGCCGAACACATTTAATGGATGCCATGCCGGTGAGTTTTTCGCAAACGTTGAGTGGCTGGCAAGCTCAGATAGACCATGCCTATGCACATATTAAAGCTCAACTACAGAGCCTAAGCGCATTGGCGCAAGGGGGAACAGCAGTCGGTACAGGGATAAATGCAGACTCAGCATTTGCAAAGTTATTTAATGAGAATTTGAGCAAAAATGTCGGGATCTCATTTACACCGTCAGACAATTTCTTTTTCAGTATTGGCAGCCAAGATAGCGTTGTTAGCTTATCAGGCTCTTTAAAGACCCTTGCAGTGGCAATTATGAAGATATCGAATGATTTGCGCTGGATGAACTCTGGCCCTTTAGCGGGGCTATCTGAGATAGAACTTGAAGCACTGCAACCTGGTTCTTCAATTATGCCAGGTAAAGTAAACCCCGTTATTCCAGAAGCCGCCGCCATGGCATGTGCCCAAGTGATAGGAAATGATGCAACCATTACTGTGGCAGGCCAGTCAGGAAACTTTGAACTGAATGTAATGCTGCCTGTTATTGCATATAATATTTTAGAAAGCATCAAGCTACTCTCAAATATTAGCAATCTACTCGCCGATAAAGCTATTTCAACGTTTAAAGTGAATGAACCAAATTTACAGGCTGCATTATCTAAAAATCCTATTCTTGTTACCGCACTCAACCCAATCATTGGCTATGAAGCTGCCGCAAAAATTGCCAAACTCGCTTACCAACAAAATAGACCGATTATTGACGTGGCAAAAGAACATACAACACTAAGCGAAGACGAGTTGTGTGAGCTATTAAATCCACAAAAGCTTACTCAAGGTGGCTTATCATAGACTACCTTGGTAGAGATTTTAATACTCAAAGGGTTAACACTTGTAACATTGTGACTTAAAGGGCAAACTAATTAAAAAGAAAGGAGTAGCCATGTTCAAATTATCTCAGGCACTAATGCTGACTCTGTGCTTAGCAAGTTGCAACCAAGTTAATTCGCAAAGCAAAGAGCTGGCTGAGCCAAATAATATCAGCAGCAAAGCCCAACCAGTTGCGGCAGCGCCAGTACAAAAAGAACAACATAAAGCGGATATTTCACCTGCAAAGCCATCACAACCTATACTGAGCGATGTTTCACTACAGGATATAGAGCAATTGCACAGCCAACTAAAAACACTCACCCAAGATCTGAGTTGCGACAGCACAATGCAATGCCAAGTTGAGGCCGTTGGTAGTCGAGCCTGTGGTGGACCTAGTAGCTATTTAGTGTACTCAAGTAAATCAGCTAACCCAGATACAATCAAACAGTTGGCCAGCAAAATTACGCATTACGAAAGTACTTATAATGCTAAAAATCAGATGATGAGTATTTGTCAGCACCTCACCAAACCAAGTACACAATGTGTTGAAAATAAATGTGTTAAACTAACCAATACGTCTCAAGAAACCTTCTAAAGAGCAATTATGAAACAGCAATTGTCTTTCATTTTAATCGTTCTATTTGGATCACTACTTAGTGGTTGTCATATCACTTGGACAACCACACCCAGTACGGTCACAAAATCCAACTATGAGATTCTTGATGACCTAATCGCTGATAAAACATGTGATGCTAGCTACCAGTGTAAGGTACTTGCTGTTGGGAAACGCCCTTCATGTGAGGGTCCAAGCCAATATCTCATTTACTCGACAAAACAAGTTAATGACCGCAAACTCAACGAAATTGCAAACAAAATAACTGAACAAGAAAGATCCAATGACGATAAAACGTCACTGCAGGAAACATGCAAACCGGTGCTGCCGATAACGCCATTGTGCATAAGGCAACAGTGCCAAACCTACAGACCTTAGACTACCCAATAAAAAACCAGCGTCCTATAACAGAAATAACGACCACCAATAGGGCGCATCCTCCTGCATACCATATGAACTTAATTTCAATACGTCGTTTAACCCAATAAAAGTATAAAAAGCGCAAAAAGTAGCTGGCTGACGTGCCGAACAGAGCAAAAATAACGAGCAAATAAACTAAGTAAAGTGACACAGCTACCCTTCTTTGATTGGCCTGAATTTAATAGTAACGATAATCACAGAATATTGCACATGGTTCATCAAACCATTTCGTGAGCTTACGGCAAGTTAGCGTAACTCACCATCAAAAATATGCTTGAGTCCAGAATTTAGTCTATGCGTTGTGATTTATAGTTCCAAGGCAAGTAAAGTTCTGGGTTTAATCGCAAT
>NZ_JAAUWV010000020.1 GCF_014694405.1 Pseudoalteromonas sp. S16_S37
CATCATCGGGCACATGAAAAGTGATGGCCATTTGGGATTAAACCGCTTGAAAGGCATATTGGGCGACAAACTCAATGCCATTCTAGCGGGTGTGGGCCAAAACTTTAGAAAAATCCTAAGCCTATTAAGGCTTTTTTACGTCTGGATTTTAAGCTGGCTCTGTGCGCCATTGGCACGTGAAAATCAAACAACAAAAACGTTAGATGGTTAACCGACTCTAAAGATGGCAATCCAAATTGAACAACCTCAGTTTTTTGAAAAACCGAGATTTTCAGAATCGACTAATTACGATCACGTAAACCAATTTTGTAGTGAACTAGGTGCTGCAGGCAGTCCAACCGAAAAAATATCCCCAGCCATAAATAACTATCCGTTAGGGTTTATATTTTGTTTGTTCGGGTGGGCCGTAACGCAACTTAATGAAGCAAATTTATCCATAACTATTTGTGGGTATTTAATCATCGCACATGGCGTCGGCACTTGGCTTGCGGGTTATTTTCCTATGGATAAAGACCCATACATAGAATCGCCTACGTTAAAATGTAAAATTCACTCTTGTGCGGGTTGTATTATGCTTCTATCGCTGCTAATTGCGCCGATCATAATTGCATTTAGTCCAAGTTCATCTTATGTGCCTTTTTGGTTTAGGCTTGTATCAGTTATAAGCGTTGCATTAACTATTTATTACTTAACTAAAATGGCAAAAGCTTATAAGTTGCAAAAGCGAGCAGGTTATTATCAACGTATATCGTATTGGCTGCAGCTGCTCTGGTTAAGTATTTTTTCGTTAATTTTAACGCACTATTCGAACATTTAATTATCTCATTATACGTTGATGTAAAGGAAAGTTCAGAGCAGATCGTTATGCTTAAGAAAAGGATTGGAATTTAGATGCTATTCTCTACTACAGAATCATTTCATACAGCCCTAGAGCACGCAGCCACAAAAAAAGTGTCGCTTGTTTACCACTTAAAAATAACCGAACCCTGTGGCGCTGATAGGTGGTTGATGAACAGAAACGAAAAGCAAAGTGGCAAAAGATTATATCGAGTTAAGGTTGATCCAGTTGCTCGCGAAGGCATGTTACTGGATGAAATCGTGATAGATGAGTTTGTATCGCCTCAAGAGGCCTTAAGCTTTTTCGCAACCTTTGAACCCGTTCTTAAGAAAAATTGCTCTGATTTAGTTGTGCAGAACAACCTTTTGGCAATGATTGAAAGTGAACAGTTCCATAAAGGGGAAGTTCATCGCGATGCAGCGTTAGAGCGAGTTGCTATTTTTATGGCTAAAAAACGCGACTAGACAGAAAATGCCAACCTGCTTGTAAATGGTATATAGAACGCAGTTTATGATAAGTGGCTCTTACTGGTTTTTTTATTAAGGAATATAAATATGTCGTGGCAATGCCAAAACTGTAATACAACAATCGATGATGATGAATTTGAGGTATGTTGGTGTTGTAATCTTGAAAAAGGCAAAATGGCCGAAGATAGCGTGCCTTGTAATTCACCCTTAGAGTGTACTCGCTGTCAGACAACTTTAGATTTTATCGGTACAAAAAACTTTCATGAAGGGACTCGATGGGGAGTACTAGGAGAACTAGGCGAACTGTTTGTCAATAAAGAAAACTTAGACATGTATGCGTGTAAATCTTGTGGCAAAGTAGAGTTTTTTATAGCGGGGTTCAATACTAAAGATGCGCCGTGATGCTCACAGTGCTTTTTTAATCGTTTATCTGTAAGCACTAGGAGCTTGATATACAGCTATTTTCAGTGCCATATTACCCAGTACAGGAGTTGTTATGTTCGATAAAGCAAAAACTTATACTCGCAAAGAGATTCAAGCCTTAGTAGGTGGTGAAATTCAAACGTATTTACCGCAAAGAAATAAACAAATACTGGCCGGGTGTTTTAACTTGGAGCTGAACCCTGATTGTCCTGTACAAATCCAAGCTGGAAAGTCGGGCAAGGTGAAGAAAAAGGCCGAGCTGGTTATGTCGCAGATGGAAAACGAGTTTCCTGTATTTGCGAAAGAAGGTAAAAAATCAAAATATTACAGTTATCTTGGTAAGTATAGATGTGTTGGTGGAACTTGCGATCCTAAAGAGCTTGCACAAGCTGAACAGAAATCAGGGAGGCACGGGGCGTTGTCATATGTGTTTAACTTGGTGCCTGCAGATAAGTAAACATTTAAACTAACCGGAGGTATATAGATTGCAAAAACAAGTTCGAGTTGGTGTTGCGGTTATTATTTTACGTGAAGGTCGGGTGTTACTAGGAGAGCGTATTGGCTCACACGGTGCTCATACTTGGGCAACGCCGGGAGGTCACCTTGAATTAGGTGAAAGTATTGAACAATGCGCAAAGCGAGAGACATTTGAAGAGACAGGCCTCATTGCAGACTCTATTGAAAAGTTGAGTTTTACCAATGACATCTTTGAAAAAGAAAACAAACATTATGTGACGTTATTTATGCTTGCGTCATGTCCAAGTGGTGAGCCTATTGTTACTGAACCCAACAAGTGTAGGCAATGGAAGTGGTTTGAGTTAGATAATCTCCCTGAACCATTATTTTTACCACTCACTAATCTGTTTAAAGAACCCATCAATATCAATGAGTGTGCTCAACTCGCTTTGCGATAAAATTCAAATATAGTTTGCACTAAGTAAAGTCGGCACAGCGCTAGGGTTTACCCAAGGAGTTAGGATCTTTTAATATAGCCTTGATAAAGGTGCTGTGTATATTAACAAGGAAAAGGTATGTTAAATGGCATAAACCACATCACCATAGCTGTAGCTGATTTAGATATATCCTTTGCGTTTTACGTTGATATCCTTGGCATGACGGCACATGCTAAATGGCATACTGGTGCATACCTTTCTCTTAATAATATTTGGTTTTGTTTATCCCTTGATGACCTAAACCCAGCTAAAGACTATTGCCATTTAGCATTCGATATCAATGAGCAAGAGTTTAAAGCAGCTATACTTTCTGGACCCTAACGGGCATAAATTTGAATTGCATGTTGGTAGTTTAGCGAGTCGATTAGATTATCTAAAAACAAAGCCTTATGATGGTTTACAACTGTTTTAAGCGCCACATTAACAGGCGCTTAAAAAATCAGGCCAGTAAATGCGCCTCTTCTGGTCGTAACGTTAGCACTTCAAATCCAGTGTCGGTTACTAAAATAGTATGTTCTGATTGCGCTGAGAGTTTTCTGTCTTTTGTGACGACAGTCCAGCCATCCTTTTTGGTTTTGATCCGTGCGCTACCTTGATTGATCATAGGTTCAATAGTGAACGTCATGCCACTTTGTAGTCTTAAGCCTGTATTTGGTTTGCCGTAGTGCAGTACGTTGGGGGCTTCATGCATTTGCTCACCGATACCATGTCCACAATATTCGCGTACCACGCTGTAACCATTTTGGTGGGCAAGTTTGGAAATGATATGACCGATATCACCGAGTCGAATCCCTGGCTTAACCAATTTGATGGCTTGCCACATGGCTTGCTCGGTTAAAGTGACGAGTTTTTTTGCCTCATCAGATGCATTTGGCATCACGTACATTTTGCTAGAGTCAGCGATAAAGCCATTTTTTTCTAATGTAATATCAAAATTGACGATATCTGTATCTGTTAATATTTCAGATTCATTGGGAATACCATGGCAAACAATATGATTCACAGAGCTATTAAGTACAAATTCATAGCCATATTGTCCTTTTGATGCAGGCCTTGCGTTGAGCTCTTCGACAATAAATCGTTCAACGAGGTTATTTACCGCCATTGTTGAAATACCTAGTTTAACAACCTCATCTAACATGACAAAGACTTGTGAGAGTAACTTACCAGACTCACGCATTAAATCTGCTTGTGCAGAAGACTTTAAGACAACATCATTCATTTTTTTCGCTCGTAGTGAATGTTTGGCCAGTGTGTTGTGCAAGTTCCGCTTGGATCAATTGCGTAAAGGTTTTATCTGGATTGAGCTCGGCTAAGCGGCCCATTTTTATCCAAAATTCAGCCTGAGAGTTAATGGATCGAGACATAACCTGACAGGTCGCGCGCAGTTCTTCATGTAGTTCGTCTGAGATTTTAACGATACCCAAAATATACATCCTATATATGTTTTATATATACATTGTATATTTTGGGAGTTCGAAAAGTAAAGCGTTCTAATTAATCTTTATTCAAACCAAAAGGGTCATCAATACTATGGCTTGGCTGTGTAAACCACTTTGGACCTGCTTCGGTCATGTAAAAATGATCCTCCAGACGAATACCAAATTCATCCGGCAGCACTAACATAGGCTCATTACTAAAACACATACCAGGAGCGAGTAATTGGGGGTTATCCTTAACTAAATAAGGCCATTCGTGAATGTCTAAGCCAATGCCGTGGCCTGTTCTGTGAGGGCACCCAGGTAAGTCATAATCCGGGCCAAGACCTTGATTTGCAAGGTAACTACGTGCAGCATAGTCAACATCTGCGCAAGTTGCACCAATTTTAGCAGCGTCAAACGCAGCAATTTGTGCGTTTTTTTCATGTTGCCACATGGTGCGCTGACGTTCGTTTGCCTTGCCAAATACATAGGTACGGGTAATATCTGAAAGGTAGCCTTCGAGCTTGCAACCGGTATCTACCAGCACAACATCGCCTTTTTTAAGCACTTGTGGTTCTTTAACCCCATGCGGGAAAGAGCTGGCCTTACCAAATAACACTATGCAAAAGTAATTGCCTGTTGCACCTACTTTTTTATGCGCTTGGTTAATGAATGCTTCCACTTGTGTTGTTGTAATACCTTCATGTAGCATGCTTGCCGTCGCTTTATGAACAGCAAGCGTCATGTCCATTGCCCGTTGTATAAGCGCTAATTCGTTTTCAGACTTATGCATTCGACAGTGTGCTGTGACTTCCTTAGCGTTAATCAAGTTCAAGCTTGGTGCGGCTTTGGCAATGCCATCGGCAACAAAAAATGCAGTGCTTTCGTCTATGCCTATGGTTGCTTGTTCGCTTATCCCCATGTTTTGCAAAACTTTAGCAAATAGCGCATATGGGCTTTCGTGTTCTTGCCAGTCGTTAATCGGCCCTTCAATCACTTGATAATCAAGTAGCGAGCCAATTTCAAAAGTCGGGGCGATAAACTCAACAGCCCCTGAAGCGGGTAAAATAGCGCCCACTAAGCGCTCGCTGGCATACCATTGCATACCGGTAAAATATTTAAGGTTGGTACCTGCATTTAGGTAGATTGCATCTATGTCATGCTCTTGCATATAACGCTGCGCTTTTGCAATACGTGCTTGGTATTCTTGATACGCAATAGGCTCAATGCCTTGTGTCATGTTTTCAAGTGCATCAAGTGCATCAAGGGCTTGTTGTTGTGATTGTGTGCCTATGCCATATGTTGTCATGTTTGCTCCTAAAATCGGTTTATTCTATAAGGGGTTAAGTCAAGTGAGGGTTGCTCACCGTGACACAATTGGGCAATCAATTTTGCGGTAATAGCTGCTTGCGTTAGGCCTAAATGCTGGTGGCCAAATGCAAATAATATATTTTCATTATCAGGTGCGCTGCTGATCACTGGTAATGAATCTGGCAGAGAAGGGCGGCATCCCATCCAAGTCTGCGTTATTTGGCAGTGTTCAATATCAGTTAAAATGTTTTGAGCATGTCCTAGTAGCATGGTCGCACGATGAGTGCGCTCTGGCGCATCTAAGCCAGCAAATTCAACGGTACCTGCCAAACGAAGACCTTGCTGCATTGGAGTGATAATAAACTGCCGCTCAGCAGATGCAACTGGACGAGATAGAATGCCATGCTTTTCAACCATAGCATGGTAGCCGCGTTCGGTATCGAGTGGCACTTTAAAACCGAGTTGTTTAGCAAGCGGTTTACTCCAAGCACCAGTACACACAACTATTTTGTCAAAGTGATAGGTATTATTAGCACTTGTTGTGATAGTGCTTTGAGCTGATTGTGCGACGATATTGGTCACTTTTTGTTGTATATACTCACCACCTAGCTCGTTATAAAGATTAAAAATGTGCATACACAATTGATGGGGGTCAACACTGTGGCCTACGTCTGGGAAAAACAGCGCATCTGTTACTTGCTCAGATATATTTGGTTCAAGTTCATGTAGCGCTTTTTTATCAAGCCAAACGACAGATACATCCTGCGCCTTAAAATCTCGATACATCTTTTCTATATCTTTATGACTGGTCTTCTCGAAGGTGAGTAACGAGCCATTTTTAGTCAATAGCTCTTGATAATTACTGTCTGCTAAGAGTTCGTCATATGCAGGTAAAGCGTGTTCATTTAGCGCCTTAAGAGCTTGCGTATGGGCTTTGAAGGGTTTTTCTCGCATGTTTAGTAAGAAGCGGCAAAACCATGGCAGCATCTTTAGTGCATAGCTTGCTTTTATCGATAGCGCGCCGCGGGGGTTAAATATCATGCTCGGTAATTTTGGCAGTAGTTTTTTGTTAGCCAGAGGAAATACTTGTTCTGTGGCAAAGTGGCCAGCATTTCCTTTTGAGCAGCGCTGTGCAATGCCTTCACTGTCAAATAGAGAAACGCGATAGCCTTTATCACGCAATTGCTTGGCAACACAGAGGCCTATGATGCCAGCACCTATAACGGCAATTTTTTGTTCTTTTTTGGTCATGCATTTTTCCTGCGTTGTAATTTTTTTGGCTGAGAAATACATAAATTAGCCAAATTGCATGTTTTACTATTAACCCAAAAGGCAATTTTTTTAACCATTTTTGAAAATCACTATGCTAATAAAATCAGTAAATTAAAAGCTTTTTATATATCCCAATAGAGTTAAGAAAAATAAATTCGCCAACAGGATATTGATTATTGTATACAATATACCTAAGATGGTAAATACAAAAACCAATGAGGAAAAATAAAATGATTAATTGGCAAGGGGTCTACCCAGCAGTAACAACCCAATTTAACGATGATGGCAGCATTAATTTCGAGACCACAAAAAGCATGGTTGATGCACTTATCAACGAAGGTGTACACGGCATCATTGTGTTAGGCACGGTAGGCGAGAATTGCTCGTTAAGATACGAAGAAAAACGCGAGGTGCTTAAAGCGGTTAAAGAAGTTGTAGCTGGTCGCGTGCCATTATTAACCGGCGTAGCTGAGACGACTACACAGTTTGCAGTAGAGTTTTGCCAAGACGCAGAAAAAATTGGTATCGACGGATTAATGGTGCTACCAGGTATGGTTTACCGCTCAACTGAGCGTGAAGCTATTTACCATTATCAACAAGTCGCGCGCAGCATGTCGCTGCCCGTGATGATTTATAACAACCCAATTACGTATGGCGTTGATGTATCTATCGAAGGTATGAAGGTACTGGCGAATGAGGAAAACATTGTGGCAATCAAAGAAGCCACAACTGATACACGTCGCATTACAGAGCTGCAAAGTGCGTTTGGGGAGCGTTTCATCATTTTTGGCGGTGTTGATGATATTGCGCTAGAAAGTTTAATGCTTGGTGCAACAGGGTGGATCTCTGGGCTAACCAATGTATTCCCCAAAGAGTCAGTAGCAATCTATGAGTTGGCGCGCCAAGGTCGTTATGAAGAGGCCAAAGAGATTTGGCGTTGGTTCTTGCCATTGTTACGCCTAGACACTATCCCTACACTTGTACAGTGTATTAAGTATGCTGAGCAGTTAGCTGGTAGAGGCTCTGAAGTGACACGTGCGCCGCGTTTAAGCTTGCCAGAAGAGCAAAAAGTGATGATTAATCGCTTGTATGATGAGGCGATGAGCAACCGTATCGATTTAAGCAAATTTAATTTGGATTAAGCTTATGCGCAAAGGGACATTTTCATGTATTGATGGCCACACTTGTGGCAACCCTGTGCGCTTAATCACCAGTGGTCACCCCAATTTACGGGGTGATACCATGAGTGAAAAGCGACAGCATTTTATGGCTGAATATGACTGGATCCGCCAAGCGTTAATGTTTGAGCCCAGAGGTCATGATATGATGTCAGGGTCGTTCATTTATCCTCCAACCACACCCGATGGTGATGCCAGTATCTTGTTTGTGGAAACCTCTGGATGTTTGCCTATGTGTGGTCATGGCACTATTGGAACGATTACGTTTGCCCTTGAACATGGTTTGATCCAACCCACCGAGCAAGATAGCCTAAAGCTGGATACACCAGCAGGGCGTGTAGATGTCAATTATCGAATGGAAAATGGCAAGGTAGAGTGGGTTAAGTTATTCAATGTACCCGCGTTTTTAGCCTACCAAAATATCGAGATAGAAGTGCCTGAGCTGGGCCTCTTGACGGTAGATATATCCTACGGTGGCAATTTTTATATCATTGTTGAGCCGCAAGCAAACTTCCCTGGTATCGATAAGTGGAAGGCCAGTGAAATCCTTAAACACAGCCCAATAGTCAGGCAAATTGTCAACCAACAACTAACATGCGTTCATCCATTAGACGCTACGGTGAAAGGTGCCTCTCACGTCCTTTGGACAGGACAGCCAAAACAGCACAACTCCAGCGCGGCTAATGCGGTATTTTATGGTGATAAAGCAATTGACCGCTCTCCCTGTGGTACTGGCACAAGTGCCCGTATGGCACAGCTGTTTGCTAAAGGTCAATTGCAAGTTGGGCAAGATTTTGTACATGAAAGCTACATAGGTAGTCAATTTATTGGGTGCATTGAAGGCGTAACGGAAGTGGCTGGAAAGAGCGCTATATTACCCAGTATACGAGGTTGGTCTAAGGTCACTGGCACCAGCAATATAACGGTAGATGATGACGACCCATACGCGTTTGGCTTTCAAGTAATTTAATAAATAAACAACAGGAGTGAATTATGCAGATCAGCGGAGCAAGTTACATCGCAGGGCAGTGGTGTATTGCCGAGGGTGCAGATAAGTTTTTTGGCTTTTCACCTAAACTTAATCAACCCCTTACAACCCCTATTTTTGAAGCAACCGAACAGATGTTGGAGCAAGCGCTGAGCGCGGCTGAGCAAGCATTTGTCGCGTATCGCCAAACAAGTCCTGCTGAACGTGCCACATTTTTATATACAATTGCAGATGAAATCGAAGCGCTGGGTGAGCAGCTACTTGAAGTAACTCATCAAGAAACCAACTTACCTTTAGCCCGATTACAAGGTGAGCGTGGTCGCACTATGAATCAGCTACGTGCTTTTGCACAAAGTTTAGAGCAGTGCAAAAACGGCTTGCTCGATCTGGATATTAAGGATCAAGCTGATCCCAGTCGTGCACCTTTGCCAAAACCCTATACGCATTTAAGTTACCTACCAATAGGTGTGGTGGCGGTGTTTGGCGCATCCAATTTTCCTTATGCATTTTCAACTTTAGGCGGTGACACAGCTGCGGCCTTAGCTGCGGGCTGTCCTGTGGTAATGAAAAGTCATACCGCACATCCTGTGACTAGCGAGTTTATGACCCATGCGATAGATAAGGCGATTGCGAAGACAGGTATGCCCAAGGGGGTGTTCTCAATGATCCAAGCAAAGAGTTATGGGATCTCACATCAACTTGTTGCAGCTGATCCGATAAAAGCGGTGGGTTTTACCGGCAGTTTTGGTGTCGCTCAAAAACTGATGGAAACCATAGCAAACAGAAAAGAATCTATCCCATTTTATGGTGAATTAGGTAGCACTAACCCTCAGTTTGTTTTTACACAAAAAGCGGCTGAACAAGGCAAAGAGTTGGCTCAGGCTTTATGCCAATCTGTGCTGATGGGTAATGGACAATTTTGTACAAGCCCCGGTTTATGGCTCGTGCCAAGTGACGCGGATGAGCTGGTAGAAGAAGCAATTAAGCAACTGTCTCAAAGTACGTCTGATACTTTACTATCGCCCAATATTGTCAGTAGCTTTAAGCAAAGCATTGAGCTACTAAAAAATGCGCAAGGTGTAAGCTTGCTCGCACAGGGCGTACTTGAGCAAGAATTTCATGCTAATGCACATCTGTTCTGTACGGATGCTAAAACCTACATCGAAAATAGCGAGTTACATGAAGAGGTGTTTGGCCCTTCAGTGATGATGGTGAAATACGATGATGCCCAGCAATTGAAGCAATTGGTTGATTCGTTGCAAGGACAACTTACCGCGTCAATACATGGTTCACATAGCGACTTCGCAAGCAATGCACAAATCATTGAAGCTCTGCAGTACAAAGTAGGCCGCTTAATTGAAAATCAGATGCCAACCGGTGTTGAGGTATGCGCGTCTATGAATCATGGTGGGCCATTCCCATCAAGTACAGATGTAAGAAGTACGTCAGTGGGTTTAAATGCGATGCTGCGATTCTTAAGACCGATTTGCCGTCAACGGGCAGCGTAATTATTGATAAATGTTAAGCTAAAAAAGACCCAGAGCAAAGGGATGCTCTGGGTTTAGGGGATGGCTCTGAGGAGCCAATGCGTCACTTAAGAACACCTTCTATACATTAGGGAGAAGTAGAAAGTAATTTAAGTGTAGTTAACTATTCACAAAACTTACAAACATATGCAATATATTTAAAGTTTATAAAAAACATTAAGTTACATCTTATATGCTTATTTAATCTAAAAATAGGTGAAAGATATCTCCAAGTTATACCCAAGTTATTAACTGGGTGTCGCTAACTAAATCTCGGGGCAAACTATTCTTTATTTTGTTTTTTTGCCACTTACCTAACCCCACCGGTGCGCCACACAATGTTAGAATTACTTCTCCCACATTTGTTGTGGGCTTTGCAAGACGAATGTCTTTACCTTGAAAGTAATCTTGTGCTTGCTGCGGGGTCATTGCATAACTGTTTTCGCTTGCGAGCTTACCCAAAGCCGTTGCAAATTCGTGCTCCAAACGCACACCATTTTTATGAGTAGTGCCGAGCAAAATACCGAGCCGCGAATATTTGATTTTATTTGCTATTTGCTCCATACCTTCAGGAAAAAGCCACAGCTCTTTGTCTCGTGTCATTAACTGACCTTTAATCGCCTTAATACCAAAGTGCTTTTTGATGTATGCGTTAAAGTCATTTTGTAACTTATTTGCAGTGGGGGCGAATGGAAAAGCGCCTTTTTTAATTTGTTGTTCGCTATTGGGCACCGAGCTAAGTTTTTTAAACCGAGCTATGAAAAAACCCTCACTGTCATAAATTTGTGGCCATACATGTAAAAAACCTTGTTCTGTGATGGCTTGACTTGCATTAGGGAAAAGATTAGTCAGAGACTCTACTTCAACATGACCGGCAAATTGCTCTAGTAAATACTGGCAAACTTCTTGGTTTTCAAGGGGGGTGAGCGTACATGTTGAATACACCAGCGTGCCGCTCGGTTTTAAAGCATAGAAAGCACTTTTGATCAGCTGTTTTTGAATTTCGGCTATTTCGATATTGGACTCAATTGACCAATTTTTTAATGCATCTGCATCTTTGCGCACTGTGCCTTCGCCCGAGCATGGGGCATCAAGCAATATGCTGTCAAAACACTCAAACATATAGTTGCCAAATATATTGCCATTGAAGTGTGATAATGCGCAGTTAGCGACACCCATACGTTTGGTATTAGCGGCCAGTACTTTTACACGAGATGATGAGAACTCATTGGCAACTAACACTCCGTTGCCATTCATCATGGCAGCGAGCTGTGTAGTTTTAGAACCTGGCGCTGCAGCCATGTCCAGTACATATTCACAGTCGTCTATGACGTCACTTAGCGCTTGTACAGGCAGCATAGAGCTTGCCTCTTGCACGTAAATACAGCCACTTAAGTGAAGCTCGGTATTACCAATTGGCAGGTTTTGTTCTTCGTCATCTGGACGAGTAAGCCAAAACCCAGTGTTACACCAAGGAACTGGGTCTATTTCCCAATTATGTGCTTTACAGTAGCTTTGAAAGTCAGTGACCGACATTTTTAAAGTGTTAACTCTGACAGAGCGACGCAGTGGGCGTTGGCAAGCCTCAACAAACTCATCTATTGATAAGTGCCTCGGAATATAAGTTTTTACATCATCTATAAATGATTCTGGAATATATGTAGAAGGGGTCAAAACGGGTGCCTAGCTGATGAATAATGAGCAAAGGCAAATTTTATCATTTTTTAACGCTGGTCTAAAAGTCCTTTTAAAAACCAGCTGTTAATCGTGGCTAAATTGAAGGAGGGTTAGGCAAGGCTTATCCCCGTCAAGCTTTGATACAGATAGCCAAACCATGCGATAAAAAAGCAAATAGTAGCCAAAGCAAATGCGATGGTTCTCAAAAGCAAGTTTCGACACACAATGTGCTCAAAGCAATGCCAATAGCGTGCAAAAACAAAAAAAGTACTTGTAACATACCAAAAATGCCCTTCAATACCTTGCTGATTGAGCAAACACAACAGCACGATGAATAAAGCCGATTGCTGAAACTGATTATCGTAGCTATTACCAGCGAGTGTCGCTGTTCTTGGAAAGCGGTCTTTTTGAATAAACTGAATATCTGCGGCTGTGACTTGCTTGGCTTTGATAGCAGAGATGCGCAGCCACATGGTTAACAGCCACAACAAACACATTTGTGCAATTAGAAATAGAATTGGATAGTGTACCCACATAATTTAATACCTCATCTTGGTTAACTGGTACTACTTTACTGCAAAGGTTTAAAGCGCTAATGTGTCATTAATGACACTTTTATGGGTGAAACTGACAAATGTACCAAGTAGCGATTATTTGCCCTGACAATGCCCTCGCAACAGGCATTACAGGCGTGATTGATATTTTAAATGTTGCCAATACTATCAGTAAAAAGAGGTTATTTAGTTGGTACCTAGTGGGCGTACATGACAAGCAAGTTACAACAAGCCAAGGGTTAGTTTTACCCTGTGATAAAAAACTCGCTGATTTAGATAACATTGATGTCATGTTGTGGATTGGCAGTCAGTTTCAAGGTCATCAAAAGCTCTGGCGAGACTGTCAAACATACGCACCGCTAAAACAACACATCAACCATTTAGCGCAACGTAGTGAGCATGTTATCGCCACTTGTACTTCAGTAAGTTATTTGGCAGTCAGTGGTTTTTTAGACGGTTATCAAGTCACCAGCAGCTGGTGGTTAAAGTCTTTTTATCAGCGTTACTTTCCTCAACTAAAAGTCAGCCAAGAGAAAATTTACTTGCAGGATGGTAAGGTGCTCACGTCTGGTGCCGCACAAAGCTATTTCTCGATGATGGTACATTTTATTGGTCGAACTTGTGGAGCAGATCTGGCGGAAGAGTTGTCGTCTTGGTTAGCGATTCCCAAACTCTCACTATCACAAAACTCTTATATGCATATTGGTGCATTTGAACTGCATCAAGACGAGAGGCTTTTGTCATTGCAAAACCATATTAAAGCGAATTTATCAGAGGCGTTAACCTTGGACTCGCTTGCTGAACATCTAAGCGTGAGCGAACGCACATTAATTCGACGTTTTCAAAAACAAATAGGCCTTTCTCCCTCGCAATACGTAAGGTTGGCTCGTTTAGAAAAAGCAAAGCAGCTACTGCGCACAACGCGTATGAATGTCAATGAAGTAGCTTGGCAGGTAGGTTATCAAGATTTAGGCTCTTTTAATCGTGTGTTTAAAGAGCAATATGGTCGAACATTAGCTGAATATCGCCAACAGTTTAGCTAATTAACCTTCAATGATAACAACACTATGTTATAGTGCTCGTGATATTTCACGAGGTAATATATGGCGAATATGGTTAACCACTTTTTGGGTGACGCTGAGCTGTTGCTTAACGCAGTTGGTGAAGGTGTTTATGGCTTTGACTTATCGGGAAATGCAGTATTTATAAACCCTGCGGCTGAGCGCATGACAGGATGGCGAGCGGAGGAGTTATTAGGTAAAAAAATACATCAATATCATCACCATAGTCACGCCGATGGAACATCGTATCCAGCCGATGAATGTCAAATATACTGCACCATGTTTGACGGAAAAAGACGGCATGTAAAAAATGAGGTGTTTTGGCGCAAAGATGGCAGTAGCTTTGCAGTAGAGTACACTTCTACACCCGTTTATAGACAAGGCAAGCTAATTGGCGCAGTTGCTATATTCAGAGATATATCCAAACAGCAGGAAACTGAGCAAGCGCTTAGGGCGGCGTTAGAGCAAGTAAAGTCTCTCAGTGAACAGTTAAAAGACGAAAATGCCTATTTGCTATCAGAGCTTAATGAAGATTGGCAAGACTCAGGTTTGGTGGGCAGTAGTCATATTTTTAAGACCATGTTGTCGCAAATCGAATTGGTAAGCCAAACGAGTAGTACGGTTTTGATCCTTGGAGAAAATGGTACGGGCAAAGAGTTGGTTGCAAGAAACTTGCATCGGCTTAGCGATAGAAACAAGCAACCTTTTGTAAAGGTAAACTGTGCTGCGTTTACCCCAAGCTTACTAGAGTCTGAGTTATTTGGTCATGAAAAAGGCGCTTTTACAGGTGCAAACGAAAGGCGTAAAGGGCGCTTTGAGCTTGCTAATAAAGGCACGCTATTTTTGGATGAAATTGGTGAGCTGCCATTAGAAGCACAAAGTAAGCTACTGCGTGTATTGCAAGAGCATGAGTTTGAACGAGTGGGTGGTAGCCAAACATTGTCGGTCGATATTCGTATCATTGCAGCAACCAATCGAGATCTATGGAGAATGGTTGAGCAGGGCAGCTTTCGGATGGATCTCTATTACCGTCTCAACGTATTTCCCATTACAGCTCCCGCGCTTCGAGAGCGCAAAGAAGATATTCCTGTTCTAAGCGCCAATATCATTAAGCAGCTTAATAAACGCCTTGGAAAGCAACTTGAAGGGGTTTCAAATGCCGCTATAGAGCAGCTTAAGCGCTATGATTGGCCCGGCAATATTAGAGAGTTACAAAATGTATTGGAACGTGAAGCGATACTCAGTACCACACGGGTATTACAGTTAACGCAGCCGTTATCTGAGGCTGATAAACTGGCAAAACCATCATTTGAAGATGATCTTACTCTAGATGCTGCCCAGCGTAAGCATATTCTATCGGTACTAGAAGCGTGTAATTGGCAAATCGCGGGTGCAAAGGGGGCTGCTTTTAAACTTGGCCTGAATGAAAGTACCTTGCGCTCTAAACTGAAAAAGCTAGGGATCAAAAAAGAAGATTCGTGATATATAACACCAAATCGTGATATATCACGATTTGGTGTGGTTACTTTGATTTTAAACTGTTTAAAATCAAATGTTTAATCTATCTTTCAGTTTGGTCTGAAAGTTGCAAAACTACTTGTATCTTATTTAGAGTAATAGCAAGTAGATATATTATGAAGTTTGATTTTAAAGAAGAAGATTTAATTATTAAGCCCTATAAGCAACCAGGGCCAATTTATATCCGAGAGCAGACCGGATATTTTCAGCGCATCAGGCGTTACTTAAGTTGGCTGCTCATGCTGACTTTTATCGGCTTACCTTGGATACCTTATCAGGGGAAGCAGGCAATTCTATTCGATGTGGCTCATCAGCAATTTAGAATCTTTGGTACAACGTTTTTACCGCAAGACTTTATGGTTTTAGCGGGTATTTTTATGGCCGGTGCATTTGCCTTATTTTTTGTAACTAATTGGCTCGGCCGCGTTTGGTGCGGATTTATGTGTCCACAAACCGTTTGGATGCTGATGTTTACATGGGTTGAGCATCGAATTGAGGGCACTCGAAATCAGCGTATAAAACTTGATAAAGCGCCATGGAATTTAGAAAAGGCGCGCAAAAAAATCGTCAAGCACAGCCTTTGGCTCGTTATTTCACTGCTCACTGCCACTTCCTTTATGGCCTACTTTATTCCAGCGCAAACATTGTATAGTGAAATGTTCACCTTGCAGTGGTCGGGTTTAGTGAGTTTTTGGGTGTTTTTATTTGCTTTATGCACTTATGGTAATGCAGGTTTTTTAAGAGAGAAAATGTGTACCGTTGCTTGCCCATATTCTCGTTTTCAATCAGTTATGTTTGACAAAGATACATTATTAGTAAGTTATGATGCGCAGCGAGGTGAAGACCGTGGACGCAGAAAACGCAAAGACGATCCAAAAAAATTAGGACTAGGGGACTGTGTTGACTGTAATTTGTGTGTTGAAGTGTGCCCAGCTGGCATCGACATACGCAATGGCTTGCAATATGAATGTATAAACTGCGGATTGTGTATAGACGCGTGTGACCAAACCATGAACAAGTTTGGCTATCAAACGGGGTTAATAAAGTATCAAAGTGAACGTCAACAAGGCAATGAAAAAACCAATCCGTTTAGGCTTAAGTTAATTGGTTATGCTTCTTTGGCGGTGATGGTCATCGTCGTGATGGCGATATGGCTAATGCAACGCACACCACTTGAAGTGTCAGTTATCAGAGATAGAAATGCGCTGTATCGGGTGAATTACGAAGGTATTGTTGAGAATCCTTATACCTTGAGTGTGATAAACAAAACGCAACAAGACTTGCACTACCGAGTGAGCTTAAAAGGGCTTGATGGCGCAACACTTACGTCACCAAGTGAGATAAAGGTGACCGCAGGTGAAATGTTACTGGTGCCAATTACCGTAAGTATTGATGGCAGTTTACTTAGCAGTAAGACCCAGCGAGTTACATTTGTAGTCAATGCGATGGAAGATGCCAGCATAACACTCGAGAAACCAAGCTACTTTTATAGAAATTAGTTTAACCCTCAGGCGTGTTGATGTTTTGTTGGATTAACTTACTGGTCAATGTTGGCTGCAGCTCTGTAGGTAGCCAATAGAGCATCGCATCACTAAACGCCCGTGAGGACTTGATATTTTTTAGCGCTATATCAAGTTCTCTTATAAGTTCTGGGGTTTGAGCCTGTTTAGTGCAACCAATGTAACCTTGGGCAAAGCTGTCAGTCTCTTCAATGGTAAGTTGTGATAGTTGATAGTCGTTATCTAACAATTGTTGCATATGGTAATGCTCGCTCGGGTAGCCCAAAGTAATATCTACCCGCTTTTTAAGCAGCATTTTTGTGAGACTCATTAATGGGTCTTTTCCTGGACGTGATACTAGCTGTTCTGGGGGAATTGTATCGATAATGCCATCAAGTATGTTGCCAAATGAGCGACTGGCCGAGATCCCTAAGGTGAGTTGGTGACGATGAATAAGCTCGCGAATTGAGACTTGTTGTCCCAAATCTAAATTGAGTCTCTCTAGTGTACTGCGCCTAATCGCAAGCGATGGTGATAGGCCAATGGTTGAACTTTCTTTTGTGTAATCTATATGCACGGCGCGTTGTGGCGTTTTATAGATTGAGATCATGCAGTAAAAATTCTTTGGGCTGGATAGCTCATGGATAGCGCGGCTGGCGGGTAAAGTGACGTATTTAAAATCATAAGATGGCAAAGCTTTATCTAGAAGCTGAATAACGCGCTCATCTCTACCTAAGCCTTTTTTAGCGCCATCTAATATGTAGTAAGGCGCAAAGTCGACGTATATCCAAGAGATGCTCTTTGCTTGCGGGCACAATGGCAGAAACAAGAATATGAAAATGAAAAATCGCAGCATTCGTTTACCTAGCGGTTTACTGAATTTTAAGTGTAGCAAACTGATAAAAAGTGGAGTTTACGAGAATGTAAATAAATTTCTCAATGCTGTTTACATCACATGGTTCGCTGCTAAATTTAAATAGCCAGCCTTTGTTGTAATAATCAGCGCTATAACCCTTACGGTGAAAGGACATGCATAAAGACTAAGGGGTTAGCTAATGATATACACAAAAGTTGCATTAATTTATAATGCAAGGTTGGCGTTACATACCAAAGCAATACCAATTTACAAAAAGGATAAACTCTATGGTAACGCTAATTGTTAGTGATATATACGGGCATACAGCCAATTTAGACACCTTTGCTAATGAGCTAAGCGGCGAGGTCGTTATATGCTCTCCTTACATGAGCAAACAACCAGCTAGACAAAAAGACGAATCTCTCGTTTATGAGCAGTTCGTCAATACGATAGGTCATGATGGCTATATGGCCAAGGTAGAAAAGTCTATCGCTAGCCATAAACCGGACTTAATAATCGGTTTTAGTGCCGGTGCGGTTGCTGCTTGGCGAGCATTAGCACACTTGAAAAGTAACGCCCCTAAAAAGCTCATTGGTTTTTACCCTGGACAGATCCGAAACTATTTACATATCCATCCAAATTGTCCTGTCGACCTATATTTTCCTCATCAAGAATCACATTTTGAACTGACACCCGTCATTCAAACACTTAAGAAAACTTCATGGGTTTCTTGTACACGCACAAGATATAGTCACGGTTTTATGAATGCGTTATCTAATCATTTCAACAAATACGCATACCTTCACTATACTCATTTGTGTGAACAACAAATTGTGGCACTTCAGCAGTCGCTTAAACAGGAGCAGATAGAAGTGAATTAATGATAAATACCTAAGGATATAGATTATGAGTGAAGCGCAATACGGCACCTATCAACACTTTTACGGCAACCCAATCGCAAAGCCTCCTTGTCGAATGATCAACGCCATGATGTATGGCTTCTTTATAAAAGGCACTTATTTGTCTATTCAAAACTATGTTGATCAAACCCTTAATAGTATTACCAATAGTGAATTTAGCTTTAAAGCACTATCGTCGTATTGTTTGCTCACTTTCACTGATATAGAAAATATTGCATCCAAAGTAGAGCCATTTAGAAGTTATGGCTGGATGCAAGAGACAGATGTCATTATTTGGTTGCCTATTGCGCAAGTAGACAGCACTACGAACAAAATGACACATTTATATTGGTATCCAGCTTTTATAACAGTTAACAATATTAATGCCTTAGTGAATGGTCGTGAAACGTGGGGCTATAACAAGTATCAATGCCGATATGAGATGCCTAGCTCTTACAAACAAGCCGATCATTTTTCATTGAGTTTGGAAACATTCAATCCATTTAGCCCTGATACTAAAATGGACTGGCATGAACTGTTAACTATTAGCAGAGAAGCAGATGATGATAGTTGGTTTGAAGAGCTGTTTGAAATCGGACATGAAGTGGCTGAGCTTTTGCACTCAAGCAGCGATGACATTCATATTAGTGCTGATTTATTGAAACAATTTTTGTCGGGCTTTACACACCCTCAAATGGACCAAATTTTGTTCAAGCAATTTCCAGATGGTTTTGCTGAAAATGCCGTATACAAAGCCGTGGTCCATTCGCCTTCCGAAATAAAACAAATCCATAAAATGGGATTTTTAAAAGACGAGTTCAAAGTCACAATAAATCGTTTAGATGCATTTCCATTAAACGATATGTTTGGTATCGACATTGGCGAGCAAACCGCAACGTTACCATATTACGTCTGTATGAACTTTGATCAAGATGGCGCTTACGAAATCGTAAGTGGTGCTTAAGCATTAACAGCAAGGAATAATCATGAGTCGAGAAAAAATCGCGATACTCGGAGGCGGAGTATCGGCTATGACAGCTGCTGTATATTTAACAGAGCAAGAAAATTGGCAGCAAAAATATGATATTACTGTTTATCAGCTCGGTTGGCGGCTTGGCGGCAAGGGGGCTAGTGGTCGAAACGCACAAATGGGCGAGCGTATTGAAGAGCATGGCTTGCATGTTTGGTTTGGTGCCTATGTTAATTCATTTAGAGCCATAGAAAATGTATATAACAAGCTCAACCGACCAAGTGATATGCCACTAAGCACATGGCAAGAAGCGTTTAAACCGCACAGTTTTGTAGTGCTTCAAGAATACATCGACAATGAGTGGCAAACATGGCCAATTGACTTTCCTGTTTTAGAGGGAAATCCCGCTGACGGCACTTTAGACTTGCACTTTTGGCAGTTAATAGAAATGACAGTGGCGTGGCTGAGAAAGTTCATCGGTACTTTGGAAGAGGAAGTATCTTTACACCACAAGAAAACCAAACTGCAAACAACCAAACGCCGAGATAGGAGCCTACTACAACACTTAGCAAACCAAGTTCGTCAAGCCTTCGATGACGTAGAAGATGAGGTAGAAGACTTTTTCCAAAGTGCCCATGACGATCTTAGAGAAATCTGGTCAACCCCTTCCATTCTCTCTCAACAGTTACAGAGATTGGTCAATCTAAGAGCGACAGATAAAGACTTAAGTAATTCAAAAGATAGATTAGTCGTTTGGTATCTGGTGCGTAAATTGAAGCGATGGCTAAATAGTGAAGCGATAGAGCTATTGGACGATAACCCAAATATTCGCCGAGCATATGTGTGTGCCGATTTGGGCATTGCGGTGTTAATTGGTCTTATCAAAGATAAAGTTTTTTCCAAAGGTTTTGGCTCAATTAACAACATAGATTTTAAAGCATGGCTAGCAAAAAATGGCGCGAATGAGCAATACACGGTTGAGTCAGCCCCCGTTCGAGGATTTTATGATCTCGTATTTGGCTATGTTGATGGCAATTTTGAAAAGGGTGATGTAGAGGCTGGGGTTGCGACACTTGCCATGTTGCGTCTGATGCTTTGCTATCGTGGTGGCGTTATGTGGAAAATGCAAGCCGGTATGGGAGATGTGATTTTTGCGCCGATTTACGAGTTATTGCAAAGCCGTGGCGTGAAGTTTGAGTTTTTCAATCAGGTGGATGCATTACTTCCAGGTACTGATCAACAAGGTAATCACGTTGTAGAGCAGATTAATATAACGGAGCAAGTTACTTTGGTTGATGAGTCTTATCAACCATTTGTGTTTGTTAAAGGGCTACCATGTTGGCCAGACAAGCCATTATTAGAGCAAGTTATTCCCGAACAGGCGCAGCTGATTGAGCAACACGACATTAATTTGGAATCATTTTGGTCTGACTGGCCAAGTGTATATCAAACTGCCTTTGGAGAACCGTTGCCAACCAAAACGTTGCGCAGAGGTGAGGACTTTGACAAGGTTATATTTGGTATTTCAGTAGCATCTTTACCTCATTTATGTCCCAAATTATTGCAACTCGATAGCAAGTTAAATGACCAAGCTACCAAAGTGAAAACGGTAGCGACGCAAGCGTTTCAAGTTTGGTTGAATAAAACCGATGAACAACTTGGATTTAATTACTCTCCACCAAGCGAAGAAAGACCGATTTTAAGTGGCTTTTCTCAGCCGTTTGACACTTGGGCAGCAATGTCTAACTTGATAGACAAAGAAGATTGGCCAAGTAATGGGCCAGACAACATTGCGTATTTTTGTAGTGCATTTGGTTGCGATAGCTATCCACCTCAAAGCCATCATGACTTTCCTATTGAACAAACAGCTAAAGTCAAAGTGAATGCGCTTAATAAATTAAGAACACAAATGCAGCCTTTGTGGCCCAGTGCTTATAGCCAACAACAATTTGATTGGTCAGTATTATACGCGCCTGCAGGCCATATAGGTGAGCAGCGCTTTGACAGCCAATACTGGCGCGTAAATGTTGACCCAAGCGAGCGTTATGTTTTGTCTGTAACAGGAAGTAGTCAGTACAGATTGTCCACTGACGGTTCTATTTTTGCCAATTTATATCTTACAGGTGATTGGATCCAAACTGGTGTGAATGCTGGTTGCGTTGAAGCTGCTGTAATGGCGGGTATGCAAACATCACGAGCTTTGTGTGGAATACCGTCACAAATTAGCGGCGAAGATGGCTTTGAACCTGATGGGGCATAAGAAATAATGGATATACCTCTCATAATTTTGGTGGAGGATCTGTTAATGAACTATACTTTTTGCCACTAACCTAATGAAATGTAATAAAAGAGTAAGGATATGAAACAATCTCTCTCGCTAAGCCTTGTCTGTGTTGCTGTTTGCGGGGCTTTGCTAAAGCCTTGTTTGGCATTAGACGAACAATCTATCGAAGTCATTGAAGTCTATGCGCAAAAAAGAGTTCAGTCACTGGATGAGGTCAGTATTGCGATTACACCAATAAAAGGAGAGGACATTCGCCACTTCGGTGTTAAAGATACCACTGAGTTAGGTAGTTTTGTAACTAACATGAAGGTGAGCCAAAACGCGGCGGAGGGCACACCACCTGCGATCAATATCCGAGGCGTTGGCCTACTTGACTATAACACTGCAAATACATCACCCGTTGCCATGTATGTTGATGGTGTTTCAGTGGGATCTGCAAATAATCAATTGGTTAATTTTTTTGATATTGAGCAAGTCGAGGTGCTAAAGGGGCCTCAGGGCACATTATTTGGCCGAAATAGTACCGGAGGTGCAGTACTTATTCGTTCAAAGCGCCCTGATTCAGGAAGCTATGGCGAAATTGAAGTTGGCATCGGCACCGATGAATGGTCAAAGGTACAGGGCTTCTATAACGCCAGCTTGAACGACGAGTCTGCGCTTAGGTTTGCCGTAAATCATGTAAAGTACGATTATACATCTTACAATTTACACCCAACAGCCCCTGAAGCGGGCATGGAGCAATCCGATCTTAGGTTCAGCTATTTGGCTCAATGGGATAAACTGAGTGTTTACCTCAAAGCAAATTACAGCCACTGGAACGGTATTGTTCAGCCTGTAGGAAACATTGGTGTGATTGACCCTCAAACGCGTTTAAAATGCTCACCTGAACAAGCAAATCAAGGGAAGTGCACAGATTTACTTGGTTTTAATGATGGCAGTGATGATTTTTGGGCGGTAAATGTTAACAATAATTCGCCACACCATAGTATTGGCAAAGGGTGGACAGCAGAGGTCGAATATCAACTTACTGATAAGTCGCACCTATTATGGATTAACTCGTTCAGCCGCTTAGATAGAGAACATGCTTTTAACTGTGACGGGTCGCCAGCTCGCACGTGTGAGGGGAATTTGGGGCTAAAAGCTGAACTATTGAGTAACGAAGTTAGGTATCAAAGTGATTATGAGAATGGTTACCTCACATCAGGTATTTTTCAATTGCAAGAACGTCTCTATCAGGACAACTACAACGACATTCTACGAGACTTGAGAGGCACACCTAATGGTGCAAACTCAGCGACGTTTTTTTATGGCAATGAAATCCGTAATAGTGTAATAGCATTGTTTGCACAGTACGAGTGGCAGTGGCGCACAGATACTACGCTTACCTTTGGTCTAAGATATAGCGATGAATCTGTAGATTATGACTCCATTTCGCGACTCAATGTTGTACTGGATCCCACTAACCTCGATGGTGCGGTGATCCCTTTTTATCACGTTAAGGGAAACAATGATGATAGTAGTTGGTCTGGTCGGTTTGCCATTAACCATAATATAGATAAAAACAAGTTACTCTATTACAGCTTTGCCAATGGTACTAAAAGTGGTGGATATAATGGCGGTTATTTATCAAGCCCAGAGCAAGCAAAGGAAGCAGACTACGGGACTGAGCACCTAAATGCACACGAAATCGGTGCAAAACTAACTTTCCCTGACAACTCAATAAGGTTTAACTCTGCGATCTTTTACTATGATTACAAAGATCAGCAGGTGTTTATGAATCAACCATCTGTAATCCCCGGTGCTGTACCTTTGCAACTTCTAAAGAATGTGGGCGCATCAAAAATATATGGAGCTGAGGCTGATGTTTATTATGACATTAATAAACAATTAAATATTCAAATCGGTTTAGGTTATTTACCTCATGCCGAATTTGAGGAGTTTGTAGACCCTGCAGGCGTGTCGTTAACAGACAATCGTCTTCCATTTACATCAAAATTAAATGCTAACGCGCAGGTTAGTTATACCGTTTCATTGGATAATGTTGGTGAGCTTAGTACCACATTGGGTGTTGATTACCAGTCTGAATACTATTTTGACCAACTTGAAAGTGGTTACGCGAAACAAGATGGTTATGCGCTATGGCGGTTTAATACGCGTTTAGATGTTGGACAGTGGCAGACTAATCTTTGGGCAAAAAACCTGTTTGATAAAGAATACAGCAACTTAAAGTTCGACTTAAGCGGCTTTTTGGGTATGCTTGAAGACTTTAAAGGAGAAGGTCGAAGAGTCGGTCTTGATGTGCGTTATCGGTTTTAGTGATAAAGGGTAGATGGATGAAAGTGTAGCAGTGTTCATGGGAGTATGAGCACAAAAATATCAAGGCATTATATGCGTTTAATGATACGACAACTGATCATAATTTTAGGGTTGATGTTTTCAAGCCTCAGTCATGCTGATGTTTTTGAGTACTCATTGGACAAGCAAGGTGTTAACTTACATGACCATGCACAGCTACTTATTTCATCTGAAAACACTCGTTTCCCAACAAGTTATCAATCGGTTGAGCTGTGGGCAAAACAGCTCAAACCTTTGCCCTCCAGAGCGCTCTTTTCAGGTCGCTATTGGTTAGTGACGCAAATCACCAACAAATCTAGTCTTGAGAAGTTAGTTCTATACCCTTATAACACAGTAGTAGACAGGATTGAGAGCAGAATATACAGCGATAAAGGTGACGTTCAACGCTATTTCTCAGGAGGGAAAAATCCCAACGAATTCGCATTTCATTATGGCAACACAATAGAGCTAAAACCTAACACCACCTACTACTTAGTGACCTCCTTTGAGAGTGAGTTTTTCTACACCCCAACCAAGTTAGTAATTAAACCCGTAAAAGATTTTAATGAGCTGGTTATTAAAGAAAACTTATTGATGACGCTTTGTTTCAGCGTTGGCATCATATTAGGGTTGTACAACTTACTCATTTATATCGGCTCAAAAGATGCAACACATTTATACTTTGCCCTATTTGCCGGTGTATGGGTGTTTAGTTGGAGTCACTTTTTCCATATCTCTGACCAATTGTTTGGTTTTTACTCTGCTCACTTACACTGGCTGGGTTTTTCTCTAGCTCCAATTACAAACATACTATTCTACAATAATTTACTGAAACTTAAGGATAAGCACCCTAATTTGTCGGTGACCTCAATTTGGCTAGGTACTATCTCTGCGCTTGGATTGCCATTTTGTATACTATTTCCGGGTTTCGGCTTTTTATGGGCCACAGTGATGACTGGTAGTGCACTGTGTCTTGGGATGTATATTGGCTTTTTGCGTGTACTTGATGGATTTCAGCCTGCTCGATATTTTGTATTGGCTTACATTGCCATGATGGTGCCCAATATGATTGGGAATTTAACCAATCTAGGAATACTCCCAGCCTCCACACTAAACCTTTACTTGCTAGGCCTTGTCGGAACCGCACTTGATGCATTATTACTCGCATTTGCAGTTGCTGATAAATTCCGCCTTACCAATGAAGAAAATATCGAGCTTAACAAAAATCTGGAAACCAAAGTGCTTAAACGCACTTATGAGCTAGAGCAGTTGGCTTCTCAACTAAGAGATGCAAGTGAGTCAAAGAGTCGATTTTTAGCGAATATGAGTCATGAAATAAGAACACCGATGACCTCAATTATTGGTTATGCGGATGGCATTATTCTTGGCGATATTACTCCACAAGAGCGCAATCATGCTATTAACGTGATTTTACAAAACTCAAGACACGTATTAGGTCTTATTAACGATATTTTAGACATGTCAAAAATAGAGGCTAACCGACTTGAAATTGAATTGATGGAGTCAGATTTGTTCAAGTCTATAGCGCATGTTGAGTCATTATTGGGTAAGCAGATAAGAGATAAAGGCCTTGAGTTTGATTTGAAATATCATTTTCCATTGCCCGATTACATCATTATCGACCCAACGCGTTTGCGACAAATTTTGCTTAATTTAACATCAAACGCGTTAAAGTTTACTTCTGTGGGTAAAATAACCATAGATGTTTCTTGCTCAGAAGATGTGTTAAGTATTTCGGTTACTGATACCGGTATAGGGATGACATCAACGGAGCAAAAAGAGCTATTTAGTGCTTTTTATCAAGCAGATTCATCGACATCGCGCAAATACGGTGGCACTGGCTTAGGTTTAAATATCTCGAAAAGTCTAGCCAATAAGCTCAATGGTGATATATCGGTTGAGAGTGAAGTTGGTTCGGGCACTGTGTTTACGTTAACGTTAGGGCTTTTTACAACTGAAAATACTCGGTGGGTTAAGAGTTTAGATGAAGTTACACAGAGTAAGCCAATTAAAGAGCCTGCGACTGAAAAAGTAAATACACAGCTCAAAGGTGATATTCTACTGGCGGAGGACCATGGCGACAACAGTAAACTTATTCAACGGATATTAGAGCGTATGGGCTTGAATGTCACGGCCGTGGAAAACGGGCAACAAGCAGTGCAAGCAGTGTTAGATAACGAATACGATCTGATATTGATGGATATTCAGATGCCGGTTATGGACGGCGAGCAAGCTTTGACATTTATTCAGGCAACAGGCTGTTCAGCTCCCATTTTGGCGTTAACTGCAAACACCATGCAGCATGAAATAGACAGATATTTAAAGCTTGGTTTTACGGATCACCTCGCAAAGCCAATTGATAGAGCTGAGTTTAGTAAGAAAATTAGTCATTATCTTAATATTTCAATTGTGGATGAAATAGACATTCCCAATGAAGAGTTTGATTTGCTTAAAAACAAATATATTTCTGGGTTGTATGAGCAAAAAGTTCAGATCCAAAATCAAATGAAATACCATGACTTAGAGGGGTTGGGGAAATCTATACATGCCATTAAGGGAACCGCAGGCATGTTTGAGTGCTTCGAAATACAGAACATTGCATCAAAAGTAGATACTATGCTCAAAGAGCATTGTTCTGAAGATGAACTCACGCCACACATTAAAGAGTTAGTGGCGGTAATGGAGCAAACTATCGCAAGTTCACGTCAAACGAAAGTGACGAGTTAATAGACGCCATTTGATTATTTACAAAGTTGGCAACAAGCCGGTCTATTTTAGGTTGTAAAGATTCAATTGCACTATCAACTTTGTTTAATATTTCCTTGTTAGCTTGACTTTTTCGAATGAGGAAATGAACTTGATTGTCATGAACAACATATGGCCAAGGTTTTATATTTTGATATCCCTTGGTTTTCATCATGTAAAGACCAGTAATTAAATCGTCAACGATAAAGTCTACCCGTTTTTTAACGAGCATTTCAGCACGTCGCTCAGCACTAGAAATTTGTACCAGTTGGCTTTGGTAGGGCTTAATCGTTGCAAGTTCAGTTAGCTCTTTCCCATAAAATGATCCTATGCTCAAGCCTATGGTTTTCCCCTCATCAAGTAAGTTATTCAAACTCGAAATTGGCCGAGGTTCTAAATAACTAAATAGGCGCATCTTTTCGTTTCGATAAGGGCGAGAAAAGTAGCCATATTTAGCTCGCTCTTCTGTGTAGCTAACCATGACTGCGACATCAACATCGCCCTTTTCCATTTGTTCTAAGGCTCTCGCACTTGATGGTAAACGCACATGAACAACGCATACATTGATCGAGTGGAACACCATTTTGGCAATTTCAATATCCAAACCTTGTGCTTCATCATCACGGAAATATGTAAGAGGGGGCCAATCGCCAACCAGTCCTAACTTAACAGATTGTTTGCACTGTTCAACGGCAATGCAATTTGTCGTGAGGATTAATAAAGGTAATACCAATACTGTCGTAAAAATGCGCAAATTGGCTATCTCCTATTTATAATCTATTAAATTTAGTCGAATTTTTTGAAAAGTGGCGAAATAATTCAGTAATCGATACTTAAGTTTTTGTTTGTCAAACTTAGCATTCTTTTGTCTATTTATATTTCTATTTCTATTTCTATTTCAAAAGCATCATTACATAATTGCCAAAAAAATAACAAGTGAGAGATATGCAGTTAGGAATTGGAGAAATTGCCGCTTTAGCGGCCGCGCTTGTTTGGGCAAGCTCTACGTTACTTTATAAACGTTTTAGTCACAGCTTGTCGCCACTCGAACTGAATGTGAACAAAGGTTTATTGGCTGCTGGTATGATGCTATTTGCCATAATAGTGACTCAAGATTGGCAAGCGCCAAGCTATATACACAGTTGGTATTGGTTGATTGCCAGTGGTGTTATTGGGATTGCGATTGGCGACAGCGCTTATTTTGCGGCACTACGAAACATTGGTCCTGCGAGAACCCTAATCATAGAGTCATTTGCACCTGCTATTGCGGGCATTCTTAATATAGTTATGCTCGGAAGCTATTTATCGTGGCAGGCTTGGTTTGGTATTTTTATTACGATAGTGGGAGTTTTAATTGCACTTAAGCCAAAGCAAATCTTGCCCGATTTAGAGCGCAGTATTTATGTTAAAGGTATTTTGTTTGCATTACTTGCGGCATTTTGCCAAGCCGCAGGGATGGTGATGTCAAAAGGTGCAATGAATACTGAGCAAAATAGTAGTCTGTGGGCGGCCTTAATTAGGTTATTGAGTGGTACATTCAGTGTGGCCGTTTTGGTATTTTTTGTTAAAGAACATAGCTTAGTAAAAGCGGTGAGCATCCATAAAATAGATGGTAAGGGGTGGTTATTGGCTGCAATATTTTTTGGTACATTTATTGGGTTGTGGTTGCAGCTACTTTCTGTAAAACACACCGATCCTGCTATTGCACAAACCATTTTTGCAACAGCGCCGTTAATGGTAATGACCATTGGATTTATTAAAAAAGAACCCGTCACTGCAAATATGCTTTTAGGTGGCTTGTTAGCGCTAGTTGGGGTTGGAGTGCTGCTATTAGGTTGAGTATGAAGTCAATGCATGGGATAAGCTGAGTTACTCCCATACATTGAAATGACTATACGACCTGATTTGTCAGATCTACTTGAGCGTCTAACACTTGTTGTAGGTTATAAAGTGTTACGTTGGCTATTTGTTCTAGGGCTTCTTGGGTAAAAAAGCCTTGGTGGCCTGTGATCAAAACATTAGGAAAACTCACCAAACGCATAAACACGTCATCTTGAATAATTTCGTCGCTACGATTTTTGAAAAATAGCTCTGACTCTTGCTCATATACGTCTAAGCCCAGATAACCAAGGGTTCTATTTTTGAGCGCGCGAATACATGCTTTTGTATCAATCAATGCGCCGCGGCTCGTGTTGATAAGCATCACACCAGGTTTCATTTTGGCAAATGCATCATCATTAATCATGTGGTGAGTGGTTTCACTTAATGGGCAATTTAGGCTAATGATATCACTTTGTTCAAGTAGCATATCAAAGGAGCTCAAAGTGTATGAACCTTCGCCAACATTTGGGTCGTACACCAACACATTTGCACCAAAGCCATTTAGAATTGAAATAAGCGCTTGACCTATTTTGCCTGCGCCAACAACACCCACTGTTTTGTTATGCAGGTTAAAACCCAGCAAACCATTAAGGTCGAAATTATCTTCGCGTACACGGTTATAGGCTTTGTGGGTTTTACGGCTTAATGTAAGCATTAAAGCAATACAATGCTCAGCAACGGCCTCAGGACTATATGCTGGCACGCGCATTACTTTAATTCCTAAAGCGTTGGCAGCTTTGGTGTCAACATTGTTAAAGCCTGCACAACGTAACGCAACAGCTTGAATACCGTATTCAGCAAGCTCAGCTAGTACAGCGCCATTTAATGTGTCGTTAACAAAAGCACATACCGCATCAAATCCTTGGCACAGTGCAACCGTTTGTTCATTTAATGATTCAGTAAAATAATGTAATTCAATGTGAGGATGACTGCTTAATGCCTTAGAAAAAAATGGCTTTTCATAATTTTGCGAACTGAATAGGGCTACTTTCATCATTTAATTGACTCTCAATGACAGGTTTTAATGTGTCTGGTTTGGTCCTTGGTGCGTACCTAGAAACCAGCTCTCCCTGTGAGTTTACTAAAAACTTGGTAAAGTTCCATTTAATTGCACGGTTTTGTGCAATTCCTCTAGTATTAGATTTTAAATAATTAAATAAAGGGTGAGCATCAGGACCATTTACCTGAACTTTATCACATACAATAAAGCTCAAGCCAAAGTGACTTTTATAAAATTCGTTTAGCATAGCACCTTCAAGTGGCTCATTGCGGCCAAACTGATTGCAAGGAAATGCTAAAATCTCAAAACCATAGTTTTTATATTGTCGGTACAATTTTTCCAGCGCACTCAGTTGGGGCGCAAAGCTGCACTTGCTGGCAATATTAACGATAAGTACCGTTTTACCTTCAAGTTGCTTCAGTGCGAGCGTTTCGCCATTAATTAGTTTTACACTGTAGCGATGTATTGATTCCATAGCGCTCAGACTCCTTGCTCGCTAATTCTAGTATTAAGTTCTTTCATAAGTTATTTATAGCTTTTCATTTGCTATACCCAGTTTAGTTGGGTATAAAAACTCCATTCTCGATACCATAACAGCGAAATAGGACAGAATTATGTCAATGAAAGTTGCATTCATAGGACTTGGGGTAATGGGCTACCCAATGGCTGGGCATTTAGCCAACGCAGGTCATCAGGTTTGCGTATATAACCGCACCGTAGAAAAGGCGCAAAAATGGGCCAGTGAACATCAAAGCAGCTATGCAAATACGCCAGCAGAGGCTGCTAAAGAAGCTGATATTGTATTTATGTGCGTAGGTAATGATGATGACTTACGTTCAGTCGTTTATGGTGAAACTGGTGTACTTGCCGGTATGCGTGAAGGCACAATTTTAGTCGATCACACAACAACATCAGCAAAAGTAGCCATTGAAGTGGCCAATAAAGCTGCTCAAAACAGTATCGCGTTTTTAGATGCGCCAGTATCTGGTGGTCAAGCGGGTGCCGAAAATGGTGTGCTGACGGTAATGGTTGGTGGTGAGCAGTCGGTTTTCGAGCGTGTTCAAGGTGTTATGGCAGCGTACAGCAAGTTTTCTCAGTTGCTTGGTAAAGTCGGTAGCGGGCAAACATGTAAAATGGTGAATCAGATCTGTATAGCTGGCGTGGTTCAAGGTTTGGCCGAAGGCTTACATTTTGCCAAACAAGCGGGTTTAGATGGTGAAAAGGTGATTGAAACCATCTCTAAAGGCGCTGCGGGTTCATGGCAAATGGAAAACCGTTATAAAACGATGCTTGCGGGCGAATATGAATTTGGCTTTGCGGTTGATTGGATGCGCAAAGACTTAGGTATTGCCCTTGATGAAGCGCGCAGCAATGGCGCGTCTATTCCTTTAACAGCGATGGTTGACCAATACTATGCAGACGTACAAGCGCTTGGTGGAGGCCGCTTAGACACCTCAAGTTTATTGGCGCGTTTGGACGCTATTCACGACAAAAAGTAGCAAATAAATAACAATGCCGAACCTTAGTTCGGCATTGTTATGCGAAAGCTATAAGCTCTGTGCGTAGTGATACAGGGCTTTTAAAATACTCAGGTTCTTTTCATTACCCTCGTTTTCATGCACTAAATTTTCAAGTGTTAACATAAAGTCTTCGGCACGAATAGATGGGCTATCTTCGCCGTGCATCAGTTTGTTTTGGCAATATTTACGCCACACATCAAGCTCATGAGGGCTCAGTGTTTGTGGCCAATTGCGAGCGCGATAACGGAACAGCATGGTTGAAAATTTCGCATCTTCAAACTCTAAGTTGAGTGTACCAAGCGCTTGAGGTTGTGCTTGGCGAATAATCGCAAACTTTGCCTTATCCGCTTTACTGGTAAAACCGTTATACAATTGATAATCAGGATTAGTGGTGGTGCTAAAGTCACCTTGCTCGTTAAACACCTGCGCAACCTTATCTCTAAGCTCTGGGTGCGCTTTAAGTACTTTAAGATGCTCTAAGCATTGTGCTCTATCAATCCCTAAGCGTGCCGCGTTTTCGGGCAATAGCGTTTTAGCGGGCGCCAAAATAGGGCACTTATTAACATGTACCAACTTCAAGCCGAGCGGCTGTTCATGTTCAGCTAAATCTGCATGTTTAGTGTATAAACGCTCGCGCAGTTGCTCAACCGACAAATCTATTAACACTTGCGGGTTGTGCGTTAGGCTAAAGCACACCACGGCATTTTTGTTTACCGGATGAAAGCTCATTGGCGCAACCCAAGTGGTACAGCCTTGGCTTGCAGGAATGCGCGATGAGGTGTGAACTAGCGGTTGCATATTGTACACATCAACCATATCCAGCAGCGCTTTTTTGTGGCGCAAGCCAAAGAAGAATTGATACAGCTTAGGCTGTTTTTCTTTGATGAGCTTTGCCAATGCTATGGTTGCTGTTACATCACTCAAAGCATCATGCGCGGCGCTGTGCTCAATGCCATTGGCAACGGTTAGATGCTCAAGTTTAAAGCTCGGCGTACCGTCTTCTTTTAACGGCCACTCAATACCCTCTGGGCGCAGTGCATAACAGGCGCGAACCAAATCAATAATATCCCAGCGGCTATTGCCATTTTGCCATTCACGCTCATATGGGTCGTAAAAGTTACGATATAAGCTATAGCGCGTTACTTCGTCATCAAAACGAATGCTGTTATAACCTGCAACACAGGTATCTGGGCGACTAAATTCTGCATGAATTTTGGCCATAAACTCGGCTTCGTTTAAACCATGTTTAAGGGCATGTTGCGGGGTGATCCCAGTGATCAAGCACGCTTCTGGGTGTGGCAAATAATCTGGGGCGGGTTTGCAGTACTCAATTAAAGGTTCGCTGATAATGTTTAAATCAAGGTCGGTACGAATACCAGCAAACTGGCTTGGGCGGTCTTTTTGTGGCGATGCCCCCCAAGTTTCGAAGTCGTGCCAATAGATTGTTTGTGTTGCGCTGCTTTTTTTTTGTGTCTCTGAAAGTGTGCTATTCATATATAAATCAAGCTTTTATGTTATTTTTTTGTCTCTTGCTGCTTTCTGTTGTTTGTTGCAATCTCTAGCAAGTGTGTATATAAGTGTGTATATAGAATTTTAAATTGTGTATATAGCTGTAACCATGTCTTTGTCAGATGCAAAACTGCGAAACCTCATAAACAAAAAGAACGACCCACTAATACTATCACATCGTGACGGCTTAAGGGTAAGGCGTAATGTAAATGGCTCTGTGGTTTGGCAATACAGGTGTAGGTATTTAGGTAAGCAACAAATCATCACGCTTGGGCATTACCCAAACATCGGAATTAAAGAAGCTCAGGACCACGCATATATTCTCAAAGGGTGGATTGCTGCGGGTGAAGACCCGAGGGTGAAATACAAAGAATACCAACGAGGTACTAAAGAAGAGCCAACTGCAGCGCAGATAGCAAAAGATTGGCTAGACAAAAACATTGATAGCTACAAAGAAAAAACCCAAACGCTCTATACAAACCAAGTGCATAAATGGATATTACCCTATTTAAACGAAAAGCCAGCATGTGATATGACCCCGCTTGATTGGCATAAGTATTTTGATTTTGTTGCACAAGAGGGCTCGTTAAAAACTACACCAATTATTTTAATTCGTTTAAAAACGGCATTTAGATGGGCGGCAGTGCGTGGTGAGTTGCCAAATAATAATAGCCTGTTTAATTTGCAAACTAAGCATGTGGGTAAGCCAGCAGCGCAAGGTCAACGCTTTTTGCAGTTTAATGAAATAGCATTGCTTTGGCGTCAAATAGAAAGCAGCAAAGCAACGCCCGTAGCAAAAGCTTGCTTACAGATGATATTTATAACGGGGGCAAGGCAGTCTGAAGTGCGTTTAATGAAATGGGAGCACTTAGACTTTAAAAATAATATTTGGACAGTTCCCCCTGAAAACTCTAAAACAAACGCAGCAATTAGACGCCCGATCACAAAAAAGATGCATGAAATGCTCAATGCATTAAAGTTTATTTACGGCAACCGTGGTTTTGTTTTTCCCGGTAGTAAACGAGAAAACGCAATCACAACACATGCAATAAATCGGTTTTGTGCGCGAATGTGGAACCATTTAAACGTAGATTATCAAATGGTTAAATTTATACCCCACGACGCGCGGCGCTCAATAAGTACACTATTGAGTGAGCTTGAAGTACCGCCACACATCACTGAAAAAATGTTAGGGCATAAAATGCGTGGCGTAATGGCCGTATATAACAAACATGATTACATCAAAGATCAGGCAAAGGCGTACGAACTCTATTGGCAGCAAATAGAAGATGCGATAAATAAAATTGATGAGCGACCTGTATAAATCAACAGATTGTTACAGGTTGTTATGATGGTTAGTATTTTGTTGCTGGTTGGTTGGATTAAAAGATAACCAACGCATGAATGGATTTTTGAATATGAATAAATTTATGAAGTTAAAATCAAAAAAACTAAAGCACTTATCTTATAAAGATTTGTTGCAAGTTAAAGGTGGAACAGGTGGCGGAGGCGGAACCATAGTCCCAACTCAACCGCTTGCTACAAATGTAAAAGTATCATAGGAGGTATGGGCTAGTTTACTGATAAGCCATACCAAGTAACTAAAATAAGCATAAAAGAATTACTGAATATGAATAAATTTATGAAGTTAAAATCAAAAAAACTAAAGCAATTATCTAATAGAGATTTGTTGCAAGTTAAAGGTGGAACAGGTGGTGGAGGGGATTCTTCTATTCCTACACAAATTAACTCAGTAGACAAGCAAATTAAGCTACGAGAATAAATTTATGAATAAGAAAATAGCACTTCAGAAGAAACATTTAAAAAGTCTTTCAAGTAAAAACTTGGCTCTGGTAAAGGCTGGAAATGGTGGCGGTTCAGGTGCAGTTGAACCACCACAGGTACAGGCTGCGCCTCTATATCTAACTGGCAAGGTGTCTTAATTTGGTTTGTGTGCTTAATGTTCTTTGGAGCGACGCTGCCTTAGACGATATTACCTAACTTTATCTGCTATTCAGTTGATGATTATTAAATTATCATTTATTTGTGCTGAATAATAAACGCTGTTTATTTATACAGCCTTTCTGTTCTTGGCACTATGTTTAGGCTACAATGAGAACTTAATGTTTCGACTGCCTACTTAATGAGTTAACATTTTGGCAACAATTAGTGCTAAGGGATATAAAAAATAGGCAATGGAATAATTAATATGAATAAATTAATAGCGCTAAAAGTAAAGAAAAAACAGCTTAAGAAATTAAGAATAGAGTCTTGGAACCTAGTCCAAGGTGGAGGCAGCGGCGGCGGCACCACAGAAGAGCCGCCAAAAGTAATGGCAGCAGGAATTGTTTATACGGTTGCACCTTATACGTTTAGTGGGTGACCGTGTTTTTTGTTCTTACACATTAAGGAAAAGTATGAGTGAGATCATTTTCATTGCAGATTGGGCTATTAAAGCGCTTCAGCTATTAGTTGTTGGCTTCTTACTTTATAAGTTTAAAGAGAACAGACTAAATTTGCTTTTTGGGGGTAAAAAATCTCTGAAAAACATAGATGATCATGAACTTCAAAAGGCAGTATAGGCTAATTACAGCAAAGATAGCCATCTTTTTACTGTTAAGCTATACCAAAGAATTAAGTTTATATTTGTAATTCCTAGACAAAGAATCACTCCAAAATTATTCAACTTTAGCTTATCATTGTTTTGCACTGAATAATAAATGCTGGTTATTTATACAGTTAAACTTGTCGTTAGTGCTTTATTTGCGCTACAATCAAGCGCACAGTTGCCTTAAAATGTGAAATATTTTAACATAAGGGTAACAAGTGCTAACGGAATATATAAACACGCAAATATGGAATTGTTTTATGAATAAGAAAATAGCACTTCAGAAGAAACGTTTAAAAAGTCTTTCAAGTAAAAACTTGGCTCTGGTAAAGGCTGGAAATGGTGGCGGTTCGGATGCGGGTGAGCCACCACAAGTGCAACGTGTGCCTCAATATCCAATTGTAGAAAGCTTTACTGGATAGGGTGTGACTCTAAGGATTAGCATGAATGATATTTATTTTAGCATTGGCTGGGTCATCAAAGGATTGGAACTATTAGTTGTTTTCTACTTACTTTATGTGTTTAGCTATCATCGCTGGTCCTTATTCTTTGGTGGTAAGAACTCCTTAAAAACAGAAAAGGATCATGAACTTCATTCGTGCTTTATTTCAGCGTTTTGTGTTCTGGTTTTTCACTTTGTTGGGGTTGAATTAGCAAAACAAGTGCTTTTAATTGACACAGAAAAGCTAAAGCTAAGGCAGTTCTTTTACTTCACGAATATTGCATCATCAGCAAGTTTTGCATGTGTACTCTATTTTTTACATTTAATTAGAGGGTGTAAATTTTCTAGTGTGGCTATTAATTGTTTGTATATAACTTTAATAATGATGTCTCTGCAAATAATGCAGCTTATTGCCAGGGGCATATTAGACTATGATGGCCTGTCAGTAATATACAAAGCGGGTGTAATCATGTGTAATGTAACTAGCTTATTAGTTGTTACATCATACCCAGTCAAACAATTTATGCAGTTACGCAAAAACTCAAAAGGAATAGTGGGGAAATAAATTGGAAATTTTAGCCTTAAGTATCATTACATGGGTTTTAATGGTAGGGATTATTGTATCAGCCATCACTAAAAGCGTAGATAAACGCAATTTTGAGAACATGATAGAAAAGCTTTTAGATGCTGTGATTGTGAATGACTTTAAAAGTAATAATGAAAGCGACTGTGATAACATATCCTCACACAACATAGTGCATGCTATCGGCTCTGCAATTGTTGAGAGTTCAGCCGATAAGATGGCGCAATATGATCTTGTTGATAAGCAAATGAAACGCGCTGTTGAATACTACAAAAACAGTAAAAATACGCCCGTGAAAATTACAGAATACAAACAGCCTATGCTGCAAGTTGTTAAAAAATAAGGCAAAATATGCTGCCTTATTTTTCAACATAGAGCAGTGTGCTTTATTCATTAATCGTTTTTTCGCTACCTGCATTGTCTTTCATAGGCATGTGAAATAGAGGGGCAACTTCTTTAAATATGTACTTTCCACACACATCAAAATCCATTTTCTCTGTATTAAAAGTTACCCAGCCAAAATAACCAAAGTTCATTAGACATTTGACAACAGTTTCAATAAATACTTTTTCAACATTAGCAACAGACGGCACAGGCGTTGGGCTATTACTGTCTGGTGATATTTGTCCATAAGAAGGATTTGTGCTGTCATTCAGAAGCCATAAAGTGTATTTATTGAAATCTTTGTAGCCTAAGATTTTTTGAACAACAGATACACCCACTTCATTCGCGCCTGTTTCATAACGCTTATAAGATGCTAATGGTACATCAATCTCAGCTGAAAACTTCTGCTGACTCAAACCTGTTGATTTTCTGATAAGTCTCAATTTTTCACTAATATCACTTGACATGGTATCAAATACTCACCTAATATAATTGTCATTGGTGTCACATTTGATATGTTTTAGCGTAATCAATATCAAATGGTGAACATCTGATCCTAGATGGCTGATTTGCAACTAGAATTAGGGTTTAAATATATAACTAATGCTAGCACATGTAAGAGCTATTTAAATACCAATTATAGAAAAAGGTGAATATATGGACACTAGCACTAGATTGAATATAAATGGTCAAGCAATTGGTGATGAAGAAAGATTACTTTCAGCAAAGGAAGTTTCCATAGAGGTGGGGTTTTCACGGCCACTAGTATACAAGAAAATGGCGAATTGCAACTTTCCTCCTTGCCACAGGATATCAGAGGGCCGTGTCGCTTGGCTTGAATCAGATATAAAAATATATAGATCTATGAGCCAAGAGAGCTTTGACCATATCTATAGGTCAAGACTAATTGAACAGCAGGAGCAAGCAGCATGATTTCATCAGAACACATTAGCACTTTGCAAATTCAAGACGATGCCAAAGCACTTTTATTCACTTTACTACATGAGAACCTAGAACTGCGCCAAAAGCTTGAAGAGTCAGAAGACAGGCTTTTGAGTACAAACGAAGCTATGCAGCTTTTAGGGTGTGGCCGAAATAAGTTTTGGAAATTGTCGAAACTTGAGGGGTTCCCAAAAGCCATTCAATTTGGAAAAGCCAATCATTACAAGCAGACAGAGTTACGCGCTTTTAGAAGTCAATATATTAATGAGCTATCTAACTAGGAGTGTTAATCATGGCTAATGCAAAATCAATTGAGTTACAACATGAACCCCAGTTATCTGTTCACCATAACCATATACCAAAAGGGCTGTTAGAAATTCGTCAAATGCGTGGTAAACCTAAAAACACACCTGAATATGTTTGGAACAATTTATTATCAATTAAAGAGCGCTCTCTACTTTGCTATGTCGCAAAATTGGGTCGGTTTGATTCAGATAAAAACTGGTGCGATTTTACAATAGACGAAGCTCACGAGTTGCGAAATGCTCTAATGTTCATAAACGGAACAGTGCTTAGTTTTATTGATGCTAATGCACTGACGCCCGAAAAATGGTTTCAAGGTGCTAAACCAAATGAGCCTAAGTACCAAGAGGGTAGCGTTGTATCTATTACCCCTATTCAACAGCAAATTGATTAGGTGGCGTGATGAGTTCAACAGCACGAGTATCGGATAGAAACGACGATGATTATTACGTTACCCCAACGTGGTTAATTGAGCAATTTCTACATGCAATTGACCCATTTGGCACACCAGTTAGACCAATTATGATTGGTAATCGTATTTTAGACCCCAGTGCGGGTGGTTGTGAAAAGTACGAAATGAGCTACCCCAAAGCACTTGCTAAGTTCGGCAAAAAAGTGGACACATGGGACATTCGCGCAGATAGCAGAGCCCAGCATTGTGAAGTTGATTTCTTGCAAACAAGAGGAGAAGGATATTATCAAACGGTTATTACTAACCCTCCGTTTTCAATAGCTCAAGAGTTTGTATATAAAGCGTTAGAGCATGTTTGTAGCGATGGTTATGTGATTATGTTGCAACGTTTAAATTGGTTAGGAACAAAAAAGCGTTTATCAATGTGGACAGAATTACCACTAGACAGTGTTTTTGTTCACCATAAACGACCAGGTTTTAACCCCGAAAAGCCAAACAAAACAGACTCAATTGAATATGCACATTTTGTATTTAGTAAAAGCAAAAGACGCTGCGTACACCCTAATTTATTTGTTATCTAAAATTACCCACTAAGGACTAAAAAATGACCCATATCAAAGACCAAGATCTGTGTAAAAAACGGGATTTAAACACTGAAATTGTTGTACACATCATTGAACAAGCAAATTTTACAATAAGAAATTTAAGCAAACGCGCAACTGTTGCAATGCTCATTGAGTGTGAAAATTGTTTATCTGATTTTTTACCAATATTAAAACTAATCGCTAAACAGCAAAGTGTGTTTACCCATGTATTACACCAAATGAACTGCGCTTTAGAGGCTGTCCAATTAGGTGTACCAGCGATTGAAATTAACTTTTCAGGAGCGTTGTAATGAATAATGTGATGCTTGATTTAGAAACGATGGGCCAAGGCAGTAACGCTGCAATAGTGGCTATTGGAGCTGTTTTTTTTGACCCCATTACGGGTGAAATAGGCGATTCTTTTTATAAAAAAATAGCTTTGGAAGACGCAGTAAAGTTTGGCGACATTGATGCAAGCACAGTGATTTGGTGGTTAAAACAAAGTGATGCTGCACGAGCTGAAATAACCAGTGATGATACTAACGTACTAAGAGAAGCGCTTTATGCGTTTTCAGACTGGATAGGGCAAATTGAAAATATTCATGACCGTGTTGTTTGGGGGAATGGAGCCAGTTTTGATAACGTAATTTTGTCTAATGCGTATAAAGCAATTAAATCAACAAAGCCATGGCGATTTTGGAATGACCGAGATGTAAGAACGGTTGTAGAACTTGGGCTCACGCTCAAAAAGTTTAATCCAAAAAAAGAGGTGCCATTTATCGGAACCACGCATAATGCAATTGATGATGCCATTCATCAAGCAAAGTATGTGTCGGCAATTTACGCGATCCTTGCAAAGTCGTGATTGCGTTTGAATTTAAAACTTATGATATACCTATAGCCGTATCGGTTAAAACTGATGCGGTTTATGACGTTAAGCACAGAGAAACTTTAGTAACTAACCTTCCTAAATTTACCACCTATACACAACTTAAATTAGTCGCTAATTATCTTGATAAACTCGATACTAAACGTGAAAAAGGGTGGTATAAAAAAGAGCCTACAAACCCAAGTGAAAACGCAAACACTTGGTTTTGTGAGTTTTTACAGCAATCAGAACAGCGCATTGACGTTGAAACAGTCCTGGTCACTAAAGCGGGTGAAACTAAAAAGTTTGCATTCAGTGACCAAGCTAAATCAGCTCTTAAAAAGGTGCATGATAATAAACACCATAATTACATTGTTAAGCAGATAGCAGAAACAACTAAAAAAAGAAGCATACAGGCTTCTTTTGTTCGTCAAACCGCGCAAAGTTTATGTTTCGCGAAAAATTACGAGCATAAACCTTTTTCATTTGATGTACAGTCGATTGATGATGCAGAGCATCTTAAAACACTAAAAAAGCTCGCCAGTAGTAGCAAAGTATCAAGTGCTGTTATGGGGCTATTTAGTGAAATGGATGATTCAGACAAGGCTTTTATTTCAGAGTGTTTAGCAGTAGTGCCAAAGCCACTACAAATGCGGTTTGCAAAGCGCTACTTATCAAGATGTGATGATAGCGTACGGAGTAAATATAAAGCCAATGAATGGTTTAGGAGAACTATTAAAAGTCTTAAGCCACGCATAAAAATTTTACAAAAAATAGTCTCAGAAATGCCATTGCCTTGGTACATCCTAGCGAATTTAGAAAAAACGAAAAAGCATGCGGGTGTGTTAGCGAACCAAGTTTCGACAATTTTGTGTGAACTTGCAGAAGAAGACAATAAATTTGATGCTGTTGATTATTACAACGCAATTGCTGAATTTGCCGCCCCCTTGGGTGTGTCGCTTAAATACTCAGAAAAAGGCATATATCTAACTGAGCCTGACGCAGAAGTTGGGCTACTTAAAGCACAATGCCATAAGTGGTGGTGCGTTAAGTTAAAAAGGATCAGGGCGCGCTATCTTGAGCATTTAGAGATAGCCACGGGCGAAGTAGGTCGTGATGTATTTTCTGCATATGACAAAAAGAACAAAGAACGTGTTAAGAAGCGCAAAGGCATAAATGCATATTGCTCTAAACAAGCGTTAAGTGAATACAAATACAATAAAGAAAAGGGTAAAAGGTATTTAGAAAGCCTTGAGCTTGTAAACGAATGTGGTGATGTAATTTCACTCATGAAGGCGGTTGAAGCGGGGGTTGCGAACCCTGAAAATATGCGTAACGAGTTGATGTTACGTATACGAGAAACGGAAGAAATGGCCGAGGCAATGGGCTATGTTGGCGGGTTTTTCAACATAACTACCCCTAGCCGTTTTCATGCGCATTCAAAAAGCTGGGATGGTTCAACACCCAAAGAAGCCAACGATTATTTAAATAAACTGTTTTCACAAGCTAGGGCTAAATTAGACAGATTAGAGATCCCTTATTTGGGGTTGCGTGTTGCTGAACCGCATGCAGATGGTTGCCCCCATTGGCATATGTTGCTTTGGATGCCAGAGCGTCATTACAACAAAGTAAACCACACGCTTCGCAGATACTTTACTCGAGACGATAGAGGTGTATTTTTTGAGAGATTTAAAAGGCGCCGTGATTTAAGAGCCAAGTACACAAAGTCTCGGCGTATATGGGGGCTTAACAAAAAGCGTGGTGTATACACTAAAGAGCCTAAAAAAGACTACACGCCGAGCGGCCCGCGTTACACAGCTATTAAAATGGACCCTGCAACAGTTGAGGCGGACGGTAAACGCAAAGGCGGTGCAGCAGCATATATTGCTAAATACATTAGTAAGAACATAGACGGCTTTGCACTAGCTAACGAATATGATGCTGAAACAGGGGAGAAGCTAACACAAGCTATCAACCCCGTTAAAGCATGGGCCAGTACTTGGGGTATTCGGCAATTTCAATTTCAAAAATCCCCACCAATTACAATTTGGCGAGAACTTCGCAGAGTAAGAGAAGAAATAAAGGGCAATGATGACCTTGAAAAAATAAGACTTGCAGCAGATCAAGGCGACTTTAAAACCTTCGTTGATTTAATGGGGGGCTTTGGTATTGGCCGTGATGCAAGGTATAAACCTGCGTACGAAATTACACCCCATGGTAACGAATATGGTGAGTGTGTTAAGAGGCTTAAAGGTATTGAAGATACACAATCGTTTACTAGTTTAGTTACCCGTGTGCACACATGGGACAAACAGCCTATTGGCACCGCTACCAATAACAACACTAATGCTGATACGTTGCACGATGCTAACAACGTCGGCGCAGCCGACCTATCTTGGACTAGTGGGAATAATTGTACGCCTTGCACTACAAGGGATAAGGACGAGTTATTGCTAGATATGCACGGTTTTACCGCTCAAGAGATCAGGGAGTTTAAAAAGGATCTCGTTGACGGCAAAAGAGTGCGGCGAAACGGTCAAATTTATATGGTCAGAAGTGGCAGATTAATAGTTTTGGATAAAAAAGCGCAGATAAAAGAAAATCAAAAGGCTCTTATTGATAGCATTGCACGTGTTGAAGCATATAAAGCTAACAATACTAACGACAGTGACGGGTTAATTGAGTGCAACAAGCACTGGCCATACTTTTGCTTAGAGGATGCTAACCGTTTGCGCGATGGTGAAAGCCTTACACTTAAAGGGCGGGTGTATTTCTCTATTGCGTACGAACTGTATTCATATCCGCAAATGGAAGTGCCGAGAATAAAACACGATGTGTGGCCGCTATTTGGAGAGTTTAAAGGCTACCAGCTAAATAACCCATTTGGCGAACTTACACCAGGTTATGATGGCGAGGCTGTTGTTCATGAAGATATAGTGTATTACGTTTCAAATGGCGAGCTATATTCTTTCGGTAAAGTGGGTGGTAGTCATGTTAAAGCAATTGAGAGCTACGAACCGAACAAAGAACAGTGGCGTTATGCACGTGAACTAGTTGCACTTGCTTACACATATGCAGATATTGAAGACCGAGAAGAGTTAAACATCAGTGTTAGAGCCAAAGGCAAAGCGGACTATTTGGGTGATCTTGAACTGGCAACGCTGGTTATTAATGGCGAAGCATGTGCCATAGCTGATAATGATTGGTGGGCAATGGGGTTAAGAGCTTAAACCCCAATCAGTTCTAATTGCTTTTCTTTGGGTAAGTTTCTCAGTAAAGAAGCAGCAAGTTGTGCGGTATCTTGCCTTGGGGGGTTTAAATAATGTTTAAATGCAATTGTGCTTACGAACGTAGCACCGCAATTTTTAGTGTTAGTACACGATACATATAAATCAGCAACGTGATCTGATTGCTTTTCCCTTGATGTAATCGTTGCTTTGCTATTGCAATTAGGGCAGAGAACTCTTGCCATTTTCAACACCACTTACCGTTTAAGTTACTGTGATTATATACAGCACTCATCATTACAGCAAATCATATCCAGAATAGCTACTGAGAAACCAAAAGGGCGAAAAATTCACTCCTCCTCGCCTTCCGCTTTCGCGCAAAAAATACGTCAAATTGACAGGCTTTGTGACACCAATATTAATGCTAAGCCAAGTAAATAAAGGATCTGTCTGATTATTGAAAAGGATCTCATTGTCAAAGTTGTGACAAGCTTTGACATGAAAGTGACAACTCAACATTAAAAATCATTGTAAAAATCGAAAACACAATTAAAATAAAATAATTATGACTTAACACATAATTTTTTTATGAATTATCTTTTTAAAGGAATGCAGAGCGAAGAGCGTTTTAAGCTGCTTTTGCAGTTAACTAAAATATCAAGTGAAAGTGTCAAAGCGGCGCTATATGACTATTTGGTGATAGGGATAGATAAAAAGTCAGCATGTGCGCTCAACGGCGTGCGTGAGCCCAACTTTGCGCCAGCCTTAAACAAGCTGAATGAAAAAGCAGGGATCGTTGAGGCCATCAAAGAACACGATTTATAAAATACTACTTTTTTCTTAATTAGGGTAAATAGTCACTTAACTGGTGTTATTTTTAATGATGAGCCTAAAATATAACAGGTCTATAATTGAAAGGACCTGTTATATGTTTGAATTTATTATACTTTTAACTCTTGGTTGTGAATTTCAACAGCTATTTAGAAACACCATTCATTTTCTCAACGGTTCTCAAACCAGCGAGTCCAAGCATTGCCAACGTAAGTTCCATCATAACATTCAGTGGCAATTCTGGCGCGCCAAGATCAGGCCAAAGCCATTGCAAAACGGGGTTGACGACAAAAGCGAATAAAAAGCCAAGGCCGCAAACCCACATCAAAAAAGGCCGAGCACCCGCAACAAAAATGCTGCGGTGTGCTGCCTGCACCTGATTAATTTTGGCTTGTGCAAGTTGCGGCTTTTGAGCTATGCGTTGTTTAACGGTTTCTAATGTGAGAACCTCTTCATCAGACGTAAATAGTTCATCCATTAATTCACCTACAGCTTTAACGGGCTCAGCAGTACCAACGCTAAAAATTTTTGATAACCACCCCATTACTTTCTCCTTAATTGATTAATCACTTTTAGGGGATCTTTACTAAACCTTTGCCCTAAGTTGTTTAGTCCATTAAATAGGTGTGGCGCTAAATAAGCTCCTACACCAATAAAGCCGGGGCGAGCACTTTCAGCGACTTGCCAAAATTCACAAAAGCTCGATACCAAATAAGCCGCAAGTAATGCCATGAGTGCATTAAAAAAATATCGTGCAAATGTGAATGCGTGGGGTGATAGATATAATTGAATCGCAGCAGCTACCATGCTGATCACTACAAATTGAACAATGTGTTTTAAATGCTCCATATCTATCATGCGGCTTCATCCTTGTTTGGGTATAAGTCGGAGTAATTAGGTATTGCAAAATCAATATGCTGATGGGCTGGCAAATAGCGGTTAATGCCTTGCATGGTCTGTTGAAGCGGCACTACTTCGTTGTTGTAGTAGGCGCGGGTGATTTTATCTAAATCACCAAACCCCGCTTTTTCGCCAGAACTCTGACCGCTCAGCGCTTCTTGTGCACGGTGCATACTCAACATGTCGTTGAGTGTTATTTTCTTGATGCGCTCGAATTCGTCTTTGGTAGATATATCACCAACGGGGGTGATCTTAATCGACTTCTCTGCATCTGCTTTGTTGCTTCTGAAGTTAAAAAATAAGCTTCTAAAATTACCCACGCCTTTGCTGTCTTTGATCGCGTCTTTTAACTTGTTTTCATCTTCAATGCTTAGGTTAGGGTCAGCCATACTAAAGATAAAACCCATGTGTGCTCCATTTCTATAGTAACGGCGTCTAAACAAAGTTGCGTCTTCGTTAAGCAATGCGCTTTGAATACCGCCGTAATATTCTGGTATGCCGTAAATACCTTGCGCTGGGTCGTATTCCTTTACATGTAATATTTCACCTGCTTTAAAGCGAATGGGTTCTAAGTGGTTATTACTGAGCTGCGCATATACCCCGCGCTCTGTTGTGTATCGCATAGTTAGTGCTGGCAGGTGGCGCAAGCGGATTATTTGACCGAATGGGTTTTTGATTATTTGTAGGTATGCATTACCAGACCAAAGGTAATCATATGCAAATTTTTTAAATGCCTCGTTACTCAATACAGAATTTGACTTAAACCACTTAAGGATCATATTGCGTTTAAAGCCCAATATGGGGCCGTGCTGTGCGTTGACTCTAAGCAGTTTTACTAAGCCGTTTAAACTAACAGGTGGTGCATATATACCATTGCTATCAGCAAAAACCCCCGTGTAGTCAGTGAGTCGGTTATCTAAACACGGTTCGGGATCGCCAAAACTAAATACATCACTCATCCCTGTGTAGTTGGGCGTTTCGCCACTTTTTACGTTAATCCTTGGCTTATCCATTAAGCTGCTATCCCTACAGATGTTTGACGGCCCATCGTGTTACCGTCTAAAGGTTCAAATTTCATGGCGTGCATTATTGCCCAAGCAATATCAGCATGGCCCGTTGTTTCAGTGCGATTTGTTGCATAGGTGATTTGGTCGCCAACTACTTTGCGGCGAATGTTGATAAAGGAACTGGCAATGTTTACCGCGTCTTTATCAAACTCAAAGCGGCGATTTTTAATCACGTTTAGTGCTTTTATTACCATTTGGTTTTTAATGATCGGGTTGTAGTGAATTGGCTCAGCATTTGGGAAAAATGCGGTTATTAGCTCCCAAACACCATAACCCATGCCAGTGGTATCAACACCAATATGTTGCACATTGTATTTATGTGTGAGTTCTTCTATCTCGCGGGCCATGGCCTCAAAATCGTTGCCACTTAAATCGAGCGTTTCAAGTAGCCTAAATTTTTCACCAGGCTTCATTGGTAGGCTTAAAACAGCAACACAAGCTTTGTCACCAAAGCGGGCAGGGTCAAAACCAATCACTACAGGTTTTAATGCAAATGGGCGTTCAAACTCTTCGTCAAAATCATCCCACTTAGTCGAGTCACCAACACAAGCCATAATTTGTTTTAAGTTAAACGCTGAGTGTGCATCGTCTATAAACTTACACATAAACAAGTTGTCAAACTCGTCTTGTGAATATTCGTTTTCGAGTACAGATATATCAATGCGGTCAAATCCAGAGTTAACCACATCATGCACGGTGAGCATTTGCCGCCAAATGCCATCTTTACATAAACGGCCTGCTTTTAATGCTTTATGACTACAATCAATGGCAAACTCAGGGTCGTTACAAGCCTTGGTTTTACGAAACCACTTACCATTCCAATGATCGTATGCTTCGTGGCTGGTAACTGAAGGCGTACTAAAGTAAGTGATCCTCAAATGCTTATGCGTTGCCATTGCCTGGGCAAGGCTACGAAGCGTTTTGTATTTTGGTATCCAAAACACTTCGTCTATATATAAGTCGCCGCTTTCTGATTGCGCCGTTCTTGCGTTGGTTGATTTGAAAATAAGCTTAACCGTCTTACCGCCTTTAAGGTTTAACACCATAGGCGAGCCAGTGAGTTCTATATTAAAGTGCTCACGTACCAGCGCAATTATGTTGGCTTTGAATACTTCGGCTTGGTCACGACTTGCTGATATAAATATCTTATTTCGGCCATTTACCACAGCATCGTAAAACGCCTCAAATGCAAAGTAGAAGGTGGCACCAATCTGGCGCGGTTTTAATATAAAGCGGCTTCGGTGGTCTTGGTTTTCAAACCAGTGTAATTGGTGCGGGTAAAGTAACTTTTCTTTTAGTTCGTCGAGCATTTCAACCGTGATGGCTGAGCAGTCGTTTTTCTTTTTCTTCTTCTTTTTGCTACTGCCAGCGGAGCCGTTGCTTTCTGGTTGACCGTCATTAGCTGCGCGTTGTTTCGGGGCTGGGGCGAGTTTGCTTTTGTTTAGCGCACAGAGTTGGCGAGTGCAAAACTCTAGCTCTTTATAATCAGCGTCGTTTTTTTCAGGCTTGTCGGTTAGGATATTAATACGGCGACTGAATGCCATTTCAGCATTATAGCTTGGGCACATATCTGCCCATTTACCATCGTCAGCCCAGCGTCTAACGCTTCTCGCGCTTGGCATGTTTGGCAATTCAGCTATTTCATCAAACGTATAGCCTTGCACAACATACAAGTCTTGCGCTTGTTTGCGAACGTCTGGTCCGTACTTTGGCTGCATCCTGCACCCTTATTTATTATCCATAGTTGCAGTTTAAGGATAAAAAAGGGCCGAATCTGTTACTTAAAAACCTAACATTTCCTAAAGAGCAAATATAGGAATTTCAAAAAGTTAAACCGTTAGAAATAACCAAAAATAGCGTGCAAACTCATTGCAAGTTAATAAGCGAAACGCATTAAACAGGTTAATCAATGTCAGGTCAATTACGAACAATACCGCTTGCTATTGCTGCTGTTGGTTTAACAGTCGATGGTAGAGAAATTACCGAGAAAGATATCAACGATATTGTTGAAACCTACAGCCCTAAGAAATATGGAGCTCGAATTAACATTGACCATTATGCAGATTGGTCAGGCTGGAAAGCTGAAGCTTTATCATCGGTTAAGCTAAATGGTGGCATGCTTGGTGACGTAATAGAAGTCAGCACATCAAAAAATGAAGATGGTGTTCAAGTGCTATACGCCATACTTGCACCTAACGCCAGCTTTGTTCTGCTTAATCAAGCAGATCAGCATGTTTATTTTTCAATAGAAAGAGATCGCAACTTCCAAGGAACTGGCAAAACCTATTTAACAGGTTTAGCCGTCACTGATTACCCAGCAAGCACCTACACATCAAGAGCTAAGTTTAGTAGAGAGCGAGGCGCAGAAAACACGGACGTTTCTTTTCTTCGTGCTGACCTTGGGCTTTTCAAAGAAGAAGAAAAGCCTTCAAAAAAGCCATTTTTTAAAACCCTATTCAACAAGGATGACGACATCATGCCATTAACAGATCAAGACAAAACAGATATTGGGAAAGCCGTCGCTGATTCGCTTTCTCCACATTTTAAAACAATCGCTGATTCGATGACCGCGGTTGCAAAAAATACGGAAGAAGAAAAAGGCCAACAGGATGAAGGCCAGGGCGGAGCCCAAAACACCGAGCAGACGGAACTGCTCAACAAATTAAATGAAAAGTTCGATAAACAGAGCCAAGAGTTTAAGCAGCTTAAAGATCAATTTAACGAACTTTCTAAGACCGAAGCCGACGACACAACCAACGCCGATGATGAGCCTACAGGCGATGATGGCAAATACGCGAATCTACTGTAAGGATACAAGCTATGCGTACACAAACAACTCAAGTGTTTAATTCTATATGCCGTGCACTAGCTGAAAACTACGGTGTGCCCAATGTGTCAGAGAACTTTGTAGTTGATCCGAGTTTAGAACAAAAGCTATACGATCAAGTTTATGAATCAGCGGAGTTTCTTACCCGTATCAATCACGGCATGCCCGATGAGATTAAAGGCGAGCCTCTATTTCTGAGTGCTGGGGCTGGCGTAACTGGGCGTGCTGGAGTTGAAACAGATGATACAAAAGAGCGTAAAACAAAAGATGCATCAAAGCTAGATAAGCGTAAATATGAGTGTTTTCCTGAAGAGGTTGATACTCACCTTGCATGGGCAAAAATGGACGCCTGGGCAAAATTCCCTGATTTCCATGAGCGTTACCGTAACCATGTAAGGCAACAAAAAGCATTGGATATTATTAAAATTGGCTGGTATGGAACGCATGTTGCTGATTCTACGAACTTAGATGAGTATCCAATGATGCAAGACGTTAACATTGGCTGGTTAGAACATATTCGAAACGATGCCCCATTACGAGTAATTAAAGATGGCGCTGATGGTGAGACTGTGAGAGCCGACGAAATTCGTATAGGTGAAGGTGGGGATTACGAGAATTTAGATTGCGCAGTAAATGACTTGGTTCAGTTTATCCCACTCCATAAGCGTATTGGACTTGTCGCAATTATCGGTGATGAACTTATTGCTAAAGATAAGGGGAAGCATTATGCAAAAAATGCCCATACCCCAAGTGAAAAGCAAAAAGTAGAAATGTCTCAGGTAATTAATACTTATGGGGGCTTACCGAGCTTTCAAATCTCATTTTTCCCGCCAAGGGGTATTTTTGTTACCAGCTTTGACAACCTTAGCCATTACATTCAGTCAGGTTCTATAAGAATGAGCATTGAAAACAACGCCAAGAAAAAGCGTGTTGAAGACTATGAATCACGCAACGCCTGTTACTACGTAGAGGATTTAGAAAAGGTTGCCTACATCGAATCTGACTCGGTAAAAATCCATAAAGATGCCGAAGGCACGTGGTCCTAATTCCCAAGTAAGTGAAACTTTGCCGCCTAGCTGCTTGCAGGCGGCACTTTTAAAGAGTGTTTTTATATGAGCCTAGTTCAAAGAGCGTTAAACAAAGCCAAAACAAATAGCGAAGTACCAAAAAGCAAACCTAAGCAAGCGCAGGTTCAAGAGCAATCAAAAGCGCAAAACAACATAGATACGCAAACCGAGTACGCGTTATTTAAGGCGGCTATGACTTCGGACTTGGCTCAACTAAAAACATTTAGTGATATTAGCGATAAAGCTGATTACAAGGCCAAAGCGATTGAAAAGAATGATTATCTTGGGTTTTTAACTCAATACAGGTTACGTGGAGACAATTATCCGAATATGGTACTTGCATGGGTATTTGTTTGGCTCGTTGATTTAAAACGATGGAACCAAGCAATTGAGCTATTGCCATTGCTTATAGAGCAAAAGCAACCACTACCAACTGTATTCTCAACCAAACACTGGCCCACATTCTTAATAGATCAACTATACGATGATGCCAATTACTACTTGCAAAATAGCTGCACAAAGAATGATTTGGCAAACATGGCGTTTACGTTACAGCAAGTTATTCATGCCACTCGCCATCAGAACTGGGAAGGTAGCGAAATCGCAGGTGGAAAGCTATATGCCATTGCAACGAAGCTAGAAGCCACGCAGCACAACTATGGTAATGCTGTCCGATTCGGCAAAATTGCGCAACAGATAAATGAAAAAGCGGGTGTTAAAACACTCATTGAAAAGATAGAAAAAAAATACCTTTGCAATAGCTCCAACGCCAGTGGGCAACTTAGCGTAACCAGTTAACAGTATTTGATTGGCTGCTTACGACTAAGTGGCGCCCACACTAATTACTAAGGGATATAAAGTGGATATATCAAACATGCCTTTGGCAGACGTACAAGTAAACGACAAAGTAGTGGCGGGTAATGGGTATTACCCTGACTTAAGCACCGCCTACTTTATTGAACACTTTGCTATCCCCAGTGAGTATGCAAACAAAACAGATTTGATCAGCGACAAGTTAAAAGCAGCGCAAGCCGAGGTAAACCAAGAACTCGACAAGGTTTTGCTCAGCAATGGCGAACCGCTAAATGCGCAGCAAATAATGTTTTACAAATTGGCGGTATGTAGCAAAGCCAAAGCTAACTCATTAATTAGTCGCTTGGGTAGTACGCACAGAGATAACGCCGCTGCACAGCAGCAAGCAAGCGTTGATAGCTATGAATATTGGTTACATCAATTCGTAAACAACATGCGCTTGCTAGTTGGATTAAGCACCACTGCCACGGTTGAGTTGCTATGAGCCAAAGCAAAATAGCAAAGCTAAAAGCGCATTTACAAAGTGCGCAGTATCAGGGGCATTTGCTAGCTCTACCAGAGCAATTTGATTGTTGGATTGAAGGCGGGCGAATTGAGCCGAGCAGTAAAACAGTGAATGGCAACGGGTTATTAGCAGCACGCTTTTATTACTCGGGGGTTATTAGCATAAACCCATGTGCTGCACCTGCTGCACTGATATGTGCTTTTGCATCGTTTTGGTTGCAAAACAACGGTGGGCGCAATGACAGCAAAGACATTGAATTTAGTGCTGATGTTAACGACGACAGCAGCAACGAAGTTGAACTAACGATCACTCAGCTTTGTGAAGACATAGAGCTAATTCAAACAAACAACGGCCCGTTTGAGTTAAACGGTATTCGTTATGACTTTGGTGAGCAAAGCATTTGGATTGCTGAACTGTTCACACTAGGTGCAGACATAAGCCGTGCTTAGTATGCAGTTTGATCAAGGCCAGAGCCTTGAACAGCTACAGCTGTTATCGCTCAAGCCGCAAAAGCGTAAAAATATATTAAGAAGCGTGATCAGGAGCGTTAACCGAGCAAGCAAAGACCGAATCACAAAGCAAAAAGATTTGGCGGGTAAAAGTTGGCAAGGTCGAGCAAACGGCAAAAAAAAGAAAATGCTCACCAAGTTAAAGCGACATTTGAAAGTTCGCGCAAGAGCTAACGATGCACAGGTGTATTTGAAAGGCGCCAGAGTAGGCAAGATTGCAACGGCCCATCAGACAGGTGCCACCATTGATGTGAACCCACGCAAAGGTGGTGGTAAGCGCAACAGTGATGGGATGGCAACACGCCCAATGGCAAAGGCTTTGATAAGGGCGGGGTATACCATTCCACGCAATCGAGGCAAAGGGTCCAAACGACCCAGTATAAAATGGATAGTGGCAAACATTACGCTTAAACAAGCGGGGTTTTTGCTCAGGGAGTTAAAGGGCGGCTCAGGTAAGAGCGAATGGCAAATTGACTTGCCCGCCCGCTCATTTTTGGGTGAAACACCCAAAGAGCACAAGCAGCACATGAGTTTTATGTTAAACAAAGCCATGCAAGTGGCGTAAAGGAACGAAAATGGCACAAGGGAAGGTTTCAGTCGCCACGTTGCAAACAGGCAGTGGTGCAATAGCAGAAGTTGAACGAACCGTTTTGTTTATTGGTGAAGCGCCAAAAAACAACGGCTCTATACAGCCAATCAACGCACAGAGCGACTTTGACGCGCTGTTTGATGAAACAGATTCACCACTTAAAACACAGCTACAAGCATGGCAGCGCAATGGCGATGATTTGGTCAGTGGTTACGCAATTTCACATACCAGTGACGATAATGTTTTGTCGCTCATTGATAAAGCGATGGAACAAGATGTAAATCCCGAAATCATCGTGATTTGCAAGCCTGCAACGGGTAAAGCAGAAGTTGAAAGCTACCAAGCAAAAAACTTAGAGATCCAATCAAAATATGCACGCTATGTTCGCACTTTAGTTGCCGTACCAGGTTTGGATGGCACACAAACGTGGGCTGATTTGATTACCGCTCTACAGCCTATTACAGATGGTGTGGTAGCTGAACGCGTTGCAGTTGTACCATTGCTAATTGGCGATGAACTTGGCGGTGTGGTTGGGCGCTTGTGTAAGCGTTCAGTCACGATTGCAGATAGCCCCATGCGCACAAAAACGGGGGCTATGTCTCTACTTACAGCCCCAGTAGACAGTGCAGGAACCCCATTGACGAACGCCACAACATCGGCACTTGATGCACTGCGATTTAGTTGTGTGCAGTATTACACCAGCTTAGATGGCACCTATTTTGGCGATGTAAATATGCTTGACGCGAATGGTGGCGATTTTCAACAAATTGAAATTGGTCGCGTACTCGACATGGCTGCACGACAGGTGCATGTTAAAGCGACATACGAAATTAAGAACCGACAGTTAAATAATAGTCCAACGGGGATAGCTTACGGCAAACGTAAATTGAGCAAACCGCTTTTTGATATGAGTAAGTCCATCACCATTGGCGAAGACAGATTCCCCGGGCTAATTGATGCACCAACCGAAGACAGTATTAGCTTGACGTTCCTAAACGAAAAGCACGTACATATCGTGCTCAAGATCAAACCGATTGACTCACCGAATACAATCACTGTAGGCATTATGCTAGATAGCTAAGGATAAGCTCATGACTCAAAAAGTATTAGGCGGAAAAGATTTTGATTGCTTTATGGGCAATGCAATGGTGCATGTGACCGAAGCAAGCGTAAAAATTACTGATGGCCGTAAACCAAAAATGGTAAGAGGCGTGCCAAAAGGCTGGATTGATGGACCAGTAGAGGCTGAAGTAACGCTCAAACTTGATCACGAAAACTTTTTGCTGCTACAAGCACAGGCTAAACAAGCGGGTAGCTGGAAAGGCATCGAGCCATTCGACGTGCAATTTACTGCAAGTGTTGCCGCAGGCGATATGAATATAGAAGCCTTTGGATGCATGCCTCAGCTTGAAGACCTGTTAAACATTAAAGCAGAAGGGGGCGAAGAAAACACCTTTAGCGTGAAGTGTCCCATAACAAGCCCTGATTTTATCCGTATTAATAGTGTGCCTTATTTAACAGCTGATGAAGTGAGGAATCTCTAATGCGTGGCTTAACGATCACACCAAAGCTATTGCTGAGTGCTATGGGACTCAGTAAATACACCGTGTTTGAAGGGGAACTGAACCTCAATATTATCGGCATTCGCTCAGACAATACACGCGCCAATACATTTAATGATTTGATTTGTGTGCTGTATCAACAAAACGGTGAGTGGCAACTTAAACAATATAAAGCAACTACTGATGCGGGGATCTACTGGCGCAAGCATCCCATGAATGTAGACGGTACGGCGGTACTGGTTGCGGGCCAGCATTTAGGGCTTTGGACATTTGGGTATCATCAAGGCAAGTACAAAGCGCTGGTGCAAAACAAGCCCGTTTTGGTACTTCGTGATAACGACAAAAACGAGGACCTGCAAACCGATGGTAGTCAAGCTGAATTACAGAGTGGTTATTTTGGCATTAACTGCCATCGAGCTGGCGAGCATGTTGAGTCAAAGTTGGTGGGTAAGTGGTCCGCAGGGTGTCAGGTCATTGCTGATCCCCGTGACTACGAGGAGTTTATCAGCCTATGTGAGCAATCTGCTGCTCGTTACGGCACTATTTTTAGTTATACATTATTGGAACAAAACCAAATTAAAAGGAACAAGGAAGATGTCTAATCAAGTTATTGTGATTGAGAGTGATGATAAAGAATTTACATTTAATGTAACGACACAAGCGTACAACAAATATTTAAACAGTGCTTCGCCTAACAACAAAATTCAGCCCGCGACTAACTTTTTAATGGGAACAGTAAAAGATGAACAAAAGCAGGAGCTTAAAACATTCTTAAAGTTACCAGGTGCATCGTTGTTAATGGCTGGCATTGTTGTTGATGAGTATCAGCCAGAGTTTAACTTGTCGGTAAAAAAATCGAAGAGCGCGCCAAACAAATAGAGTTTAACCGCGTAGATCAGTTGTTGGCTTATCACGCCAAACATTTTGGCACGATGAAAATAACTGATGAAACTTTGGCCCAAGCGCTCTTTATTGAAACTAAGCAACAGGAGTTGCTAACTGTTGCCGTAAACAACGGTATCTGTATGGCATTAAGTGGCGAAGAGTAGGGAAGCATGAGTTCACTCAGTAAATTAGACAAGTTGATGTATTCAATTGGGGTGATTGATAAAGTCACAGGCCCTGTGAATAAAATCATGGCAAAAATTAATCAACTGAGTGAACAAACAGCCAGTGCCAAGGCCCAGTTATCTGGTGGCTTAATGAATGCCGCAGGGGGGGCCATGATGTTAGTGGGTGCCCTAAACCCCGCCATTGAAGCACAAGCCGCACTAGGAGAAGTGAACTCGCTTGAAGTGAGCAACCAAGCGCTAACTCAGCTTAACAATACTGCGATGAACTTTGTTAGTAATTACGGAGGTAATACAGCAGAGGTGATCCGCAGTTCTTACGATATCCAATCTGCAATATCAGGGTTAACGGGCAAAGAGCTTGCTCAGTTTACCGAATCTTCAGCCATTCTAGCCAAAGGCACCAAGTCAGATGCCGCCACGACCACTGATTATTTCGGCACCATGTATGGGATTTATCAAGATACAGCGAAAGAAGTTGGTAAATCGGAGTGGGTCCAAATGCTCACAGGGCAAACGGCCGCGTCTGTTCGCATGTTTAAAACAACGGGCTCAGAAATGGCGGGCGCGTTCTCAACATTGGGCGCCGATGCAAACAGCCATGGCATTAAAATGAACGAGTCCATGGCTGTGCTTGGTCAACTGCAAGCTACTATGTCGGGCAGTGAAGCGGGGACTAAGTATCGCGCGTTTTTATCTGGTGTGGGTAAAGCCCAAGAAAAGCTGGGCATTCAACTCACAGATGCACAGGGGAGAATGCTCCCTATTGTTGATGTGATGGATCGCATACATAACCGATTTGGCTTAATTGATACAGTTGCCGAAAGTGACGCATTACAAAAGGCATTTGGTACAAAAGAAGCCGTTGCACTCATTAAACAACTCATGCCGCAAATGGACCAATTAGAGGGCAATATCCATAAGCTAAGCAATATTACAGATATGGGTGTGGCCGTAGAAATGGCGGATGCAATAGGCAGTGCGTGGGATAGATTTGGCGGCTCACTCAATGCCGCATTAGTGAGCATGGGGCAAGCCGTACTACCGATTATTGAGCCTATTGTTGATGTGCTTGCCAAGCTCTTGAAAGGTGTTGTTTGGCTCACTCAAACATTCCCAACGTTGTCGGGCATTATTGGTACATTTGCCGTTGTATTAGTGGGTGCAATCGTGTCAGTGGGCGCATTTAACGCGTTGATGGGACTATATCGTTTAGCCATGTTGCAAGGTGTGAGTATCACTAAAATATCTACTGTTTGGTCCAAAGCTTGGTCTGGGGCGTTAGCAGTGCAAACGTCAGCTATGAGACTCGCTACGTTTACGGCTGCTAATTATGGCAATGCGCTGATGTTTGCAGGTGCGATGTTAAGCCGATTACAAACAATGGGGGTTGCAGGTGTGTTAACGCTTATCACTGCTAAGCTAGGTGCAGCAGCCACTGCTGCATGGACATTCTCAGCTGCATTGTTTGCAAACCCGATCACTTGGATTGTATTGGGGGTAGTGGCTGCAATCGCTGCTGTATCAGCACTGGTTTACTATTTTGATGATATAACAGAGGCGATGTCAAATTGGGCTGATAACTCAATGCTTTGGCAGGGTATGCGGGTAGCGTTTGATATTCTCACATTACCGCTGCAAGCGATTTGGTATTTAATAAAATCAATTGCTGGTGCAATTTACGATGTGCTCATGCCAGCAATGCAATCATTAACTAGTCTTGCACAAAGCGCATTAGATATATTCGCCGATTTTTATGCTCCAATTGAATCACTTTTTAATGGCATCGCAGACGAGTTATTGAGATTCATTGATAGCGCAATAGAAAAAGTAACATCGTTTTTCGCTTTTTTTGATGGACTTAGTGAACGTATTACCAAGTTTTTAAAAGGCGTAGCTGATAACGGTGTACTGAACATGCTGATTGGCTTTTTTAGTGACAAACCCAATACAAGCGCGTTAGAAGCAGTGTCAAAAGTGGAAAACATCACAACAAACAACGTGATCCCCATCAATAAAGTGCAGGCAAGGACACCAAGCGCAGTGCAACCACAACAGGTAGATCATGTTTATACCAACGTGATGCAAAGTGGTTCTGTTGCTGAGTTCGCACAATATAAAGCCGCGTCTGCGACTTTCCAAGATTTGGAAAATGAACAACGTGAACTCAATCAAACTTATCGACCTAAAGTTAAAAAGTCACCGTTTTTACAGCAGTTAGCAAATTCGCACAATATCAACACGAGTAATGCCAATAGTGATAATTCGCGCAATATTCATATCGAGAGTTTGACAGTCAAATCAGATGATGCAGAGCAAACTTTTGATGACATTATGGAGCTAGCAGGATGATACACATTGATTTAAATATTATTGATGGCGATTTATCACTTGATTCATTGTTACAACCTATCCAGCTAAGTGAGCGTGATGTAATTGCACAAGATATTAAACATAGGTTGATTGAAAGCGGCAAATTGCCGTTATTAATTGGCTTACGACAGCCACAACATATTAAACGTGTGCTGACTGAGCTTGAACTCATTATTGAAGAGGATGAACGATTAGTACCAGGCACTATTCAGCTAACCCCAAATAACGATGGGTTTATAGCGGTGACTGCTCAAACGCGAGACTATCAGCAAGAGGGGATAGTATGAGCCAGATATTTATTGATGAGTTAAAAGCGGCAGGCATTCCTACCGATGAAGATTCTTTTAAAAAGCAGTTTGAACAGCAGCTAGTTGAAAGTGGTTTTGTTGTTAACAACCAAAGCCCATTATCACCGTTTTGGCGCCTACAATCAGCACTGGTAGCTAAACCTGCGTTGCAACTTATCGAGCGTATGACATCGAATATCATGCCCAATAGCTTTGCTCAGTTAGCTCATGATGAATATTTAGATTTACACGGCCAAAGTCGCGGTGTGAAGCGTCTGACAGAAGTTAAAGCGCAAGGTCAGCTCCGGTTTTATCGCAGTGAAACAGAGTTAGAATTGGTGATCCCATCAGGAACTTTGATTGAGTCCCTTCCGATTAACGGGCGAGTGTACATGTTAGAGCTTGTGTCTGAATGCAGGTTCAATGTAGGGGAAGAAACACAAAGTGCATTAGCACAAGCGGTAGAAGCTGGGCAGGCATATAACTTAGCGGCGGGCTACTACACCAAAATTTTAGCTAACTTTGAAAATGTAACCGTAACCAATGATGTAGGTTGGTTGGTTACTGCGGGTCAGGACGTTGAAACAGATGAAAATTACCGAGAGCGTATTCGAGCAGCGTTCGCACAATTAGGCAGTTACCATGTGGATTTTGTGTATAAAAACCTCATTGCCACACACAGCGGTATTCCTTACGACAATATTGTACTAGAAAAAGGCGCACCACGCGGTGCAGGTACTGCAAACGCCTATGTGTTTTTAGAAATAGGGCAAGTAAGCCAAAGTATCATTAATTCAATTAATAACTATATCGCAGCGGGTAATCATGGTTTGGGAGATGATTTACAGGCATTTGCGATACCAAATAAAAACATTGATTTAACAGTAACTATTGCACAGAAAAATGACACACCGAGCATTATTTCAAACGTTGAACAATTTATACGTGCGGTGTTTAGACAAAACGATGCATTCAAACCGACCCGAGTAAAACCACTCTCAAGCTTTAGCTTTAGCTTACTTAATGCAGAGCTACACAACACGTTTAGCCAGCTGCATAGTGTGGAGTATGACGTAAACCAATTAGAATCAGGGTTTTGGTTGCCTAAGTTGCAAAACTTGGTGGTGAAACATGGATAAACCACAACTACCAATTTGGCTTGACGGATCAAGTGCTAACAAGTTAGCAGATGCCGCACAACAAATTTGGCAAAAAGTTGAGTCTCAGCTTACGTATTGGTTAACGCTTCAACAAAGTGAAAGTGCAAGCCTCGCTATTTTGGATTTGCTTGCGTGGGAACGTGGGATAACACGGATACCTGATGAAGCACTTGAATTGTATGCAAAGCGTGTGCAATTAGCCCAGCTTAACGCAAACGATGCAGGTAGCGCTGATGGATTAGAGAGAATCTTTAAACGGCTTGGCTTTGGTTATGTCGCGGTGAATGAGCGAGTGCCAGGGCTTGAGTGGGACCAAGTTCAAATTGAAATGTTAGAAACCGAATTTGCAGGTAAAGAACGTTTGGTACTCGAACTTATAGAAACATATGGCAAAACATGCCGTCGCTACTTGCTCAACGCATTAGCAGCAATTACGACTGCTGAGGGCGCAGGCCTCATTAATTACAATAAGGAAGTTGCACGGTGAGTACGCTTACTATTACAAATGCAGGGCTTGATTATAAAAATGCGGTACTTGCAGGTGTTGAACAACCCAACATTACACACATGCTTTTTGCTAATGTGCCTAACATTGATGTAACTAGTGCACCTAGCGCTAATTCAGTCGTTCCATCCGAATATGTTGTGCATTCACAGAGTATTGAGCGTGTCAGCAATTTAGATGGTAATGCATTGGTGATTTCAGCGGTGCTTGATTACAGTTTGGGTGATTTTACCTTTAATTGGTATGGCGCCGTTGCAACAAAAGCAGATGGCTCACAAGTGTTGGTTGCAGTGGTGCATACACACGATCAAACTAAAACTAAAACAGATGGCCCAAACATTGGTGATTACTCAGTTAAGTCCATAGTTTGGCAATCTCAACAGCTCGGTCAAAACGTGGCTGTCAACATTGCAACGCAACCTTGGCAGCTAGAAAACGACGCATTTGCAACGCAGCGAGATAAAACAGAGCTAACTGAGAAAATTAACGATTTACATAGCATTGCGTACACAACAAACAATAAACCGACCCCCGCAGATGTGAGCGCTAAGCTCGCGCGCTATGAAAGCTCTTTAATCGATGTGTTAGGTCATGACTTTAAAATCCGAGATAAACGTGCACTCGTTGGTTTTGCCGACAAGTTGATAGTTAACTATGACGCTGATTGGTCACAAGTTGAAGCTAAAGGTACATGGAATTTTCTCGGAGATATTGTCGCTTATTACGATATTAAAATGGCTGGGTCGGACAGCTACATTTGGTCACCGAATATAACGAATGGCTCAACGGGTATTTATGACCCTTACAGTAATATTACCGCACTTAAATATACGAATGGAAAAGCCTTTGACTTTGGTGCAGACATTAACATCACCAAAAATAACCCATGGCTGACACTAAAAAGCAGCTCAGAGGGTAATGATAACACTCAACAGGCGGCGGGTATCTCGCTGGGTGAAAGTGGTAGAGAGAACAAAGCATCATTGCACTTGAGCTATATCGGAAATGGTTCTTCATACATAGGTATGGGCACCCCGGGGGCAGATAACATCCCTGATAACTGGGCAATGCAGATGCATTACCAAAGTACATGGGTGAGGTTCCGAAATGAGATTCAACTTGTAGATGATAAAACTCGACTAAACAAAGGCGATCTAAATGCACTGAGAGTAGTAACAGACAGTGGTTATGTTGATATTGGTGCTATGAACTCTGACTTTTGTCATTTCCAAACAGACCGACCTCGTTTTTATCTTGATAAGCCAACATTCATTAGAGGGGAAATTTACGCAGGCAGTAATTATGACCAGCGCGTTTACCACCAAGGATATAAGCCAAGCGCTGATGATGTAGGTGCCTTTGTGCAGAATTGGGGAATCACACCCACTGTCAACACCAGCGAGTTTACAACAATTGCAAAAATCAACGGCTCAAATTTAGCGTCTAGCATTACGTTGCAACTAAAAGGTACAACGGGTAGTACAGTTGTCAATGTCAAGGCAGACATATTAGTCAATCACCACAAAGACATTACAGTTGACTCAATGTCTGGCGGCTATACGCCTATTCAATTGCGTATTATTTGCAACGGAAATGAAAAATATATCATTCAAGCCAAGACATTAAATGGCAATCCGCTACCCCTAATTTGTAGCATTCAATCGCATACTAAAGATGCGGTGAGCATCGGCAGCTACAGCACCGATGGCTATACGATTGAGCATATTCACACAACAGAGAAAAACAAGCGTTCGTTAAGTTCAATTAACGGAACAGGCTTGCTTATTGATAATAACCCAGCGCTTCACACGGGCAATGTTCACCGCTATAGCGAAGCCCGTACCGTGCTTAGCAGCGGCGCTTTAGCCGCAAACAGCAAAAACCATTTAACCGCAACTGACACCTTCACTTTGCCAGCCGTTGCCAACTTAAGTGAAGGTGCCACAGTGGTTGTGTCTAAAGCCATGGCAGCAACCCCCACGATTAAAGTGCAGGGCAGAAGCGAGCATATAGCGATGATGCAAGGCACAAAAATGTTAACAGATGACAGTGTGCAGTTTGATACCCACACAACACTCACGTTTATTTTAAACGCAGACAAAAATTGGGAGATGCAATAGTGTCTACAAGCGTAAGTGATTTAAATCAAAATAATTATTTAAATGCATATCCCGCTGTGCAGGGGCAGATATTAGTTCCGAATCGGCGTTATGCATTTAGTCATGACATATTGAGTGTCAGACTCCCCCCAATCGACACTTTAAAAGTGGGTGACTGGATAGAATTAGTGCCTGCAATTAGTTGGACGCATAGTGTGCAAGTGCAGATTATTGATAATGCGCGGCTTATCTCTAGTGTGAGCCCAATCGCTCACGATAAAAATAATCCTTTGATAGTGAACGGGCAATACAACAACTACAGCGGCGGTTATGGCGGGGCTATCTATCACAGATATCGGTTTAACGGCAGAGATTGGCAACCCGAGCAAAAATGGAGTGCTGCGCAGGCTGGGCTATCAAACACCTCAGGCGTTGAGGTTATTACAGCATCAAAAACATTCACCGTACCTGCTGGTGTCACTGAGCTAATCATTGATGCGGTAGCCGCTGGAGGTGGCGCAGGTGGTGGTGCGACTAAAGTACACGACCCCTCCCCCGATGCGCCGCAGCACACAGCCAGCGGTGGTGGTGGTGCTGGCGGTGGCGCAGCTGTGGTAAATGCTAGAGTTCCAGTGGTGTCAGGGCAAGAAATTCAAATCATTATTGGCGATGCAGGCATCGGTGGTTTCACATATTTATTAGACCCGCCAGTTGACAAAAATGGTACAAACGGCACAGATGCTGGGATAACCAAAGTCGGTGACTTCATTGAGATTGAAGGGGGTAAGGGAGGCAACGGCGGTACTTTCAAAGTTAATGATGGTAGCGGTGCGACAATAGCCCCTGCAATTGGTGGAATGGGTGGCATGGTGCTTGTAAACAATACCAATGGGCAGGCATTTAATGGGGGAAGAGGTGGTGCTTCTGGTACAGCGGCACCGAACAGCTCAACATCGGGAGAAAATGGCGCATCTATTGGTTATACTGGCGGTGATGGTGCGCCCGTTGGAATCCCCATCTCGAATAGCGGCGGTGGCGGCGGTGGTGCATCAGCTTTTGGTGACGGCGGTGGCTCGGGCTTAAACGGTAGTAACTTTGGCGGTGGTGGTGGTGCAGATAGTGGCTATGTGTACAGTAGCACCAGCTCAACATCAGGACTATATGCGGGTAACGGTGGCCGCTCAATGGTTAAAATTCAGTGGGAGGTTCAATGAGAGCAGCATTAGTTAGTGATGACAATATAATCGCAAATATCATACGAATTGACTCGCTGAGTGACATAGCAGGCGCTCGTTTCATGAGTGATAAGTCAAAGCTAAAAATTGGAGATAGCTATGACGAAACGCTAGCACACTGCGAAGAATCACCCCCATTGAGCAACCAACAGTTACCCACTATAACACTCTCTAATGTGAGTGTTGGCAGTACAAATGCACGTTTAATCGGCAAAATTTGGTGGGTGCCTCAGTACGAACAATTTACGATTACAGCGCAAGCGGAAGGGCTACCAAACGGCGGTCTGATGGTTATGGTTGAGCGAGTCATTAACGCATCAACCCCCGTTGATGACGTTCGCTTTCAAGCACTTATCAAAGATGGGCAAGTCACGATGACGGGAAAATTTGAACTCAGTGGTAACTACATCATTACAGCAAACAGATTAAATGCAGGTTTAGAGCGCATTGGTGCGCCATTTAGATTGTCATTTGAAACAATGGAGTTTGATGCGTATGTCCCTGCAACATAACTATCTATTTAGAGTGCTGTTAACGCTCGATCAAACACTGAACGTGATCTTGTTCAATGGTGGCGAAGATCACACAATTAGCGGCAGGGTGGGACACAAAGCCAAAACCACAGGACTTTGGTATTGGTGTGTTTTGGAAAAGTTGATAAACACCCTGTTTTGGTTTGACCCTGATCACTGTAGGCGGTCAATTGAAAACGGTGCAATTTTTCAAACAACAACACAACAAGACATTAGGCATTTTTTGCGTCTAATAGTTGTGGCATTACTTGTTTATTTGTGGTGGTAGCATGCGTGTGCACATGCTTAGCCACCATAGCTATCAACGCTCAGGTGATACAACAAGCGCCGCAGGAGCTTTTGAACTTGCCCAAGCAATAAAAGACGCAACGCGATTAGAGCGCCCCAGCGCATTCAATGCGTTGGTGTTATTAGCAATGAGTGACAGCGCGCGGGGCTTGAAAAAGCAACTAGAGAGTATTAATCAGGGTTGTTCGGTGCCGGCATTTTTAACTGCTGCGAGTTACGCGGATTCTTACCAATCATTAGAGCATGATAAATTCACACAGTTAACAGGGCAGTCAATAGAATGGGCTGAGATAACAGCGAATACATTACCGCTGGTTGCAATGAAAAAGTGCCATGATGACTTAGACAATATTGACAGCCAAGGCAAGCAGTGTATCAGCGATATTGACAGCGCATTAAACGAGATAAAACAACTCAAGGCCGAGCGTGACCAGCGTTTGCAGTCGAGCACATTGCCGAGTGTAGACATTGAAACGTACAGTATAAACGCGGGTAGTGCAAACGCACTTGCTCAGGCTATTAGTCAATTAGGAAATAATAGCATCCACTGGGCCTTTGCTGTGTTCGTAGGGGACCAATCAGCGTTAGATAAGATCAGCGAGGTGTTATGACTATTTCTCTTGATGGGTGGCAAGTACCAGGATTCAATATCAAAGTGGCTGTTGGGGTAAAACTGGCAGGCGGGGATCTGTCGGGCTATGGCTCATTTGCGCTAAGCTCAGACAATGGGGTTAAGCCCGCCATCATAACTGTTAAAACGAATATAGCGATGGTGGACGTTGCAGAGCTTGAGGACTTAATTAGCAAAGCGAAAGCGTTGGACGCGAATGGCGCCCGCATGGTGTACACGATTAATAACGCAGCAGCCCAAGCCTACAAAGTACGTAAAGCTAAGTTTGACGGTGATGTAAAAGCCACTGAATTAGAAGAGCTAAAAGGGTGGCAAGTTATATTTAAACTATTAGAAGTTAAATCAATCTCAGAGCGTGAACAGCAACACAGAGATAAAACAGCATCAAATAACAGCGTTCAGCAAGCAAACACTGGGCATGAATCAGTACAAAGCCAGTTTGAACAAGTCGAAGGACCATAGTTGATGAGCGCTAAACTCACTGCCATTTTAACCGTTGCAGGTGTAGCCGTTGACACAATCGTGAGCCAGCAAGTGCAGTTAGATTTAAACAGCACAGGCCGTGCAAAATTTGAAGTGGTGACGGAGCATGAGCCCACAGGTATCGTTGAATTGCATCTAGGGTACGACATAAATAAGATGTCCCCTTATTTTATGGGCGTGATTGAGTCAAAGTATTATGCAAATGGCCGTTGGTTTTTAACGTGTCGTGAACTATTGGGTGCGCTATCGTTAAAGGCGCCGATAGCGGTGCGACATGCGACTATCAGCAAAGTGTTAAGTGCATTAAATAATCAAATTGAGTTTGTGATCCCCGATACAACTTATTCACAAAGTGTGGTCCCTGCATTTTATCATAGCGGCACTGGCATTGAAGCTTTGAGGCAAATTGGTAATGTGTGGCAAATTCCTGAGTTTATATTTCAGCAACGGCCCGACGGTAAAATATATGTGGGGGCGTGGCATGATAGCCGCTTTGCTCAAAATTTCATTAATAATTACCCAGCACACACAATCAAATCAAACTCATCGACAACAGGCACATTAATCGCAGTGCCAAAACTTAGGCCAGGTATTAAACTCAATGGTTACTACATCACGGAAGTGACTCTTATTAATGACAGGATGCAGATCAGATGGTCAAAGCAGCTTTTAAGCGCTTAGTATTGCGCTGTTTTCCAGAACTCGGCGAACGTAAGCATTTACCACAATTAGCTCGAATTGAAAAACTCTATGATTTACCAACGGATAGTCCAAAAATAAGCACCCCATTTAGGCCCTATAAAGCCGCCGATGTGCAGTTGCTTAACCCACACACGTATGAACGGCTTGATACACCAGCTTTTGAGCAAGTGACTTTAGCAACAGGCCAAGCCCATATGCACGGACTCCATAACGAGCCGTGTGTCGGTATGTTATGCCTTATTCAATACATTGATGGGTTAAACTCGCTGCCTGTGATCACAAGTGTGTTGCCCTGGCAAAGTTTGATAGCAACGCACAAATCAACCGATGTCACGTTGCAGCAATCCCCAATATCGACAATCAAGGGCAGTAATGGCAACTGGCAAATTAATACAACAGGCGAGATAGCCCAAAACTCTGATATAAACAACGTGACAGCGCGAGAGCGGCACGAAGTTTACTTTAGTAAGCAGACCACGATTCACAGTCACGACTACTCTAAAATAGACGGCAACCAAGTCAATGAGATAATGGGCGCACTAAAGACGGTAGTCGGAGAAAAAGCGTTACTCACAGCACTAGAAGGGGTGCTCATTGGCAGTCAGAAAGCGATAGAAGTTAAAGCGCATGACAATATGATGATAGAATCGCTTAAAACACTTCATGCAAAAGCATCAAAGCTTGCAAAAGTGGAGGGGAGCACGGTGTGGATCGGCAATGACTCAATGAATGCGTTGCAAATTCTTAGCGATTTAATCACCATTGTCAGCGATACTAATAAAACACTTTCAGCACACATTCACCCACCTGATAAACCGCCTGCGCAATCGGCTGAGTTTTCCTCGTATTCAGCAAAAGCAAATGGACTAAAGGGTGATTTAGATCCTATCGTGGGTTAAGTTACCCACAGATTTTGTGACTAAGCTGTGCACACCCAACCATATATATGCCGATTGGAAGCTTAACCACCCTAAAGACATACCCAACTTTGAAAAGGAAATAAGATGAATAATTTTGATAATTTTGTAAAGTTAGTAATCAAAAAAGCCATTGGTGACAAAGCATCGTGTTCTGAACTTATCAATGCTCAAGACCCGTATTTTGTTATTCAGCGCGCTGATAGTGCTAGCAGGTTTCAAGTTTTTGTTCCCTCTTTACTATCCATAGAGTATGAGCAAAGACATCATGAATTTTTGAAAAAAACGTATGATTTAAACTCGATAGATCCCTCAACTACATTGGGACAAACTAAAATTTATCTGACAAAAGCAATAGAAGAGTTTCTTGATGAAAAGCCAGTAAGCCCATTTTACATACGGTGATAATCAAACAGTTTTATTTACTGTTCTAGCTAATAAAAATAAGGTGATTTCGTCAGTGTTGGAATAAGCAGCAAGGAGCACCAGCGAAGTATAGACACAACTTGGGTACTTATCGGGGGTTTAGTGAATATGCGCCGGCGCTATTAAATGATCGGCTTTGTGAGTTTGCAATGAGCGAACGAACAGTTAAAAGCGGCATTAATAAGCAGCCGACAAACCTAAGAACCAAAGTAAATACATTGCTTAAAAAGGCTGGTTTAGATTGGGCTACAGCGAAAACATTTGAAGATTCGCTAATCATTCACTTAGCTAAAGATGTGGATCATGGTGTAGTTGCTGATTTGTTTGGTTTCAGTTCGCGGCAGGTAGTGGCCGATAAATACAATGGGAATTTGCTTCAACTTTCTGACGCATTGAACAAGCTCTATGCGCGGATACTAACAACAGGGTATTAAACCCACTTTAAGTAAAAAAGGAAAGTTATATTGTCAGTCAAAAATAAAGTAGAAGAATTAGCTGAAGTGGATTCAATAAAATATTGGCAAAGAATCTTAAAGGAGTTTCTTAACCATCCACATGGCATATTTCTTTTTATAGATACCCGTAAAGAAGAAGCGGAAAGTCCAAGTAACAAAAGGCTTGTTAAATTTGTCAAAGATGTTGGATATTTAGCTGAAATTGATAATTTAATTGCGCAATATGATGAGACAACCGCTTGTAAAACAGACAATGAAAACCGACTTGCTTTAGTAAGAATCTACTCTGAGATTGCATTCAATATGCTTAAAGAACTCGAATATCTCGAATCAAAGCCAGGCAAAAGTGAGCGTGGTTTTGATTATGTGAAATGGTCGATCAGCGCGAAGGGAGTAGACGTCGCATTAAAGCTGCAAGAGCATGAAGATAACAAGAAAAGGCACAAAGCGTCACTTCGACTTCATAAAGTGGCTATCTGCGTTTCCGTGGCGGCTGTAATTGTTACTGCTCTAGCTACAATTATTAAAATGACATAGGAATGACAGGAGAACGGTTATGAGCAAAAGAAATGACGCTTGGTGCTACAGCTTTGATGGGGAGAACTTTACCAGTGGCACATTCACAAGCATAGAAAGTGCATTGCAGGATGCAAGAAATAAAGCTGACGATAGCGCTAAGGTTTATCTAGCGCCCTGCGAAACTTATGACAATTCTAGGTTTTTTCCTGATGCTGACGAGCTGATTAACTACATGGGCAATCAGGCAGACGATGTTGGTGGTGAATATGCAAATGATTACCCTGATGTACGCGAAGAAGCTGAAAATGAGCTAACAGAAAAGCTGCATGACTTATTAAATAAGTGGTGTGATAAGCATGACGTTGCGCCTTCGTTTTACGGTGTTGGTACAGCAGAGCTTTATGATTTAAAAACTCTGCAACCAGTAAAATCTACCGCTTAAATCTAGTATTGGAAAAAGGCAGGTTGATTGGATCAGTAGCGTTCGATTCTATGCAACTTGCACCAACACAAAACATCACAAAATACAGGGTTTGCACTGCTCATCAACGACCATATAAGCTTTATCACCAAAAAGCGCCCCTCTTAATCTAATTCCTTTAGGTAACTCAACGAATCCAAACAAACCCGTTTCGTCAAATGAATAAGCCTCGATACGCATTAAGATTATTTCTTTAAACCTGTTTATCTTTTGAGCTTTTACAATACCGCCAAATGTGATCATATGCTCTTCACCATCTACGATACACGCAATAGACTGTCCAGATATGCTTTTGCTTTTATTAGGGCTTCCATTTTTGTTGAGAAGCACTCTACCGTAGTTATGCCGATAAGCAATTGTGACCAACAAGTTTTTCAACCCAAGTATACTGTTTATTTATACAGTTTAAGCGGGATTTGTGAGGAGTGAAAGTTAGTTGATTTACGAGTGTGTGTACTGATGTGTGTATTATATTTTTTATTGGTTGATAAATGCAACTAAATCAATTGATTGGTGGTTTTGGTTCATAATCGTGCCAATAAATTGTTGGGCCAGTTAGGCTGTGTTCTTGTGTTGCCATATAGGGCTTAAACCTTTCTCGTTCATTATGTTAAGTGAGCTTTTCGTTGTCATCAAAAATAGCGGTATTCGCAAAGCTTCAACGCTTATTGTCGCATAATGTAGGGGGAAGGGTAAAACCTAATGTGTTCTAGATATATTGGCTGTGAGTGAAGAGGAAAAAGGTTGTGGGTGTTGAAACCCGAGTCCTGCATTTATAAGCGGATAAGCGGGCAACAAAGTACATCACTAACGGGAAACGGATACTTTGCATTAGTCTTTTTTGCTACACTAAAAGTTACATTTTAACATCTTTATATTTACTTTAAAATCACGTTTGGATATATTGCGGGTCCACCATGGAGGTGGTTAAAGACTTTGAAAAAAAATAACGTAAGGAAAATGGAAAAATGGAAAAATGGAAAAATGGAAAAATGGGTTAAAGACTTGTCTACTGATGCTTGGGATGAGTTTTAGTAGTTTTTCTAACGCAATATCAGAAAGCTCTCAGGCATACGAAGAAGGCATCACAGTTAAATTAGGGTGTGAAGAAAACTGTGATTTAAATGATGCATTGACGAAAATGCATAAAGCAATCAGTAAACTTGATTTCGTAGTTAATGAAGAAAACATTTTTGAGCTGTATGACTCAAATGGTACGTTAATAAACTATATGAGCTATGGGCAGTTTTTAGAGAATATACCTAAAATTCAAAACATTACGAGCAACGAGCGCTCAGATATGGAAATCAGACCGTTTGATGGCGCTTTAGACTGCAGATATGATAGGGATCACCCATGTGAGGAGTGGGATTACCTTACCATGAAAATGTCTGAAGAATTAACATTGACACCTACGGTACTACCGATTAATCAACAATATATTGATTCTACTAACGATGTTTTAGGTTTTGTTAGCGGCGTTGTGTCATATCATATTGTTGGTCGGATTGCACGGGCAGCTAGAATGGCATCTTCTGCATTTGGTATGTATAAATCGGCTGTAGAAGCCACTGTAGGGGCCGCCGTCGGTCAAGCGGTAAGCAAAACGGCAACACTTGGCGTACTTAAAGACGGTGACTTTTTAATTATTATAGGAAATCAATCAGGTGTATATCGCCCAAGTTATCACCGCTTTGTAAAAATTACGAGTGGCTTTTGGGAGGCAATGGATAAGACGGCAAGAAGTACCAAGGCTTTAGAAGCAGTAGGTTTTTATGGGGGCTCTGGTGGAGGTGGAACAGGGGGCTCAAATACCCCAGCGCCAAACCCTGGAAATACAACAGGCATTACGTGCGTAACGGGTTACACTAATGCCACTGGCATACAGGTTCCTCAACCAATTTGTTGGCCTAGCTAATATATCAAGGTGTATGCTTGTCTATTGAGGGGCATACACCTTAAGGAAAAGAAATGTATATAGTCCTGTTTATTATTACTTACTTCTTTTTAGCGCTGTATGCGTTTAGTGAGCATAAAGAAAAGGTATTCTCATATACCCTCTGCTTGTTACTCTTTTTTAGTGTAAAGGATATTGTGGGGGTTTCTGGTTCGGTAATCTTACAAACTGTGTTATTTATTTTAATTGTTTGGGCTATATCGTTTACGAAAGGGTTTAAATTCAAAGCTGATAGCGCACTACTGCCATTCATTTTTGCTCCAATCGGCGTCCTTGCAATCACTTGGTTTACTTATGAGGAAAATTTCCTGACAGAAATAACGCAACGTCTAATACCAAAGATGGCAGTGCACGCGCTCATTTCCGTCCCAATAGCACTAGGTTTAATAAAAATGGTGGTTTTTTTTGCGCGTCTAGATGGACGTTCAAAAAGTAAGTGAAACAAAAACTATTACACGTTTTTTGCACCAAAAATACACTTGATACCAATTACATCAGGCAATTAAGCTTAAGTGTGCTGTTTGGAGTTTCAAAATGTCATCAATTGTCTTTTGTAGCAGGGCGGGATCACACTTTGTAAACAAGGAAAATCTATGATCTAATAGCGTTAATTTTTCCTATTTATCTATCGCAATGTCTTTATTTTCACATCTCGAATTAGTCAAAGAAAACCGTT
>NZ_JAAUWV010000021.1 GCF_014694405.1 Pseudoalteromonas sp. S16_S37
TGTTGAGTAGTAACAAGCCTAACTGCACGTTCACGAAATTCTGGTGTATAGCGATTTGATTTTTTCATAGTTCCAGTTTCTCAAGTTATTGAGTCTCTGGCAAACTCGGGGCGATTCACAATTCGACTGCGATGAATTTCGGTGATGCGAAATACCAAGTTACAGATATTCTCATCACATATTTCATCATAACTTAGCTGCTGAAAAAAAAAAGATTAGACCAACCAAGCTTATTTAATTCAGAATACGACATTCCTTTCGTCCTAAATTTACTTTTCTTTTTTATTCGTCAAAATTTGACGCCTTGAGACACAATACTTGTCTTATCGCCTGTTAAATAAACACATGGAATGATGTCTTTCGACGTCAAACTTAACATACAAAAGCACTTCACCCTATAAAAGTTAACAAGCGGCAGCGTTAATAACGGCCTAGCTTTAAATCTGAAAGCTGTACAAACTCAAGGCCAAGACAGTTAAATTTATCTAAATATCATCTTCATATTGGGCTGTGATGGTTATAATATGGCGCTTGACGTCCTATGTTATTAAACGAAAAATAAAGACCTTCTCATCACCCCGCAGACGGCTTACCAAATGGAATAAACACTTTCACCAGCAAGCCGGTTTTGTTGCTTTTGCCGTTGCCCGCATTGTGCAAACTCAAATAGCCATGGTGCGCTTCAACGATTTCCCTGCACAGTGCCAGGCCTAAGCCACTGCCAGATGTTTTGGTAGAATAAAAAGGCACCAGTGCGTTGGCCATTACTTGCTCGCTCATGCCTTGCCCCTCGTCTGCAACACTAATCATCACACCTTGTCCATACGGCTCAATAGATAAGCTGATTCTATCTGCATCAGAGCCTGACTCGTGGGCATTTTTAAGCAGGTTAATAAGCAGTTGTTGCAGTTGCATTATGTCTGCAAAGCAGGGGCTCATAGGTTGCGTGAGTTGACTGCTAAATTGCCACTGCTGAGCCAATTCACTGACCAGTTTCGCCCAATCAATTTCAGCTAGTTTGGGCTGGGGTAGCTTGGCGAATTTTCCATAGCCATGCACAAATTCGGTCAAGTGTTTAATACGCTCTTCGATGGTCGAAAATACCCGCTGTAATCTAGGCTCATCCAGCTGACTGGTAAGAATTTTACCACTGTGTAGCATCGACGACATTGGGCCAAGTGAGTTATTTAGCTCATGGCTAATAATGCGTATTACTTTTTTCCACACTGCAACTTCTTGGCGATTAAGTTCTCGCGTAAGCTGCTTAAATATAAAAAGTTTATGCCCCTGATTGTTTAGTAAAAATTGCCCTGTGGCTAGGTGCCAAGTTTGCACTTCTTCTTGCTCACTTAGCATATTAAATAAGCCATCTTGACCAGAGTTAACAGCTTGCTTTAGTTCCGGTGGCGCTTGTTCTAAAGCCTGCGATAAGCTTATACCTTCAAGGTGATTGTTAGATTGCACTAAGCTGCGTGCACTTAAATTGCTGAACACCACCACATCATTGCTATTTACTAACACCAACGCTTGAGGCGAGCTTTCAAGCACTTTATCAAGCATTAGCTCACGTTGATAAATCCATTGTTTTTCTTTTCTGAGTTGTTCTGCGGTTTGATTATACAATTGACATAAACGACCTAGCTGATCATCACGTTGATAAGCAAGGTTATTTGAAAATTCGCCGTCTTTAAAGTTGTGCAAGCCTAATTCAAGTGCCTCTAGACCTTGTCTTATTGGGGCACAAACAAAGCTTGAAACGATTGCAGTCAAGATTATAGCCAGTACTAAAATGACTAACGCATGTGCAAGTGGTAAGTCTATAAAGACCAACGTAAATGCCACACACACAGTCACCACCACTAGCATGCTTAGCGTTATTTTATTAACCAAAGACAACTCAGCCAGTTTAAAAAACATACTAGTACTCAATCTCAAACTTTTGTAAGCGACGATACAAGGCTTGACGCGTCATACCAAAGTGGCGCGCCACTTTAGCAATAACCCCCTGATGGGCGCGCATGGCTTCTTCTAACTGCTGCTTTGTTGGCTCTTGTTTCGTGGAGGTTGTTGCTAGTGCCATCACGTCATTTTTGAGAATAAAATCATGTTCATCCAACTCACCTTCAGGTTTGAGCACGGCCGCTCTTTTACAAGCGTTTTCCAGTTCACGAACATTACCCGGCCAAGCATAAGCTTTTAGTGCAAGCTGCGCAGCATGTGATAACGACCTGCCTGGTAAAAAGTGATTAACTAAAGACAAAATATCATCCGGCCTTTCGCACAACGCCGGCAGTTGCAGTTCAATCACATTCAATCGGTAGTATAAATCTTCGCGAAACTGTCCGTTTTGAATGTCTTTGAGCAAGTTCGCATTGGTAGCAGAAATCACTCTCACATTTACTTTGCGCGTTTGCACCGATCCTAAACGCTCAAACTCCCCAGTTTGTAATACTCTGAGTAGTTTCATTTGCCCAGATAAAGGTAAGTTACCAATTTCATCCAAAAACAAAGTGCCACCGTCTGCCGCTTCAAAGCGTCCAATACGCTGTTTGTTTGCCCCTGTATAAGCCCCCGCTTCAGCGCCAAACAGCTCCGCCTCTATTAAATCTTGTGGCAGGGCCCCCGCATTCACCTTGATAAAAGGCTTATCCTTTAAACCAGAGTTAGCTTGAATAATTTCTGCAATGCGCTCTTTGCCACTACCGTTAGGTCCTGTAATAAGTACCGACACATCCGACCTTGCCAACTGCAAAGCCATATCTACAATCCGCTCCATCGCAGTACTGGCATACACCAACCCAGCCAAATTAGCCCCAGCTTTAGGGGCTTCTCGCTCCTCTTGTTGGCGCTTATAGTGGGCATTGCTGGCTTTGGCTTGGCCCAGTTCAACTAAATTAGCAATGCTAGTCAGTAACTTTTGATCATCCCAAGGTTTACCGATGTAATCAGCAGCACCCGCTTTCACCAGCTCTATTGCGGTCTCAAGCTCAGTCCAAGCGGTAATTAGAATAATAGGTAAATGAGGGTTTATTTCGCGTAAACGATAGAATAGTGTTTTACCCTCCTCTCCCGAGGTGGTGTCACTAGAAAAGTTCATATCCTGTAGCACAAGGGCAATATTTTGGTACTGTACGATTTGCTGTGCTGTAAACGCATTTTGCGCGGTAACCACAGCGTAACCATGTATTTCTAACAGTAACGATAACGCCTCTAAAATGGATGGGTTATCGTCAACAATAAGTATTTTTTCCATATTATTTTTGTACTTCAATGTGCTACACCTTGGCCAGTGTAGCACATTCATTATTAACAGGTTATATGGTTCTGGTTGCAATACTTGGTGATATATTGGCAGCACGTTTGGCTGGCCCAACTACCGCAAGTAAACTCATCAATAAAACTCCCACAGCGGTCAACAACACGTAAAACAGTGGCATTTGCGAAATTGAGTAATGCTTCATTAATTGTTGCGCCATTAATATCGCCGCCCCAGAGCCAACAGTCAGTCCAACCACCGAAATCAAACAGTTTTCAATTAAAAAGTAGCGAATAATGTCCGACTTTCTCGCACCTAGTGCTCTTCGAGTGCCTATTTGCTTAGTTCGTTTGCTAATGTTAAAGAGTGTCAGACCAAAAATTCCTAGTGCAGTGATGAGTGTCAACACAACTATCATCACCAACAACATGCGCATGGTCAGTCTATCAGGTGCAACATAGTCTGCTTTAACCTCATCAAGCCCTTGTAAACCCTCAATCACTCTTTTGCTTTCTAAGCTCGACATATGCTGTTCAATCTGTTGCATAACTTGTGCTCGTTGCCCAGGCTCTGTTCTAACTGAAAACAGCGTTAGCTTTTGGGCAAAAACAAATGGCAGTATGGCTGACCTATCTCGTCTTTCAGATTGTAACCACGGCCCTTTCATGACATCGGTAATGCCGATAATCTGCATAGGTCTATCTCCTTGATACAGCGTCTTCCCTAACGCATCGCCATCGGGAAATAGCTCATCCGCCATAGCCTTCGTGATCAGACCTATGTTGGGATATTGACTATATTCCTCAACAACACTGACCTCCGACTCTGTGAAGTTTCTGCCTTCGAGAATTTTCACACCAAAGGTATTTAGAAAATGAGAGTCAGCTTCAAAAATGCTGGCATTTACCCCTTTACGTTTCTCCCCTGTTGGTCCCAGACTAAATGTGCTCGCGGAGCCACCACCACTCAATGGCACCGAGTTAACCATCACCGCATCTACCACACCTGGCATTTGCCTTATCGCCGCCTCGTCCAACTCTCCTTGGCGCATATAATCAATACTTTCCCCAAATGACATCACTTCAAACTTAAAGATGTCCTGCTCTGGATAACCTGTATTTTGTTCAATATAAGCAATTTTTTCGCTAATTATAAACGCAGAGTTACTTACTATTGCAGTAGTAATGGCAATTTGTAATAACAATAAAATAGCCCCGACTTTAGAGCGACATAAGGCATTAAAAATAGGTTTTAGTTCTGACATAACAATCTCTCCTTATTGGCTTTTCAAGTAGATGGCAGGTGTTGTTCTGCACACTACCCAAGCCGGATATAACCCAGCGACAATGCATGCAGTGATCGCAATAACGGGTGCTGCCAGAAGCATCGTCATATCCATGTTTGCTAGAGCATCGTAAGCACTGTGACTTGTACGCACTCCCCACAGCCCTATTTGCGCAAATACAATCCCCAAAACGCCACCTAACAGGCCCAATAAAGAGACTTCAACGAGATGTTGATTGAATACCTGACGTTTCGATGCACCTAACGCGCGTCTTACACCTATCTCAGGCGCACGACGTAAGAATTTGGCTAATAACAAACTTAAAATGTTGGCAATACATACCGCCAAAAACATAAAGCTCAGCGTAACCATGATTTGGTTATCATGTTTAACCACCCCTCGATAGTCCATAAACTCGGTGACATTAAACAGGTTGTAGTCAAGTTCTTCTCGATTAAAACGACCCAATGATTGTTGTTGCTTCATATAACTCATTATGTACTGACCAAACTCTTGTTTTTCTTGTTCGTTATTCAGTTGCACCCAAAATTGCAGCCATAAGTTTTCTGAGGCCAATAAGTCTTCAAAGGTATCATCCTGCTCATTTTTCCAACCATTGGTGTTACCCCAACTGTTAACCTCATTGGCGATACCAATAGTGAAAGGTATAAATATCTTCTCTGGGTCATCAAAGGAGCCGTTGTTTGTGTCGTAGTATTTTACCGGTGTTATCCAATCTTCAATTACACCAACCACCTGTACACGGATATCATCAAGGTAAAAGCTTTTTCCTATAGAGTTTTCACCTTTAAATAGCTTGTCATTGATGCTTTTTGAAATCACAGCAACGGGGGCAATATCATCTTGCTGCTGTTGCGTCCATGTACCACCATATATAAATTGCAGGTCAAACATCGCAAAAATATCTCTAGAAGACAGGCGAACTTCTTCAACAAATGGCTTTTGCTGCGCTGAATTTAGATGAACCGAAAAGCCGGATTTGTACATGGCGGAGCGTAAATAAGGTAAGTTCGCATTTTGTAAATTAAGAGCGTCTTGGTAAGTTATCTGAAAAGGAACATCATCCGTTGACCAATAAGTTCTCCCTTCATCCATGGTTTGTAATTGCAAATGATGCAGCACGCCACTTTTTTGCGGAATAGGGTCTTTAGACATCATGTGATGAATGGATAAACTCGTCATGGTGACGCCTATACCAATCGCTATCGCAAGTACCATTAACATACTTACTAGGGGTGTACGTTTAAAGCTACGCCAACTCAAATCTATATAATGCAAGAACATGGTTACACTCCAACCGCTTTAGCAGGATTACCTTGATAGAGGGTAAAGTCGGCTAGCTGACCATCAACAACCTGAATATTTCTTGGTGCTCTGCGGGCTAATTCTGGATCGTGAGTCACCATAACAATAGTGGCACCTTCTCGGTTAATTTGCTCTAAAAGCTCCATAACCTGACGCGCCATTAGGCTGTCTAAGTTACCGGTTGGTTCATCGGCCAATAAAAACCTCGGCTCCCCCGCGAGTGCCCTTGCGATAGCAACACGTTGCTGCTGACCACCTGATAGCTGTTGAGGCAAATGTTTGGCACGACTTGCCAGCCCTACTTGCTCCAAACGCTGCTCTACACGGCGCTTGCGCTCGGCGGCTTTGATGCCTCTATAGCGCAATGGCACTTCAATGTTTTCAAATAGATTTAGATCTGGGATTAAGTTGAACCCTTGAAATATAAAGCCGATTTTTTGATTGCGAAGATCAGCTCGCTGATTATCATTCAAGCCGCCAACATCCACGCCATCTAACATGTACTGGCCAGCTGTAAACGTCTCAAGCATGCCCGCAATGTTTAAAAAGGTGGTTTTTCCTGAGCCTGAAGGACCCGTTACCGCAATAAATTCGCCTTCATCTACTTGTAAGTTAAAATCTCTCAACGCATGCGTTTGCACCATATCTGTTTGATAAACTTTGTTTATGTTATTCATTGTAAGCATGTTCGTTTCCTTAATTTTTGTTTGATCTTCTCTTGCACTCAACTAGCGCAACATAATTTGTTCGGCGTGTTGAAAAGGTGTGTAACTTGAGATCACTATTTGATCACCTGCTTTTAAGCCCGTTATCACTTCAACTGCATTGATACTGACAGCACCTATCTGAACATCTGTTTTTTGTGCATGACCATCTTTTACGCGATAGACAAAATTCCCACCCGACTCTAAAAATGAGCCGCGTTTAACCTTTAATACATTTTGTTTATTTTCTAGTAAGATACGAGCTGATAAACGTTGATTTTGACGGATCCCCGAAAGCCCATCCTGAGAAAACCGCACGCGTGTAGTCACTTCCCGTTGATTTACCTCTGGCGAAATTGCACTAAGCTCACCTATCACTTCATTTTGGCCAATTTTTAGTTCAACTTGCATACCCAAACCCAATTCATTGGCGTAGCTTTCAGGCACTTGCAACTGCGCTTCAAATGCGCTCAGATCAACCAATGTCATCAACGCTTGATTTTGTGACACCAAAGCTTGAGGTTGCACCAATAGGTTTCCGACAATGCCTGTCACCGATGCTTTGATATCTAGATTATTCACTTTACGTTCTAGTTCTTTAATCACTAACTGCTGACGCTGTAGAGTGCTTTGCGCTGATTTAAGCTCAAACGCCAGCGTATCTTTGGCAAGTTCAACCTCATGCTGGGCATGCTTGAATGTCAGTTTGGCGCGAGACAAATCATCAACGGCTTTTTCCAAGTCAATTTGACTTATAAGGCTTTTTTTAATTGATAATTGCGCTCGACGATTTTCCCGCTCAGCTGCACTGAGCTCAACCTGAGCCAAGTCCAATAACTTATTAAGATTAAGAGTTTCCCGACGAGCCTCAAGCTTCTTGCGTTCCAGCTCACCCGTTAAGCGCTGAACTTCAGAATTTTGTTGCTGAAGAGCATTTTGCAGCTCGGGGCTGAGCACTTTTGCAATATTTTGCCCCTCAATTACCTTATCTCCCGCTTTTACCAACAAGGTGATAACTCCTTGCTCTGGGCTATAAACTTGTGGTGCATTTGCCGCTACTATCTTTCCCGTTGCTGCGATATCTCGCACTAGATTGCCCAGCTCAACCGCAGCAACCTTTACTTCATCTTTGGCTATCGAGCGCTGCGCATTAGAGGTGTTCATCAAAGCATGAGCCGATGCTGCTATAACCACAGCTGCAATCGACATAATTACAAATCGCTTACCAAACTTATTTTTCGTGACAATCACTTTATCTTGAGCACTGGTATCTTTAATCATAAATTATCTCGTTATAACGTTGAGTGCTCAATCACGCTAATTGCACCTGCTATAAACAGCACAATTACTGGCGGCAGCAAAAATAGTGAACAAAGCAACATATCTCATTCCAAATAAATACAGATACGCTACCTATTCTATTTGCATGCCAATAATAAAAGTTAATAAAAAACAATGAATTAAAAAAATACATTGTAGAAATAAGTGTCCGCGGACAGAAAATGTGTCCGCAGCGGACATCGCTTGCAATACTGACAGTACTAATATCAATAATCATTCTCAAAAAAAACCCACAAAAGGAACAAATGTAAATTCCACACTATCCTGAAAAAATCAATAAACAGCACAGTTACCAAACCAGTTTGATTATGAATATATTAATAAAATGCATTTTTATGTGGGATCACACAACCGATAAAACCTAGATAAACCAACCAAAAATCAAGTTAAACACGTAAAAACCTTCCAAAAACCAAAGCATTTAAAAGAATAGTAATTCGCAACAGAGTGAAAATTCTAATCAGTGAAGTTCTTCACACGCAACTTGATAAAAATAAAATATTCACAAAACATCTTTGACATAAAATTATGTTACCTGTAATAATCCACAAAAAATTAACTAGGTTTTCATTTTCTTACACATTCTCTTCACATTTATAAAAGACAATGGAGATATGTAAAACGATAAGGATTAGATCACATGGGAAAGTCTACTCACTTGTTTCACAACAGGGACTTAATTCAATGCGAGGCAAACAGCTTAATCGACCTACTTGCGGTTGACGCATACAACAAGCCTGATCAAGAGGTTTTCCATTTCGTTGATGATAAAGGCGAATCGGTAGAAGTTTTTGATTACCAAACACTTAGCAACTCAATTTCACGCATTGCCAAGGCATTGCAGCAAATACAGCAACGTAACATAGAGCACCAAGACCAAGCGCTTATCGTACTGCCTCAGGGGGTCGATTTCGTTACATCATTTTATGGTTGTATGGCTGCAGGCATTATCGCTGTGCCCTCTTTTCCACCAAAAAATCAGCTACAAATCGAACGTTTGCAATACGCAATCGAAGATTTAGGTAAGCCAATTGTAATAACAAATAAAACTGTCTTACCTTTGTTAGAAGAGCAACTCGCTCATCTTCCTATTAGATGGTTATTGGTTGAAGAGTGTGAAGCGATAGCACCTCAACCGCTATATAACTTTAAAACGAACGAACAAGATATAGCCTTGTTACAGTACAGCTCAGGCACAACGGGCAAACCCAAAGGCGTGATCATTACCAATCAGAATATCCTCGACAATTCTGAGTTGATCAGACAAAGCTTTGGTCACCAAGAAGATAAAACTCGTATGATGCTTTGGCTTCCGCCTCACCATGATATGGGCTTAGTCGGCGGGGTTATGCAAGGGGTTTACACTGGTTACCCTACGATGTTGATGCCAACCGACTTATTCTTACGCAGTCAATTTCGCTGGCTAAAAGCCGTTACAGACTTTAGAGCCACTACCACTGGCGCACCTAATTTCGCTTTCGATTTGGCAGTAAAAAACATTCGCGATGCACGTTTAGCGGAGCTTGACTTATCTTCACTGCAAAATTTGTTTTGTGGCGCAGAGCCAATTAACGCACAAACCGTAAATCGGTTTTTTGATAAGTTTGCCCAATGCGGCTTAAAGCCTGAGGCATTTTTACCTTGCTACGGCATGGCCGAAGCAACACTAATGGTCAGCGGTAAGCCTCATTCACAACAATACAAACAGTTGTGCGTTGACGAACCCCTACTCAAACGAGGCATGGTAAAAGCGGTTGATACGCCTTCTACCCATAGTCAATGGTTAGTCAGTAGCGGAAAAGTGCATGACTCAATTGATGCTCAAATTGTAGATCCCAACACACACATCGCGCTTGCTGATGGTCAAGTTGGCGAAGTTTGGTTACAAGGAAATAGTATCAGCCCAGGTTACTGGCAAGATAAAGAACGCACCGATGCCAACTTTGGTTTAACTTTGGCTGGACACAGCGAAACCTATCATCGTACAGGCGATTTAGGTTTTTATCACAAAGGTGAGCTGTACATCACAGGTAGGTTAAAAGAAGTTATCATCATTCGTGGTGCAAACTTTTACCCGCAAGATTTAGAGTACGAAGCATCACTGGCATTTCCTGAACTTAAAAACTGTCGCAGCGCTGCATTTTCTGTTGCCGAACAGGGCAAAGAATTGCTAGTGATGGCGTTAGAGGTTCCACGTAATGTTGCTGAATTTGACAGCTATGTGAAAACACTTAATGGCCGATTGATTGAGCGCTTTGGTGTTAAAGCCGATAAAATCTTATTTTTACCGCGTAAAACCATCAAGATCACCTCATCAGGTAAGTTGCAGCGTGTAGCTATCAAACAAGCCTATGAGCAAGGTTCATTACAAGCCTACCATCAGTTCAATTTAGATGTTCCAAGCGATGATAATCAGCAAAGTGTCCATAACGCGCAAACAGAGCTGGATATCACAGATGTCGCAAGTGTTGAACATTGGCTGGTTTGCAAAGTGCATGAATTAACTGGCGTTGCGATTGCACATATTTCCCCTAAAGACTCATTAGCCAATGTCGGACTCGACTCCGTTCTAGCGATGGAAATTCTGTTTAAATTAGAGCAGTTAACAGGCATCTATCTCGCTCCAGATGTGCTTTATAGCTGTAACACCCCGCATTTGTTAGCCAAGCAAATTACAAACGTAGCAAGTAAAACATCTAAAACGGAGTTAGATCCAACATGTTAAATGAATCAGTTCAAAGTGTATCTGCAAAGCTCTGCCAATTTATCACCCACAGCTACCTTGATGATGATGAGTTGATCACACCCGATACGCCCATTATTGAGCTCAATATTCTCGATTCTGCGTCAATTTTTGACGTAGTTGAATACATACATCGCGAGTTCGCCCTGCGCTTACCCGTGATAGACATTCACCCAGACAATTTTGCATCCGTCGAAGTACTTAGCAAATTAGTTGAACATCACAGGAACAAGGAGAACACGTTATGATCCCTAATCAATGGTATGCCATAACCAGATCGCAAGATGTAAAGAAAAAACCTTTAGGCATTAAGCGACTAGATAAACTACTTGTGCTCTATCGCGACACACAAGGAAAACTCATTTGTATGGACGACAAATGTCCACACAAAGGCGTAAAACTCAGTTTAGGTGAGCAACATGGCGACCTCATAGCGTGTCCTTATCACGGCTTTCAATTTGATCAGCAAGGCGACTGTGTTCATATGCCTGTATTGGGCAAAAATGGGGATGTACCTAAAGGTATGTGCGTCAAAACCTATAAGGTAACTGAAGCATACGGCTTGGTTTGGTTCTGGTATGGCGAGCAAATGGCCGACGAAGATTACCCAGAAGTCCCGATGTTCAAACAGTTTAAAGAGTACGATGGCTACTACTCTTACTATGGTTGGGATGCCCCAATTAACTACACTCGATATGTAGAAAGTGTGTGTGAAATTTACCACATTCCTTTTGTACACAAAGGTTCAGCAATCAATATTTGGGACCCTAAAGGCGGTCGCGTTGATGATTTTGAGTGTACAGTTGATGGCACATTGATCACCAGTGACTTTATCTTGCGCCCTGATGATGAGCGCACAGCAGCCGAAACACTGGTTGCTCGTAAGCCTTGGACAAGAGGCTGGCGCTTTGGCATCGATGTACAAATGCCAAACTTAATCCAGATCCGCAGTGAAGTGTTTGACGTTATCTTTATTCCTACACCAATTGATGAAGATACTTGTTGGGTGTGCGTGTGCTATCAAGAACCAAAACGCGATCTATTATTGCCGTTGATTAAACCTCTACCTATTCCTTTCTGGCGCCCAGTTCGTCCTTGGTACATGTGTCGTATCGAGCGCTTTGTACAACAAGCCAAAGACATGGCGGTGATTGCCCATCAGGAACCCAAAGTATCCAGCCCGAAAGCTAACCGCTTGATCCCGATTGATAAAGTGAATGCTCACTATATTCGTTTTCGTGAAAAGCTGATCCGTGAAGCCAAAGAGCAACAAGCACACAACAAAATAAAAGAGCAACCGCACTTTGAAGCGCCAACGCTTGAACAGATCATCGGTATTGAAGAAGTAAATTAAATGGAATTTAGTATGACAAATAATAATGATTTAGCGACTGCTGTTCAGTCGCTCGTTTTAGACATCGTAAAAGAACAAACCTGCTACTCAGAGTCTGACCTGCTCCCCGATGTGCCTATGGAAGAAGGATTGGGAATTGACTCAATCATCTTGGCGTCAATTGTTGACGAACTGCAACAGGTATTCGTATTTGAGCATAAACTAAACTCTGCAAGTTTTAATACTATTGGCGAGTTATTTGCTCGTTGTGAAGGCGCACCGCTAAGCGAAAAAGGCCAAGCCAAGCTTGCTACATTGGGTATCAAACATGATGTGCCAGCGAAGGATACCCCCATCAACGAGTGCCCAGCAGCTCAGGAAGGTCCATCACATACCACCATGCGTGATTTTGTTTCTGATGGCAGCCCTGATTTATTTAGCAAAGTGCGCAAGTTTAATGACTTTTACGAAACACAAGCACAAACAGGTAACTTTTGGTACGGCATGCCACTGAGCTCTCGCTGTGAAAATCGTGCAACTATTTTCGATGCCTATCAAAATAAAGAACGTGAATTTTTGATGTTCGCATCGAACAATTACCTTGGTTTAGCGAATGAACCTCGGGTTATTGATGCTATTTGCAAAGCGGCTAAAGAGTATGGCGCAACCAATACAGGATGTCGTTTGATAGGTGGCACAAACCATTTGCACCTCGAACTTGAAGAACGCTTAGCCCGTTTTAAAGGTCGTGAAGCTTGTATCGTTTTTCCATCTGGCTACTCTGCTAACCTAGGCACGATTTCAGCCTTAACAGGACCAAAAGATACTGTTATTACAGATGTTTATAACCATATGAGCATCCAAGATGGTTGTAAGTTATCTGGCGCTAAAAAACGTATTTATAAGCACAATGATATGGCTTCATTAGAAGAAGTTTTAAAAGGCTGTGCTGATTCACAAGGTGGCAAACTCATTGTTGCTGATGGCGTTTTCAGTATGCACGGTAACATCGTTAAGCTGCCAGAAATGGTACGTCTAGCACGTAAATATCAAGCACGTATTTTGATTGATGATGCGCACTCTACCGGTATTTTAGGTGCGACAGGCTCAGGTACTGCTGAGCACTTTAATCTTAAACATGAAGTTGACCTTGAACTTGGCACTATGAGTAAAACGCTTGCAGGGATGGGTGGTTTTGTGTGTGGTGACAAAGATGTCATTGATTATCTGCGTTTTTATGCAAATAGTTATGTTTTTGCAGCCACAATTCCAGCGCACATTGCCGCGGGTCTAATTCAGTGTATCGATATTATTGAGCAAGAGCCTGAGCGTATCGAACGCTTGTGGAGCAATGTTAACTACCTGCATAGCGCCTTAAAAGAACTTGGTTTTGACACCGGTGACAGTGAAAGCGCGATCATTCCTATTGTTATTGGTGATGAAACCCTTGCAATGAAAATGGGCCATGCAGTTCGCCAACAAGGCATGTTCTGTCAAACCGTGGTGTTCCCAGGCGTTGCGGTAGGCGATGCTAGACTGCGTATCAGTGTGCTATCACAACATACTAAAGCAGACTTAGATGGCGCTATTGAAATTCTGATCAACGCAGCCAGAAGCGTTAACTTACCGAATTTTAAAGGCTAAAGGAGTAGCTATGAAAGAAATGTTGCCAACGGCGCTACATCAAGCCTTGTTTTATTGGGCAAACAAGCAACCTCAACACCCATTTTTACTCGCTGAGCCTGCTTTGTGCTATCGCCAATCAGCTAACTATGTAAGCGCATTGGCAACACAACTTTCAGGTAGCCAACGAGTCGCAATTTGGCTTGAAAAAAACAATCACTATGCCTTGTCAATTTTGGCAACGCTCAGTGCTGGTGCTTGCTATATTCCAATTGATAGCAAGCAGCCTATTAATCGCGTTGATTTAATTTTAACCGACGCCCAAGCAGATACCTTAATTGTAGATGACAAACATCTGTTGCTAGTTGGACCGCTTTTAGCAAAATACCCGCAACTTAAAGTCGTTTTAATTGGTGAAAAGAACGCCCAACAAGCCGCAAATACAAGCTTTTTTGATTGGCGCTTACACCTAGAAACCGAGCAAGCACACGCAAGCGAACCTTGGCATAAAAATAGCCTTGCTGCGGTACTTTTTACTTCAGGCTCAACAGGTCGCCCCAAAGGCGTGCAGCTAACACTTGGCAATATTCAACATTTTGTTAGTTGGTGCCAAAACAATATGAGCTTAGATTGCTCCGATCGTTTTTTGAATCTAGCCAGCTTTAATTTTGATTTAAGTACCTTTGATCTATTTGTTTGCTTGGCAGTGGGTGGCAGTTTGTACATCGCCAATGATGATGCGCCAAAGCAACCGATGACATTAGCGAATGTGCTTAGCGAGCATCAGATCACCGTGATGTATTGTGTACCGTCACTGCTGAATTTAATGAACCGCATTGGTTTATGGCAACAAGCTGAGGCATTAGCACTACAGCATCTCATTTTTGCTGGAGAAGTGATGCCAAAGCCTTGCTTAAAAGGCCTTGCAAGTGCTTTACCAAATACCCACTTTTACAATTTTTACGGACCAACAGAAACCAATGTGTGTCTTGCCTATAAGGTCACAGAAGAAGATATTCTCAACAATGAGCCAATAGCCATTGGTCTGCCTATTGGGGATACCCAAGCTTGGCTTATTGATGAACAAGGCAATCCTGTCACCAATGAGTCTGGTGCAATGGGAGAGCTTGTGATCCAAGGCAGCTGCGTCACACCTGGCTACTGTTTAGAATCACAAAAGCTGGCAAACCATGCGCTGCAGATCCATTCTACTGGAGATATTGCCCGTTATCACAATGGTCAGTATTACTACCATGGTCGCTGCGATCGTATGGTAAAAATTTCGGGTTTTCGCGTTGAGTTGGGTGAGATTGAAGCCTGCCTTTTGGCACACCCACAAATAAGTGAAGTAGCAGTAAGATACTGCGCTAACACCAGCAAACTGATAGCAAGTTATGCACTGAATGATGCCCAAAGCAAGCTTGGTACTTTAGCACTTAAAACATATAGTGCTCAGCACTTGCCTACCTACATGATCCCACACAAGTTTGAGTGTTTTGGTACGTTACCAAAAAATGCCAATGGCAAAATTGATTACCCAACCCTTGCGCAGGTGAATGATGAGTAAGCAACAACATGCCATTGCCCTGTTAGATCTGCAGTCAAATGTTGGTACACAAAACGGATATTTAGATTGCTTAAGTGACTTAAAGCACTATTCAAAGTTTGCAATACCACCGATTTATAGAAAAGCAATTAATCGCATGCAGCTGCCACTGTTACAACTAAGTATGGCGCTTTGCGAGCGCCACAGTGAATTTGTTCACCATGCAAGAACCGATGTGATTGTGTGCTCTGAGCCTTGTGCTGACAGACAATTAGCAAACCACTATCGAGTAACGGCGCAAGCACTGCTGGCTGATTTGATAACGACCACCCAAAGTGAAACAGCAAAAAGCCAATTACACGACCTAAAACCTACTGAGCTCGTCAGTAGCCATGATAAAGTGGGTGAAATGGCCACAACGATGGCAACACGCATCGCCCAAAGTGCAAAACTAAAAGGCCGTGCGTTTGCAATCAACAGTGGTGATGGGTCGCTCTCTAAAGCCGTTGCTTTGGCTTATGACGCCCTACTAAATCATAAAGCAGATGCAGTGCTTATTGCCGTTGCTAATGATTGGCAAACCCCTTCAGATATGCAGCCTTTGGCAGCGAGCACTTTGCTATTAGTCAGAACAGACAAAACCATCGATAACGCAAAGGCTTATCTGCAATATTGTCATCAACTTAGCTTTGCGCCAGCAAGCCATAATTCGTCTAGCAATGCGGGCTTGGTGAATAGTGCCTTGCAATTGTCATCGTGGCTTGCAAAAAACCCTCAAGATACATGGCCCATTAGTTCACAATTTAGCTTCAGCGCTGCACCGTGTTGGTATAAAGCCCTTGAGCGAACCCCAACTACCATTTGTGATAAACAAATATGGCTTGCAGATAGACTTGGTACAAAAGCCTATTGGCAAGGACTAAATGACGAGCGTGGTGGTATTGCTTCGCTTGAGCATAACACTATGGTATCAGGCGCGTTATTTAAACCCGATGGTGAAACACAAGATAGTTATTACTGTAGGCAAGCTGCAAAATTAAGCTCTGATCACCTCGATACATTAGCGCATGCAAGCTACGCCAATGCCCTCAATACCATGCTAAATGAGTGGCAACATCTTGACTTACCTAATGATAAAAACACCTTGGTGATCACAGCGACCAATCTTGGCCCATACAGCGAGCGCCGTAAGTTATTACATGCAAAGCTCACCAGTTTAGTTGAACAATGCCATGAGATATTAACCGCTTATGGTGATAATGCTGACCTTGTACAACTACAAAAATGGCAAAACCAGTTTACGCAAGATACGCAAACTGAGCATAACCAAGCGCTCGGTCTTAGCCTGCAATTAGCGCAACATTTTCAGTTACAAAACTACGATGCTTTAGCACTTGAAAGTGCCTGTGCAGGCTCTATGGCTGCATTAGATTGTGCTATCAACGCGCTACAAAGCAAACGCGTAGATTATGCCATTGTGGCAGCGGCAGAGCTGCCGGTAAATCTACATGACTTGTGTCTGTGCTCTAAACAGCAAATGTTATCGCATTCGGTGATTGCCACATTTAGCGAACACGCCGACGGCTTTACCCCTGGAGACGGGCTGGGCGTTGTGATTTTAACTCGTGATGACATTGCGATTGCAAACGCTTATCCAAGACTTGCTCGAATCGAGGCTATTGGCTCAAGTACCTATAGTAAGTCCATGATAGCGCCCAATAGCGATGGCCAAGTTGAGGCAATGCAACATGCATTTGCTCAAACCACACTAACACCCGCTGACATTGATTGGGTAGAAACCCATGGTACGGGCACCCCCATCGGCGACTTGGTTGAAATACAAGCGCTAAGCGAGGTGTATCAACAGCGCGGCAACAAGCCACTAAAACTCGGCGCACTGAAAACGCAGTTTGGTCATACCTTTGCAACGGCGGGCCTTGCGAGCGTCATCAAAGCACTGCTGAGCTTTGAACATAACCTCATTCCACATAACTTGTTACGCGGCCAACTGCGCGACGAGTTAAACCTAGAAACACTTAATTTTGACCCAATGGCAAGTGCAAAACCTTATACACAGCAACAAGGTAAACGCAGTGCGTCAATTAATGGATTTGGCACCGGTGGTGTGAACTACCACGTGATTATCAGCGATTGTACCTTTATGACAACGCAAGGAACACATGATGAACTTTGATTTTACAGAACAACAACAACATATTGCTCAGCAAGCAGCGAGCCTTGCACAGTCACTCGAACTGAACGATTTGGGCAAACGAGACTTGGCTGGCGAATTTTCCAAGCCTTTGTTTAGACAACTGATCACGCAGGGCGTTGGTAAGTGGTTAATGCCAAAAAACATGGGTGGCGATGATTTAAATGCCAGCGAGCTATGCGCCGGTATTGAATCACTGGCTGAGCATTGTGAAGACACGGGATTAATTTTTGCCCTCTCGGCGCATTTGTGCGCGTGTATCCACCCTATTCGCGCTTTTGCCAATGAGCAACAACAACTGCACTGGTTAAACAAGATCCAACAAGAAGCTTGGCTTGGTGCCCACGCTATCACAGAAAAAGGCGCTGGCTCAGATATTTACGCAATGAGCACCGAGGCCACAAAAGCGCAAACAAAGTACACCGTTAACGGTCAAAAACACTACATCACAAACGCGCCGTTTTGTGATTTTATGATTGTGCATTTACGCACGGCTAATAAAGGTAACTACTTTGATTTCTCAACCTTTATTATGCAGCGTAGTGAGCTTGGGATCAGTGTAACTGACACACCGCACAGCAAATCTGGCCTGCGCACCACAGCGATGGGCGATATTCACTTTGACCAATGCGAACTGCCTGAAGACGCCCTCATCGGCCGCTTAGGAGCAGGAGCTCCTATTTTTCAGATTTCAATGGAATGGGAGCGCGTTTGCCTATTTGCACTATACCTAGGCCAAATGAAACGTCAGCTACACAAAACAGCGGCATTTATTCAATCACGCAATCAGTTTGGCGAGCCATTAAGCGAGTTTCAAGCTGTTCAGCATCAGCTCAGCGATATGTATCTCAATTACGAAAGCGCACGCCTACTGCTTTATAAAGCCGCTTGGTCTCTCGATAAGGGCGATATGTCGGGTGTAAGTAGCGCATTGGCAAAAATTGCGGTGTCGCATGCAGCCATTAGCAATGCGCAAATGGCCGTGCAGTTACACGGAGCACAAGGTGTGCTCAGTGGTGATATTGAACGCATGTTAAGAGATGCCATGCCCAGTGCCATTTTCTCTGGCACTAGCAACGTTCTAAAAAATAATTTAAGCACTTCAATTTTAAAGCGTTTTCAAGCTAATTGGCTGTAGCGGAGTAGATTAAATGCAAATCAGAATTGGACAAGAGATCCTAAGTCGTGAGGCGCTATTAGATAGCGCGGGCCTATTAGCTGAATTTATTCAAGCCAGTGGTGACACACTCATCTGGCAACACGATGACCAACGCGTAGAAGTGCTCGACCTAGTTGGTGGATTTGGCAGTACGTTGCTTGGACATAATCACCCCGAGCTTATCGAAACCATGCAGCACAGCTTAAGTGCCAATCGCCCAATGTGGGTGCAAGGTGCTCAGCGTCCTATCGCTAAGCAACTACGAGAAGTACTCGCTGAGAAATTACAAAGAGAAACAGGCAAACAATATCAGCTCATTATCCTCAATACCGGCACTGAAGCCGTTGAAGCTGCGCTAAAGCACGCTCAATATGAGTATTTTCAGCGCCTTAGCCAAGCGCAAACACAAAGCGCCGATAACTGGCGTGCATTTATGGCACGCTTATCACGCAATGAGTTGTACATAGATGAGGATTTTTTCCATAAAGCCGAGCAATTACTTGGTCAAGAACCCATTGAAAGCATTGAAGAATTACAACGTGCACTGCAATTTCGTAATCAGCAAGCGTTCAACTTGCCGGCTAAAGTTGCCGCGTTTAAAGGGGCATTTCATGGTAAAACTCGCGGCAGCCTAGCCACGACATACAACCGTGACGCACGCCTCCCCTTTATAGCGAACAACCCTGACGCGGTATTTATTGAAGACTGTGACAGCTTTAAACAAACACTATCGGGTTGGCAAAGTCAGTATTGGCAGTTGGAATTTGAACCACTGCGCTTGGTTGCTAAACCAATCAATCAGTTAGCCGCTGTTATCTATGAACCAATTCAAGGTGAAGGCGGAGTCGTCCCTCTGGCGCAACAGTACATCGATTTACTTAACGAAATAAAACAAAGCCACCCAGATACCGCCATTATTGCTGATGAAATTCAATGTGGACTTGGCCGCACAGGGCATTTTTTAGAAAGTGTTGCACGCCAAGCACCCAATGATTACATCACTTTAGCCAAATCACTCGGCGGTGGGTTGTGTAAGATTTCCGCCGTGGCAATTGATGCCAGTCGTTACCACCAAGAGTTCAGTATGCTTCACAGCACCACGTTTGCCGATGATGATTTAAGCTCGGCTGTAGCATTAAAAACACTCGCTTTGCTAGAGCGCGACGATATTGTTCATAAAACGCAAAGCCTAGGTGAGGCATTTTTAAGCGCCTTGCAAGACCTTGCCAACGACTATCCAGATATGATCACTGAGGTACGAGGCAAAGGATGCATGCTAGGTATCCAATTGGCTTCTCAAAGCGATCATCCAAGTGCAACGATTTCAGGCCTAGACAAAGAAAACGTTCTTTCTATGGCGCTGGCGGGCTACCTTTTGCATCGCCACCACATCCGTATATTACCCTCCTTGGGTAAACGCCGTGTGCTGAGATTACAGCCGTCAAGCTACTTTGCTCATCAAAACATTGCCAAGGTAGTGGACGCTTTAAAGGCTGCATTTGAACTTATTCGCGCACATAAAATCGCGCCGTTAATGTCTCATCTTATTCACGCAGATATCAGTGAGCTTGCTTATCACGAACGTTTACAGCACCCACTGCGCGAAGACGATATTCCAAGTGGCATTGAAAAAGTCGCATTTATTAGTCACCTAATCGATCAAGATAGCTTAAATGAAATTGACCCAGGCTGGCGGGTATTTGATGAATATGAACAAGAAGAGCTAAACCACCATATTCTTCCTGTCACTGTACCGGGTGTTTTAGCAAGACGTAAAATCACCTCAATCAGCGGCCGAGAAATTGAGTTAGTGCTTTATGGTATTCAGATGGATGCCGAAAGCATCGAAGCTGATAGACGCTTCAACCGCTCAAAAGTCATTCGCGCACAAGTACATGAAGCCTATCGTTTGGCCCGAGAAGAAGGCTGTAAATTAGTAGGCTTTGGTGGCTACACCTCGATAGTAACCAGTAACTGCTGTGATTTTACCTACAATACGCCAGCGGCAACGTCAGGTAATGCACTTACAGTTGCAGCGAGCATTAATACTGTTTTAAGTAGTGCAACACAGCACGGGATTGATTTGAAAAAAGCGACCGTTGCGATTTGTGGTGCCGCGGGCAACATTGGACAAGTACACAGCGCGATACTTGCCAAACATTGTCACAAACTGATTTTGATCACCCGTAACGCAAGTGCTACCAATATGAATGACACTTTGCAGGTTATTTGTGAGCAACTATACCTTGGCGTTGAGCAGCAAATAAGCGGAGGCAAACTCTTAGAGAGCTGCAAAGAATGGTTAACGCCACGTATTGGGGATGACAAGCCTGAAGTTATCCAACGTGAGCTGAAGAGCATTTTATTGGCCAGAGGCTTGGTTGTGATCAGCGATAACTTCAATGATTGCCAAGCAGCTGATGTGATTGTCAGTAATACCAGCAGCCCAACAACTGTCTTTAGAGCTGAACATATTCATCCGCACAAGCCAGTACTAATAAGTGACGTTGCGGTGCCAAGAGACGTGCCCGAAGATATCGTGCTAACGCGACCCAACGTTAAGCTCATTCGTGGTGGTGTCGTCAACCTCACGCAAAACCCTGAATTTACCTTACCTGGCATGTTATTACCCAAAGGACAGGTCTATGCATGCTGTGGTGAAACTATTCTACTTGGCTTAGCTGGCGCCTTTACGCACTTTAGCATGGGTGCTCTGACTTGTGCCCAAGTGGAGCAAGTACAAGCTTTAGCCGCAATACACGGCTTTGAGTTAGATCAGGAGAAACCGCAAAATGACTCATTGCAAGCCGTTAGCTAACGTTGTTGGCGAATGTATTGAGCTGGCAAAGCTGGTGCCATCATCACACAATTGCCAGCCTTGGAGCGTACATTTACATCACGCTGACATGCCTTTTGATGGCACGGTGAGCATTAGCATTGATAGTGAGCATACTATCAATGCGCTCAGCTCATTAAAAAATGAAATGCTTATGAGCTTGGCAGGCTTTAGCTGCGCTTTAATCAACTTACTAGAAGCCTCAGGCGTGGTATGTAAGGTGCAAAGCGATGCGGCTAACTTAAGCGTCATTGATAATGAAGATACGCGGGTACTGACCGTGTATCTGACATTAAAACCAAATAGCGAAGACGAAGCACGCTTTGTACGCATAAGTCAGTTACTGCAAAACCGCTATACACACCGTGGAGCGCTGCACGCAGACAAGCCTTTGCGATGGCAAGAAGATGTGCTGCCACGCAAAATTTGGCCAAGTGAGCAGTTACATTGGCTGCAAATAACACCGCAAAAGCAGGCACAAATCGCAAAACTAGTGTCGCGCTTTGCCGCACTTGATTTTAGCCATCGCAAGGCCTGGCAAGAAACCTATCAATTTATTGATTTTGCAAAAAGTAAACATGCTAAAAAAGACCGTGGCTTCAATATTCAACAATTAATGGGGCCTTTGGGTAGCTTTAAGCGTCGCTTGAATCAGATGCTTTTGCATCCAAACGTGATGTTTGTTTTAAACAAATTTGGCATGGCACAAAAAATGGCCGACATGCTTGCCATGTTAAGTGAACAAAGCTCACAGCTCATTTGTTTGTGCCACAGTGATAAAGCCGATGCCACCGCTTGGTTAGCAGCTGGAGAATACATGCTGGAGGCTTGGTTACAAGCAACCGAGCAAAACCTTGCAGTCCATCCTCTGAGTGTATTGTTACAACACTCTGACGCAAAAACTGCGCTTCATCACACATTAGGTGTGCAACATTCACCTATGTTTATCGCCCGTGTGGGCAGAAGCGATAGCGAGCCAAGCTTTATTACTCAGTTTCGCTATCGAACTTCTTTATCTCGAATACTAACGCAACACTAAAAGGACCGTTATGAAAAAACTATTTTTCCTCTTTATCGTTTTGCTCTGCAATAGCGCAAGCGCAAATAGTAAAGACCAATTGGGGTCATGGATTGACAACGCAGAGCGGATTTTGCGCTCAAAAACATCGGCTTCTGTGCTCTCAATGGCAATCAATAAAGCTGAATATCAACGCGACTTTACCCTGTTAGTGCTCACTGATGACCGTACTGAACAACAAAAAGTAATGGTACGTATGTTAGGCCCAGCGCTTTGGCGTGGCAATGTCACACTCAAAGTGGATGACCGCATTTCATTTTTTGAACCACGCAATAAGCGAACCACAGTGATGAGTAGCTCCATGCTGGCATCAAGCTGGATGGGTAGCCATTTTAGTAATGATGATCTGATGCGCGAAACCGACTTGGCAACGCACTATACCTATAAATCAGCCAAATCATGGCAACAAGATAATCGTGACTATCACCTGATTGAACTAACACCTCTGCCCTCTGCACCCGTGGTATGGGGCAAAGTAATGTACCGTCTATATCTTGAAGAGGGTCGCGTATTTCCTGAACAAGTGACTTATTACCGCCGCAATAATGATGAACAACCTGAGCGCACCCTGACATACAGCGATGTAAAACTGATGGATGGTTTCAAAGTGCCTACGGTGATGGAAATGCGAATTTCTGACAAACCCGACGAATACACACGTATGCATTATCAAAAAATAAAATTCAATAGTGACTTAGCTGCCAGCAAATTCACTGAACAAGCGTTTCTGTAGGAGGTCGCATGGAATTATACATTCGCCTCGCTTGGCGTAACTTGCTGCGTAATAGAAAGCGCAGCTCAGTAACCGCTTTGGGGATAACCCTAGGGATCGGTTTTTGTATTACCACATTGGCGATTATGGATGGGCTTAGCCATGACTTGATCACGGGCACCACCCAAGGCCAAGTGGGCCACATACAGGTTCATGAGCAAGACTATCTTGCAAAACGCCAACTGCAGCAAACCATTGAAAATAATAGCCAAGTAGTTTCTGAGCTTCGAGGCCTTAGCTCGGTAAAAGCCGCGGCAGCTAGGCTATACAGTTTTGGTTACTTAAGTAAGGGTGATAAATCTATTGGCGTTAGCTTGTTAGGCGTTGAACCCAAGCATGAGCGTCAAGTTACATCACTGGCTGAACAAATTGTAAACGGGTCGTTTTTATCTGAACCAACACCTTGGCCTACAGGTCAAGCCCTAAGCAAAGAGCAACTCGCACTTGATGAGCAGCTCACTGAACAAGCCATTGCTGATGCCTTTGCTGAGCTAGATGGCCTCGACACCCACAGCAGTGAATTGCAATCTCATACTAATGAGCTGATCGACACGTTAGCACCTTTACCCTTTAGCCTTCCGCAAGTCATTTTGGGCGTAAAACTCGCTAAAAACTTGCAAGCCAATGTAGGGGATGAAATCACCCTATTATTTGAAACCGCGCAAGGTGCGCAGCAATCTTTAGACCTGCAAGTAGCGGGAATTAGTCGACAAGGTACCGATCTAATCGACCGTACTCGCATGATTTTTCATATCCAAGACTTACAAAAATTACTACAGCTGCCAAATCAAAGTCATGAAATCGCTATCTCTACACTGGATCTTCAAAAAGTGGATTTAGCACAGCAAGTGATCAGTGATGTGCTCGGTGCAAGCTACCCTAAATTGAGCGTGCAAACTTGGTCACAATTGCGCCCTGACATCTTGGCACTGATCCAATCCAACCAAGCTTTGATGGGCACTTTGGTATTCATTATCTTTTTAATTGCGGGCGTAGGCGTTATGAATGCCATGCTCGTAAGTGTCATGGAGCGACGTAAAGAACTGAGCTTGCTAAAAGCACTAGGGTTAAAAGGCCCTAATGTTGTTTGGTTAGTAACCGTAGAGACGCTGGTATTAACCTTTATGGCCTCAATCGCAGGCTTGGTTATGGGCATTGTTCTGGGTAGTTACCTGCAAAAATACGGCTGGGACATCAGTCAATTTGGCGAATTTAGCTTAGCTGGTGTGGGTATGACCAGTGCACTCAAAGCCAAACTTACCCTCAATAATTTGTTTATCCCAGTTATTGTTATGTTCGTTATCGCATTATTAGCCGCCCTTTACCCTGCATTTTCTGCGGCAAGATTAGTACCAGCACAAGGAATGAGAGCCTCATGATCCATAAATTAGCTTTACGAAATTTGTTGAGAAACAAACGTCGCTCCCTACTGACTTCGCTGATCATCGTATTTGCATTTAGCATGATGATTTTGTTCATGGGACTATCTGATGGTGGCCACAAAGCGATGATAGATATCGGCGTTAGGATGGGACTGGGCCATGTCATTGTTCAGCATCCTGAGTATCGAGATGACCCAGCGCTTAGCCATTTGCTCGATAACCCTGAGCAGTTAAAGCAACTATTAATCGATACGGATCAGCGCTTAACTCCCGTGGCGAGACTACGCTCTGATGCGCTCATTCAAGCAGGTCGTCATGGCGTTGCATTAACAATATCAGGCGTTGAGCCAGAGATAGAGGCACAGGTATCTGCCATTGCCGATAAAAAGGCAATCGTGCAAGGACAAACATTAGCGGCGTTTGCCAACAGTGCTGACCTGCAACGTCTTTCAGGCATAGTCATTGGCGAAACTCTGGCTAAAAACCTCGAAGTGCGCATTGGTGATACCATCACACTAACGGTTAAACCTGCCAGCGGTGGCGACTTAGCACGCTCTGCGTTTGAAGTGGCCGGTATCTTCAAAACTGGGTTGCATGAGCTTGACACATTTTGGGCAGAAGTGCCGATAGATGACTTGCAAGCTTTATTAGAAGTGCCCAATCAAGTCAGCCAAATTGCACTTTATACCAGTGCTGGCAGCGACAACGTTGCCCAGCTTGCCAAGGCTTTAACGGCACAATTCCCAGCTTTAGATATTTTACCTTGGCAAACGGCTGCGCCTGAATTGTATTCGGCCGTTACCCTGGATGCGGCGGGCATGTATCTGTTGATGCTCATCGTTTACGTGGTAGTTGCGGTAGGCATTCTTAACACCGTACTGATGTCGACTTTTAGACGTCAACGCGAGTTTTCAATGATGATTGCGCTGGGTGCACGAGCAAGCACAGTGTCAAAAGTTGTGCTGTTAGAAGCAATTTACCTAAGCGCCTTTTCACTCACCATCGGCCTAGTACTGGGGCTTTGGGGTCATCACCATTTTGCAACTCAAGGACTTGACTTTAAAGAAGTATTTGGCACTGCAATGGAAGCTGGCGGGGTGTTACTACCTGAGAAGTTTTACTCAACTTTAGAAGCCAACAAGCTGTCACTGAGCGTTTTATTCGTTTTTGTTTTGACTATCCTCGTCACCCTTATTCCAGCGATCCGCGCTGGACACCGCTCACCTGTTGCAGCCAGTCAAGAATCTTAAGGAACTATCATGATCAAATTAAACCAAATTAACAAAATATTTTCTGACAAACACCAGTCGTTTCATTGCCTAAAAGACTTAGATTTAGAAGTAAAACAAGGTGAGTTTACGGTTATTGCAGGCCCTTCTGGTTCTGGTAAATCAACATTACTCAATATTATTGGTCTACTCGATAAGCCAAGCTCAGGTCGCTATGAATTTGATGGGCAAAATGTCGCCAAGTTAAATAATAACCAGTTGGCCGATATTCGTCGCGAGAAAATTGGCTTTGTGTTTCAAGCATACAATTTGATGCCGGTACTCACGGCGCTGGAAAACACGGAAATGATCATGGAGTTTTGCAACGTCGACAAAAAAGTTCGTCGTCAGCGTGCCATTGAAACGCTTGAAGCCGTTGGCTTAGGAGAGTTTAAAGACCGCTTCCCTGCGCAGTTAAGTGGCGGCCAACAACAGCGTGTTGCTGTTGCCAGAGCCATTGCAGCCCAACCATTGCTGGTGGTTGCAGATGAACCAACCGCAAACCTTGATTCTCGCTCAACAGAGAGCTTGCTGGATTTAATGCAATCACTGAATGAAGAGCTGGGTGTCACATTCTTGTTTAGCTCGCACGACCCGCGTGTTATTGAACGAGCGCATCGTGTTATTCATCTGCAAGATGGTCAGATTGTCAAAGACGTCAACACCAATAATAGTGGTCAACAGGTAGCAGTGTAGCGTGAAGCCATTGTTACTTTTTATTGCCTGCACGAGTGTGCAGGCAATCGCCTATGAAACAGATGAAGACTTTGCCGATATTTTTGGTGACGCACCACCGTCTAGTACCCTGTTAAATGGTGTATTCGAGGCAAACTTAGTCACTGTAGATACGCCTTCCCAAAATAGCTGGGGAAGCAATCAATTTGCGCGCCTTGAATATCAACACAAAAAAAATGACAACATATGGGTGATGCATACGCAATTAGACTTTGACTATCTCAAAGATGGGAATCTGTTAAGTTTATTTGCTAAACAACCGGTGGCGGATAGAGCACTTGATCTTGACTGGCAAGAAAGCCACGACCACCAGCTTTGGTATGGCCAAGTCGATTGGGCTTACTGGCAACATGCGCTCAACAAAGCCAATATCACCGTAGGCCGGCAACCTGTTACGCTTGGTCTGGGCCGTCTTTTTTCACCGCTGGACCCTTTAGGCGCATTTAACGTTTTTGACTTAGATAGGCTCTACAAAAGTGGCGTAGACGCTATCAAGCTTGACTATTTTGTCAGCGATACGTTGCAAACCCAAAGCATCCTGACGGTTAATCAAAACGACAAACTGCAAGGCCTGCAAACAATTAAAGGCAACTTAGAGCAAGGCGTATGGCTTCTAACTGCTGCTATTCGTGAAGAACAGCACTATATATCAGCAAGTCTACAGCGCTACCAAGCTTGGCTTGATGCCGACGTTTATGGCGAGCTTTTGTATGGCGATTTAACATCCAGTGCTAAAGCGCAATTTACAACTTCAGAGCAAAAGCGCGCTTTATTAGGCATGAGTACCAAGGTGGGTGCTAACGGTAGCCTTACTTTTGAGTGGTTGTATCAATCACTTGCGGCAGGTGTTCAGACTGACTACACCCTTTGGCAACAACGTTATGCACACTCACAGATAACTCCTATGGGTTTAGCAAAGCGCTATATGGCGTTGTCATATAGCAATGAGTGGCGAGATTTAACGCGTTACGAACTACTGACCATGCATAACTTGGTCGACAACCACAGTACCTTATCTGCCGTTGTTACCCACTCTGCCAGCGATAATTTACAACTTAGACTAGCGCTCGCTTGGACACCCAAGCAAGGCACACGCAACAGCGAATTTGAACAATTTGCTGACTTACTTCAACTTGGGATCCGCTATTATTTTTAGGTTAAATCATGCAACTAACAACATTAAAAAAACTGATTTTTGAAAAAAATATTTTCGCTTTTTTGCGACTGGGCAAGCACGTTGACACGGTTTATCGTACCAGTTTTGTAACCGCAGCAAACTCTAGTGGCTTGCTTGCAAGCCTGCAACAAGGCAATAAAAGCCTTGAGCAGCTACAACAACATTTACAACTAGATGGCACCAAACAAGAAGCGCTCAGCGCATGGCTTGAATGTGGTGTGCGCCTAAAAGAACTGACGTATAAAAACGGCCAATATGCGTTAAAAGGTAAACTCAGCAAACACCTTGCCAAGCAAGAAAACCAAATTGCAGCGGCCATGTTTGAAGAGGCCATTAGATACCATTACGACGCGCTACTAAGCGCCCCGACACGCATGCAAAACAATCATGCGTACCAACTTGCAGATCAAGACGGCAGCCTCATCGCGCGTTCATCACAAATTTTAGAGCCCTTCGTAGAAGAAGCAATTGAATGGTGTCTGAAGCGCGTATCTACTGAACCAAAGCATATTTTGGAAGTGGGTTGTGGCGCGGGTCAATATTTAGTGTATTTGCATAACCGCTTACCTGCTTGTGAGATCACCGCCATCGACTATCAACTAGCCGTGGTAGAGCAAGCGCAAAGAACGCTCAGCACCAACCAAATAACCAATATTGATTTAAGACATGAGTCGTTCTTTGAACTAGCGGGTGAGTCCAGCTATGACCTGATCACTTTGCACAACAATATTTATTACTTCCCACAAGAACAACGCATGCAGGTGCTTAGTCATGCCTACAAGTTACTTAAACCGGGTGGGCAGTTACTGATGACCACCAGCTGCCAAGGCGGCAGTAGTGCAATCTCTGCGCTGAATTTATGGTTTAGTTTAAGTGATGTAGGCGGTGTTTTACCTGATGCAGAGCAGTTAACCAACACCTTAAAACAAGCACAGTTTAAAGAAGTACAACACAAGCGACTGATGCCCGGTGAGAGCTACTTCGCCTTTGCCGCAACCAAATAACATGTATTTAGAAAAAGGAATCCTTCTATGAACAACACGGCGGTTAAATTTTCGACTTCCATGACCGAACACGTAGTAGGCTTTGCCAAAGCACCCGCAAATAATGTATCGCTATTTGGGGGCAAAGGGGCCGTGCTATGCGACCTATATCAAGCAGGACTACCAGTACCCAACGGTTTTTGTATTAGCATTGAAGTATTTAAAGCATTTATTGCTCATTGTGACCTACTTGCTAAATATCCTATCAATGAAGGTATTGGACAATGGCGCAGGTTCGCAAAGGCGATTATCGAAAACCCAATGCCAAGCGAACTGGTAGACTTAATAGCCTCTGAACTGGTTAATCTAAGCGGGCCGGTAGCTGTGCGCTCATCCGCCACCGATGAAGATGGCCAAAGCCACTCTTTTGCTGGGCAGCATTTAACTAAACTTGGTCAGCAAGGCGAGTCGGAAATACTCGATGCAGTGAGAGCCTGCTGGGCATCTGCATTCAGTGATGCGGCATATGAATACCGCAAAGCCACTGGCCAACAAACTGAGCTACCCAGCATGGCGGTTGTTATTCAACAAATGAAGTTTGGCGACGTCTCTGGGGTGGCTTTTGGTCAACACCCAACCAGCCTCAATAAGAACGAGTTTTTAATTGAAGGCTGCTTCGGTCTATGTGAAGGGTTGGTATCAGGACAAGTCAGCAGCGACAGCTATGTTATCGACAAGCAAACCAACGAGCTTATCTCTCAGTCGATTCAAAATAAACAACAGCAAATAGTGTATCTCGATGGGCAAATCAAAAAAGTGGATATTCCAAAGCAGATGCAAAGTGAACCTACTTTAGACCCAATGACCATTAAAAGCCTAACCAAACTACTTCACCAAGTTGAAGCGTTTTACGGTAAAGCCCAAGATGTTGAGTGGACACTGAGTGATGGCAAGATATGGCTGTTGCAAAGCCGACCGATCACCTCTATTGCTAAAGATAATAGCGATGAAAATTTCTATTTAGGCAACCGCTCTGAGCAGCTGCAAAAAGATATCTTATGGTCACGTATGGATATCGGTGAAATTTTTACCGGCCGTATGACACCACTGGGTTTGTCTTTTGCTCGTTATTACCAAAGCAACGTACATATTGAATGTGGTAAAGGGCTGGGTTTATTAGATTTGGGTGAAGCCGACGAAACCATGGCCTACTATCGCGGTCACGTTTATCTTAATGTCTCTTATACCGCTTGGCAGCTTGCACAAACTCCGGTCGGGAAAGACCAAACACCATTTTTAGTGCGCTTTAGTAGCGAAGCAATTGACTTAACTGGTTATAAAAACCCTTATGGTGAGCAGCACTCACACCCAAACTATTCATCAGGACAGTGCGTTCGCAACTGGATAAAGGAAAATATCCGCGAGTTTTTCCAAGCCAAACGTCGCGCTAAAACCATGGTTGAGTCACGCTTTATAGAATATGACCGTGTGCAGTTACAAAACATCGAGGCGATGGACTTAAACGCACTACAACGTGAGATGACCCATGCGCTCAAATACTTTAAAACCATGCATGAGGGTTATCTGCCCTACTATATTAATGCTTTTGCATGTTATGGCCTGCTAGAAGAACTCAGTGCGCAGTGGCTTGGCGATAAAAGTAAGCATCTGCAAAATGAAATAAAAGGCGACATGTCTAACTTACGCACCGTTGCCAGTGCGCAAGAGCTGTGGCAGTTATGCCAAACATTAGATCAATGGCCAAACGTGCGTGATGCATTTGCCAATCAAACTATCAGCGAAATAGACACCTTCTTAAATAATACCACCGAAGGATTACGTTTCTCACAAGGCCCTTTGGCTAAGTTTATGCGAGAAAATGGCGTACGAGCCCGTGAAGAAATGGAGCTTACCCACCCTCGTTGGTTAGACGATCGCACCTATGTTTTGCAAATGATCAAATTGTACCTTGCACAAGGGTATGAAGTTGACGACGCGCTACAACAGCAACAGCAGCAACAACAATTAACCAGTGAAGACTTGCTCAAAGAGCTTAGCTGGTCAAAACGTTGGGTGATTAAGCGTGTTATCGCATTGTATTGCGGCTGTGCCAAGCTAAGAGAAGAAACCCGCATGAGTATGATCACCTCTATTTGGTTAGTACGTCGCGTTGTTTTTGAAGTGGCAAAACGCCTTGTTGAAGCTAAGCATTTAGATCATATCGATGACGTTGCATATCTCAACTTTGAGCAAATATTGCAATACCTAAAAGGCGTGATAAGTGCAACGGAGTTAACATCAGCTCAAACATTGCAAACTCGCCGAGCACAATATCAAAACTGGCAAGCACGCCCTGAGCCGCCACTCACCTTTATCGGCAAGCCAAGTAGCCAGCCAGATTTGATCCTTGACCCAAGTGCAACGTCACTTCAAGGGTTAGCAACCTCAAAAGGCCTAACTCAAGGAAAAGCCTGTGTCATTACCGACCTTGCCAATCAAATTGGCGAGTTTAAAAAAGGCGATATTCTCGTTGCACCATTCACAGATGCTTCATGGACCCCTTTATTTGCGCTAGCAAGTGCAGTGGTAACCGATATTGGTTCAATGCTTTCTCACAGCTCAATTGTGGCGCGTGAGTTTGGTATTCCCTGCGTTGTAAATACCAATCATGCCAGCGCTTTAATTAAAACGGGCGATCACATCATTGTAGACGCCGAAAATGGCCTAGTAACGTTAAAAAAGGACGATTAAATGTCTATTATCATTGATAAAATTAAACTTAAATCTGCTGATAACCGTGCTGCTTTTGAACAGTGGGTGACAGACACTGACTACCTAGCTTGTCACGATTTGGCGTCGGTAGAGCGCTTTGTGGTAAGCAAAGTGACCGATTCTAACTGTGATTATGACTATGTAGAAGTTGTAAAAGTAACCAGCTTAGCGGCATTTGAGCAAGATATGCAAACTCCTCTGTTTCAATCTTTGGTTGCTCGCTTTAGTGAGTTGGCTGACGTGGTTGAAACCATAAAATCTGATACGCTAGCACCGGGTTATCAGTGGTAAAATGCCGTTGCTAACTTGCTACTATCCCAGCAGTAACAGCGCCGTATACATCGTGCATCTCGATGTATTACAGCGGCGCTTGGGTGTACCTTCACAACGGCAGCATTTACTTGCACAGCTCAGTGAAGATGAACATGCTCAATACACGTGCAAGCCCTACAAACGCCAAGCGCTTGCTTGGTTGGGTGCTCGGCTGGGGGCTAAGTGGCTGTTAAAAAATACGCTTTTCAGTGCCTTGCCAAGCGCAGAGATACAAATAAAAAAAACGGCCAATGGCGCGCCATTTTGCGCGCGCTCAGGCCGTCCATTAAGCATTAGCCACAGTAACACCCTTGCAGGCGCTGCAATCGGTGACCACCCTGTGGGTTTAGATTTAGAGTTCAGCGAGCGCTTTTCGGCACTGCCAACACCTTGGATAAGTCCACAAGAAAAACAGGCTCACCCTAATCTAAGCATCAGCCAACTGTGGTGTATTAAAGAAGCGCTTTACAAAGCAGCTGGCTTTGGTCCATTTACCCAGTTTTGCAGCGCTGTTGAGCTTGAACACACAACACACAAACAGCTTACGGTTCGCAACGCAATACATAAAAAACAGCCAATCCAGAAAACATGGCGCTATAACCGATGGCAGCTCAAACAACACGATATTCTATTCCTAGAGCCATATTATGAATGAACACAACAACGCCTTTATACACGCGGCGCAACACCTAGAAAACAACCTTGGTGATCCGACTCAAGATACATCAGCCATTAATTTTGCCCGCTCTGTGGCAATTGATGAGCAGCAAGAATTCCCAAGGGAATACTTAAGTCATTTACATAGCTTGAATTACTTTGACCGATTTGTCCCTCGCTCCCTAGGTGGAACATTAAGCGATTTTTCAGAGCTATTAATGGCCTGTCGACTGGTCTCAAGACGCGACCTAAACGCCGCAATCGCCAGTGGCCAAACTATGCTAGGCGCCTTACCCGTCTGGTTATGTGGCAACGACACGCAAAAAGAACTACTGAGCAGCCATATTTTGCAAGGCCACTTAGGTTGTTTAGCGCTGACTGAGAAAAAACATGGTAGCAATTTGTTAGCCAGCGAAGTCACCGCCACAGTTGACCAAGACGGTTATCGACTCAACGGCGAAAAATGGCTGATTAACAACGCCACCCAAGGCCATACCATGACCTTGTTAGTACGCAAAATTGAGCCAAATGGACGAGAGTCTTTAGTTGTGATGCTGCTTGATAAAGCAAAGCTCAGTGATTATGGAAACATCGAAAAAATCGCAACCCACGGCATCCGCTGTGCCGATATCAGCGGTATCCGTTTTCACAATACGTTAGTGGCTAAAGATTGTTTAATTGAAACCACCGAACCGGGCATTTTTGGCGTGCTTAAAGCACTGCAGGTCTCTAGAATCTTGTGCGCCGGCTTCTCGTTAGGCGCATTTGATACCTGTTTACGCGTGACATATGAATTCGCGCAAAATCGCGCACTTTATCAAAAAACAGTGCTATCAATGCCAACAGTGCAACAAGGACTAGGACGTAGTTTTGCCAAGCTCCTGTTAGCTGAAATGCTTGCAACTGCGAGCATTCGGGCGGTCAGTCATGCCAGTCGCTCACTAAGTATGTACTCTGCCGCTTGTAAATATTGGGTCCCACGCCAGACTGAGCTGGCGCTTGATGAACTCAAGGTCATTTTGGGCGCAAGGTACTATTTACGCGAAGAGCACTGTAGTGGTATTTTCCAAAAAATGCTCAGAGACAATGCGGTTGTTTCACTGTTTGATGGCAGTAGCCAAGTAAATCTTGGTTTGATCTCGGCGCAAACTAACGCTATCTCAGCACAATTACTAAAAACACCTAGTTGCCACGAAGAGTTAAGCCTGTGGTTTCGCCTTGATGAAAGCAAACCATTTGCAGCATTCGACCAACAGCAATTTGCCGTCAATAATGCAGGCCAAGATCCTATTCTTAGCGCATTTTTGGCACGCTTTTGCGATAGTTCACAAAACCACCTTCCACCATCAGTCATGACCCAGTGTTTAATACTGAAACAGCGTATTTTAAGCTGGTGCGATGATGTACAAACGCTACAACAAACCGAACAAAATGAGCCAACCAGCGTTGTTCGTTTTAATAAAGCAAAACAATATACAACACTATTAAGTGCAGCATGTTGCGCGCTATTTATTATTCATAACGAAACGCATCCATTGCTTGGTAATGCTGACATCGCCACTGATTTGCTCTCATTAGTACTCAATGATGATGACATGTGGTTGCCTTCAAAAGCACTACTTGAGGCATTAGATGATCAAAACCAGCAACATAAGTTGTTTTCATTGTTCCCTATCTCATTGGCAAAGTAAGCTCGCACCTCGCCAATAAAGGGACATTGCCAGGCAACTCAGCATTTGCTAGAGTTGTCTGGCTGTCACTATAAAAGATAACATCATGAAAATTAAAAACCTTTTTTTACCTTTACTGCTGCTAAGCAATGCCGCCTTGGCATTACCTGAACACATTATTTTATTTCGCCACGCCGAAAAAGCTAAAGGTCCGAACCCCGAATTACTCGAAGCAGGTCAACAAAGAGCGCACCACCTAGCAACACTTTTTAGTGAACTGCCAATCAGTCATTTATTTAGTACTGATTACAAGCGTACCCAACAAACTATCGCACCTTTGGCTAACACACATAACTTGTCAGTGCAAAGCTACGACCCCAGTAATTTAAAAGCCTTTGCCGAACAGCTAATAAAGCTTGAAGGTAATATTGTGGTGGCAGGTCACAGTAACACCACTCCTGAGCTCGTTAATTTACTCAGTGCAAAACAAGTCAGTATTGCCGAAGATGAATTTAACAAAGTGTTTGTGGTGTCTTTTGCTGATAAAAATAAAGCACACGTATTAACACTTAGCTCAGACATCAAGAGTAAATAATACGCATCAGCGCCATAAGCCCAGCATGCATCTGTGCTTCACTTTGCCCTGCAAAACCGAGCCGAATATGGCTAACATCACGCGTATTTGGCTTTAGTGAACGCACACTTTGCGCAAAATAGAATTCATCTTCAGTTTGCAAATAGATACCCTGCTCGTGTGCACGGCGCTTCACATCCGATACGTTCACTTGGCAATTCACCCACATCGCCATGCCCCCATCGGGTTTTGAAAACTGAAGCGGCAACCCTTGGCGCTGGCATTGTGTTAAGGTATCCGCCATCGCTTGGTAACGCGCTTTGTATAGCTTAGTTGTGCGCTTAAGATGACGCTCAAAATCTCCAGTAAACATCCAATGGGCTACCGCTAATTGAGTCAATACATCATTTTTATGATTGATAAGTTGTTTGTACGCACGCATTTGCGAGAGCACCTCATCACTGGCCGTGATATAACCGACTCTGGCACCTGCAAACATCAATTTTGAAAACGTCGAAATATAAATCACAATCCCAGCTGGATCATCCGATGCCATTGGCTGTAATGGCTGACATTGATAGTGAAACTCATGGTCGTAATCGTCTTCAATGATAACCACACCATGCTCATAACAAAGACGATAGATTTGTAATCGCCGTGTTGGTGACAAAGTTACGGTTGTCGGATATTGATGTAGTGGCGTTAGATACAGCATTTTGATTTTGTATTGCCGCAATTGCTTGGCAAAATCATCAACACATAACCCTTGCTCATCTTGCTTAATATCAATCAACGAAGCACCACAGGCCGAAAAGGCACGCCTCGCCGGCGGGTAGCCAAGTGTTTCACAGGCAATATAATCTCTCGGCGAAATAAAAACGCTGGCTGCCAAAAACAATGCTTCTTGCGAACCATTACATATCAGCAAATCATTACACTTTAAACTTCTTGCACGTGACAAATAGGCTTGTATTTGCGCTTTAAGCTCGCTTGTACCACCAATTTCACCGTAGTGTAACTTACCAATATCGATATATCTGCATGCTTTTGTTAAAGCACTTTTAAACTCATTAAAAGGAAAGCGGTGAATATCTGGCAAGCCACCAGCAAAATTGTACTGGTAGTGATTAATGTTAATCGTGGTTGGTTCTGGTAGTGGACTGGCAAAAATGAGCTGTTTTTTCTCGTAGGCGGGCTGCTTTTGTTGTGCTGAACTAGATTCTATTGGCAAAGTGCTGGTAACAAAATAACCAGACTTTTCACGCGACTCTAACCAACCTTCTGCAACCAATAGCTGCAGCGCATTCATAACCGTATGCCGATTTAACTGATAGGCCACCGACATAGCACGTGCTGAGCTCAACTTGGTGCCCGTTAGCAACTTTCCCGCTTTGATGGCGTCTCGCAAAGTGTTTGCCAGTTGCAAATAGATGGCCTCTTGGCCCTCGTTCGCTTTAAATTCGAATGGATGCACGTGTTATTACTCATCTAAAGATTTGCTTTAAAGTTAACCTAGCAACGCATTCTGGTCTAGTTAAAAAATACAATCTGGTTGTTTAGTTGCAACCAGAATGTTTTTAAAGTGCCCATATTATTACTATCGAAAGAGTCATGATATGTTAGAAAAACGTACTTTAAGCACAGAGAAAGTCAGCCTAAAGCCCTTATCAGAAAGTCACTTAGATGAGCTTTTCAATGCTGGACAAGACCCTAAACTCTGGCGTTGGATCCTAGATAACTATTGCAAAACACCTCAGATACTTAGTGAGTGGTTTCACAACAGTGCACAATTTGATGCACATCAGCAATTGGTGATGGGTATTTACTGCAATACCCAGCAAAGAATTGTGGGTACTACTCGATTGTTTAGACTAGATAAACACAACCTGAGTGCTGAGATTGGCCACACCTTTGTTGGTGTGCCGTGGCAGCGTAGCTGCATAAACACCCACAGCAAATATCTGTTACTAAAATACGCATTTGAAACACTCAAACTTGTGCGTGTCACATTTGGCACTCACGAAAGTAATCAGCAATCGCGAGATGCCATTGCACGACTAGGTGCTCGCTTTGAAGGTATTCAGTTTAAAAATAGAAAGCTCGTTGATGGTAGCTTTAGAAACAGTGCTTTGTTTAGCATTATTGACAGCCAGTGGCCTGACATAAAGCAGCAGTTGGAGGCAAAACTATGACCTACCCAGCGGCATATTTTCAAGATAATAGCCAAGCGCGAATTTTAGCTTTAGTCGAGCAAGCGCCTTTAGCTACTATTTTATTTGCATCTGAGAGTGAGCAACTTAATGACGCCATCTATGCCCCTTTAGTATTTGATGAGTCACAACAACTGTTTATTGGTCATGTTGCAGCGAACAATCCACTTACCCAATACCAAAGCATCAAGGTAAAGATGCTGTTTCATGGCCCTAATGGCTATCTATCTCCCAATCATAGTGATGAATTAGTTGTACCAACTTGGCTTTATGCCAACACTCAACTGACTGGTGAGCTAATATTCGTACGTGAACATGAGCAAAAGTTGAGTATGATGAATTTTATTACCGACCACTTTGAACAATCATTTGCAAACCCGTGGCCTGTATCAGCACTTGATGATGTAAAGCGTGATGCCATGTTTAAACACATTGAATTTTTCACGATTTGCGTAAATAACTGGCAAGGCCACTTTAAGCTAAGCCAACATAAACCACAGCGGGTGAGAGAGCAAATCAAGCAGAGCTTATCAGACCAAGGCAGCACAGCGCTCGCCGAGCAAATCTAGCTGGTGCCTATAAGAGCCTAATAAAAACATACAAAGCAGAGGTATAAAGCATCGTTATAACCTCTGTGCCTTTTTACTGATAACTAGAGAAGTATATTGCGAATAATTTGTGCAGCTTGAGACAAATCAACTAAGCGCCTAGCCGCCTCTTCACTTTTTATGCCCTGTATAGCCTCAAAATCATCCAAAAAAAGCGCATGATCATAGTTTTTGGTGTAAGGGTTTCTTACATACACTAGCACGTAACAACGCATTGCAACCTTGTCTAGCGTTCTAAAAAAGTTAATATCATTCGACGTAATTTTAGGTTTAATAGTACCGCGCATATGTTCAATAAACACATGCTTCACGTACACAGACTGATTATTTAGGCGATACTTAACTACATTTGAAAGGCCAAGCTCACCTGAGCACTGCGTATAAATATCCTTACCTAATTGCACTATTTTCTTCTCGCCAAATAAATGCTGCATAATACGACTCAACAGAGAGGTACTTTCAGTTTCTCTGCTTGCAGTATTAACAAATACAGATCCATGATCAGGCACGGCACGAACCGTTGATAAATGCACTTTTAACCTCCTTGTTGTTAACAATTTCCACACAAAATAGGATTTGCACTGTCGCGTCAAAACGCTTCAACCCTACATGTACGATGACTCTATGTGCTAATTTCTCATAGCTAAATATTAATATGTTAATAGGAGGGATAAAAAAGCAAAATAAAACACACCAAAGTTAAATAAACGTATATTTTAACGCGATTTTGTACTCAAAATAACCGAAAGTAAAAAACGCCAATCTGTTCAATTGACGTTTTCGGTATAAAGTGGGTGTTTTTCGCGCTAAATATTTACTAATTCAGGTCTTTATCTACCCAAAACTTAGTGCCTTTTAAAACGGCCTGTAATGCAAGACCCGTTTGTGTCAAAGAGTAAACGGTTACATCATCTACCACTACTTCAGCGGCGATGGCACCACCTTGATGCTTATGCTTTGCAGCGGCGTCTGCATTACCACCAAACGCCCAGCCATGCTCAATAAATCTTGCTAACGCCTCAGGAGTGTGAAAGACCATAACAATGCTAAAGTCTTTGGCACCAATTCCCAATCCAATACCAGCTTCTGCCATATTCATATAAGTTCTTGCACCTGTTTGCCGGTTGACGGCGACGCCATACCCACCGCCAAAGCTTGCAAAAATAACGTTAACATTCGCATTGTCAAATACTGCATAGCCCGCTGAATTTGCGATTTGCTGCTGTACATCAGGTTTTTCTTCGTACAACCTAGAGAGTACATCACTACGCATATTTTCAACTGCAGCACGTTTTTGTTCAACCGAGGCGCCGCCAGACGTTGCGCACCCAGCCGTAAGCAAAATACTCATTAGTACAAAAACCATAAAACTGTTTTTCATTTTATAACTCCATGCGTGAATCAAATTTGACTACCCTTATGCAGTTATAGCGTAGCAGCTATTGTATGGCTATTAACTGAATGACATTGTTCAATGAATTAATTGACAGGCATAAAAAAGGCCGCTTAACGCGGCCAACATCATGGGTAATCATGAAGGGATAAGTGTGAAAACGAGTACAGTGTATAGCTGCCATTAATAAAATAAAACCACATTATTGCAGACTATAACATCGAAAAAACCGAACTATTTTAATCAATTTAATTACTTTAAATTAGCTTTAAACCTTTTTGAAAATCTACGCGACTAACCTTTTAAACCCAATTTAGTTACTAAAGGAATCAGTCATGTTTAAACGTATTGCAACAACAGTTTGTGTAGGAGTAACGGTCGCTTATATTTCTACATCTTTTGCCAGTAGCACAAAGAAAGACTCGAATATACAAACAGCTAACAAAGATGAATATCGAATTTTGGTTTTCAATGATTGCGAAAAAATACTTGAGAAGCATTTAAATAAAGAGCAAGTGAATAGCTTTTTGGCACTAGAGGAGCAGTCAGAACTCATGCGCAAGCTTGAAAAACCAATTCACGCCGTTTCACAGCAGATGAGTACACTTGGGCGTGAAGTAGAAGCTATGTCACGCAAAGCCTTTGTCGAAGACTACGAAACATTCACAATAGACAAAACCCTATTAGCCGAGCAAAAAAGATTATCAAAACAACTAGAAGCACTAGCGGATGCACATGAAGGCGACTTTAATGCACTAGAGAAACAAGGGCGAAATGTAGAGTCTGCAGCCAAACGATTCGAATCAACAATCAAGCCACTTGTAGCAGATTTAGAAAACTCACATATACAAATTTTAGAGCCCGGAGAAACGGCCAAACCTTGTGACGCCTTTATCAAACACATCTAACCTGCCAGATATTGAGCCGACTTAAATATTACCTCTGTCGGCTCTATGTTTAACTGCTACTGTAACATTGGTGATAAATGCTCTGGAGCTGTCACTAAATCTCTTACTCCATGCGCTGCAGTTTCATTAAATGGATTTTGCTTACACCACTTTGCCACGCTATTGATATCTGTTTTTAATACCTTAGGGCGGACACTCCAAGTAACTTTAAAAGGTGAAGATTTATCATTGTAGCTAGGTCCAGTTGTTGATCCCGTATATTCTACAGGTGTACCAGTTTTTGTGGGCAGGTTCACAGCCTGATAGTAACCATCTACTTGGGCAAACTCACTCAGTGTATTGAAGTTTTCACCATAACCGTCATTGGTTAATACCATAACTTGTGCTTCTACACGCAGCTGTGGGTTTTTGATGTGCTCACTTAAACACGCACCTAACGTAGCACCAGGTTGAACGGGGGCAGTGGTATAAACATAATGTAATTCAATCGTATCCCCAGAGTTCAAGCCATCATCATTATTTTGACATATTGCTTGCTCTAGTGGCTGGCGCTCATATTCGCTTAGTTGACCTGAATACAAAAAGCCTGCTTGACTAGAGCCCGCCTTTACAGGCTTTGTAAACTCTCCACCGCGATGCTCAGCATTTTTATGAAAATGAATATTACATAAGTTTAGTACTGAACGCTTCGGCGCTTTTGAGAAAATAATCGGGTTGTGTCCTTTTTCGCTATCAATATCTCTTGGCGATTGCGGACCATACAATGTTAACGCCTTTACATCTGAGGCGTGCTCTTTGACATTATTATGGGCATGATTATTTGAGGCAAATACCACGTTTGGCACTGCAATACTTAACGCAATAGCTAAAACGGATTCATTCTTCATTTTCTGGTTCCTCTAAAAAGGTAGGCGGGAAAAAGAAAAGTGTAATAGCAGCTTTTATATTTAAAAATCATATTATTACAGTCATTTACATCGAAAAAAACGAGCAAAGGTCGTACACAGCGCCAAAGCTAAAGCTAAAACGGGTTTACTCTGCACCGCCTCTGTCAGCATGAATTATATATTCACACCATAACGTTAATTGAGGAAAAAATGTTAATCTTGAAAATATAACAACTTGATAAATAACAACATAATAAACTTAAACACAATAATCTACACCTTAACCCTGATTCCCTTGCAGTGTTATTCAGTTTTATTACTTTGCGGTAAAAAGCCACCGTATACACTTTGTTGAAAAGAGCGCGTGATGAGTGTGGTTTTTAGAAAATCCGACCTTAAATTAGTACCAATATAAATACTTAACTATCAGATTATTAATAGTCGCGCTTTAATCCTCCCTTACAGCTAGCTTTATTACTGTTGCAATGACTCCTGACATTCCCTGACAGTCGCATGTGGTTCAATTGTTCCGAGTTAAACAAACCAACCAATTAAGGAAATCATATGTCTCAAAATGTATTTGAAATAGTTGAATTTAAACTGGCTAACGGTGTGAGCGAAGCTGACTTTCTACCGCTAAGCGATGCCTTTCAGAAGTTTTTAACCCAACAGCCTGGATTTATGTATCGCTCACTTGCTACCCAGCAAGATAATGAAGGATATGTGGACATCAGTTACTGGCAATCAGCACAAGACTTAGATAACTGTGAACAAGCCTTCAACAGCAGCACAGTATGCAAGGAATTCGTTGCCCTCATCGACAAAGACTCTATCGTCATGACACGTCATGCCATCATTGCACAAACATCATGTAATGGATAAGCTGCAGACACATTAAAAAAAGGCCATAAGTACGTTCGTATGCATAAATCAGAGCGATTATTTCAGCTAGTAAATTTACTAAAAGGTAGACGGCTTGCGATCACCGCTAAGCAACTGGCTGAGCGCTTTGAAGTGTCCGAGCGTACTATTTACCGCGACATTGAGTCTTTGCAAGACTCAGGCGTACCTATTCATGGAGAGGCCGGAATAGGTTATATCATTGACGATCATCCTCTACCACCGATGATGTTTAACGTTGATGAACTCACCGCATTGTTACTTGGTAGCAAAATGGTTGGGGCATGGACAGATCCGACTTTAAGTGGCCATGCAAAAGCTGCAATCGAAAAAATTGAAGCTGTGCTTCCGCCGCACCTTAAACAACAAAGTGACCATTCCCCTTATTTGGTTTCGAGTTTTAATCATGGCAAAAAGCAGCAAGATTTTAGTGAGTCACTACGTAAAGCGATAGCATCGTGCACCCGCGTCGAGCTGCAATATAGTGATGTGAATGACACCCCAAGTAACAGAGTCATTGAACCTTTAGGGTTGGTTTATTGGGGTGGCAAGTGGACGCTCATCGCCTTTTGCTTGTTGCGCCAAGATTACCGTGAGTTTCGCTTAGATCGCATGCAAAAATTAACTATCACCAACAACCACTTTGTCAAACACAAAGAAAAAAACTTAGAGCATTATATCGCCTTGATCAGAGCTAAATATGCCAAGCAATGTGACTAAATTACGAGCTTCAACTAGCCTTTTCCTCCAATTATGAATTTGTCACTGTAACGTCGCGTAATTGGCGATTTTCAAGATAGTGCATACACTTATGCCTCGAGCTGATTGGCTCAACTCCACCCACATTTGCTTGTTCACGCCAAACGAAAACCGCTTAGGTGGTGAACATGGGCAAATTTAAGTCAAGGAATATTTTTATGACTCAAACAGTTACAGACAAAACAATCGTAAGTGCAGCGATTTACCCTCCCATCGGTGTAATGCGTGTTGGTAATAGTGAACAAGATTTTTTTATCGGCCCAGAGGTAAACGACCCACCCGCACGCACAGAGAACTTTTATCGTGATAGCAGTGGTGCACTAAAACGCCAAGCAGCGCGCTTTAGAGTCTATGGCTTAAACAGCCAAGGGCAAATCGTGCAAGAGCTAACAGCTGAAAATGCCACTATTACTTGGCATGCAAGGCTTGCCAATCAAAAAGCCTCTTGGTATGAATTTCAACTTGCTTTGGATATTCCTGAAGCGGCAAAAGCCAAACCCTCCTATCTTCGTAATAAAGAAACCGTTGATCGCAGCACTTTGCTAATTGATGGCGGCGAGCACCAGCTCTGCGGTATCAAACAAGATGGCAGTAATACTAAGTTTGTCGGCAAGTTTGAAGGTAAAAGTGTGTACTTAGGTGAAATGCGCACTGATGAACAGGGCCGCCTATTAATGCTTGGCGGACACGGTAAATCTGAGAACCTAAAAGGTGAGCCAGCAGTCACCTTTGGTAACAACGAAGGTTGGTACGATGATACGTCTGATGGCCCTATCAATGCGCAAGTTATGTTTAACGGCCAAGCACTGACTGTAAAACCTGCTTGGGTAGTCTGTGCGCCACCTGATTATGCGCCACAGCAAAAATCTGTGCGTACTATGTGGGACTTAATGCGCGATGTTGCTGTTACCGCGGGTATGCTACCAAAACCTGGTAAGCCATCGTTTACTCATGATATTTTGCCTATTTTCCAGCGTATGACCAACTTGCAGTGGGTAAATGCGGGATTTGCAGCAGGCTTTGGTTGGGACAGCCCATTTGATTTTACCAGTGAGCAGTGGATAACCAAGCTCGCTGATCCGTCACCCATTTGGCAAGAAAGACGTCGCACACTTTACCACAACTTTAGACGCTTGGACTGTGAGTTCTCAACAGCTGATGATCCGAGCAATACCACCTCTTGGAATCCAGAACCCAGCGCGTTGTCAGTGCAGCAATGGCCTTGGTTATACGGCGATGCCATGGGCGTTAACGCTAATTTGTCACCAAGACAGTTTGTATCGCTCACACGTATACAGCTAAACGCATTAGCACAATGGGTTGAAGGCGATTTTATTGCCGATTACAACCCTAACTACCTAGCGCCAAAAGAAATTACTGATGTACCAGTGCAAGAGCAGCCTGATATGCTCACCCGTGCTGCAATGGAGTTTTGCTTAGCCGATGCCTTTCACCCAGGCTGTGAAATGACCTGGCCAATGCGTACAGCCGGTATGTACAGTGAAGCATTTCGCTTACATCACGCTGACAACACAGCGCCCACGCACGGCATCAATTATGGTCCTGTGATGACACCGGAAATCACCCGACAACCTGATGGGCCTTTACTGAGCGGGCAAGTTGCCGGTGGTATTACGCGTTGGATGGCTATCCCTTGGCAAACAGATACCGCCAGTTGTCGAGATGGCTATAACGCAGCATATGACCCATATTTACCTACATTTTGGCCGGCACGTGTGCCAAACAATATGCTTAACCAAACAAACTACAGCATAGTGATAAATGAGAAAGAGCCTTTTGAAAAGCGCCAAGCCGCGTTCAATGAGCGGGAGTTCTGGTTAGATGATTTGCCTATTGGTCCGTCAAACGACTATGAAGCGCAGATTAATTCCATGATCACAGGGTTTGGTCAACTCGCTATTGTGCTTGAGCAGACGGAAAAGGGCGTTGTGGGCTTCCCTGAAACGATGCAAGTGGGTATGACACCACCAAGCAACGCGGAAGCTGCATCGTTCAAACAGTTAAAACGTACGCAATTTGACCAACACGATAACGCGCCGCATCGCCCTGATTTGAGCCGCACTGACAAAGCAAACAGATATAAGGACTAAAAACCATGCGCGCCGAGCACACACAAGTGGTGATTATTGGTGCCGGTATTGGGGGCTGCATTGCGGCCCTTGCACTGGCAAAGCATTACCGCGTAACGCTGATAGACAACCAAGCGCAGCCGCCAGAAAAGGTTGGCGAATGCTTGCCCCCAGCCGCTCGGCGCATTTTAAAACTACTTGAGATCGAATCACTACTTGATAAAGGGCCACATTTAATTAGCCAAGGCATGCTCTCGTATTGGGGCAGCTCACAGCCAACTGTGATGGATAACTTGCGCAATCCAGATGGTTTGGGTTGGCATTTAGACCGCCCCTACTTTGAGCGCCAACTACGCGCACAGGCACAATTGCAAGGCGTACAATGCCTGTGGCCTGCAGTGCTTAAGGGTTCAAAATATCATGATAATAAATGGCACCTAGAAATTGCAGATAACCAAAACGCACTTTTAAGTGCTAACATAGTCATTGATGCAACGGGAAGACACTGCGTGTTTGCACGCACGCAAAATGTTAAACGCAAACAGCTCGATAAATTAATGTCTATTTGGCTCACTGGGCAATTTAATGTCACCAAGAATATGGCGCTTATCAGCAGTACCGACAACGGCTGGTGGTATAGTGCACCACTGCCCTCTCGCTGCAACTCAACTAGCGAGTCAAAAGGCCAAAGCCGCGTGGTTTCGTGGCAACTAAACCCTGAGCATATACAAAAATCAAAGCATCAAGATTGCCAATGGTTTTTAGCGCAAGCCAAACGTGTTAACGGTTTTGGAACTTTGATAGAGCAACTGCTCCCTCACAGTGAACAGCTATATGGCATTGTGGCCGCTAATACCTCAAGGTTAGAACACTTTTGCGGCCAACAATGGTTTGCCATCGGCGATGCGGCCATGAGCTTTGACCCGCTCTCATCACAAGGCATGTTCAACGCCATGGCAAGCGCCATGCAACTGAGCGACTTGTTAATTGAAAATGGCCTTACAAGCCCCCTTACCGCTGCGCAATACCAGCAACAAATGGATAGTGTGTGGGCGCAATACTTACACCATAAGAATATGTATTACGCACAAGTAAGCTAGCTTAGCCAAATAATTCGAAAGATTAAGTAACCTGAGCTTAGGTTAAGTAGCCTTGCTTGCTTGCACTATCAAAAACTCTCCTTCTGGCGTTGCAAGCAGGTGCTTTTCAATGCTGGTAAACGCAAACTGCTCTAGCAGTTGTTTAATACCTGCAAAGGCTTTTAGATTGTTATTCACTTTAAGCGTACCGCCCGTTGGGGTGTGCATATCTTCACACAGCCAGATTTTTCCACCTGACTTTAAACTGTTAAATACCAGCTGCATTCCCAGCTCAGCGTCGCGCCAGTGGTGCAAAGAAAACGCCGCAATAACCAAGTCGATAGACTCGGCCATCACGTTTAGCGACTCCGCGCCAGCTTGCAAGAATTGAAGTTGCGCTTCGCTTAGCCCAGCTTGTTGTCGTCTGTTGTTTGCCAATTCAATCATTTGTGCGCTGGGGTCAAGGGCCAATACCGACACGCCGCGAGCGTAAGTAGCCAGGCACACGCTTAAAAAGCCGCCACCACAGCCAATCTCAACGATGTTGTTGCTATCAGATACGCCTGCAAGGCTTGGAATTTGCCGGTGAAAAGCTAACTCGCCCCACTGTTGATCGTACGCCAGCGCCTGCTCTTTACTCCAATGACTCATAATCTAAATTCTCGTTAATTGAACACCAGACTATTTTCACCTAACAGGAAAGCTTTATTCAGTGCTAATATTTGCTTTAAATCGGCTTATTTTTAGTATTTAGCATGACTCAATATGTAAACGTCAATGCGGGCTACCTCGAAGTAGATGAGCTAGACAATGAAGACCATCATGCGCATGAAGAATATGTAATTACCCTATTGCTATCTGGCTATGTCACTTTAAAAGGTGAAAGTGCAACGCAAATAAAACCAGGGACCCTCACATTGGTTCCTTCTGGCTTTCCTCATACCTTACGCAAAGGCAAAGCCATGTCGGTTCATTGGCTCAGTTTTGGTATTGCTAATGAGCAACAAGCCCAGCATGATGATTTGTTTTCTCCATTTAAACAAATAAGGCAAGGCGCCTTGCCAATTGCCCAAGTGAGCCAATCAAGGCTGCCTTACCTCATTACATTATTTGAAGAAATCCAGCGAGCCTGCTCTGCTGAAAAGCCATACGTTGTGCTAGCGAGCTTAATTAACCTGATTATCAGCGAAGCTGCCAGTGCATCTAGTATTAGCGAAGTCTACGTCGGCCATGAAACCAAAATCAGTAAAGCGATGCAGTTTATTGAGCGCCGTTGCTGCGATGGCATTAGCCTAAAAGATGTTGCTCAAGCTGTGCACGTAAGTCCAGCTCATTTAACAACCAAAATGAAAGCATCCACTGGCTTTACTGTGGGGCAATGGATCTCAAAACACCGTCTAAAAGTGGCCATAAATCGACTCGAAACCACAGACGATTCCATAGAGCACATTGCCCAAAAGATAGGCTTTAGCGACGTTACCCATTTTATTCGGCAATTTAAAAAAGCTTACCGCATCACCCCCGCCACATGGCGCAGACAACATATTACAAACACAGAAAAGCCATAGCTTGGAAAAGCCGATGCTGCTTTATAAAAGCAAAGCAACGAAATACGCTGAAGACGCAACTTGTTTGACGCTATGTATAATGACTTTAACTTAAGTAGCTCACAAACATATTCAGTTTCGTGAAAAAGAGCAGACTTTAAATTTTTAACAAAGCGCGATGGCATTGAGAATGTATATGTTTTCGCCTAATCTTCAATTTAAAAACGTATTACGCTAAAGGAATAACAATGTTAAATTTAATTGCAATGCGTTGTTTTTGTTCTTCGTTTAACAATTACATAGCTAGCCTTGCGCACTATTTCATGACACTAACTTTGCTTACTCTCTTCCTTTGTATGGCAAATATTCACTCAGCCAATGCTTACGATAAGGGGCAATTAGAAATAAATGAAGCAACCTTAAACAAACTACAGATTGACCCCACTAAGTTAAGTGGCCTAAACGTCCCACCAAATGTTTTTGATAAAAACAACGCGATAAACCGTTCAGCTTTTGAACGGCATTTTACTCAACCTTATGCAACTGGATTATCTGAAGCTAACACCGAACTATTCAAACAGTTAACCGTTTCAGAGCTGAATCAATCACTCTTAGAGCAAACGGCACAAAAAGAGCTGTATTTAAAAACGTTATCTTCCAACCCTTTTTTAAAGAAGTTTTCAAATCACCAGATATTCAAAGTTGTTGGCGACTCACCCAATTTGATTGAAGATTTAAGAGGCATAGCTGATATCGAACGATTCATACCTGAAAAATATGAGGGCGCTGAGAGGCTTAAGGTCGCCTATACATGGAAACGTCTCAAAGATATATGCCCTACATGCGCCGTGGTTCAAGGATTTGATGATAACCCAACCATCTTACCCGCTACCCAAGTCAATTTTTCAGGCAAGTACTCTTCTGGTGTCTCCTTTAACGCGAGTAGTTCCAGTGACAAGGACGAGTGTATCACTCCCTCTTGGCTGTCTCTAGAAAGCACACAGCTAAAGCAAATTGCAAAAAAATACGCGTTAGATTTCGACCCAAAAGAATGTTTTAAAGACGATATAAAGCAGTTACTAAAAAAACTAAATGAAAAGGAATTATGATGAAGATTAGGCTTGTTTACTTTATTTTGTTATTTATATCACCTCTTTACACCTACGCTGAAAGTAGTGAAGACTTATCACCAGCAGAGTACTTTGCCTCGCAAGAGCTGCTAAGAGATAAACTTTTAATGCAAAAACAGATTGATGAAATCAATCGTCATGAAAAATTTGAACAAGAAAAAGTCACTGCATCAATTGAAAAAATGAGACACAGAACCAGCGTGTTTTACTTTCAGTTCATCCAAACCATATTCATTTTCTTCATGGTTATGATACTTGTGCTAGGAGGGTTTTATCTTGCCTTCTTGCAATTTAAGTTGGACCGCGAAATAGCGCTCAAATCGCTTGAACGGACACAGAGTTCCGACACATCACCCGATAGTGTGCACACTAAGGAGGAACAAAAGCAGAGCAATTCCGTTGAAATTTCAATGAAAGGGATAAAATTAAACTCTTCTGTGATTGGTCTCATCATTTTAGCTATGTCTTTTGCATTTTTTTATTTATATATAAAAGACGTCTACACAATTGAACTTTTTAAAGAGCCGAAAATGTCTGAAACCTCAACAACTAATGAAAAGAATCCAAATTAATCGGCTAATATCTTTGCGCAGATATAGGCATGGTCCATCGTTAAAGTAAGCTTGATACTTTTACACTGGCTGAAATCAGGAGCAAAGCATCGGGAGCCATCCTAAAGTTATCCCGATAACTCGGCTTATCTAGGACGATTATTACCTATGTCGTGCCTACAGCCCTTTAATTGAAAAACGATACGTCAATTGCATGACTCCTTAAATAGACACTAAACCAACATGCCAAATATGAAAAATCTACTCATACAATTTAGTCGCTTTGTGATGTTAAAGATTCTGTCGATACTGCTGCAATCTTGACACCAAAACTGGCAATACTAGGCAATGTGGCATTGTGATGCGCGCGAATTTGCTCACCCGACAAATGCGGTTTGTTTTGAGTAGTGTGAGCATCTGATATCAAATCAACTGAGTAACCCAAACCTGCAGCGCGCCGTGTGGTTGTATCTACACAGAACTCTGTGGCGTAGCCACAAATATACAAGTGTTCAATACTTAGCTCTTGTAGCAACGACTCCAAGTTGGTACGTAAAAACGCATCTGGCGTTGTTTTGCGAATAAAATGGTCTTTACTTTCAACACGCAGTGATGACTGTAATTGCCAACCTTCGCTGCCATATTCGATGGGTGTACCAACTTGTTCATGCTGGATAAAAATGACCGGGATATTTTTTTGATGCGCCCAATCTGTGATTGTATTAATGCGAGTCAAAACCTCATTTCTTTCAAATGGTTGAGGTATTGGGTCGAACAAAATACTTTGTACATCAATAACAAGAACTGCTGATCTCATAAAATTTCCTTTTCAAAAGGCTAACGCCCGCTTTATACCTTGCACCAGAAACACAAAATTTACCTGAACCGAGAACATCATGCGCTCTGGAGCGCTATTAAACTGTTAGGTTTGTAGCTCCATTAAGTGCTCTACACCGGAGCTTTGCACAACCTTGAAACCCAACTGCAAATACAACTGCTTCGCTGGGTTGGTATTGATAACACTTAATCCAACTTTAGATTTGGTTGCACCAGCTTTGGCAATAAGGTCACGAATTAGCTTACTACCAATTTTTAAACCTTGATACTGTGTAGAAATCTGAATTTGAACCAAATGCCAATAGTTAAGTTCTTCGGCATAGGTCGCTTTGAATAAGCCAATAGGCTTTTCGTCCAATTCAACGATTTGTGCGTTCGCAAACTCAAAGCGTATTCGCTTTTCGTACTCGTCAGCGCACGTAGGCATGCCTACTTCTTCTAAGTATTGCCTCATCGTTTTATCACGCAGCGACAGCAAAAATGGCATATCTGCTTCACTTGCCCGTCTAAGGGAAATATCCACGCTTCCTCCTACAGAGTATTGCCATGATCTCGCGCTAAGTTTCTACACATAAATATCCAAATACAATTGCCGCAAATATTACCATGTGCACTTTCTCTTTGTCCTCAAAAAGAAAACAAACTTAATAAGGCAAAATGAGGAGCCATTAAAATAACACCATTAAGTAACATAAAATTCACACTGAATACTTTATACCTTCAATTAACACTGTGATCCTACTGCCCTTTTTTACTTACCAAGGAAACACTATGAAGTATGCGTTATTCGTCGCGGGCGTCACCGCAGCGGCTGTATTTGGCTCTCACCCTGTACAGGCTCACTCTTTTCACGTTACCCCATACTTGCAAACGGCCTCTGCAAATAGCATGTGGATCAGCTGGGAAACCAGTGGCGGTGATGAGTCGATTGTGCTTTGGGGCACCACGCCGGAGCTTGGCCAACAAACATCTGGGCAAAGCAAAACAGGTAACTTGCTAAGTCGACTGCATGAAGTACAGCTGACGGGCCTATTTGCCGATACAGTTTATTATTATCGCGTTAAAACAGGCGATGCACTTAGTGACATATTTAGCTTTAGAACGCCACCACTGCCCGCACAAGAAAAAAGCTCACGCATTTTAGCTATGAGCGATATGCAGCAAGACTTAGCCAACCCCAATAAATTTCGTGATGTGATCAACAAAGGCGTGATCCCATACGTAGAAAACGCGCTGGGTATGAGTTTGCACGATGGCATTAATATGACTTTGATCCCCGGGGATCTGGTCGACAATGGCAACCATTACGACAGCTGGCGTAATACCTTTTTTGGCCCAATTGCACCGCTTGCGCGTCACGTGCCTACATACCCTGCACCTGGTAACCACGAAAACGACACCAATTACTTTTTTAACTATTTTAATTTGCCTAAAAATGGCTCGCCCAATTACCTAGAACACTGGTGGTATCAAGATCATTCAAATATTCGTGTTGTGTCGCTTGATACCAACACCGCATATCGTATTGATGAGCAGCTACAGTGGCTCGATACGGTATTAATGCAAACATGTAATAACAGCGACATCGATTTTGTGTTTGCACAAATGCACCATCCACATAAATCAGAAATGTGGTTAGCAGGTGAAACCGACTACAGCGGCAAAATAGTATCAAGGCTTGAGCAGTTCTCAAGCGCTTGCAACAAGCCAAGTATTCACTTTTTTGGTCATACTCATGCCTATTCAAGAGGCACTAGCCGTGACCATAAACATGCTATGGTTAACGTTGCCTCTGCAGGAGGTAACTTAGATTATTTTGGCGAATATGCACAAGCCGACTACACCGAGTTTGCGGTTAGCCAAGATGAATATGGTTTTGTGATGGTTGATGTGCAAGCAGGAGATGACCCTTATTTTGAAATTAAACGTATTTCCTTGGGCGATGAAAATACGCCCCTTAACAATGTGCAGCGCGACAGCTTAAAAGTAAAACTCAACAACACCTCACCTTATACGCCAGAAGTGCTTTGGCCACACGCGGGCAACATCTCATCAAGTTGTAACTTAGCCAGTGCAACGCTATTTGCCGATGCCGATTTAGACTTGTTTGGCGCCGCACATTGGCAAGTGAGTACACAATGTAACGACTTTTCAGCCCCAGTATTTGATTATTGGTACCAACATCAAAATATTTGGAATGAGCAAGATACCCGAGCCAACAAAGCTCCTAATCAAACTTTATTGAAAAACCTACAAGCGAACCAAAACTATTGTGTGCGAGTTAGAATGCGCGACCGCGCACTTGCTTGGAGTCAATGGTCTACACCCGTTGCTTTTGCAACCACAGGCGCTGTGCCATTGAGTGACAACCTGCTAAGCAACGCAGGTGCCGAGCAAGGAATTGAACACTGGCAAGGCAGTGGTCCAATCGAGAGTTTAAGCAGCGGTCAATGTGATGCGGTGCCTGCGCAAAATGGTAGCCATTTATTTGCCATCGGTGGTGTATGTGCCAATGAGCAAGCATATGGCAGTGCGTTTCAGCGCGTAGATGTAACCGATTATGCCGCATTGATCGAGCAAGGAGGTTTAAAGGCACACTTAAGTGGCTACATGCGTAACTTTAATGGCAGCGATATTCCAACCATACATATTGAATTTAAAGACGCCCAGCTTAATACTCTGGCAAAAAGTGATACGCTGTCTGGCGCAAATTCTACGTGGCAAATGTTTGCCAATAGTGCCGTTATACCGCCTCAAACACGCTACATCGACTTTGTGCTCACGGGCACTCGTAAAGGTGGCACCGACAACGACAGTTACTTTGATTCACTGAGTTTAAAAATTGAAACGCAAGTAGCTAGTTGCCCAAGCATCAGCGATAGAGGCCCAACAGGCGCGCCGATTGAACATATCACTCAAGACCAAACCGCAACCACAAACTTATTGCAAAACCCCGATGCCGAAGCTGGTATTAACGGCTGGAGTGGTAATGGCCCAATTGAAGCACTAACTGATAAGCAATGTGGCTCTGTGCCGCCATTTGAAGGACAAAAGTTCTTCGCCGTCGGCGGCGTATGCCAAGGTGAAACGGCGTTAACGAGTGTCTCTCAAAGAGTCAATGTGCAAAATATTACTCACCTCAACGAAGGAAATGTCACCGTTAACTTTGGTGGTATGCTGCGTAATTTCAGTGGCAACGACACCCCTTCGATTAAATTGTCGTTGTTTGATGTAACAGGGGCGCTTATCAAAAGTAGCGATAACCTAACGCATCAAAGTGCGCAATGGCTGGGTGTAAATGGCCAACTCACTTTGCCTGCAAACACTGCATTTATTGATTTTGTTTTAACAGGCAAGCGCAATCATGGCACCGATAACGACAGCTATTTTGATGCACTTTTCTTAACAATAGATAAATAATTTCACAGTTAACCAAACACATGGCAGCACCGCTGCCATGTATATTTTGTTGGCACCAAACTTGAATGGATCAATATTATTTGCGAAATTAGCGAAGATAACGCGGTAAAAAGTTGTCGATTTCATTGCATGTTTTACAATTGTATAAGTAGTACAGAAGTATTAGCTTCTTGAGGAGCACAATGATCAACGCTGAACAGATGTCCGCTGTACTGGCGGCGTTACCAGACCCTGTTTTTTTACTCTCAAGAAGTGGTAAATACGTGGCTATTTATGGTGGCAAAGACGAACGTTACTATCACGATGGTAGCAATTTAATCGGCAAATCAATCCACGACTTAATCGAAGCAGAAAAAGCCAACTGGTTTATTGATACCATTGCACGTGCATTAGAGTCCCAAGCACTCCTTATCGAAGAATACGAACTGAGCAACAAAGATGTAAAAGGTCTACCAGATGAAGGGCCTTCGGAACCCATTTGGTTTGAAGCACGCATCACACCTTTAGACTTTAAGATAGACGGCGAAGATGTGGTGCTGTGGGTTGCCAGCAATATATCTCAGCGTCATAAATTGGAATCACAGTTGCGAAAACAAAGCGATACTGATTTGCTAACCGGACTATTTAACCGCCGACGGCTAGAGCGTGAGTTAAACTACCATTTTAGCGCCTTTAAACGCCATGGTTATTGTGTATCAATTCTCATGTTTGATCTTGACCATTTAAAAGCACTCAATGACACCTTAGGTCACCATGCAGGCGACCAAGCTATTTGCAAAGTTGCCCAAACCTGCAAAAAAACACTTCGGCAAACCGACATTGCCTGTCGTTTTGGCGGTGACGAATTTGTAGTGATCTTACCGCACATCAAACATCAACAAGCAACACAAACCGCGCAACGTTTGCGAGAAGCAGTTGAAGAGGCGTTTTCAGGTTCAAGTAACGCATCACACAGTCCCATAACCATCAGTGTGGGAGTAACCGAAATATTGACTTCAGATATGTCTTATTCGCAAGCGCTTAAACGCGCTGACGCGGCCATGTACGAAGCGAAACACAAAGGGCGTAATATTGTCGTCACACAGTGAGTAACATGCAGCCTAGATGAAACGTAAAAATATTGAGTCATTTGTTGCATAATCCCAATAAATGAAATGAAACCCAGCCGCTATCAAAATTAAATTTTTCTCTGCTTCATTAGCTTAACGGCATTTCACAAAGTGATAACAACGCCATTTTTTTTGCTGCTCTAAACTTAAGGTAAGCGGTAGCAATAACTAGGTGGACTTATGAAAAAGTACTTAATATGGCTTGGATCATTAAGTGTTTTATTAGTCTCTGTAACGGGAGGGCTGATCCTGTGGTCGCAACTGGCTGAAGATGAGTTTGCCTATCGACAAGTGCAAACCATTGCCCCTAGAACAGATAACTCACTACTTGATTTTTATCCACATATTTCCAAAGTACAACGCCCAGAAGAGACCTTTTCATTTCCCATAGACATTGGCCAAATTGGCCCAACACACAGCCTGTATTCAGGCCCAAATCAATATCCATTCTTTTGCATGACGCTCGATTCAGGGCTTGGGCAGCCTCAATTAGATAACCAATTGGGCCATGGCGTTGCCGTGTATGATCAAGATAATAAGGTGATCGGGTACAGCAAAGACTGTGGCGTAAAGACCAAGCTTGAATATTACACCATCGACAATAATCTTGACCCCAAACCACTGACCCTTAGCCAAGCGAAAACCTTCTCAGGTCCCCTATTCAGAGTTGAAAGAGGCTCAATAAATCGCTTTATCTATACATTGGTCATGCCCATATCTAATCAAGAAGTTGGCGATAGAAAAGCGCAATCACAATGGAATAAACGACTTATTTATCAGTTTAATGGTGGCTCAGGAATTGGCTATAGACAGGGTCGCCAAAATGCTTGGAAAGTGATGCAAAGACAAGCAAACCAGCTACTTGATGGGTATGCAGTGATAAGCTCAAGTGGCAATAAAACCAGCTACACCTATAACATGCTGCTGGCAGAAGACACCGCACGGCGGGTGAAAAAGCAGTTTACTAGTTTATATGGTGAACCACTTTATACGGTAGGCATTGGTGGCTCAGGGGGTGGCTTAGCCCAGTATCTTATCGCACAAAATAGTACGGGTATTTTAGATGGCCTTATTCCGCTATACAGTTACCCCGATATGATCACACAAACCACTTATGCCTTAGATTGTGACTTGCTCAATAACTATTTCACATTCAGAGCAGACAACCGCAAAGCATGGCGAGATTGGGAGCGGCGAAGACTCATCGAAGGCATGAATGCCATCAACGACTTCCCGCAACGCGCAGGTTTTTTGCAACCACTCAATCAGCTGATGGCTGGATTTGTGCCATCATTTCCTGATGGCAACAGTGAGTGTATCAATGGCTATTTTGGACTCTCCGCTTTTATCAATAACCCTAAACAAGGGTTTTTAAGACAGTTTTTTGCAAAACCCGTCGTGGAGCAAACTAATTGGAGTTACTGGCAAGATATGCAGCATGTGTTTGGTACAGATGAACAAGGCTTTGGCCGCAGCACATGGGATAACGTGGGAGTGCAATACGGCTTAAATGCGCTTATTGATGGCAAAATCACCTTTGATGAATTTATTGACATCAACACCCATATCGGCGCTTGGAAAGCGCAAAAAGAGATGCATCAAGAGCATATAGTTACCCCCTTTGGCACGCAGATCCCGCTTTGGTTATCTTTATGGGGCAGCGATAACATTACCGAGACAGAGCAATCAGCGGCGCCAAGGCACCATGGAGATTTACAAGCGATGGAGGCGGCTTATCGCTCTGGACAAGTATTTATCGGTAAAGTCGATTTGCCCATTATCGACGCTCGTCACTACCTAGAAAACGAATTAGATATGCATCATATGTCTGCTTCATTCTACAGCCGTTTGCGCATCAATAAAGCCAATGGTCATAGTAACAACCATGTTATTTGGGTAGCCCATAAAGATCATGACCCAACCTCACAAGCGTTTGCGATGATGGATCAATGGCTGTTAAACATCAAAGATCGCTCCCCTATGGGAATACAAGCCGCTAAACCTTCCCGCTTAAAAGATACTTGCTTTAACGAAGATGGCAGTGTCTATGCAGCAGGGGAGAATGTATTTGATGGTCAATGGAATAACAAACCAGAGGGCGCATGTCAGTCACGTTTTCCGATGTACAGCACCAGCCGAATTGAAGCGGGCGCCCCTTGGGCTGGCGATTTATTCAAATGCGCTTTAATGGACGTCGACACGGCCGTGCAACAAGGTCTTTATGGAGATAAAGTAGCACCCGACGATATTGCTGCTTTAAAACGCATATTTCCACACGGCGTATGTGATTACAGCAAACCCGATGTGGGCCGACCAACTAATATTTAATTATTTGAAGTTAGTTGTTATTTACTGTATTTTTCGGGTTCAGTTTACTGCTTGGAGTTTTTATGGAACCATTATTTTCGTACGGAACACTGCAACAAACGCAAGTACAGTTGGATACCTTCGGCCGTGAGTTAGACGGTTATAAAGACACACTGATAGGCTATACCCTTGGAGAAGTAACCATTACAGATCCTAAAGTTATTGCCAGCAGTGGTAAAAGCGTACACCCAATTTTAGTACACACAGGTTCTTCTACAGACCGTGTTGACGGTACGGTATTTTTACTTACCGACGATGAACTAACCCAAGCCGATAACTATGAAGTAGATGAATATGTGCGCGTACAAGCACATCTTGTTTCAGGTAAAAGGTGTTGGATTTACGCCGCTGGTAAATAATGACAAAAACTGAAAAGCGCCTAGAAAAACAACTGATAGAGCTGCTTACCCAAGCCTGCGAGCAGCTCAAAGACGATATTTCACACTTTTTATATCTCAGCCATCGTGCATCGTTAAAAAAACTACAGCAAACTTTGATTGTAGAGCTGTTTTGTAGCCAAACCTTAACAGCCAGTGAGCTGGCTATCGCCTCCTCAACTCTCAATGTTTATTTGGCCAAGCTAAGTTGCACAATTAAACCCTCCAATATCAAAGTCACACTGTTACCTTAACAAAAAGTTTAACACCTGTAATAAGTTGTTAAAGTTTGTATTCTGGCATTTCAAACGCTGTGTACCTAAAGTATGATCCGCTCATTTTATAAACTCCTGTAAGGAAGTTGGATATGCCCCAGTTAAAAATGAGCGCAATTGCACTGTGCTGCCTACTTGCCAGTGCCTGCACTTCAGATACAAACTCAGACTTAATTAAAACAGAAGCTATTTGGTCAGACGTATTGGTTAAATCAGATGGCAATGGCGCTAAGGTTATTGCTGAGCTTAATGTGAGCAAAAGAAATGGCAACAACATTAATCTGGTGAACGGCGATACCTTATCAGTAACTGCCACAAATGCTGCTATTTCAGCAGATATGACCAAGAATATGACTAAGGACGACAAGCTTTTTGATATCGATTACCGAGCAGAGTTTCCTTACCATCAAGCCGACACTCAATATGAAATAAGACTTTACCGTGCTAAAGACAAAGTAACGCTCAGCAGCATGGTAAAACTCCCAGAGCCTGTATCTATCCTTGCACCACAGCAAGGGCAGACTTTCTCAGAAGACGAGATTTTAGAGCTGCACTGGGCAAAAGCAACCAAGATTAGAGACGCACAATCACTTAAGATTGTGTTAGACAGTACCTGTAAAAATGGCAACAAAGAAATCAAATCTTCTTATATATACAGCGATGTAGAAGATGATGGCATGCTAGGCATAGACTTTGAAACCACAAAACTATTTAAACAAGAGGGACTTACCAAAAACTTTACTTGTAAAGTATCGTTTAGCTTTGAACGTAAACGCTATGGCACTGTTGATAGCCGATACGCATCAGGCAGCAGAACATATGCAATACAAACCAAGGTGTTAGATAGCATTAACGTGATTTTAAACTAACAATAGCAAAATTCTCGGCGGCAAATAGCTTGCCGCCCATAGATTAATAAGTAATACCCAGAGTGACCCATACTCAGCACTCTTCGTACTAAAAGGATTTGTAATATGACTCGATTTGCAACCGTTAGCCTGTGCTGCGCACTTTTGTGTGCGTGCTCTTCAGAAACAACTAATTCTAATTTGATTAAAACCAAGGCCATTTGGTCGGATATTTATGTAACCTCAAACGGCCAAGACAGCCGCGTAATTGCCGAACTTAACGTAAGCAGCAAAAATGGTAACAACCTCAACTTAGTGGCAGGTGATAAGTTAACCGTTACCGCAACCCAGTATACTGTCGTTAACGGCACAGATGCAGTAGAAAGTGTTATCACTAAAGATATGCATAAAGACATCGATATCTTCGACATTGATTACCGCGCAACCTTGCCCTTTAACCAAGAAGATACCAAGTATGAGATACAGTTTTACCGTGCCGATGATAAAGAAACACTCACAAGTACTGTGACGCTGCCACAACCTATGGTGATCACAAGCCCCCAACAAGGGCAAGTATTCCCAGTAGATGAAGTATTAGAGCTCAGCTGGGAGCAAGCAGCGGTATTAAAAGGGCATCAGCCATTGCATATTTACCTAGAAAGTAGCTGTAAAAATGGTAGTAAAGAGATCACCAATACATATGTATTTAACGATGTAGAAGACAATGGTCAAAAGAATATTGATTTCAACAGCATCAATATTTTTAAAAACGACGAGCTCAATAGCAACTTTACTTGCAAAGTTAAATTTGAGTTTGAACGCAGACGCTATGGAACGGCCGACAGCAAATATGCAGCGGGCAGCAGAGCATATGCTAAAACCCATGCAACACTTGAAAATATCCAAATCACCCTAAAATAACCTTACGCTTTATAGAAGTGTCACTCGTTTAACAAGGTGAGGTTCTGAAACAAGTTCAGAATGACGAAACAAGTTCAGAATGACGAAACAAGTTCAGAATGACGAAATAAAGTTAGAGTGACGAAATAAGTTCACAATGACAAGAGTCATTAGGAAGATAACGGCGCCCAACCAGCTGTCGTCTTCCTAACCAAGGTCAGGAACTCTTACACTCCACTCATTGTCTTCCTGACGAAGGTCAGGATCACCATAACGAATAGCACTAACACTTTCCACTTGCCGTCCCAAAATTTAATAAAAAAATAATTTAAGTTCCCTAAACTGTAACCGATAAGGTAGGCTATAATCTGATGTTAATGGCAAGTACACGGAAGAGCGAAATTACTTGTCTTAAAAAACAATAATTAAAATTCAAATGTAACTAGGACGTTAATTCAAAGGAACTAGTTACAATAATAATGATTGGAATAATCTAGCTATGTCGCTCACTCAGTTTTCAGATGCATTTATCTCAAGCAGCTTTAACTCTGAACACTACGAACTGCTTCACAAAATAGGCGAAGGTGGTTTTGGTAAGGTTTTTAAAGCAAAACACAAAAACACCAACCAATTGGTGGCAATAAAATTTCTCGCCATCGAACCGCACTGCGAAGAACAAAAAAAGCAACGCTATATTGAACGCTTTAAACGCGAAACAGAACTTAGCAGCCAGCTACAACACCCACACATTGTGCGCTTGCTTGATAGAGGTCAGGTTAACGACAGTATTCTTTACGGTGTATTTGAGTATGTTGAAGGTGTAACCCTTCGCGAATACCTGACCACTGAACATGCTTTAGACTCTGTTACAGCGACCGATGTGATGCTGCAAGTACTTGATGCGCTTATTCATGCACACAGTAAAGGCATAATACATCGCGATATAAAGCCCGCTAACATTATGCTCAGCAAAATGGGCGCTAAAACCTACGCAAAAATTTTGGACTTTGGTATTGGTACGCTGGCTCATGATACCCGCGCACTCGACTATCACACCCTCACATTAACCCAAGAGACTTTGGGCACCCCATCGTACAGTGCCCCTGAACAACTGCGCGGCGAACCGGCATCAGCTAAGTCTGATCTTTATGTATGGGGCTTAGTGTATTTAGAGTGCTTAACAGGCTTACCGGCGGTGACGGGTAACAGCATTGCGTCGATTTATCATAAACAATTGAGCGATGTACACATTCCTATCCCTAGTGCATTACTGGGCCACCCAATTGCAGAGTTGCTACGTCGAGTATTACATAAAAATGCCACCGAGCGCGTGGTAACCGGCGCTGAAGTGTACTCAGAGCTTTCGACCATTAATGTATCAAACCTTGTCGGCGTACTTGCTGACGCCAGTGCCAGACATGGCTTTGATGATACCACCGTGATGATCCGCGATGACGATCCTAATCATCGTGCAATTGCTGACTACACCGCGCTCACCGAACGTAAACAGCTGACCGTGTTAGCAGTTAGGTTAAGCGTTAAAGCGTTGAACAATAATGAGAAAGACTATGACGTAATTGATACGGTTTATAAGTCTCAACGTAACCACCTCATTGATATTGCCACCCGTTATGGCGCGTATCATGTGGGTAACTTAGCGGATACCTGTTTATTTTATTTTGGTTACCCGATTGCCAGTGATAATGACACGCGCTTGTGCGCACGTACTGCCCTTGAAATGGTTGGCGAATTAACCAAACGTAATGCACTGATGCAAGAGGCACACGGTGTTGCTATCAATGCCCATGTGGGTATTCACACAGGTGTGTTTATTACTTATGCCAACGCAGTGCCTGAAGGGCACAACGCCAACATTGCGATTGCACTGTCTCGTGAGGCAGGTGAAAAGCAGATATTATGCACCTTTGAATCGCGTTCGATTTTAGATGCTTATTCTGAGTTCAAAACCTACGGGCAAGTTCAGCTTGGGCCGATTTTTGAACCCGTTACCATTTTTAATCTGATGGGTGAGCGCCGTGTTGAAGCCTTTGGCTTTATGCGGGGCACTCGAAATCACCATGAACTCATTGGCCGCCACGCGGAGCTTGAACAAACGCTGTCTATTTTTAACGCGCACAATGAGCAAACGCGCATGGCCCATATTCATGGTGAAGCGGGCATTGGTAAATCGCGCTTGTTGCAAGAAATAAGAGCCAATGCCCCACAATATCAGCACTTGGTAGCGCAATGTTTACCTGAGCACCAAAACAATGCGCTCTACCCTATTTTAACTTTGATTAGATACCTTTATAACACACCAAATTTAGACGTTGATTCGGCATCTACACTCTTTAGCAAACTACTTGAAACGCAAAATAGTGAGCTCAACATTGTGCAAACCTTGCCAATTTTATTGGTGTGGCTAAACATTGATTTAGGCGATAAGTTACAGCCTTCAGCGCTTGCCCCTGATGCCCAAAAGGAGCTGCTGTTTGAAAGCCTAAGCGCATTGCTACTTTCGAGCCAATATAATCTTAACGATTTTAAATTATATATTGTTGAAGATATACACTGGGCAGACAGCTCTACGTTAGAGTTTTTGCATCATTTTGCGCAAAAACTCACTCAGGGCCATGTGCTACTGAGTACTTCTCGTCAAAATATACCAAGTCAGCTACACGACTTAACGCTGCTTGACATCAACCTGAAAAAGCTCACAGAGCAAGCCACCGAAGACTTTATTGTTAAGCTATTTGATGGTCGCAATGTTGCCCGTAATGTACTTGATGTTTTAGTGAGCCGCACCGATGGGATTCCACTGTTTATAGAAGAGCTAGTCGGCATGCTAAAACAAAAAGGGCTCGTTGCTGACAGCGCTAACAATATCGACTTTGTAAACCCAGACAAACTCGACCAAGTGCCCACCAGCTTACGCGAGTCGCTACAACAAAAGCTCGACAGCCTGCAATTTGCCAAAGAAACCGCCCAGCTCGCCGCCACCATCGGCCGTGAATTTGAATACGACCTACTGGTCGCCGCTTCACCGTTAAGCGAAAACCAAATTCAAAACGACTTAAAAGAACTGATGGAAAACGACTTAATCATTCACCAACGCCGAGTTGATAACGACAGTTATATCTTTAAACACGCACTGGTCAGAGATGCGGCGTATGAGAGTATGGACAATAAATTAAGAGTCAACATGCACATAACTATTGCTGATGTGCTTGGAAATCTACCACCCAATTATGATCTCACATTACAAAAAGCCAGACATTTATTAAATGGTGAGCTTGTGCCTGAAGCGTTTTTTGAACTAGTAATACTAGGAGAAGGAAATTTAGCGATTGGATTGTATCCTAGGGCTGAGCTAGCATTTGATCATGCTGAATCAGTAGCTGAACAATATCAAGATATCAAAATACCTGAGCAACATTTACTAAGCCTAGAATTAGGCTTAGCAAATTTATGTTTAGCAACTAAAGGTTATGGAGCTAAAGAAGTACAGAAACGTTATTTAAAAGCTAGGGAGCTAGCTCAAAATAGCGACAATATGCCTGAATTAGCTCGGACGTTATGGGGGATTGGTGTTTTTTATATGGTTACAGGTGACTTTCAGGAGAGTATAAATACAGCAAAGCAGGCTATCCATAACCTAGAAAAAATTGAAACCGTTGATTGTATTGCTTTAAACGCTTTAATTGCAGGCTCAAAACTTTGGCTTGGAGATTATTGTTCTGCAGAAGCTATATACCAAAGTTCATATAAACAATTTAACAAAGCAGACGATTCCAAATTCAATAACAAGTACTCGTACAATATTGGTGTAGCTGAAATTAGCTACTATGCATTGTGCTGTATGGCACAGGGTAATAGCGAAAAAGCACTATCCCTCTCTTCAGAAGCGATAACAATTGCAAAAGAAATATCCAACCCTTTTTCTATATCACATGCGCTAGCTCGCGGAGCTTTGCTCCAAATACTAAATAATGACTTTGAACAAGCCTTGTGTTTGGCTAACGAGGGCCTTTCTGTTGCCGAAGAAAGTAATGTTTATCTTTGGGGCATCGTTGCAAAAATAATCCAACAATATAGCCTAGTTTGCCTAGGAGCTGTATCAGATACGATTGAAATGGAATTAGCAATTGAGAAATATCAGCTGTCCGGTGCTTTGGCGAACCTGCCCCTATATTACTTTTTACTATCAAAGGCTTACTCAAAGGTAAGTGAGCAAGAGAAATCCGTATATTACCGAAATAGAGCTTCAGAACTCAGTAGACAAACTGGAGAAGTTTTTATGTTGGAACACAATTCAGCAACTAACGAATGGATTTAACATGCGAAAAATATTATTAGCGTCCCTTGTACTTTTTACCGCACCAAGTTTAGCTTCAGAAGATCTACTCCCTGATGCTAATTGTAAAGTATCATTTGAAAATATCCCTAAACCATGTTTCGATGGAGCAATCTCCGCAGGCAGTAGTGCAAACACTCAAGGTTTCAGAAACTACTCTACAAAGCAATTTTACGCTCTAAATTGGCCTGTGGAAAAACTCGGCGGCCAATCACCCAACACGAAAGCTGTACCTTCAGCGTTTGATATTACTGTCTGGCAAACATGGAAGACTAAAAGCGAGTTAACGTATGATAAAAAACCAAGTATCACCGCAAAAACACAAGCAAGTATAAAAAGTTTAATTTTAAACACAGGCTCAGATTTACCAAACAACTTTAAACAACATATAGAGTATTTAAGCGATACTACAATCCCTGACCAGGAAGGGATATCACTGATCACTAGTGACAATAAAAATGTATATTTTCAAGTCTATTATAACGATGTGGCTGTTGCAGACCTGCATTCTTTTTCATCAAATAAAGATAAATTTTCAACCGGCTCATCAAGCCCACAAAAAAGAGGAGCTATTGTAGTTAAAGCTGCATGGCGAGTAATTACCAACCTGCCCAAACAGAAAAGGGATACATATCATTCCTCGATAGCTTGTGTTTATAACGAAAATAGTAACTGCAGCATTGAATTGGTAGGGCTGATTGGCTTGCATATTGCGAATAAAATGAACCCTGAAAAGAACAGCTCTGAAGCAAATTGCAATACTGAAAAGTGCTTGAATAAGTCGATATCTGCTTGGTCATGGAGCACATATGAATACATGTATAACGCGCCAAGTCTGGTTTCAGAATCAGATTTTATCAAAGCTTACCAAGAAGAAGACTGGGCTCTATTTAACAAACCTATAACGGATGATAAAGTAAAAGCATGCTTTACAGAAGGTAAAGTAGCCCTTTCAAATACAGAATGTGCGATAAACGAAGCAACAACTTCCGTACCCGCAAATATTGTTAGATTTTTCCCAGCCGATCGTTCAGTCCCGTTAGAAAACTTAAACAAAGAAACCTGTAGTAGCAACTCTCTTACTGAACTAGATTATTCGTCTTGCTTACCTATATTGGGATATGCGTCACTAAAAAGTCAAACACCATTGATAAACTATCGATTTGTTGAGAATGTGTGGGTTGATTCACTGGGTAATATTTTACCCGCATATTCTGCACAGACCCCTGTCGAAACAATTATCAGAAATACGTCTATGGAACCGTTCGATCGAACGCTTTCAATCGATAACAAAAACTGTATAGCGTGCCATCGAGAAGCTCAATTCGATGGTATCTTTACAGTTCCTCAAGTTCTAAAAGGAGAAAATAAATGACTTCATCTCTAGCTAATGATTTATGCTGCATGCAATTGCTTTATGCTCAAGCAACGCAACCGCAGCTAAGACAGATCACTAATAGTTTATACAGCACATTAATCAATGAGCCAGAAAATAGAGCGACCTTAAGGGATGAGTATTACATTCCAAACTCTGCTTTATCTATCGCTAGTACAAGCATCACAATGTCTAAAGGTTATACTGACAATTTAGTGCAGATAAGTGGTTCAACTGCAGCCTCTGTATTGGTAAACCAGAAGCTTGGTGAAGTAGCTTACAGATGTGTATTTACAACCAATAGAGAGCCTGTATTCCAATTAGCTGGTGGAGTAAATGTGCCAGACTCTGCGCCGGTATTAAATGAGCAACAACAAAAAGCGTTAGTTTTGACTCTATGGCATCTTGCTTTAAATGACACTGACAGAAATGCTCTATTAGTTTCAGCTAACAAAAGTAAAGAGTTACAAGCAATAAAAGTTGATGGCTTAAGTTTAGATAGTGCTACGTCCGATTGGATAGCTAACCACATGGATAGCGATAACATTGTTTTATTAAAAGACTTTATTGGTTACTACCTATATAAGGCAACTTGGTAGCAACGTATTACAGTCATGCTATGTAAGTTGGCTCTTACATAGCTCTTCCCTAAAATTATTGCTCATTTTAGGCTGGTTAAATGATTCGAACAAGAATACTAGCTTAACTGATTTGATCTCGATATATCATTTTAACAACCAGGTAGCTATCAACGTGATAAAGTAATAAATCACTGTGTGTTAATAAAAAAGCTCAACTTTAGATGTTTCAGCTCCTTTGCTCAATAACTTAGCTAACGACCATACATGTACCGTTGTTAGCAGCGAACAACAGCTTGAAAGTTTTCTCATTCCTTATTATCAAGAAGCTACTCACCACGAGCCAATAATATATTTAACCGACTCAAATATTGCCAATGACAAAGATGGCGGTTCTAGAGTTGTATCAGCTCAGTCAACGGTAAATACAATACTCCCCTATGTAAACCGTTACACCGGGCTCATCAATCAGTTATCGCTGTTAAATGACAGTTCATCACCAATCAAAATATATAGAACGGCGTTTTACAAGCAGGGTTGCCATAGCCTAGCTAAAGCGACTATCGACGGCTTTAATCAGACCTGCTTAGGTAAAGGAGTTGAAGCAATACAATCTCAAGCAAGTGCTTTGTGCGAAGCACTTGAACGTAAAAATGCACAGTTTAAAAAAACGGATATAGGGGCTGTTGCTACGCCTCAAAAACTCAATAAAAGGCACTATCTGTTTAACAGTCTGGTGCCATATAGTGAGACACAGTACCGACGATTTAATGACCCCGCTCATCCTGACTCAAAGCGCAATCAAGCTGCCAAACAATATGATAACAATGAGATTCATTGGCAACCTTGTTGGTCATTCACGCACAGTGAGGTAACTTACATCCCGAGTGTATTGTGCTTTGCGAATACCCCATTTATTGAAAGTGAATATGGCCGTTGGAACTCTAATGGATGCGCTACAGGAAACACCATAGAGGAAGCTATACTGCAGGCAACCTTTGAGCTCATTGAGCGAGATGCCTGTGCAATATGGTGGTATAACCAAATCAGGCGACCTAGTTTCGACCTAACCAGAATAGACTCGCAATACCTTTCACCTCTTCATCAAACATTGGATCAAACGCATCACTATTGGGTGTTAGATATAACGAATGACTTGGGCATACCTGTTATGGCCGCTATAGGTAAAGATAAAAAAACTAACGGCTGGATATTTGGTTTTGGTTGTCACTTCAAAGCTGAATTAGCTGCGCAAAGAGCATTATCCGAATTATGCCAGCTTATTCCTATTCGTAACCAAAACTCAGCGCCTTTCGATTTTGATGCAGTTATCGGTGGTGATTACCTTGACATTCAAAATACTGAACAAGCACAACCTTATTTGTTAGAGTCAACCTTTAATCTCAAATCTGATATTTTAAACATTGCTGAGCACCTCCAAGGTTTTGGGTTTGATGTAGTTGCTTTGGACTATAAACGCACAGAATCGCCAATGCACACTGCAAAAGTCTTTATCCCCGGTCTTTGCCATATATGGCCTCAACTGGCAAACCCTCGCCTTTATAGCACCCCTGTAAAGTTAGGATGGTTAGATAAGCCGCTAACCGAGGAGACAATCAACCAACAAGGTTTATATATCTGATATTTAATGTAGAATTGCTGTCAATAAACGTCATTTGCCGCGGCTTATTGAAGCCATGTTAAAAGGAAGTCTAATGAATAAATTACTCTGCGCTGTTGCACTTGGTACTGCTCTTTTCTCGATGCCTAGCTTTGCTGACATTGGTATCACCGCATATGCAGGTCAAACGTATAGCCAAAAACTACATACCAGTAAAGGACAAGAGCATGAACTTGCTGACGACACGCACTTTGCAGTGAGTGTTGATCATCACATCGACGGTGCTAAATATGGCATTTACTATAGCTTTTTTGAAAGTGAGCTAGAAAACAGCCCTACACATAAAGTCGACTCTGAGCTGTTACTATTTCAAAGTGCGGTAAAACGCCCAATAACAGATAACCTATATACCTACGTAGGTGCGCAACTTGGTGTTAATCGTATTACCACTAACTTTGTTGATGATGATACCTTCTTTGCCACTGGTTTATTCGCAGGGCTTGATTACCAATTGGGTGCGGGGTTTAGTGTTGGTACAGAAGTTCGCTGGGTAGCAACCATAGTTAAAAACACCTCAGCGGTGAGCTGTGATAACGACCCAGAGACAGTAGACACCTGCAGTTGGCATTTCGACAATGACTCTTTAAGTCAATTTCAAGCAAGTGCCAATATCACCTATCGCTTTTAATTGAGCTGCATCTGGGCTTTGTAATGGTACAAAGCCCACTCCCCTCTCGACTGGCTTACACCTAAACATATTTGCTAAAAGCCGCTTTGTGCATTTTCAACCTACATAAAATTGCTTATTCTTCATGACCCTCAATTGCCACTCAGCAAATACAGTATAGATTTGACTAAGAACTTAAAAAACCACACAAAAAAAACACCAGATTAACACTATTTACTTTTGTCTTATTTTTTGGGTAAATTAATACTATGGTGTACCAATCACCATATTAGGTCTCTCATTGAAGAGAGAAAATTATAATATCGAAAGGAAATATTCGTGAAAAATCTCGTTCTATATTTGTTTCTTTTAGCCTGCTCTGTAGCCTCTTCATCAGTGCTTGCCACCCCAAACTTAGATATAATCGTTCCTTGTAACGGATGCTCCGATTGGCAAATGCAAAAAACTGCAGAAGCCTATGCAGTGCAAAAAGGTCAAAAAATCTATGTGAGTGATAATGTAAACGGCCAGTTCTATATCAAAGAGTACGTAGTTAACTATGTTAACCCAGGATCTTTAGATTTCGGTATCGATGCCTCAAACGATGTTTCATTACTCAAAAATCACACACCACAATCAAGTGCGCTTAGTCAAAACTTAGCGCGTACAGATTCGGTGATTAAAGGTACAGTTAGCAATATAGATAACTCAGTACTGCCTATACCCAACGATACATTTAAGTCCGCATTTAAGGCGGTTACCGATGGAGATTTTTTGGATTGGTTAACTGAAGAACATATTGATAATAAATTGAATGGCTTTGATATTTTAGACGCTGAGTTTGCTAAACTAAGAGCTGACGTAAAGGCCTCCATCCAACTGGGGATCTTCAATATTTCAACAGTTACAAAAGTGGCAACTATTCGCTTTAAGTTTGCAGATGACACAACCGTAAGTGTGGGATTTTTTATGCGAGACATAATAGGGGGTAAAATTAAGCTGGAGTTTAATGATGCCAAATTTTTCGACAAACGCGGGAAATTTATACCAAAGTCGTCAAAACATCTCCTAAAGATATATATAAAAAATATCTCAAGCTTTGAAGAAGTAGGTGATAGAGGAGCAGTTAAAGAGCATTTTGAATATGTTTTTGAGGCCCCTGTTTATTACAATGGTGGTGGCAGTACAGGCGGAGGCCCAAGCGGTGACGTCGGAATATGTGATATCACTCAAGAACGAGGTGTGTATTATGTTAGCTGCACCTAACGAGTTATAAACAAATACATATTTTTGTGCTCGCACCGACTTAGAGCGAGCACTTTTATAACCAATCGCATATAAACTTTATTGTTTAAGTGCGCTCTTATGGAAAAGATAAATCCATATCGAAAGGAAATCGTCATGACAAATATCTACATAAGTATGCTTACAGTAATCTGCTGTTTAATTTCATCCAAGCTACACGCAAACACAAGCCCTGTGATGCAAGATGCCATAGACAATATTGAGCGTGTAACGTCAATTCCAGAACAACGATATCACTCTGCATTTCAAGCCATAAGAGCTGGTGATTTTGAGCAGTGGCTAACCCAGCAGCACAGTAACAATAAACTCGCAGGTTTTGAGCTTATCGATGAGCGCTTCGCAAGGTTAATCGCTACACAGAAAATTACCGCCGAATATGATGGTGTTACTATCACATTAGGTGATCACCCAATTACAACAGCAACAGGCTTTCCTGTTAGTGTGTTACATATCTTTAAATTTGCTGACAACACGTTTGCAAAAGCCGTGCTTAAAATAAATGTTAAAGGCACCGACAACAAAGCCAGTTTAGGGTTCGATAATATTGTTTTTTACGATAAGCTCGGCCGTTCGATTCCTGCAAGTAAGCGTATTTTAACGCATTACATAAAAAGAGCATCAAGTCTTGAGTCGTTGGGCAATACAGACGCTGTGCTTGAACATATCAGCGCTGTTTTTAATGGGCGAGTTGAGTACATTTCCTACCTCAACAAAAACAGCACAACGCCAACGCAATGTGATTTTAATCAAGAACATAAATTGTATTCTGTTACTTGTAAATAGCCTCACCGATAAGCTGACTCGTACTGTAGCAGCCACTTAATATACCTAACCAAACCTCTCTAATGCTTTTACTTAGTCGATTCTGAAAATCTCGGTTTTTCAAAAAACTGAGGTTGTTCAATTTGGATTGCTATCTTTAGATTCGGTTAACCATCTAACGTTTTTGTTGTTTGATTTTCACGTGCCAATGGCGCACATAGCCAACATAAAATCCAGACGTAAAAAAGCCTTAATAGGCTTAGGATTTTTCTAAAGTTTTGGCCCACACCCGCTAGAATGGCATTGAGTTTGTCGCCCAATATGCCTTTCAAGCGGTTTAATCCCA
>NZ_JAAUWV010000022.1 GCF_014694405.1 Pseudoalteromonas sp. S16_S37
GTGCTTTAATTTGCTCTAATGATGTTGTGGTATTCATTGATCACACCTTAGTTGTTTAGGTTGCAATCAAGTATGCCGGATGGTTTTTACTTATTTGCGCTATCTTGCCGTAAGGTCACAAAACAAACATTTCCTGAAAAGAGCTGGAGTTCGACATCCGTTGGAAGGCTTTTGCAACCCATGATCGAAGATGGCTTCATATCCGAGACCAACATGGGGAAAACCAAGTTGCTTACAGTTACATCTAAGATGTTAACCTTTTAAATCTAAATAACATCAACAACAACACCCCCTTTATAGGGGGTGTTGTTGTTGATGTACTATAAGAGGATTGATTTTTTGAACATGCATTTGCTTAATATTTTACGAAATTTATTCGTCTTATTACTTGATTAATTAAAAAATGACCAAATATCAACTAAATATAAAGAACTACATAGAAGACTAATTGATATGGAAGTTACAACTTTAAAGTCAAAAGTTTGTTTTGTAATCATGGGGTTTGGTAAAAAGTCAGATCCAGAGTCCAAAATAACTTATGACCTAGATAAAACTTATAAAAATATTATCCGCCCAGCTGTTATTGAAGCAGGTTACGAGTGCGTGAGGGCTGATGAAATATTAGATTCAGGTCTGATTGATAAAAGTATGTATGCCTTATTGATGCAAGCTGATTTAGTTATTGCGGACATTACGACATATAACCCTAACGCAATTTATGAGCTCGGTATTAGACATGGCGTAAGACCTCAATCCACCATTATTTTGAAAGAAAAAAATGGAAAAATTCCATTTGATCTTGATCATAACACAATGTGTATGTACACGCACATGGGCGAAGATATAGGCTATGAGGAAGTTATCCGATGTAAGAATTACCTTATCAGCCTTATTGAAAATATTTCAAAGCAACAGCAAGTTGATAGCCCTCTATATCAGTTTATCAACAATATAAACCCTCCAGTCTTGCCTCAAGAGGAGTACATTTCTCTAATTGATGATTTGGCTGAGAAAGAAAATTTAATATTTGCTGTTGTTGAAAAAGCTAAGGCCAAAATGTCAGAGGGGGATTTCGAGTCTGCTGCTAAATATTGGGATAAAGCGCATCAAAATGCGCCAAATGAACCTTACTTCATTCAACAAAAAGCATTGAGCGTGTATAAATCAGAAGTGCCAAGCCCAGCAACTGCTCTTACTGACGCTTTGAATATTATTTCTGAGCTATCACCTGATGAAGCTTCTACCAATGATCCCGAAACGCTAGGTATTACAGGTGCGATATACAAGAATCAATGGTTATTGAGTGGAGATATAGCCTCTTTAGAGAGAGCGATCACATACTATGGAAAGTGCTTTAATATTCGAAATGACTATTATACAGGCGAAAACTATGCCTTATGTTTAGATATGAAGTCTAATCAAAGTAAGGACGCAGAAGAGAAAATATATGCGAAGTTTGAAGCCAAAAAAACTCGTGAAAAAATAGTATCTACTTTGTTGGACATTATCGAATATGGGGACTTTGACACCAGAATTGATCGCATGTGGATATATGCAACATTGTCACACTGCTATTTAGCTTTAGGTAACGATGAAGAGCACCATAAGTTTGAGGCTTTATTCATGACTGAATCGCCTGTTGAGTGGCAGGTTAAGACATATGAAACAAGTAAACAAGAGTTAGTACAATTGCATGGAGGTAAGTAATTATGGCAAGGCATAAGTGTTTTATTTCATACCACAAAGATGATGAAGATGAAGTTAACGAGTTCATCAGAAATTTTGATCATGATAAAGATGTATTTATAACTCGAGGTATTGGCGAAGAAATGCCTGGAGACGTTATAAATAGCGACGATCCTGATTATGTTATGAAGCGTATTCGAGAACTATATTTAAAAGATTCAACAGTTACTTTAGTCATGTTAGGTAAATGTACATGGTCTAGGAAGTATGTTGATTGGGAGCTTCAATCATCACTGCGAAATGGTGAAACTGTTACTGCAAATGGATTGTTGGGGATTAAATTGCCTAGCTACAGCAAAGGGGATGGATATCCAAATAGATTGAACCTCAATCTAAAGCAAGATGATTCTCAGGAAGATTGTTACGCACGAACAATTGATTATCCAAAAAGAAAAGATACCCTCACTAATGCGATAGATGAAGCATTTGATAGACGGAAAACTCATACAAAGTGGATTAACAATCCAAGGGATAAATTTAAAAATAATCGGAGTTGCTGCTAATGGCTAAAAAGGATGTATTTATCAGCTATGACTATGATAATGATCGCCATTATAAGAGCTTACTATTAGCATGGGATGCAAACGGACAGTTTAAGTTTGGTTTCCATGATCATTCTGCCGATGTTTCGATCAACAGCACCAATGCTTCAGCAATAAAAAGAGCGATATCAGCAAAAATTAATAATGCGAGATATTTTCTTTGTATTGTGGGGAGTAAGACGCACAAGAGTAAATGGGTTGATTGGGAAATTGAAAAAGCTGTTCAGCTGGGGAAAAAAATTGTTGCGGTGAAAACTGATAGAAGTAACACAACACCAAGTGCGTTATATGGCGTTGGCGCTTCGTGGGCTATGTCATTTACTTTTGATTCTATCTCTAAAGCAATCAACAATGCTTAGTGTAGTTGATTGAATCAGTGTTTAATTGAACTGTCAGATTCAATTACTCGATTTCAAATCTGACAGTCGCATTAGTGTGTGAACATAAGGGAAACGTCCACACTTGAGACTAGTTTTGAGCGCAGTGGAAAAGCAGCCCGACAACATGCGCTTGTTATGTTCGTTAATATGCACCAAGCTGGTCATGACCAATAGATGATTTTTCTTTAAGCATTGAGATAAGGGGAGCGTATTTTTCCTTTAGGAGCGGATTGGATACGTTATTAGCCATACCTTGTAGATTAGAGGCCAAATTATTCCTATCTTCATCTGAATTACATATTTTATATGGATCAACAATAATGTACCCATCGACATCTTTTCGAAAATTGGCTATCAGGTGATCAGTCATAGTGCTTGGATGTCTGGTGGCTATATCTGCGAGTATTTTGTTTAATTTTGACGAAATTACAACTCGAGATACCCTCGCGATTTCAGATTCAAGGCGATATGCGTTAATAAATGCTGGACCTATCAATTCATTTTGATCCCAATAAATATCACCAATATCAATCGCTCCCCGTAAGGTATAGCCGCTCACTATTGCTGCACGCCAGACTTCACGAATATTTGCAACCAAAGCTTCAAGACCCAGAGCCATATCACCAATTATGAGTTTTGGTTCGAGACCAAAGGCTATCGTTATGCTGTCGGACACTGTATTAACGCGGCATACATAGCTACGGATAGAGGACTCCGGATTTATCTCTTCAACTTCCTCGCTAAGTACAGGTAATGCGGATTTGATCGCTAATAGTTTCTCTAAAGGATTGGATTCAATCGCCTTCCAGTTTTCCAAAATATCCTGAGAAAAGCCCAGTATGTCTAGAAAGCAGACATAACCAACACCTTTAAAGCTTTTAACATTACCAAGCTGCAATAGTCTACTCCTATAAAATATAACGGGTTATTATCTAGACATTTTAGTGAATGTCCACTCAAGATTTTCTTTCTAAACTACCATGAATTATAAATAACTCAATACGTTATAAGCTACTACACCTAAGCTTTCGTTGTGTATTAAATTTCAGTTTAGTAGTCGCAGTAATAACGCATATGCAATCATTTAAATTATAAAGCTTTTACCTTTGCTTCATAGTGTGTGGCAATGTTGAGGATAGTTCTCTCTTTCTGAGGATAGAAGATAATGTTGTTCTACATTTTCGAGAGATAGCTGTACTCATTTGATTTTTTAATTCACTGAGTTTAGCAAGTTCGAGTGCCTGTCCACGTTAATTTAATTTACCTCGTTAATTTATTTCTTATCTCGCTGACACGCTTATAATTTACCTCGTTAATTTATTTCTTATCTCGCTGACACGCTTATCACCAGCCAACAGCGCAACACGTGCTGCATCATTAGGTTGAAATGGTCGAAGTAGCAAACGTTCCGTCAAAATGTTTAATTTCATAAAATCAGGTTCCCCTAAAATGAAAATTTAACCTCAAGCGTTAACTATCGAGCAATCCCTCTCATTAAACTAACAAATTACTTTTTAAAATCAATAGGTAAGTCACTATAAAAATCAAAACAAACAAAATTAGAAAGAAAAGTAGGTACAAGTATGTTGACGCATGCAATTGTTATAATATAACATTCGACAATGATACATTATAACATTACGGAAATTTAAATTGAAAACGCGCTTATTACTCAGTTTTATCTCTCTCGCTGTTCTCGTGGGCTGTGGCTCAGATAAACATACACTCACGCCAATCGCACAAGATAGCCATGATGAGCATACAACCCCTATCAGCAAACAACCTGATGTAATCTTGCCACACGGCCGACTCGCTGTGTCCCACGCTAATATGGTCTCAATTTACAATGTGGAAGATGGTAGTTTGGTTGAGTCATTAACCACCACACATGAAGAACTAACACTAGTAACCAGTGCCCAAGGGCGCTATGTACTGGCCATGTCACGCCAAAACGACCTTGTGCAATTTATTGATTCAGGATTACATTTAGAAACCACTGACAATAAGCAAAGCCTTCATCAAGACACGCCAAGTTTGCTTAGTTTTGAGCTATACGACAGCAAGGCAACGCACTATATACCTAACTCACAAAATGCTTTGCTGTTTTTCGATGGCAACAAAGACAGTGGCACAGATGCAAGTTTCGCGTTACTTTCCGATACGAGCATCGCAAACAATTCAGTACTAGCAAGTCACCACTACACAACGTATATGCATGGCACAGGACAAGTGCGTGGTGATTGGGTGATTGCCACATTACGCGAGCCCGAAAGTGAAAGCTCGCTGCCAAGCTCACTCGGCTTATTTGAATTACACGGTGATCATTTTCATCAAGAACAGACTTTTGAACATGCCTGCCCTTCGTTACATGGCAGTATCCAAACCACATCTTATATCGCATTTGCATGTGGTGATGGTATTGTGAAAATAACCCAGCATGGTGACACTTTTACGTCAGAGCATATCGCCAATACAGCGGCATTACCTGAAGGACATAGAATCGGCAAGCTCATTGGCAGTCATAGCAATGCCCATGTGCTGGGCGTTGCGAGAGGGAGCTTCTACCACGTTGATTTAGAACACAATGAGTTGAGTGCTTTCAACTGGCAACCCGAAGGTATTGAGAGTTACTTAGCGTACGGGATCAGCGCTATTTCGCAAGATTTGCTGATCTTGGACGAACAAGGTTATATCAACGTATTTGATAGTGAAAATGAGTGGCAGGCCACGGGCAGGTTTAAAGCACTCGCGACAATTTCAGCTGATGTGCCCACACTGTTAATAAACAATCAGGCGTACGATGTGACTTACCTTGTGCATGGCCAAGAAGTCATCAGTTTAGATCTTAAATCGCTGCAAGCAACCCCTCTTTTTACACTAACGGAAAACACTCAGACCGCTGCTTGGGCCGGAATCCCTGCAACCAAGTAAAAACACAGACACTCCCTTAACCTTTTGCGCTGCCTCTTTTGGTAGCGCGTTTTTCACAGTCACTATGGGCGCTTGTTATGGTTTTTCCAAAAGTGAAGGCTTTATCATGAAAATACACCCTTCCAGTGAACCTTCATCCGATACTGGTGCTTTCACAACAAATAAAAGTGGATGATGAGATGGACGCTCCAAAATCGGCGTCAATGCGCCAAACTGATTTGGTAGCAACAGTTCATAGGAGCATCCATCATGAAAAAAGTTAGCACATTGTCCATTGACCTCGCAAAAAATGTATTTCAATTACTGGGCGTCGATAGTCAGGGTTATCCGTGTTTATCCAAACGCCTGTCTCGAAGCAAGTTTAAAGAAACCATTGTTAACTTGCCACCTTGTGACATTGTTATGGAAGCCTGTGCGTCTTCTCATTTTTGGGGAAGAGCATGTTTGGCTGCGGGTCATCAAGTCAACTTAATCCCTGCACAACATGTCACCCCTTTCGTGCGTGGTAATAAGAATGATAAAAACGATTGTCTCGCCATTTATGAAGCCAGTCGTCGACCAAACATTCGCTTTGTGCCTGTAAAAACTGAGCAGCAGCAAGCTGTACTTATTCCGCATCGGATGCGTGAGCGTGTTTTATCTGCTCGAACGGCTTGTATCAACCAAACTCGCAGTCTGTTACTTGAGTTTGGCATTGATATTCCTCAGTCTTACAACAAGTTTAAGCAAGAGTTACGAGGGCTACTGACTCATTCATTACAACCAGCTGTTCTTTTGATGATTTCAGAAGTCTGCGATGAACTCACTTGCTTTGAAAGGAAAATCCATTTACTCGATGATTTGTTTAAACAAGAAAACACCCGTAGCGAAGCCGCCCAGATCATACAATCTATTCCCGGTATTGGGCTTATCAATACCTCCGCTTTTGTGGCTTCAATTGACAAAGGCCAAGCTTTTAAAAGCGCCAAAGAATTTGCTGTATGGCTTGGTCTCACTCCTTCGCAATACGCTTCGGGTAATACCAACCGTTTGGGCAGTATAACCAAACGTGGCGATGGTTATCTTAGAAAACAACTTATTCATGGTGCCAGAACCGTTGTGACGCATGCCAACAAGAAAGACGATGATTTAAGTCGTTGGATAACAACGCTAAAACAGCGACGCGGTCATAACAAAGCCGTTGTTGCTACTGCACATCGACTAGCGAGGCTGATGTGGATATTACTGCAAAAAAACGAACCTTATCGGCCCCAATATACGCAACAAGGCGCTGTGCATAATGTTTGATTATTTTCATCTTTGGTTGTTAGGTAAGCTCGTAATGGACAAGGGAAAACTAGCCCGAGTGGGTGTAGTGAGCACCTAACAACCTTTTACCACTGCTTATTTTTAATTGATGAACAAAGGCCAGAACCTGCCTGCATCAATCCCGTATAGGGCACGGCTATAAAGGCCGAGTGGGTGATTAACTTTTTTGGGAATGCAGGCTCGAAGCTCATTAGGGGCGCTGATAGACACAGTTAAGCCCGGATATATGTCAGAGCAGCTTTTTATTGCATAACTGTTTGATTCTAAATTAAAACGATAAGCAGATAGATTAGGCAAAAAACGGCACGAGGCGACTAAAAGTCACCTCGATTGATTCGTATTATTTGACAACGGCTGAGCGTCCATATATGTCCACGATTGGTTTTCTGCCCACACCATGCTCTCTATCTTTTCAAATTTGAGCAATACAGTCAGTTTGTCATCTCGTTCTTTAAACTAGTTATCGGTAAATGACTCGATTGACGTAGGCAAAGCCTCTTCCATTCAAGCTTCAACAGAATCTGATTTTTGAAACTTTTCAGGCTTTTCTTCGATTGATTCTGCAAGATTTTGCCAAAGTTCTGTCTGAATTACCTCAGGGCTTTGTTGACTTTGCTCTGCGCATCTATGAACCATTTACTACCCTACACCCAACAGTTCATATGAACTGTTTGATTAAAAATTTTCCCTTTTTTAAAATCAATATCAAATGGTTCAGGCTAAAGCCTTGCAGCTTTTCAATGTCTGAACCATTTGCTTTAAGACGGGGTGCTGGTATAGCAGTTAATAACAGCGATATCTCTTAAACAATAGTTGGTATCTAGCGGGTCGTCAGACAAATGCACAAAGTTGGCGTGATTGCCTACTTCTAAGCGCCCTGTCTCACACCCTAAGTGCATGGCGCCCGCATGGGTGATGGCATGTAGCGATTGCGATTTAGATAAACATTGATCTGGTAAAAGCACGCGCTCATGTCGTGTATAACATCCCGGCGCGTATTCCATCACTCTGGTACTGGCTTGTTCCGCTGCTCGCATTGGACTGAGCGGCTGTGCAGGAAACCCAGATTGCAAACAAACATTGTAGCCCTCGCTAACAAGTTGCTGGCATGGTTGCAGTAAAGACTGACCATGATAGCTTTGTACCCATTCGTAGCCACAATAGCCAACGTCACCAATATTAATCACGATTGAGCGACTCGCTGTAAACGAATCGATGCTCGAATCGTGGTTTAAACATGCAAGGCTATTAATTTCACGCAACCAACCATTTTTGGGTTCAATTAAATTTATGTTTTGTGTTGCAAGTTGGTATTCTGATAGCACTTTGCGTGCAAAAGGATGGGTATCAATCACGCCTAAGTGTGTGATCCCTTGCCTTATCGCGGTGTCGATTATTTTATCGATATTGACAAATATGCTATCTAAATAGCTTTGCATCTGAGATGTTGGCAGCGCGCCAACAATCCATAATAATTGTTCATTCTGCAAACCATGTTGGTTATCAACCATCTCTTTTAGCTGTGCTTTACTAGAGAACGGACATGCCCCACTGCTTTTCAAGTAATCATAAATCAACTCTAAAGCGGCGTCGTTCACATACGCGATTGCGCTACCCGCATCAAATATTGCAACAGGCCTTTGCACATTTAGTTGCTTGATCAACGCGTACACTTCACGTCGGCTTTCTTTGCTGTTATGACCTAGCAAGCCACTATATAAGCCATAGCTTAGTAACCAATGCTGTGGCGCAAGCCCTTTGTCTAAATACAAAATGGCGCGGGCAATATAGCTAACACTATAATTAGGCATGAGTTTTTGCCAACTACAGTCAAAACCAAATGGGCCGAGGTGACTCCATTGCCTAAGCACTGCGCTCATCACTAAATGAATGTTTGGTTCAACAAAACCTGGGCAAATTGATTGGCGCTCATCCAAATACTGAACACGTACTTTTAGAGCGTATTTAGATAGGTAGTCGTTAACTTCTTGCACACTGCCAAGGGCCTCGATTTTGCCCTGTCGCACCAACATAGCATCAACAACCTCTACATAAGGCTCAAATTGACAGTAAATCTTCCCATAAAAAACAATACTATTAGGGTCATTGGAAGAATATTGATTACTCGCATAAGCACTGCAAAACGACAACTCAGACAGCTTATCCAATAAACCATCAAAGAAAATATGATTGAGTGAGAAACAAGAGCTTGCCTGCGGTATTTCTTCCATCATATACATCCAACAAAACACACCATGTAAACGTTAGATGATATTTCATAATCTGCCATTACAGCACATTACATGACTAAGTTTGCAGTAGATTAGTTCATGATAGATAAGTGAATATAATCACATTGGAAGGCAGAAGGCGCGGTAACTGCGTTAAATACGATGGTATATCTGTGCTATATAACATCGTATTTAACGCACTTGCTTGGTCGCTTAGTGCTGTTGTTGATAAGCAACTTTTATAAATAACAACTACTTGATAGGTAAAGTAATATCTGAAAACAAAGCATCAACATCATCTTGATTGCGCAACAAACTTGCTTTTTCAACAAGATCCTTACTCAAGTGAGGTGCAAATCTTTCAATAAAGTCATACATATACCCACGTAAGAAGCTGCCTTTTCTAAAGCCGATTTTAGTGGTGCTGGCTTCAAACAGGTGGCTTGCATCAATACATACAAGGTCTTGATCTGCCACCTTATCTATCGCCATGGATGCTAGCACACCAACGCCTAGACCCAGACGGACATAGGTTTTAATTACATCCGCATCCGTGGCTGTAAACACAATGTGGGGTTCAAGACCATGGGCATTAAACGCCTTATCGAGTTCAGAGCGGCCAGTAAAGCCAAATACATAGGTGATCAACGGGTACTTAGCGATATCTTGCACCGTTAGGTTATGTACTTTTTGAGCCAATGGGTGGTCTTTGGCTACCACAATACTGCGATTCCAGTGATAGCAAGGTAGCATCACCAAGTCTGAATACAAATGAAGTGCTTCAGTTGCAATTGCAAAGTCTGCGTCGCCGCGGGCCGCTGCATCTGATATTTGCTGCGGTGTACCTTGATGCATGTGCAAAGACACCGCAGGGTATTTTTTCATAAAACCCTGAATGACGCTCGGCAGTGCATAACGAGCCTGCGTATGCGTTGTGGCAATATTAAGCTTACCTTGATCGGGTAAAGTATGCTCATTAGCGACCGCTTTGATCCCTTCTACTTTAGATAGAATTTCACGCGCAATATTAATGATTTCATTGCCAGCATTAGTAACATGAGTGAGATGCTTTCCGCTGCGGCCAAAAATTTGCACGCCTAATTCATCTTCAAGCATTCTTACTTGTTTGGATATGCCTGGTTGAGATGTATATAGGCTTTCAGCTGTTGCTGACACATTTAAGTTGTGATTTAAAACTTCTACAATATATCTAAGTTGTTGTAATTTCATAGCTTATTTTTCTTATTAGTTTTTACAAGGCAATGATCACGGCGCGCTACAAGTTCTTGCTTGGGATAAAGCCAATCTATCTTAGGCTAGCATATTTACTTCTAACGAGATAGCTCTCAAGTTAGATGATTGTGCAAGATATAAAACTATTTCCTTTGGTCTATAATGATAAATAGTGATTTTTTAAAAAATTTCATCCATATGAACGGAAAACTGTTCAGAAAGCAATTAATTGATGTAAGATAAAAAATCATCTTTTGAGTCGTGGTCTAAGAGAAGTCTGTTATGTTTGTTTCTATCATTATTATGTTGATTGTTGCATTGATCGTTATTGCGGTGTGGGTCAGTGCAGTTCAGCAGCACAGAGAGAAGCAAGAAGCCGAACGTAGAAAAGAGCTCGCCAAGCAGAAAAAAATCATTGAAGAATCAGAAGATATCATTGTGAATAGCTGCAATATTCCAATGTCTGAATTGATACTGCGCGTTTTACAGCGTCGTGTGTATGATGCGCTATGCGTTATGGTAGAACTATCCCCCTCTAATAAAGAACTAAAAAACCGCCTTAAAGAGGCAAAAGAAAGATTAAATTCACAACTTGACCCTGAATCTCAAATAGATACATTGAGCTTGCCTGATGCAGATAAGCAGCTGATTGCTTTAGTGCAAGGTATTAAGCGCCTACGACATGTTATCCGCTCTGAACACTCAAAAGGTAAGGTAGATACACAGCTTTTTGTAGCTGAAGATCGCCGACTAGAAAAACTACAGTTGCGCATTAATGTTGAAAGCCAAATCAAACGTGGTGTATCAGCGCGTGCTGCAAATATGGTCGGCTCTGCCCGTCAATATTTTGAAAAGGCCTTCGCAACAATTAATGGAGTTACTTACACCGATGACTATGTAGCTGAAAAGAAAGCCCAGTTACAGACCTATTTAGACGAGATAAGCACCGAGCTTAAAGCTTCTAACGCTTCTGCGGTAAAGAAGAAAAAAGAACAAGAAAAAGACGATTTGGATGTTTTATTTGCACCAAAAAAGAAGTGGTGATCATACCACTTCTCTTCTTACTACTTTTACTCAAAAGCAAACTTAAGTACGAACAAGCCTGTAAGTAACCAAACGCTCACAGTCACTTCATGCGCTTTATTGCAAACAACTTTTACCGCTGTATAGGCAATAAAACCAAGTGCGATGCCATGGGCAATTGAAAATGTCAGCGGCGTCATCAGCAACACCACACTGACAGGAATTGCATCACTCATATCATCCCAATTAACTAGCTTAAGGTTTTGCAACATCAACACTGCCACATATAATATTGCCCCAGCAGTTGCATAAGCAGGCACCATTTTTGCCAGCGGCGCAAAAAATACCATGAGCAAAAAGCATATTCCAACGACCACCGCTGTTAAGCCTGTTTTTCCACCCACCGATACACCTGATACAGACTCAATATAAGAAGTGGTAGTGGATGTGCCAAGCATTGAGCCTGCAATTGTCGCGGTACTATCTGCCGATAGCGCTCGGCCTAATCGCGGCATTTTGCCATGAGCATCAGCTAGCCCCGCCTTTTGCGTAACGGCTACCAAAGTGCCCGAAGTATCAAATAAGTCAACAAACAAAAATGCAAAGACCACGCTCAGCATTGATACCTCCAACGCACTGGCAATATCAAGTGCCATCAGCGTGGGTAAAACGCTGGGTGGTGCCGATACTAGTCCCTGATAAGTTATTAGATCCATGCTCCACGCAGCGCCAGTGACAACCAAAATGCTGATCAGCACGCCACTTTTTATATCTCGAAACATTAATGCCGCGATAATGAAAAAGCTGAAAATAGCCAACAATGGACCTGCTTGGGTTATGTCACCAAGTTGCACCAGCGTGGCGGGACTGGCAACGATGATCCCTGCGTTTTTCAGAGCAATCAACGCGAGAAACGCACCAATTCCAGTGGCAATAGCCTGTTTTAGCACCAGAGGGATGGCTTGAATGACCCATTCTCTGATCTTAAAAACACTCAATATAAAAAATAAACAACCAGATAAGAACACCGCACCTAATGCTGATTGCCAAGAGTGCCCCATTCCCAACACAACACCATAAGTGAAAAATGCGTTCAACCCCATTCCTGGCGCTAATGCCAAAGGGTAATTAGCCCAAAAACCCATGATAAAGCACCCTATTGCTGCAGCAATACAAGTTGCAACAAAGGCTGCCCCCATGTCCATGCCTGCTTGAGCTAGCATCAGTGGGTTTACAAAAATGATATACACCATGGTGACAAAGGTAGTGAAGCCTGCCAACACTTCGGTTTTAATCGTCGAGCCTTGCTGGCGAATGGCAAAAATGCGTTCTAACATAGATATGGGATTAAATTGGAAACAAGTGTTTGGATTTTAACATAAATCACTGGTTTATTCGGACAATTTCGTTAGAATTCAGCTACACTTTCTATTAGGTTTATTATTGCGGTTAGACTATGGAACGAGAACAACTTGAAAATTCGGCCAGCCAAGATTTAGAGCAACAATTGCTTAATGTACTTAACTTTGTCACTGCGCCAATGAATAGTGATGCTCAGCTACCTGAAGACAACGACCCACAAGCCGCATTTAAAAAAGGCCTCTATTATCTTAAAGAGCAGGCTTACCCGCTTGCTGCTAAATGGTTCAGAATGGCGGCAATGTCTGGCAATAATAAAGCACAGTTTTACCTAGGCCTGCTATTTGTTAAAGGCCAAGGCGTTCCACAAAGCCCATTTCATGCAATGGCCTGGCTGACGCTCGCACAAAGCCAAGGGATGGAAGCGGCAGATGCAATGATAGAGCAACTAAAACCTCACCTTTCGACCAAACGTATTAAAGATGCGCATTGCTACGCAGCCACTTTATACGAACAGATACATCAGCTCACATTTATCAAACCTTAAAATATAAAGCTTTTATATTTCAAATGCATATTTAAATTATGAGGGTGCTGCGTGCATACTCATACAAATTTGTATAAAAAACTAACAACTTTTTCTTGCATCTAATTACTGTATAAACTACTGTATACAAATACTGTATATAACACCAGTGAGTTGATTATGTTACACGCAAGTTCAGTTTTAAGAGTTTCGTCAAAGTTACCGCAGGTATCAGTTTCTAACCAGCACTTAGTGCACACAGCCGATGATATCTGTGCCAGTTTGGAGTTATTAAAAATTGTTCATCAATGTAATCAAAAAAAGGGCTGGACATTATTAATTGCGCCAGACAACGTGCCTAATAAGGCAATGATGGATAGCTGCTCTATTGATTCTAGTAAACTGCTCGTTATCAGAAAGAAGCACATTGTAGATCTTAATTATGTTCTAACATCGGCTCTAAACAATGGAAACTTTGCGGCGGTGATCACCTGGACTGATATTCTCTCACCCGATGAATTAAAAAAGATGAGCTTGCCCAGTTCAAATACAGAAATTTATTGCTTTTCTAAGGCTATCAATAAGGAAGCATGTACAATACCCGCATTGATTTCTTAATTTTCTACGAAGCTATGTGCTACTGCCCTAGTAATACCCCATTTAATGAATGCTGTGAGCCTTTTATTATAGGCTCAAAGCGACCAACTACTGCAGAACAACTAATGCGTTCACGCTACAGCGCTTATTGCACCAAAAACGCTGAATATATCAGAGCGACTTACATTGCAAGTGAACAGCATAACCACAGCGTTGAAGATATCTTGGCGTTTGCAGATATTGCACAATTTATTAAGTTAGAAATAATTGCAACGGGCGATACCTCTGACGGCAGCTACGTTGAATTTAAAGCAACCTATATAGCTGATAACAAAGTGTGCTTATTACATGAAAAGTCTTTGTTTGTGAAAGAGTCGGAACATTGGAAATATGCAGATGGTACGATTTATCCAACGCCAGACGTCAAAGTAGGTAGAAACGACGAGTGTCCATGTGGCAGTGGTAAAAAGTACAAAAAATGCCACAGTAATTGAGTTTAAGCACTTAGCTGCAAAGCACTTTGCATTTGACCCGATGCAATTTGATCATAAAACCCCGCAGCATTCATGGCGGGTTTTTCATCTGTTGCATAACCTTTTTTAGTCGCTTCTAAACGCTTTCTCACAGCAAGATCACAGTTATCCACAACGACTAACGGAATGTGGGTTTTGTCATCACGAATAGCGAGCGGCTCGGGGTTCAAGTAGTCTTGTAATTTCAAAGACGTTAAACTGCTTTGTTCAAGTATCTTGGCATTATCTTGCCCTATCAGCATATCAAATTGCTCTGGCGCCAAAGCGCGCTGGGGCCCTATTTGCAGCTTCTTTTTTAATGCCTGCTCTGATAAATCGGCTTCGGTTTGTTGTGCTTCAGGTAAGTGAAATTGGCTAAAATCTAATACATCTTGAGAAAGCATCGCCAGCAGCATAGCAAAATCGGCTCTGCGATGTTCTGCCACACTGACTGACAAAGCACTGCCGAGCTGTTCTTCTCTGGTCAAGACTGCATCAAGTTGCATAGAGTTTCACCAATTAATTACGAATCTATGCTTTTATCGGCATTTTTTTAAATTTCTTTAGTAGTTTTCTTTACTTAATTAGAAACTTTGATATTATCAGCGCCGTTGTTTAGGAGGGGTTCCCGAGCGGCCAAAGGGATCAGACTGTAAATCTGACGGCACTGCCTTCGCTGGTTCGAATCCAGCTCCCTCCACCACAAACAACGCAAATACAATTTGGAGGGGTTCCCGAGCGGCCAAAGGGATCAGACTGTAAATCTGACGGCACTGCCTTCGCTGGTTCGAATCCAGCCCCCTCCACCAAATTGTATTCTCCCATTGCGGAGGGGTTCCCGAGCGGCCAAAGGGATCAGACTGTAAATCTGACGGCACTGCCTTCGCTGGTTCGAATCCAGCCCCCTCCACCATTTTTATTCTTTCGCTATAAATAACTGCTTGCCATTACTTTTAAACCAGCTAATCGCCTCTTTATAATTGCTATCATACCTTGCAACCAACGACCAAAAAGCGCGATTGTGCGCCATTACATGGCAATGCGCTAGCTCATGTATCATAACGTAATCAATCGTTCGCTTAGGTGCCCCTGCAAGTAACACGTTAAACGTAAGCGCATAGTGGCTTGAACAACTTCCCCAGCGACCTTTGTATTCTCTGAACTTAACACTTTCAATCGGCGAATTCATTTGCACGCTCAAAGCGTGTAAGCGACTATCAACATATTGCTCAAGCTCAGTTGATAACAACTTTATTAACGCTAAGCGAATTGACTTAGTACTCGATTTAGCTGTCGTGCGCACCACAACTTTTTGTTGTAAATGATCAATATGTGAAGCCATAGCACTGTCACACATAAACGCATATTCATTGCCAAAAACCAGTACTTTACCGCTATTCCAAGGTACCTGTTGCTGCACGCCCTTGGCAAGTACTTGCTGCTGTTTTGCAACCCAGGCTTTCTTGGTTGCAAGCCAACGTTCTATTCCCTTAATGCAAGCGCCTTGGGGTGCATATACTAACACGCCATTATCTGTCACTTTCAGGGCAATCGTTTTACGTTTTTTGCTTAGTTTTAGTTGGTATTCAAACATCTTGATTTTAAAAAAATTTCATTGCTTGCATTCTACCGCGCAAATTAGCTGCTAATCTAATAAAATAAATCGGCAAAAGGATCAGGTATCTATGAGTGATAAGCCATGTTGTCAGTATAAATCACCCGATGGCCACCACTGCCAAGAAATTGATATGGGCTCTGGGCTATGTTTTTGGCACGATGCAAAATTCGACAAAAGTGGTTTAGAGTTAACACATAAACTGGAACGCTACGCCAAGCGAGGTGGGTTGCTGCAAGGTCTAGAGCTTAAACGTGCTAACCTAGAGGGGCTGAATCTCGTTAAATTTGGTGATCATAATGGCTATGATCTTTCCTATAGCAATTTTTATCGAGCCAACCTAAAAGGCGCGCATTTATTCAATAATACCTTTCGTGAAGCCTCTTTAATGAAAGCAGATTTAAGAGAAGCTAACTTACACTGCTGTCACTTAGAAAAGGCAAATTTACTCGGTATTAAGTTAGATAATACCCGAATTGATAATTTATACCTTGGCGATAAGCTTTTGCAAGAACAACAAGGGTTTGTTGCGCTTAAAGAAAAGCGTATAGATGACGCTAACGATTTATTTTTACAATCTGAAGAAATATACCGCTCACTGCGCAAAGGCGCTGAGCAACAAGGTCTATTTGAAATGGCGGGCAAGTATACCTATCAAGAACTGCGTATGCGCCATCAACAGTACCCAAAAAACTCTCAGCGCAGGCTAGTTTCCAGTTTTATTAACTTACTATGCGGATACGGTGAAAAGCCCGAAAATGTTATTCGCTTTAGCTTAACCATGATTATCGTGTGTGCCATTTTGTACTTTTTATTTGGCGTTACTTACGAGGAACAAATTTTACAACTCAATACCGCAAATTCTTTGAACGAGAATGTCAGTGCACTACTTAACAGTTTTTATTTCAGCGTAGTCACATTTACCACATTGGGGTATGGTGATATAACCCCGATTGGCGTATCTCGATTTATCGCTGCTATTGAAGCGTTTACTGGCAGCTTCTCATTAGCGTTGTTCGTTGTTGTGTTTGTAAAACGTATGACTCGATAGTCATACGTTTAAGATGTTATTTCCTGCTTAAGCTGCTCTAAAAAGGTATGCATAAAATCTGTTCGTTTGCGCGCTTCCTCTTTGGCTGCGTCGGTATGCATTTGCTCGGCAATATGTAATAACTTGATAAAAAAGTGGTCAAGCGTATAGCGCATATCATCCGCCTCGCGGTTTTCGCAAAAAGGGTCGTCAGGGTGATATAAGTGCCTTGCGATTGCACCTCCTACTTTCATACAGCGGCTCACACCAATTGCACCAAGTGCATCCATTCTATCTGCGTCTTGCACAATTTTCGCTTCTAACGTCTGTGGCATTACATTGGCGCTAAAGCTATGGGCAACTATTGCATGATGAATAGCATCAAACTTAGACTCGTCATAGCCGATAGACTGTAAAAAAGTAACGGCTTTGTCTGCCGCCATTTTTGACGCGCGCGCTCTGTCAGGATGGTTCTTTGCAACAGCCACACAATCGTGTAACCATGCAGCAGGTATTACAACCGCCAAATCTGCCTGTTCTTTTTCTGCTAGCTCTTTTGCTGTTTTCACTACTCGTTCAATATGGGTTAGGTCATGTGCGGTATCAGCAAATACGCTGTTGACCATAAAATTCTTACATGCCTGTTCAATATGTTGCATCACTTTCTCTTATCATCACTGCAAACTCGGTAGTAGAGCGCATTATTTTAGGTTGCTATCAAAAGATTACTTAATGTAAGTAGTTACTATCAAGCTTCTTTACCATATTATTCGTTGGTTTCGATTGTATGTTGGCATGGCCTTCACTAAAATGGCAAGCATTCAATTTTGTAAGGAATTTTTATGTCTTGTGCCCTGTATTTACAGCCCGGTCGAGAAAAGTCTCTAAAACGTAAGCACCCGTGGATTTTCTCTAAAGCAATAAAAAAAATAAAGGGCAAACCTGCCTTAGGCGATACAGTCACTGTATATAGTCACGATGGTGAATATTTAGCAACTGCCGCATATAGCCCTGACTCACAAATTCGCGCTAGAGTTTGGAGCTTCGATAAAGAAGAGCAAATCGATGCTCAGTTTTTTGTTAAACGTTTACGCAGAGCACTCGATGCCCGTCAGCAAGTCATTGAAGAAGGCGGATTAACTGGCTATCGTCTAAGTGCTGCAGAGTCTGATGGCTTACCTGGTATCACCATTGATAAGTTTGATAATTATCTGGTGTGTCAGTTACTCAGCGCAGGTGCTGAACGTCACAAAGGCGACCTACTAATGGCCCTTCGTGAGCTTTTCCCCAATTGCCATATTTACGAGCGTTCTGATGTTGATGTGCGTAAAAAAGAAGGACTTGAAAAAACCACCGGTGCATTATGGGGCGACGCACCGAGCGGACCAGTTGTTATTGAAGAAAATGGTTTAAAACTCGAAGTAGATATCATCAACGGTCATAAAACGGGTTTTTACCTAGATCAAAGAGATAGTCGTGCAGCCCTTGAGCGTTTTGTAAAAGGCAAAGAAGTTTTAAACTGCTTTTGCTACACCGGCACATTTGGGCTGTATGCGCTGCGTGGTGGCTGTGAAAAAGTCATTAACGTAGATGTTTCTCAACCCGCATTGGATACGGCAAAGCGCAACGTTGAACACAACAACCTTGACCTATCAAAAGTCGAATTTGTTAAACAAGACGTGTTTAAGCTGCTGCGCCAGTATCGTGATGAAGGCAAGTTGTTCGACACAATTGTCATGGACCCACCTAAATTTGCAGAAAGCAAAGCTCAGCTCAATGGTGCTTGCCGTGGTTACAAAGACATCAATATGATAGCCATGCAAATTTTAAAACCCGGTGGCACTTTACTTACCTTCTCTTGTTCTGGATTGATGGAACAAAACTTATTCCAAAAAGTGGTTGCCGATGCAGCGCTTGATGCAGGTAAAGATTTATTGATTATGGAGCGCTTAAATCAAGCTGCTGACCACCCTATTTCTGGTAACTATCCAGAAGGTTTTTACTTAAAAGGGCTTATTTGTAAGGTTTACTAAGCAATTGAGCATTACTAGGTACGTATTTGTACCTAGTAGCCTTTTCACTTTGATTCGTCTTCTTTTACGTGCATATGTGTTGCGCAATCCTCACATTCTGTAACAACTTCTCCTTTGATATGACTTGTTGCTTTTCCCTATCTCAGTTAGCTTTACACTTTAAAAACAAAAGTTTAAATATCCTAATACAACTAAAGTACAATTATCAAGGAAGCAATATGACCCTCATTCGCTCAGCACTTATTACACTGTGCTTTATCTCACCTTTTGTATCTGCGGATAATGATTTTTTCGATAACGAAATAAAAACCTATATGAAGGCCAATAACGTACCTGCTTTATCAGTAGGAGTTATTGAAAATGGCAAGGTCACGTTTAAACACGGCTATGGTGTTTACAATCGAAATAGTGACCAAGCTATTAAAGACGACAGCTTGTTCCAAATAGGTTCTCAAACCAAAGTGCTCACCAGCATAATTACCTTGGCTTTGATTGATGAGGGTCGATTATCACACACTAGCAATATTGCTGAGCTACTCCCTGAACATTTTCAAGCAATAGACAAAAACGTACTAAAAAACATAACAATAGATACATTGCTAAGCCACCGCTCCGGCTTACCAAACTACCCTAGCAATGTAACACGGGTTGATGGCGATGCAATGAAAGGCGGATATAGCGAAGCTCAACTATTTACAGCCCTAAAAACTGTAGAGCTTGCTCATCAACCCAATAGCAAATTTGCTTACTCAAACTTTAACTATGCATTATTAGGCTACATTGCGAGCAAAGTGTCAGGAAAAACCTACGCGCAACTTGTAAAACACTATATTAATGATGGCTTTGCTGTTAATGATGTATATGTGCAATTGTCACCTCAGCTACAAAAGCGCCTTGTAACACCCTATCGCAAAGATCAAAGAGATATTGCAACAAGTGCATGGAATATGGGACTGCTAACACCACATGGTGGTGCATATGCCTCTATCGACGGCATGCTCGAATTAATGAAAAAGCAGCTTATCGCTTATAACAATCATTCAGAAGATAAGCCGACTAGCCCCTTATTCTCAAGTCAAGCGGACTATGCAACTGGCTTGTACGATGGGCTAAACTACGGCTATGGCATGTTTTCAGCAACACCTGAACTAGGTTTATACCCACAAACCGTTTATTGGCATGGCGGAGACTTAGACGGGTTTGGCAGCGAATATGTGTTTGCTCCACAATCGAACAGCGGAGTGGTTTTACTTACCTCAAGTGGTGGCAAAGAGTTTGTGATGCTTGGTAGGAAGCTCATGCGCCACCTGCTGGCAAAAGGGAGTGAGTGAAATAAAAACCAATAATATTGTAAAAAATCAGAGTAAACCTGATTATCTGTACTTTTCACATAATTCTTCGCATAGCGCTCAACACAGGGCTATGCGAAGATTTAAAGCGTTTAATTAAACTGTTTTATTTCAAGCCCAAGCATGTACTGCCCATCTTGTTCTTGTGAGCAGCGCACCACGTTCGCATGCGCATTTAACGGCGGTATAGCTGCACTGGTAGAGTTAATATGTACTTCTATCAGTGTATTTGCTTCAACGGGTTCTGTTACTTCAATCGACAGGCCTGTTGCACTCAAATCATGACATTTACCTTCAAATGTTATACCCGATTCTAGTATCGTCAATCTGGCTGTGGTATTGACCATCATACGCATAAACCGTCGTTTGTCTTCGTGCAACATACTTCCCCCTTAAACCATTGATTTTAATTGTTCTAATAAGGACTGTATGGTGAATGGTTTTATCACGTAGGCATCGCAACCCGCTTCATAACCCGCTTGTTGCTCTTGCGCTGACTCTAACCCTGACACCATTACAACAGGAATATCTTTGGTTTCCGGTGTATTTTTTAACATACGACAAGTGTCGTACCCATCAAGGCCCGGCATACATACGTCTAGTAAAATGGCGTCGGGTTTATGTGCTATCGCATTGGATAAACAGCTTTTTCCCGAGTCGGCATAACTAAGCGTAAAAGCATCAGACAAGGCCATACTGAGCATTTCATAGTTAAAATATTCATCATCTACCACCAATACATGTGGTGTGTTATTCCTTTGTTCTTGAGTGGACATAGTTGATGTCACTTCCTTTTCAAAATCCAAAAATAGTTCCTATTAATAAGGTAATTGGCTTGAGGTAAATTGCAAGTTAATAAAAGCAATTATTCACACTCTTTCAAGGCATTCATTACCCGTTTAGCCGATATTGGATAAGGCGTCCCTAGTGTTTGCGCAAATAATGAGACGCGCAGCTCTTGCTGCATCCAAAAAATATCCGCTACATTATCAGGTAAAGGGTGTCCTTTTGGAATACGGGCAACCACTTTTTGATAAGCATCTGCTACTTTTTCAAGCTCTAACACACATAACCTATCTCTATTTGGGTCTACAGGGAGCTTTTCCAAGCGCTTTTCTATCGCTTTCATATAACGCAGCAAGTCAGGCAACTTTGCAGCTCCATGAGCGCTCACAAAGCCCTTGAAAATAAGCGACTCAAGTTGAGATTTAATATCTCCATGAGCGGTTATCATGGTCAAGTCGACCCTTCCCTTCATGCGTTTGTTAATGGCGTGCGCAATGCTCAGCACTTGCTCAACGCCAGTAGCAATACTGACAACCGTGTCACCTAAGTCACCACGAATGCGCTCTTTTGCTTGCTCAAATGCTTGCTCGTCACGAATGTCGTTATTGGCGGCGAGCAATAAATCAACGCCAGCGGCAATACAGTCATCGATTAAATCTTGCACTTTACCAAACGGGTTAAAATACAAGCCTAACTTGGCTTTATTCGGTAAATGTTGCTGTAGGTATTTTATCGGCGACGGCACATTTAAAAGAACCAAACGACGCAACCCCTTTTGATGGGCAGCCAATGCCTTAACTGGATTATCAAATAACTCTATCGCAGCTGAAGACTTTTTATCAACCAATGCAGGAAACGCTTTGATTTCGTAGTTCCCTTGTTTTTTGGTGTACTCAGTTGGTAGTTGCCCAAATTCCCATTGCGTTAAATCAGTACGCTCAATGCCTTTTTCAGCAACTTGAGAAAGGGTATCAGACACCCTCCCTTGCAGCTTGTCTTTAAGCGTTTGTAAATCAAAGCCATGAGCAATGACCTGATTGTCATCGCCAATGACTTGAAACTGAATTTTTAGATATGGCTCAAGGGCACTTAAATCCCAGTCTTCCACTTCCACCTTCACGCCAGTCATGCGCAATAGACAATTGGCTAAGACTTCAAGTAAAGAACCTTGCATAGGTTCAATCGACGCCAATACCGCATCGGCATAGTTCGGTGCTGGCACAAAATTACGGCGCAAATTTTTAGGCAAGCTTTTGATTAAGCCACAAATCAATTCATGACGAAATGCCGGTACATGCCAATCAAAGCCTTGCTGATCAACCTGATTTAATAGCGCTAAAGGAATGTTCACCAACACACCATCAACGGCTTGTCCTGGCTCAAAATGATATTCCAGCGGCAACATTAAATTCCCTTGCTGCCAGACATCAGGGTAATCAAACTCGGTAATTTGTTGGGCATCATGTTGCATTAAAAGCTCTTTGCTCATATGCAAAAAGCGCTTGTCGGATTGTTTTTGCTTTTTCCACCAATGATTGAAGCCTGCACGCGTACAAACATCTTGTGGAATGCGCTGATCATAAAATTCAAACAAGGTTTGTTCATCAACCAGAATATCGCGACGACGGGCTTTTTGTTCAAGCACGTGAATGTCGTCTATCAGCGATTGATTATGTTGTAAAAACCCTTCATTTTGCCCAAGTTGCTGAGCAATCAACGCCTCTTTAATAAATAACTCGCGGCAAAGTTTCGGCTCTATTTGGCTATAAACGGTGCGTTTACGCGCCACAATAATCAAGCCAAACAAGGTTTGTTGTTCAAAGGCGATGATACAACCGGGCTTTTTCTCCCAGTGTGGCTCACTAAAACTGCGCTTAACCACATGTTGTGCTAAAGGCGCTATCCAATTCACATCAATTTTGGCGTTGATACGTGCATAGAGTTTACTGGTTTCAACCAGCTCTGCAGACATCAACCATTTCGGACTTTTTTTGAATAAGCTTGAACCCGGGAAAATATGGAACTGGCTATTGCGCGCACCTTTATAATATTGTTTTTCATCTTTAACACCAATGTGACTTAACATGCCACTTAATAGCGCCTGATGAATATTATCTAAATCCGCTTGGTTGTCACTCAACTGCATATTCATTTCCTCGCAGATGGTGCCCAACTGATAAACAATATCTTGCCATTCACGAATACGCATATACGCCAAAAAGTCCTTTTGACATAGCTTTCTAAATTGCGCGCGTGTCAGCTCTTGCTGCTGTTGTTCGATGTAATACCAAAGGTTCAAGAATGTCACAAAATCTGAATCTGGATGTTCAAATCTGGCGTGTTTTTCATCTGCTGCGCCACGTTTTTCTTGCGGTCGCTCTCTGGGATCTTGGATTGACAGGGCTGCCACTATCACTATCACTTCTCGAAGCGCACCGAGTTTATCAGCGGTAAAGACCATTTTTGCCAAACGAGGGTCGATAGGTAAGCGACTTAACGTGCGACCTGATTGTGTTAGTTTGGTACTCTGGCGGCGTTTACTTGGATGCACGGCCTCAAGCTCTTCCAGCAGCGCAATACCATCATTGATATTACGACTGTCAGGCGCTTGCACAAATGGAAACTCAGTAATATCACCTAGTCCAAGACCTAACATTTGCAAAATAACCGACGCTAAGTTGGTTCTGAGGATTTCTGGGTCTGTAAACTCTGGGCGAGATAAAAAATCATCTTCCGAGTACAAGCGAATACAAATACCGGCTTCAACACGCCCACAACGTCCTTTACGCTGGTTGGCGCTGGCTTGAGATACTGGCTCAATAGGTAAACGCTGCACTTTTGTACGATAGCTATAACGGCTGATCCTGGCTGTACCTGGGTCAATCACATAACGAATGCCTGGTACCGTTAAGGATGTTTCAGCCACATTGGTTGATAACACAATGCGTCGTTGGCTATGTGGAGCAAAAATGCGGTTCTGCTCGGCGTTAGATAAGCGCGCATACAGAGGCAGTACTTCAACGCCCTTAAGGTTACGCTTTTCTAGTGCCTCTGCTGTATCACGAATTTCTCGCTCGCCGTTCATAAAAATCAGAATGTCGCCTGGGCCCTCAGCACACAACTCATCCACCGCATCAAAAATGCCCTGCAGTTGATCGCTTTCTGCCTCACTATCATTGCTGGCAGAGTCTAAAATTGGTCTGTATCTGACTTCTACAGGGTAAGTACGACCTGACACTTCGATGATTGGCGCGTTATTAAAGTGTTTTGAAAAGCGCTCAGGATCAATGGTAGCCGAGGTAATGATCACTTTAAGATCAGGGCGTTTTGGTAAGAGGTTTTTCAGGTAGCCAAGAATAAAGTCAATATTCAGACTGCGCTCATGGGCCTCATCAATAATGATGGTGTCGTACTGATTTAGATACCTATCTTGCTGAATTTCAGCAAGTAAAATACCGTCAGTCATCAACTTTACATAGGTATTGTCAGATACTTGGTCACTAAAACGGATTTTAAAGCCTACCTGCTGGCCAAGCTCACAATTAAGCTCTTCTGCAATACGGTTTGCGACACTGCGAGCGGCAAGTCTTCTTGGTTGAGTATGGCCGATATAACCTTCTACACCGCGACCCAACTCTAAACAAATTTTAGGTAACTGAGTGGTTTTACCTGAGCCTGTTTCCCCCGCCACAATAACGACTTGGTGGTTTGCGATAGCCTTTTTTATTTCATCTTTTTTTTGGCTAACGGGTAATTGCTCAGGGTATGAAGCTTTAGGTAAGTGTTCGCTACGTTGTGCTTTAAGTGCTTGGCTTGTTTCTATTGCCGCTTTGATTGAGGCAACCACCTTGCCTTGTTTGTTTGCATCAGCAATTTTACTAGCGCCATGCAACCGCTTTTTAAGAATAAACTGGTCTTTTTTCAAACAAGCATTTAGCTCAGCAAACAGTGGTCCTACACTCACTACACATTACCTATCTAACGTAAAATTTAAGAGCGCGTAGTGTATCAAAAACCGTTCACTGAGCCTATGCTCTAACGCAGAATATCTCTGCGCATTTTTGCACTAAACATACCTATGGCCAGATGTATAAGCGTCATGCAAATGTTTATCAATGGCCAAAAGTACATTAGCGCGACTGATCACCCCCATTAAACGGCCATCATCATCCACAACAGGATACACCTTAGGCTTATCAATCGTCATTTTATCTGCTATTTGCACGATACTGTCGTTTGGACTAACACAAACTGGGTTGGCACTCATAACGTCACCAACCACACTATGTGATTCATTTTGGTAAGTAGCTTCTAACATTTTTCTTAAACAGTCTTGCTCAGATAAAAAACCTACGACGCGCTTATTGCTATCAATAACAGGTCCACCAGATTGTGCGCTTTGTAATAGTTTTTCTACCGCAGACTCGATACGCATTTCAACAGTGAAGGTAACAGGGCGATGATTTAAGTAATCAGCGACTTTAATTGATTGCATAATTATTTGCTCCATAAAAAAACGCCAGCAATTTAACTATAGCTGGCGTGTATGGAATTGCCTGTTTTTTCAATCGTTTTTAAAGATTCCTACATAACTTTCTTGGCGGCTAGATTTACTCGCCCTATACATGCCTTTAGTATTAAAAGGCATACTAATATTCCCTTTTGTATCAACAATGATCACCCCGCCCGTGCCACCAATTGGGGCTAAAACGTCGTGTATGACTTCGTTACCAGCCTGAGTAATTGATTTATTTTGGTACTGTACTCGCGCACAAATATCACTGGCAACGCTATAGCGAATGAAAAATTCACCATGACCTGTTGCTGAAACAGCACATGAACGGTTGTCAGCAAACGTCCCCGCCCCAATTACCGGTGAGTCGCCAATTCTGCCAAAACGCTTTGCGGTCATACCTCCGGTTGAAGTGCCCGCCGCTAGATTGCCACTTTGATCCAAAGCCACAGCCCCCACTGTACCCATTTTATATTGACTAGGTAATATTTGATGCGCCGCTTGATATGACTTTGTGCCAGCTTTTTTTGCATCTAACTTTTGCTTTGCCTCTTTTAATGCTTCAAAGCGATGTGGTGTATCAAAATAATGGTTATCAATTAAATCGAACCCTTGGCGTTTTGCAAAATCTTCCGCCCCCTCACCACTGAGCAACACGTGAACAGAGTCTGTCATCACTTTTCTAGCAAGATTGATTGGGTTTTTAATATGCTTTACACCTGCTATGGCTCCTGCTTGTCGGTCTCGACCATCCATAATCGACGCATCAAGCTCATGCTCTTCATCATAGGTATACACTGCACCTTTACCCGCGTTAAAAAATGGCGAGTCTTCCAGTACATTAATAGCGGTTGTTACAGCATCTAAACTCTCACCGCCTGCCTCTAAAACAGCATAACCTGCTTCTACCGCTTCTTTTAACTTTGCTCGATATGCCGCTTCTTGTTCTTCACTAAAACGACTTTTGTCTATGGTTCCCGCACCGCCATGAATGGCAATCGCGAATGGCTTGCCGGAGGGCTTGCCGAATTGCTTGGTCTGCGCAAAAACATTATTTGAAATGACAAGAGATAACCCCAAGGTGAATAGCAACGGATATTTGTTTTTCATTCTTTTCTCCCCTAAAAATATCACCATGCTGCTCAACATCACAACTTGCAACAAAAACGCGACTAAACACTCTGGCAATAAAAAAGGCACCTGAGGTGCCTTTTTTAAATTATTTTGTATTGCTGTGATTAAGCTTCAGCGCGCTGTGCTTTTAAACGTGCTAAACGTGCAACTTGGTGCGTTGACGTTAAGAAAGCAAAGATTGGTGCCAAGTAACCACGCTTGCGCAGTTCTAGGTAATCTTCATCGCTCATCTCATTTAGCTTACGCTCATCAACAAGATAGATACCGTTGATGTCTTTTTTATCACCCTTGATTTCAACAGTTAGTGTTTGTTGAACAAGTAGCTCTTTGTCTGCTAAGTGCTTTGTGAACGCTTCAGTTACACGTGAAAACTCAATAAAGTTAATGAGTGCTTCTTTGCGACGTGCAAGATACTCAGTTTCTTTGCCGCCTTCAAATAACGCGTTACCTTCCTCTTCACCTACTAATGGGCTTGCTTCATCGATAACAATACCATATTGATCTTCTTCAGGATGCTTAACAAGACCAAATGGGTAACGAGTCACAGCTAAAGGTGCAAAACCTGCGTTCCACTTGCCGTCTTGAACAAATAGGTTTTCACCAGGCTCTAAACCAAACAAAGCAACAGCTTGGAATTGACCTGTTTCATTGTTCTTTACGAATGCCATTGGGAATTCTGTTGCTACACGAGCAAACTCATGCGCGACTACTGGGATTAAGTGCTGTGATTTTAAGAAATCAACGTTAATGCCATTTTTTACTTTAATGTTGGCATGCTTTTCGTTGTGTAAAGGCTGCACTTGTTGCTCCGCCATAATACTACTCCATTCATTTACGAAATTATCACTTGTGTGGGCCTAAGGCTAAAGGTTTTGGGCACAAATTGGAAGTTAAATATTTATAGCACTCTTAGAGTATGTAACTATCCATTTAAAAAATTAACCTTTACCGATCACAACTATCCCCAAAAAGAATACAAAATAGTACTTTTGTGTCGGCTACTTAGCACCGTTAGCCCCAGAGCTTTTGGCAAAATTTCTCCCAGCAAAATTAGCTTTAAACATTTCAATCGCGCCGCGCTTTTGCATGGTAACAAACACGCTTTTGCCATCTTTACCACCAAATGCAACATTTGTGGGGTACTGACCTTTGAGACTTATTTGCTTAATCAACTCACCTTCTGGCGATACCACTGCAACCTTTCCTGCTCCATAACGGGCAATATATAAATTACCCTGAGTGTCGGTTCGCATTCCATCTAAACCAAAATCAGCAAATTCAATATGAAGCTGTTTGTTTGCAACTTTACCATCTTCTTCTAGCTCATAGCGCCAAACCTTTCGTTGTACACTTTCATTAACGTAGAGTGTTTTGTTATCTGGGCTAACCGCTACGCCATTGGTCGTTCCCATATTTGTTTCAACTAAGTGAGTGCTGCCATCGGTGTCAATACGCCACAAATTGCCGGTATTATTCTGCCAGTTTGGATCGCTGGCAAACAAAATGCCATTGTCCATCATTGCCAAATCATTTGGCTGATTCATTTTACTGTTGTGGGCATATACTGTCAGATGCATAGACGCATCAATGTCCTCGCTAAACGCAGCAGCCGATAGACGCAGCACGTTGTGATTGACATAATCAGCGATAAACATATTGCCTTGCTTATCAAAACGAATGCCATTTCCGATTGAGCCATTTGGCAACGTCAACAACTTTTGCGCATGCCCTTGCGCTGTTACCATCCCAATGGTGCCCTGTTGGCTATAATTCACGGCAAATAACCTGCCTTTAGCATCCACCGCTGGCCCTTCCACCCCCTGCGTAAACACACCATCTTTTATCCAATCTTGCGTTTCGATGTTGGCATTTTGCGCAGCGACGTTGCTTGTAGCGAATAATAAGCTTGCAAGTGTCAGCTTCATTGTTTTCTTTATTTGCATGCTAAATATAACTCTCGTAAAGGGTAAATAGCAGCAATGACCGCTTCGTCATGCAGCTGCTGTAAATTCAATAACATGTGTTCTAGCTGAGGTGCATTAGAGTGACCTTTACACACCGTCAGCACCTTTTTCCCGAGCAAAACAAATTGCAGCAACTTATCAGCGGTGTACTGCTCAGTTTTTAATAACGGGCTTTTCGCCAACAGATGTTTATTTTCTTGTAGTATTGTTTGCCACTGGCTCAGCTGAGCAGCAATAACATCAAGCTCAGCTTTATTACCTGCCAGATATCGCGCCACGCTTGTGTTTATCGCTCGAATAGTCTTACTTTCAACAGCTAAAAAATCTACAAATGCATTCAAAGGGGCTTGTTGATGATATTCATTGTTGAGGTGCTTAATGTGGTGGCGCGTATAATAATGACTGGGCTCCAACATCTGTGCCATTGTATTGAGCAGACGCAATGTCTGAGTTTGCTCTTGGTCACTGAGGTTTTTATTAATCAAATGAGTAAAGCCGCTTTGCTGCTGCAGATAGTGCGCTAAGCCAACCACTTTATCCGCATAGTGACTCATTTTTTCTAATCGTACATACATATCATCTAGGTCCGTGACGTTTTTGCTAGACCATAAACGCTCTGCAATGGCATATAGTCTGGGCCAAATACGCAAGTCGATGTTGTCTTCGGTGACCATTTCACTCCAAATGGTGGCCTCGGCACCTAAGATAAGCGCTGCTTGTGTTTTATTGAGTGAAGGTGCAAAGCTCACCGCTTGTGCTTTTTGTAGCTCATGAATCACAAGTGGATAGCGACTATTGCCTATCATCACCGAACCAGACGAACGTGAAAAATCGAACTCAAATTTGAGTGGGCCCATCCAGCTATCCAAAGCCGCTACTAAGTGTGCATGTTCACCTTCAGATAAACCTATCACTTGCGCAACTTGATGGTGTTGATTGTTAAGCTTAATGAGTACCTGCGGCCCAAAAACCAGTAATTCGCCCTTTACATCACTGCCTTTTAGCCGTTTGATTAAAAAAGATTTACGCAGCTTTGGCTCGGCTAGTTTCACGTTATCTAGCTCTTTTTGCGGATCGTTTCGATAGTGATAACTTGTGTACTGAGGTTGGTCGATATAAAACCCTGTCGACAAAATACCTCGATAGCCATTTTTAGCCGCGCTATATAATGAGTCATGGCCGCGCCAAGACTGTACCACCACATTTTTTGATAACCGGGGATGCAAAATTTCATCCCATCCCATCATGATCCGCTCATGCTTAGTGACAATTTTTTGCAGCTGTGCATTAAAGTAGCTTTGTAAGTCTTGCCCATTTTCAAGCTGATTATCTGCCATGAGTTTCTGAATATCTTTACTTTTTAGCCATTGCTCTGGCTCTACTTCGTCGCCGCCAATGTGCAGGTATTGATCAGGAAAAATCGCCATCATTTCAGCAAATAATTTATCAATGAACTCATACACTTTAGGGTCAGCAATGTTTAATAAAGGTTTAAAAACCCCCCAATGACGCTGCATTGTATAGTCTTGGTTTAACGTGATTAATTCGGGATAGGCAACCGCTATGGCGCTGGCATGACCCGGCATACCAAATTCTGGCACTACTCTTATGCCGAGTAACGCCGCATAACGGATCACCTCCAACACTTGTTTTTGAGTATAAAAAAGCCCATCGGATGCATGACTTGTCAGTTTTGGAAATACCTTACTTTGTATGCGCCAGCCTTGATCGTCCGTTAAATGCCAATGCAGCACATTGAGCTTGGCTGAAGCCATACCGTCGAGCTGGCGCTTAACCGTCTGTACCGGCATAAAATGACGAACACTATCTAATAACAATCCGCGCCAAGCAAAGCGCGGACTATCATCAATATTAATAAACGGCAGTGCCAGCTGGTCCTGCTTGTCAACATATGCCAACTGCGAAAGGGTTGCCAAGGCATGTTGCGCTCCAAAGACCGACGCAGCTCGAATCATTATTCCGTTGTTATCAATCTTCAGTTGGTAGCTTTCATCTTCAGCAAATTGTGGGGTAAATAATGCTTGCTCGACATCATTTACCACAATCGACAAATTCGCTGCTTTTTCTGCTGACAAAGCCCATGATGTTTGCTTGCCTGTTAGGCGAGTAAAGTGTCTTGTTAACCTATCGAGCTGAAACTGGGTTCTGTGTTGGTTAAAACCTACAACTGAAACGTTAAGAGTGCTTGCCAGCTGAAGTGTTCCCTGTGCTTGCTCAATAGACTTTGGCATTGGCATAAGCGCCAACTGACTCAATACCTGTGTGCTAAACAACATACCGAGCAGCAGAGTTAGGCATTTCAAATTTATGCGTTTGGTTAGCAAGTTATGCACTTATCACCTCCTCACTATCGAGTGTTGGCAATAAATGAGGTGCTATCAAAGCACCATGATGTTGGATAACTTCTGCCGCTACTTTATGGGCAAATTGCGCAGCTCGCCTAATTGCATCACTTGCTTGACGCTCACACACCAACCACTGTGCTAAAAACCCAGCAGCAAAGGCATCACCTGCAGCGCAAGTATCTACAATACATTGCTCATGTAACTGCTCTGCTGCAACATAAATAAGCTCATGGCTGTGTGGTTTTTTGATAACACATGGCAATGGCCCTTGGCGTATTATCAGTAGTTGTTCTTTGCTATTTTGATGACAGGTTAGAGCTTCATCTAGCGTACGTGTGCCGTAAATTGCAAATTCATCGTCGAGGGTCAAAAATGCGATATTGGCTAAATTCATCACAGCCAAATAAGCACTTTGTGGTTTTCGGCCATGCCAAAGGGATGCGCGATAATTATTGTCAAAAAAAACCATGCCACCTTGTTGCTTAAAGCGTGTTAGTAGCTCAAGTAAATAGGTTAATTGCTCCTCGCACAAAATCGCTATACTGATCCCAGATAAGTAAATAGCATCCACAGCTTTAGTGTTGAGCGCGTTACTAAAAAGTTCATTGCTCTTGAAGTACACCCGTGCAGCGCTTTGCTCGCGCGCAAACTCAAAACTTCTTTCACCGTTTTGAGCCAGCTTTATCCAATACGTACCCATGGTTTTACTTGGATGCGTTACCACAAGGTCGCAGCCAATACCTACTTGCGCTAACAAGGTTTGAAATCGTTGACTGTGTTGATCGTGGCCGATAGCAGTCGCATATTTCACCGCAGGCTTTGGTAATGACGTCTGCTGTAGCAAAGATGTGAGGTACCAAGCGGTGTTAAACGTATCACCGCCAAAATAACTAGTGCCATCCGTGCGATGCTCCACCATACACTCACCAAAAAACGCAATTGCATTGATAACTGTATTCATGACACCACCTGCTGTTGTGTTGTATCGTCCTGACTGCTTTTGCTGAGCAAACTTACGACAATACCAAGCATTAAGGCACTCAAAAGAGCAGGAATGATCGGGTTACCAAAATAGCTGAGCCAACTGCTATGTGTGCTCACAATCACCGCACCTAGGCTGCCACCTGCCAACGTTGCCAAGCTACCTTGCCACGTATAACCAGACCAAAACCTACCAAGTAAACCCATAATACATAGCCCAGCTAACACTACTGACACCATTTTAGTGATGTAGCCTATGATGTTGTTAGAGAGCAGCGCCAACCCCAGCGCAATAAACACCGTAACCAACATCGCAAGGCGAGAAGCAAATAACTGTTTTTCAGGTGCTATGTCGGCTTGCACAAGCCATTTATAGATGTCACTGACTAATACACTGACCCCTGCTATGGCATCTGAGCTTGCGCTCGATAGCGTAGCAGAAATACCAGCAAGCAAAATAAAACCGCCCACCGCTACAGGCAAGGTATTTATAGCAATGTAAGGAAAGGCAAAAGCGGGGTTATCTAGCTGGTCATTCAGCAAATAAGCGCAGATCCCTATCACTGCGGGGATCAAAGAAAACCCTAAGTAAAGGCCCCCCGATATGACAAACGATACGCGGATACTTTTTACACTGTGCGCCGAATATATACGTTGTCGAAATGAAGGCGTAGCAAGCACGCCAACTAGAATCGCCAAAGACATTGAAAACGCCGGAAGTAGCCCAACGCTTTGATACGACAACAGGCCGTTATTGGCAGCGATGTGATTGTTACCCAGCGCTTGCCAGCCACCAATCACATCAACGGCAAAGTAAGCCATCAGCAAAAAACCCACAAATAAAATAATGGCTTGAATAGAATCTGTCCAAACGATTGCAGAGTATCCCCCTAACGACACGTAAATAGCTAAGCCGATACCAATTAATAACTTGGCACTACTTTCATCAAGGCCTGTTAGCCATGACAAATACATGCCGCCACCTATCAAATGTGCGCCAAGCCAGCCGATGCTGGCTGCATAGATCAAAACAGCCAATAGCTTTTTCACAACAGCTTTGTTGCCAACATAGCTTGCAAGCTCCTCACTCATAGTCGAGAAAGCCTGTGTGCGAGCGGGTGCAAAAAGCCATGCCAGTATTAAGATCCCAAGCGCGCCTCCTATGCCATAAAGCGCGCCCGCCCACGCATGTTGATAGGCAAATCCAACGGCCCCCATTGATGAGCCTGTGCCAACCATGGTTGCCACCGTAGTACCTAAAGTGAGCAGCAGCGGCACCCGACGCCCAGCCAATAAAAAATCATCACTGGAGCGTTGCCAGCGAGACACAAGCCAACTGATCACGACCATCGCCAGCAAATAAGCGATAAAAGCTAGCAAATAAATGATTTGACTCTCAGACATACTTCCTCCGCTGCACGTGCATTCAAGCTTGTGTTATTCGCCTTTGTAACACGTCACATCAACCTCAACTTTGCAATCAACAACGAGCCCAGCCACCATACATATACGCGCGGGAGGATGTGCGCCAAAAAACTCAGCAAACACTTTGTTAAACGATTGAAAATATCGCGCATCGGTTAAGATCACAGATACATGCGTCACATGTTCAAGGCCGTAGCCTGCCTCTTCCATAATGGCAATACAGTTATTGATGGCCAGTCGTGACTGCTCTACGATACCGCCTTCTACTACTTCACCATCTCGCATGGGCGTTTGCCCAGAGACTTTAAGCCAGCCCCCCGCTTCAACCGCTCTTGAAAACGGTAAATGCTGCCCGCCTGTACCCGTGCCACCCTCTGCACCAATTCGCTTTATTGTCATGTTAACCTCATGATTTATGTTTAATTATTTTTAGATGTTCTATTTAAAAACCGTCCCGCTCGGCCATAGTCAACAACTGATGCAAGATCTGCATCGCCAGCATAGCTGAGCTTGCCGTTAACCCACACGCGATCTATGCCAATTGCGGGTAAATGGGGTTGACTGTAGGTAGCCTGATCGCACACCATTGTTGGGTCAAATAACACCAGATCGGCAAAATTACCCACTTTTATTTGTCCTCGTTTTTCAAGCTTAAACTGCTTTGCTGGCAACGCTGTCATTTTATGTATTGCTAAAGCCAAAGGCAGTGTTTGTTCGCGGTGGCTATAATGTCCGAGCACTCTTGGAAAGGTTCCCCACAATCTGGGATGCGGGTGAGGATCGCAAGGCAATCCATCAGAGCCAATCATACTATGCTCATAACTGAGAAATTGCTTCACATCATCTTCTAACATACAGTGATATACAGCGCCTGCAGGTTGCAATCTTCTAGCCGCATCGATTAATGACATTTGCCACTTTGCAGCAATCTCTTGTAAATTCTTTTGCGCCATTTCTGGATGTGTTTCCGACCAAGTAATAAAAATATCTGTCTCTTTCGTCACTTGGTTTAGATCTAAGGTACTGGAGCTGGCGGCATAGGGGTAGCAATCGCAGCCAATGTCTTGATGTTTGCGCTGCTTGTTGAGGTGTGCAAGCACCTCAGGCGCGCGCCCCCAGTTTTCTTTGCCGGCACATTTAATATGCGAGATAACTAATGGCACGTCTGCATGCTGCGCCGTTGCAAATGCTTCATCCATAGCATCTAAAATACCGTGAAATTCAGTACGTAAATGGGTGGTATATATACCGTCAAAAGGCTTGATCACTTCGGCCAACGCATTCACTTCATAGATACTCGACCCTTTGGCATTGTGATACGCAAGTCCTGTGCTTAAACCCAGCGCGCCTTGCTCCATCGCCTGTGTTAACAACGCTTTCATTTGAGCGATTTCATCGGGGTTTGCAGGTTGTGACAAATCTTCAACCACTTGTGCGCGTAAGCTGGTATGACCCACTAACATTGCCAAATTTACACTGGGGGCAGCCAATGTAAAGGCACGCTGATAATCACCAAGCTCAGGATAGATCAGTTGCTCTTTTGTTCCCAATAAGTTTATAGGATCAACGGGAGCACACGCTTGAAAATACGGGGCAGCACTTATGCCACAATTGCCCGCAATCACTGTCGTAACACCTTGACTGATTTTACTGAGCATATGCGGACTGCGAAGCACTTCTAAATCATCATGAGTATGTACATCAATAAACCCAGGCGCTAACACCAACCCTGTCGCATCAAAGTTTTGCTGTGCTTGATATTGGCTGCAATCACCCACTGCCACAATTAAGCCCTTGTCAATGGCAACATCCATTATCTGAGGTTGCTCACTCGGCCATTGATATACGGCCGCATTTCTAATTATGCTCTGAGCATACATGGTCTTCACGTCAGCTAATCTCCTAGCGGGAAGCGTTTGTCTGCAGGTGTTGCATTGGCGCTTTTATCACGATGCTGGTCCAACTGAACTTTTAAGCGTCTTAGCTTTTCTTTGGAGCGTTTTTGGTTACGTATAGCCACTTCACTGGACAGAATATCTACCGCAGCCATCATCGCGTAACGTGCTGCACTGGGTTTGAAGATATAGTCGCTTTCTTGGGTTTTTATGGGCAGATGAAAATCTGCCATATGCGCAAGCTCACTGTCTGGGCAGATAGCAACAAGCTGCGCGCCATACGCTTTGGCAATACGAGCGGCTTCCATCACATCCGGCGAAACACCACTGAGAGATAGGCAGATCACCACATCATTTTTATTAACTGTGGCCGCGGCCATACGCATCATCATCGGATCTGAATGCGCATTACTTAATACGTCTAAGCGAAACAGGCGATTTTGGCACTCTTGTGCCATCATGCTACTGCCACCACCAACACCAAATATCAAGCAATGACGTGTATCACAAATCGCCCCCGCAGCTTGCTCTACAATATGCTCTTCTATGAGTCCTGCATTGAGCGCTAAGATCTCTTGGATTGAGGCATACACATGAGAAATTTTTTCTTTATCTACCAACTCGGGATTGTTGAAGCGCTCACCAATTGCCGCAGACTGAGTAAGCTGAAATTTCAAATCGCGTACGTTTTCACAACCCAAAGTTCGAGCAAGCCGCGTAATGCTAGCGTGACTGACTTGGGCTTTTTCAGCTAATTCACTAATCGAGGCACTGGCTGCAAAGTTCAATTGAGCGATGATCAATCGTGCAACCTTTTCCTCTGATGGGCTGAAATGACCCAGCCCCTCTTTTATTTTACTAATAATATCCAAAGCGTTGTCTCAATTAAAAATGTGTCATAATGGTTTTGGTGATCACCCAATCGCGTTCGACAATGCCAATTTGTTTCCATTTATCAAACGTTAAGCACGGGTGTGAAGTAGAAAAACATATCATATCGCCAACGCTGAGTAAGTGATTGGGCGACAAACGCAACATGGCGTGTTGGTCCATGATTTTTTCGATATAAAAATCACCATTTAGGCTTTGCAAACGCTTATTGCGAATATCATAGTGAAATTCGGGCTTGGGTAGCCCCGCATCAAACGCAACATCACGCTTACCCATACCAACGATCGCCAAACCAGGTTCTGGTAACGACGTTACATACGCCCAAATAAATAGGCTCGACACCAGTTCACCAGCAATATCACAAGCCACCTCGCTGCGCGCTAGTATGGCTTGCTGTGCATCTTGGTAGATGCCTGTATCGTGAATTAAATAACAGCCTGGGCGAATAACAAATTTAAACTCATCAGAGCGCGCGCTTTGTTTCATTACCTTGGTCACAACATCGTACCAAGCAGATCCTGCACCCGTAATGAGTGGCTCAGAACAAGCAAACATACCTTGTTGATGTAACAAATCAGCTTGCGTTATAAGGCCTTTAACAAAGTGTTCTACATCTTGCTCAGCACGTTCGCCACCAATCACCCCTTCGTAAAACCCAAGCCCCATTACTTGCAGGCTTGAATACGCTTGGCAAGTCTTAAACAGCTGCGTTAACTCATCAAATGTGCGTACACCACACCGGCCACCAATTACGCCTACCTCTAACAACACGTTGAGCTTAAGCGCTTGTTGGTCAAAAAAATCCCCTAAAACTTTGGCGTTATCAATTGACTCTACAAAGCAAAATAACTGCAAAGATGTCGTTTTGAGTAAACGTGCAACCACTTCCAAGTGATAACGACCCACTAATTGATTGGCTAAAATAACCCGCTCAACGCCAGCTTCAACGGCACACATTAACTGGGGTACCGTTGCAACCGTAATAGCCCAAGCACCTGCATTTAACTGGTATTTAAACAACTCGGGTGACATCGAGGTTTTACCGTGAGGCGCAAGTAATACCTGATTTTGCTTTGCAAACTCGGCCATCCAATTGGCATTTTGCTGCAATGCACCTTGGCGTAACACTGCAACGGGCAGACTCACTTGCTCAGCTAGAATATCCCAACCTTGCAGCTCCAACTGTTGAAGGTCACCTGAGCCTTTTAAAAATTCTGGCATAACTTAGTCATTCCTTGCGGATCATAGGGTAATCATTAGATAAGCGCATAAAAATAAAGACTGCAACTTTACTAAGCTTGACCACCAGCGTATCGACTTTGCCGATACGCCGACACTTTTTAATACTAGAATGTGGCACGAACACTCAATGCAAACCGCCTGTCGGTAGTAAAGTTAAGCGCTTGCGTTCGCGTACCCGCTTGGTCCATTTGGTATTGTGTTTTAGTCTCAGTATCAAGTAAATTGCTCGCCTCAAGACCCACTTTCCAAATGTCATTGATAGTGTAATAGAGACTGGCATCCATCATTCCTGACGCTTTTGCATAAGCAGGTACATACTCTTCTGACTCACGTAATGTCAGTAGATATTCTGAACGCCACGTATAAGCTAAGCGCAGCGATATTGCCTCGTACTCATACATACCAATGATGTTGAAGTTTTTATCTGAATAGCCTTGCAACGGCAAGCCGCTAAACACTCGGAAGGTGTTACGGTTGTCGTTTAAAGGGTTACCATTTTCGTCAAAACCGAGCGTACCTGCAGATACTTGATTTGGATCTTCAAGACCATCTTGATCTATATAGGTGACATTAAACTGTAGCCCCAGTCCGCTCCATGCCCCGGGCAACATGTCGTAAAATTGTGAGTATGAAAACTCGGCACCACGTAATGTACCAGAGCCAGTATTAGCAGGACCATACGCTGAAATATCGTAGCTTTCACTGCCATAGGTTACGTCTAAATCAAACGCTCGATTACGGATAATATTATCAAGTTTCTTGTTGAATAAACCGACAGTAATGTAACCTGCATCTGCGAAATACCACTCGGTACTCAAATCTAGATTAACCGCTTCTTCTGGCTCAATGTAGGGATTGCCCGATAATGCGGTAAGTTCTATATCATCTAAACCAACAACAGGGTTGGTTGCTTCATCATAATCAGCGCCAGGCGTCTGTAAACGTCTGGTGTAATCTAAGCTAATAATATTGATGTTTCGCGCATCGACTAGGCTTGGATAATAGACGGCTTTTGATGCGCCAAATCGCACCACCACATCTTCGGCTACACCAAAACTGACGTTAAGACTTGGCAAAACCGTTGAGTAATCCGTACCATCCACCGTACTTAGCGCAGATTGCCCGCCTGCAATATCGTAATAGCGCTTATATTCAGGTTGCTGCAGCACATTGTTTAATGATGTGCCCGCGTCGCCACGTTTACTTTGGGGTGGCTGAACAAGCGCCCCTGTCGATTTAAGTTTGTAGTTCACATAGCGCAAACCGACATTACCAACAACGGGTATACCTTGTAGTTCAATATCAAAATCGCCGCGCACATAAAACTCTGTGCGTTTTTCATTGGTTGAACTGATATTATGCGCTGCAAAAGGCCCCTCAACGCGATTTGGCTTATCTTCATAAGGTACATACGTGCCTGTACATTGGCCGTTATTTTCAGCACTTAACGTGGCATTATGCCAGCCATCTTTACAACCTTGACGCAGCGATTGGGCGTAATTTCTTACTAAATCCATTTTAGGAAACAAGAAGTTATTAACATTACCTTGCAACACATCGCCATGGTAGTAGTCAGAAAAGTCCACACGCTCAAATAGCTCAGGTCTATTAACTGCTGCAGCTGCGTTTCTATCTTCTTGGATCCAAGGCGTACCGATGGCAGACCACCCCTCGTAAGCGGTATCGCGCACCGTTAGGTCTTTATCAGACATGTAAGCACCTGCACTTACACTTTTAAAGCTACCATCTAGCTCATATTTAAAGTCAAGCTTAAAACTATCCGACTCAGCGCTATTGCGCTCAACTTGCTCCATACCACTGCCTAAAAACACATTCGGCACTGGACCATTCCAGTCTTCATTGGGTGACCAACCTGCGGTGAGAATATTGTCACTTAAAAACTTCACGGTTGGGCGCTCACCCCGCATATCAAGGAAATACGGCGATACCACATGCACATGGTTGCCTCGGGTTTGCCCCGACATACTGTAGTTTTCAACTTCTTTCTCTGAACTAACATGTTGATAATCAAACTCTACCGTGAGTCGGTCAACAGGTTTGAGCGTTAGCTTGAACGACGTATCATCAACGGTATTTTCGTTATTGTTCCAGCGGCTGCGATAAAAAAATGGCGTTTCGGGCGACACACCCAGTGCAACACCTGAGGTGACAAAACCATTATCGGTTGTAAGTGGATAGCCATTTTCCGCATCATCTAACCAGTTTTGCGAAGAGCCCATAAACCCTTTAAAGCCTTGCGCAGCCTGGCCAATTTGCCGTTCATTCCACTCAAGGGATGCTTTTGAGTGAATATGTTCAAGCGTAGCAACAATGGTTTCATCATCATTTGCCCACTGCAAAGATGACGTTAAACCGGTGCGTTTACGGTCATTGGTCGCCGTGCTCATATGTATTGCCACGGGCACGTGCCAAACACTGCCCTCTGGCTGCCCTGGTAAAGCGGGGCCATCCACAGGCGACGACGGATCGACACCTGTTATGCCACCCCATTGATCCAAGGTAGGAACAAATGCATCACCTCGAGAATGGAAATTACCTAAACCAACACCATCTCCACGAGTTTGATATTCTGATTGTGATGCCGCAATTAAAAAGCCAAACTTACCCGCACTGGTTTGCCAATTATCTGCAAATAATGCCGAAAATGACGGCGTGACTTCTTCTCTAAAGTCACCGTAATTGGCTTTTGCATTGAAAGATATTAAACGCTCATCCGAATCAAAGGGTTTGCGTGTGATTAAATTGACGGTGCCAGAAATCCCCCCCGAGATCAGATCTGCAGTTTGGTTTTTAACCACTTCAACAGCACCCAATAACTCCGCGGGAAAATCTTCATAGCTCAACCCGCCCGAGGGGTTTGCACTGAACGCATCACGACCATTCACTTCAGAGCGCACACGGTCCAAACCTCGCACCAATACGCCAGTACCTTCATCGGCATAGTGCTTAGGATCATCAGAAGAAGCAAAACGCTCGATGGTTACACCTGGTACACGTTGCAATGCCTCAGTGACCGATTTGTCTGGCAATGCGCCAATATCAGATGCGGTAATAACATCTTTTACGGTATCAGCATAGCGCTTGATATTTTGCGCGCTGTTAATGCTGCCACGAATGCCGGTTACTTCGATTACTTCAATTTTTTCGCTACTCTCACCCGCGCTGACATCGCTGTCATTTTGAGCCGAATCTTGAGCCGCCAGCAAGAAAGGACTCAGCCCCATAATTGCTGAAGCAACGGCTAAACTTAGCTTTGTTTTCTGTACATTAACGGTCACTTTATTAGACATGTTTGTTCCCTTATTATTATATTCAACCCAGTTGATGCATTACCCAAAAGTACAAATTTGCAAATAACTCCTGCAGTTACAAAATGAGAAGTTGTATAAACTTATAAAGTAACCTTCAATGTTACTTACTAACCAAAAAGCACAATCCTTTGTGTTACTTTTTAACACAACAGAATAAAAAGTAAACGCTTTTTTATACTAAAATAACTTCACGCTTCCCTATTCTGCCTTTCACTCTGTCCTAATTAGCATTGCTAAATGCTTGTTAAACTTTGAAAATAATATTTTTTATGTGGCGACAGTTTACTTATGCCAAGCGATAGACTTTTAATCAATTGGAGGAACAGCCTGAAGATGAGAGGATGCAAAAAGTACAAAAATTCACCTAAACTTGATTGAATTGTCATTTTAATTTGCTCTTATTTTGTACTAAACAATAGAACAGTGTGAAAAAACATCCACTCTAAATCACCGTCTTAACTGTTGAATAAAATTCAATCACCTCCCAACTTAAATAAATTTCATTATTAATAAATTCATAAGGTTAACCTTATTTATGGGCTTTTTGGCTATTTGCATCTTGAATAATACGAATCATCTATTGATTTGTTTTTGTTTAGATTTTATACATAAAGTGTCCAATTTAGGGGCAGCAAAAATAACTCTCAGCCAAATTAAGGAAAGTAGTATGAAAAAATGGCGGTCAGGGATTAGCGTTGTTATACCAACATACAATCGTAGTCTACTGCTTAATCTCACTCTAAACAGTCTAGTGAGGCAAACACTAAACAATGACCTATTTGAGGTCATTGTTGTCGATGATGGCTCAAGTGATGATACCAGTGAGATTGTCCAGTCATTCGCTAACCGTTTACAGGTTAAGTATTTGTTTCAAGAAGACTTGGGATTTCGAGTAGCTAGAGCAAGAAATTTGGGGATTACTTGTGCCTCTTTTGAACATATCTTGTTTATCGACTCTGGCGTTCTCATAGCGCCAGATTGTCTGCAAAGCCATCTTAGCAATTTTGCAACCCGTGAAGTGGATGTGCAAATAGGCCTATGCTACGGCTTTGAAGAACATAAGATATCTGATTTGGCTCAGTGCCAACAAAGGCTTAGCGATCCAGATATTTTCTCTGATAGTGAGTTTTTGGCGCAATACAAAGATTGTCGCGATGCTTTTTTGGCGCAACAGCACTACTGCCTAGAACAGATTTATGAGCCTTGGCTGATTTTCTGGACTTGCCACGCTTCATGTAAAACGGATGCCTTGTATGCCATAGGTGGCTTTGATGAAACCTTTACCAGCTGGGGGGGAGAGGATGTAGAGCTTGCTTTGAGACTGCAAAATTTAGGCTATAAATTTGCGATTAATGCCTCAGCACAAGCAATTCACTACCCTCACCACAAAGATCAAAACGCCGTTAAGCGCAGTGCTAAAAAAAATATTGAGTACATTCACAACAAACATTGCACTGTCGCAACGTTGCTTCTCCAACAAGGCCTTTGTTGGAAAGATATTCTAGCCGCGCATACTCAACCTACAACGTGTAATCCTGTGTCATTGCTGCAAAGCCCTACCAACGCAATTCAAGCGCAATAACCTAGCTGAACTAATTTTTGGAAAAATAACATGAACAAAACAAAGATAAACCACAAAACACTTGAAAATAAAAATGACATCGCTGTCATTGGTGTTGCTTGCAGATTGCCAGGTGACAACAACAACCCTGCAACATTTCATGAATTCTTACTCAACGGTGGCAATGGTATTTCGACAATTCCCGAAGACCGTTGGAGTGTAGATGCCTATTACGATAGTGATAAAACTGCACAAGGGAAAATGTATGTAAAAAATGGCGGCTTCTTGTCAGGTTTGAGCCTGTTTGATGCCACCTTTTTTGGCATTTCTCCAAAGGAAGCGCCCTATATTGACCCCCAGCATCGCTGGCTATTGGAAGTCAGTTACGAAGCAATGGAAAATGCGGGATTAGATACAAAGCAGCTCAAAGGCAGTGATACGGGCGTATTTGTCGGGCAATTTATGCATGATTTTGAACAACTGCAAACTGACTCGAATGCACACGCTCAGATCAGCAATCACTCAGCAACCGGCTCTTCCATGACTTTAACCGCAAACAGGCTCTCCTATTGCTATGATTTTCATGGCCCTAGCTTGACTCTCGATACAGCTTGCTCCTCTTCTTTAGTAGCACTGGACCTTGCGTGTAAAGCCATTCAAAACGGTGATAGCCAAATTGCACTTGCCGCAGGCGTAAATTTATTACTGCGCCCCGAAATGACCATGTCGATTTGTAAAGCGTCAATGCTTTCACCTGATGGCTTATGTAAAAGCTTCGACAGCAGTGCCAATGGTTATGTTAGAAGTGAAGGTGTTGCGGTTGTTGTGCTTAAGTCGCTATCTCAAGCAATCGCGGACAATGACCCTATTCTTGCTGTGATCAAAGCCAGCGGCACAAACCAAGACGGCCATACCAGTGGGATCACGGTACCAAATGGCCAAGCGCAACAGCAATTACTCGGCAAAACACTTGCCATTGCCGGATTAAGCGGAGCAGACATCGACTATGCAGAAGCCCACGGCACAGGCACCGCGGTGGGCGATCCCATTGAAGTCAACGCGCTGGGTAATGCCTTAGGCAAAGATCTTCAACGCACAAAAGACAACCCGAGCTTAATTGGCTCAGTAAAAAGTAATATTGGCCACACAGAACCTACAGCTGGACTCGCAGGTTTAATTAAAACAATTAACGCGATGAACAGTGGCGTGATCCCAAAAAACATTCATTGCCATACCCTTAACCCAGCCATTGACGAGTCTGAACTGAATATCAAAATCGTCACAGAAAATACGCCGTGGCCCGATAAACCAGGCAAACCGCGCAGAGCAATTGTCAACTCATTCGGTTTTGGTGGTACTAATGCCAATGTGGTGATTGAGCAAGCACCAGCAACCCATGCTGCGTTAAACCCGCAAAAAGATTTTCTACAGCTGTTCATCAGCGCAAAATCTGAAAACGCGCTCAAAGAGTCTGCTCGTCTGTATTTAAATAGAGCACAGCAACTTGATGAGTCACAACTTAGAGACTTTTGCATTAACTCGGCGATATTGCGCACTGCACACAGACATCGTGTGGTTTTTTCAGCGATGACTCAATCACAGTTATTACAGCAGCTCGAAGACTACATTGGGGAGCTGTCGAACAAAGCCACTCGATATGGCCAAGCGCAGCACGATGAAACCACCCCGATTGCGTTTGTGTTTTCAGGCATGGGCACTACTTGGCCGCAAATGGGCATGAAACTTTATCAAAGCAATCAAATTTTCAAAGCGCAAATCGATAAGATAGCTGATGAACTTAAAAAGTACGTGTCTTGGTCTTTAGTGGATGTACTTGCGCAGCAGTCACAGCAGATCCACGAAACTCAGTATGCACAACCGGCTATTTTTGCCGTACAAGTTGCTTTATACCAAGCACTTATCGCACAAGGCGTGCGCGTTAATGCCATTGTAGGTCACAGTGCAGGAGAAGTTGCCGCCAGTTACAGTGCGGGTATGTACAGTTTTGCAGACGCAGTAAAGATTGTTTATTACCGAAGCCAGTTGCAACAAACCACCAGCGGTGAAGGTAAAATGCTCGCAGTTGGTGTCGATGAGGCTAGAGCCAAAGCGCTTTGTGAGCAATATCAAAACCTGGTATCAATCGCAGCAATTAACAGTGAAACCGCCATTACACTCTCTGGTGATAGTCAAAGCCTCGAACAAATTGCTCAGCAATTAGATGACGCTGGCCAGTTTGCTAAGTTTTTGAATGTAGACGTTCCTTACCATAGTCCAGCGATGGAAAAGCTAAAGCAACCACTGATCGCTGCATTAGCAGACATTCAACCAAAAGCCCCACGTGTACCTATGTATTCAACCGTGACAGGCGTCGCGGCACAATGGCAAAGTTGGACCGGCGAGTATTGGGCCGACAACGTGCGCGACCCAGTATATTTTTACCAAGCGATACAACAGATCCTTGCTGAGGGGATCGAATGTTTTATAGAGATAGCGCCACACGCTGTGCTTTCACATTCGATCAAGCAAATTTCAAGCAATCCAGCTACGTTCACAACCCATACGCTATCTCGCGAACAAGATGATCGGATTCAATTGGCAGCCTGTGTTGCATCGCTTGGGACAGCAGGATTGATGGACATTGCAACAGCCCTTAATGTCAGTGACTGCAAACCAAATCATAGTATAGCGTTGCCTAACTACCCTTGGCAGCACGAATCCTACTGGCTTGAAAACCCTGATGTACAGTTAACTCGTATTGAAAACAAACAAAAAAAAGACGCCTATTTTGATGCCGTATTGCCGCTACTCGGTCAACAGCTGATCAGTCAACAACCCGTTTGGCAAAGTAAATTTGACCTAGCCGAGCAAGCGTTTTTATCCGGTCACCAAGTGGGCGAAGATATCATCTACCCAGGTGCCGGATACATTGAATCGGCATTGCAACTGGCCCGTCTGCAATGGCCAGATAGTAGCATCGAGCTTAAGGATATTGAGTTTTTAAGACCTCTTTTTCTAGAAGCAACGGCCAATATCTTAGAAACGCGCCTTAACAATCAAACTGCACAACTGACTATCCATGCCTTTGAAAATAATGATTGGCACTTACAAGCGCAATGCCAATTAAATCACAAACCAAACATTGCCCTAACAGGTAAACCATTGCAGCAAGCTAAGCTTGATTTTGCCATCCAGCTTGACCAGACGGCGTTCTACCAGCAATGTCACCAGCTTGCCATGAATTATCAAGGCCAATTCCAAAGTGTTATTCAGTGCTACAAAGACGAGCGAACTGTCTTGGTTGAATTAAGTGGACAAGAAAACGCCAACTATATTTTAGACCCAACGCTTTTAGATGGTGCTTTTCAAAGCTTTTTCCAACTGGTCGATCATTCGTATTTACCCGTTAAGATTGCCGCGGTGCGAGTTCATAAAACACCTGCATCTCATTGTTTTGCCAAATTGACGGTGGAATACATTAATCCACTGGCAAGTAAAGGTGATATAGACATATTTGATATGGATGGTCGCCTGTGTGTGCAAGTTCAAGGCATTGAGCTGCGCAGTAACACCGTTGAGCATCATGATCCAAGCCTCGAATTAAAATATCGCTATGCATGGGCATGTTTGAACATTGCCGACACGGTACCTGAAGCACAAAACCACCCAGCAACTTTGCTGCTTGGCGGTGCGCATACTCAGCAACAGCTAAGTGGTTTGCCGGGTATCGTTGCATCCTTGCCTTTATCTGTAAGCTTGGCAGATGAACTTAGCCAATATACCGACCATATTCAGCGCCTTCTTATTGACTTGCGCTCACTCAGCGATATAGCACTGCACGACTCATCTAGCATCATTGATCAGCAACAGGCATTTGTACAACCACTGCAAGTATTGCAGGCGCTGCAAGCCCAGCAATGGCAAAAAGCCATTGAAGTTGTGCTTGTTACGCAAGGGGCTTACGCACCATCGCAATCGACAGTGGTGCCTACGCAAACCGCATTGTGGGGATTAGGCCGCGTGTTTGCATCTGAAAACCAACAGTTTAATACCGTATTATTAGACTTAGATGATGATGAGCATTCATTGGCAGTATTACAGCATCTTCTTGAGCAATCACAGTTACACGATAGCGAAATAGCCATTCACCAAGGAGCAGCGTATTCGCACCAATTAAAAGCATTTAGTACCTTTGATTGTTTAAATGACACCCTGTATCCAGTATTACCTTCAGCGCCTAACCACTATCAATGGCAATTTGTTGATGGACAATGGCTTGCTATAAAACAGCCGCTATCGAAAGAGCATGACTTGGCGCAAGTGCATTTTATTGCTACATCCTCGCAAGTACTCTCAGGGCAACTAACACCAGCCCTTTATTTATTGACAGATAATCATGACAACCCGCTTCTGAGTGTGGCATTTGAGGGACTAACTAGTTATTTAGATACCGATATTCCCTTTGTTACGCTTGCCAATGGTACGCTTGATTGGCTCACAAACAACATTGCAGCAATGCACAATACGCTGGCATTACAGCTTGGTATTGAAGCCCTAAGCCCTCGCTCTACCATTGTATTTTACGCCCCGTCGCAGCTGGCTGACCTTGCAACTATTGAGCTATTACAATCATCAGGACATACCGTTCATGTAATTGAAGAAGAGCAGCTGGAACAGTTTGATGGTTTGATTGAAACCCTTATCTGGTGCGCCAATACAATTCCATCTCCCTCATTGGTGCGCAAACTACAATATGGTGCACAAGTGGTAAGCTTAAAACCATCGATAAGTGCCGCACATTTACCTGATAGCTGTTCGGTCATAAAGCCAACTTTAACGCTTGCGACCCAGTTAAACAAAATTGAGCTTACAAGCAAACTCAACACTATCGTCGATACACTAACTAAACTTGGCACGCATTTACAAACACATACAGTTACAATGCCTAACATTCCATCGCAAGGTGTAAGCGATGTGGTTACCATTTCCATGGCAAACGCGCCAAGCGACTTATATCAGCGTCAAAACACCTCTAGTTCATTTGAAAATGCCAGCTATCTTGTCACTGGTGGACAAGGCGGTATTGGCCTTGAAGTAGTGCAATGGCTGGTAAAACAAGGCGCTAGTCAAGTGTTTGTAACTGGTAGAAGCACACTAAATGAACAACTTGCAGAAGTGATAAACAACGCCCGTCAACACCATTGTACGGTCGAGTATATTCAAGCAGATATTAGCCAACGTGATGATGTGACAAGACTAATCACGGATATACAACGCACCTCATCTCCATTGAAAGGCATTTTTCATGCCGCGGGAGTGCTCAAAGATGCCACCTTCAGCCAGCAAAGCCCTGAACACATGCACACTGTGCTGGCACCAAAAGTCAATGGTGCATGGTATCTTCATCAAGCAACTCTTGATTGCGAGCTTGATTACTTTGTTTGCTTCTCATCCATTGCCGCTATGGTTGGCTGGGCTGGACAAGCAAACTATGCAACCGCCAATGCCTTTATGGATGGCCTTTGTGCCGCCCGCAAACAGCAAGGGCTCAATGCCACAAGCCTCAACTGGGGCCCATGGTTAGAAGCGGGTATGGCGGCACAACTTGCCGAGCAAGAACGTCTGCAAATGGAACGCTCTGGTATGTATGCGCTGTCGTCTTTAGAAGGTGTTACTGAGCTTGAACATGCATTGTCATGTGCCACGGCGCAAGTGGGTATATTTAAAGTGGATTGGCAAAATGCCAAATTAGTTGGCAGCCAACCTAGCGCTCGCAGTGTTTACACACATTTACTCCCAGAGCAAAGTGCCGACACAGAAAACCCTATAAAAGCACAGCTTGCCAACGCCTGTTCATCACAAAGAAGCAACTTATTAGTCGCTGCGGTTAAGTCTGAGCTGGCAGGCGTGCTTGGCTTGAGCGACCCAGAACACATAGAAGTAAACACCAGCGTGTTTGACTATGGTCTGAACTCATTGATGGCCATTGATTTAAAACAGCGGTTACAAGCCTTTAGCGATAGCCCCTTACCGGCCTCAATGGTCATGAAACACGATTCGGTCAGTAAACTTGCCGAGTATATCGGCGAGCTATACAACGAGGCCACGCAATCGATTGATCATGTATCTGATGACCAAGTGGTAACGGTGACCTTATGAGCATTGAAGTTTTAATTACCAAATGTCAGCAGCAAGGTATCTCTTTTTCTTTAAAAGACAATACCCAGTTAGATTTACACGCCAAAGCTCAGCCCAGTGCCGAGCTTGTGGCGCAGCTCAAACAACACAAAGCCGAGATAATCGCATACCTACAACGCCACAAGCTTAACCAGCTAGAAAAAGCGCTATCTCAACCTATAGCAGCCTCTTTGGCAACACGTGGCGTAGTGTCATTTCAACAACAACGAATGTGGCTTATCGATACGCTTAGAAGTGGCGCCATTGAATATCATCTTGCGCGTAGTTTTGTGATGACAGGCGCGCTGCAACTAGAAGTATTTAAAAAAGCGCTCAATCACGTTATTGAACAAAATGAAGTTTTAAAAACAACCTACGCTAAACAAGGTGACACTTTATATCAACAAGTGTTGCCGAGTTTTGAGCTGCCATTGAGCGTTATAGAGCACACGCAACAGCAACTAACGGCAAACTGTGAGTCAGCCAATATAATCACTCAGTTTATTGATAAGCCATTTAATTTGAGCAATGAACCACCGCTTAGATTGTTATTGCAAAAATATTCGCCCGAGCACTTTGAACTGACCATCGTTATTCATCACATCGCCGCCGATGGCTGGTCAATCGCGCTATTTTGTCAACAAGTTGCCTTGCATTATGCAGAGCAACTGAAGCTACAAAGAGCACCCGTACAACAACGCACGTTGCGGTATATAGATTTTGCGCGCTGGCAAAGACAGCTGCTCAACGAGCAGAATCTGGCGCTGCTTAGTCAATGGTGGCAAAACACACTACAAAGCTGCCAGAGCAACGTAACCTTTGCACTGGACAACCCAAGAGCACAACATATGGCGGTGTCAGCAAGGTTGCATGTCAGTCACATTGACAGTGAGCTTTACGGCAAAATTACGAGTTTGGCAAAACAGCTGGGCACCACACCGTTTACCGTCATCTATAGTGCGTTTAGCATTTTATTGGCATTTCATGGTAATGAGACCGACACGCTGATCGGCACACCCGTTGCAAATAGAGAGCATGAGCAAACCAGCGAACTGATTGGTTTTGTTGCAAACACTGTATTACTTAGGCATCAAGTTGACTATACACAAAGCTTTAGCAGCTGCATTGCCAAAGTAAAAAGCATTATGGCCGATGCTTTTGCGCATGCACAATTACCCTTTGAAGTGTTGTTAGACAGTTTAGATGTTCCACGCCATGCCAACCAACCACCTTTAATTAATGTATTTTTGGCGATGCATAATATGAAAGCCATAGTGCCAGAACTACAAGGAGTAGACATTACACCGTCTGACAATCAGCACAGATTGGCAAAGTTTGATATCACTTTGGATATCTACGCTCAAGACAATACCCTATCACTTGAATGGGAGTTTGCAGCTGAACTTTTTGACCAAGCATCCATTACACAGTTGTCACAATCATTTGAACACTTGTTAGAACAACTACTGGCAGATCCAAATGACACCATGTTGTCACTCGATTTACTCAGTTATGCGCAGGCTAATAAGTTAATGACCGATTGGCAAGGCGTGGTTCGCGACTATTCACAGCTAAAAACGCTGCCAAAGGCACTGCAGGAGATATTCACCAATTTACCAAAGCACAAAGCGGTTGCTGATTCAAAAACGTCGTTAAGTTATAGTCAATTTGCACAATTAGTTAGGCAATACAGCAGCGCCATAAAAGAGTTTGAACTGAGTGACAATAGTATCATTGGCGTATGTTGTGAGCGCAGCACTCACATGCTGGCTATGATGATAGCAATATGGAATAACGGCCACGCTTATTTACCGCTTGACCCAAGTTATCCAAAAGCTCGGCTAGGCTACATGCTTGAAGACACCCAAGCCCCCTTGGTGCTTAGCGACAATGCCAATTACGACTACGCTTGTGAGCTACATAACAATGTGCGCGCATGCGACACTTTGCAAGCGCTAGAGACACACACTTTCGCTGACATACATCCAGCTCATACCGCTTACATCATCTACACTTCGGGCTCCACGGGTAAACCCAAAGGCGTTTTAATCAATCATGCGTCAGCGCTCAATTTTGTTGCAGCTATGGTTGAGACGCTTGAGCTAAATAAACAAACACGCGCATTGGCAATTACGTCTATCTCATTTGATATTCATGTTCTAGAGCTGTTTGCACCGCTACTTTGTAATGGTTATGTATACATTGCAACATCTGAGCAAAGTAAAGATCCACAGCAATTACAAAACGTTATCACTGAGCATCAATTAAACCTTGTGCAAGCCACTCCCACGACCTGGAAAATGCTGCAGCAATATAATGTAAAGCTAAACCCTAGCAGTCTTGCCCTGAGCGGTGGAGAGCCGCTTAGTAAAGAGCTACTTGGGTACTTTTTTTCTCAGCCTGTCGAGCTTTGGAACATGTATGGACCAACAGAAACGACAGTTTGGTCTTCAATGACAAAATTAAGCCCTGAAGAGACCATTCACCTAGGTTCACCTATCGCGAATACGCAGTTTTATATCGTAAACAATCAGCATCAACTCGTCCCCTCTGGTACCTCTGGAGAGCTATTGATAGCAGGTGATGGGTTAGCAATCGGTTACCTCAATCGAGATGATGAAACCCAGCAAAAGTTTATTAACTTATCACTGCCAGATGGCAAAGTGGTCCGCGCTTATAAAACTGGTGATTTAGTCAAGTTAAACAAACAAGGACAACTGCTTTGCCTTGGACGAATTGACCAACAAATAAAGCTCAACGGCTTTAGAATTGAAATATCCGAAATTGAATCGGTGCTTATGCAACACAACGCGATAAAGGCCGCAGCCGTGGTGCTCAATAGCACCAATCAGCTTGTAGCGTTTGTTGTCTGCGATGAATTTTCACAGCAGCTGGTTTTACAGTTGCAAGCACAGTTTAATCATCAACTCCCCGCCTATATGCGACCTCAGCATATTATTGAAATAGAGCGCTTGCCAAAAACGCCAAATAACAAAACGGACCGCAATAAGCTCGCTCAGATGGCTGTTGTAAATCAGCCGCAGCCAGGGCAATCATCGCAGCTAAACGCGTATTCACAAGCGCTAGTGACACTTTGGCAAAAACATCTTCAAAAGCCAGATATTGACCCACATAAGTCATTCTTTGACCAAGGAGGTAACTCTATTCAATTCATCGACTTATTATCGTCGGTGACACATATAACGGGTAAATCACTGGTGATCAAAACGCTGTTAGCTGAGCCAACGCTTGATCATATGCATAGATTGCTTATGAAAGATCAGCAGGACATAACTCAAAAGGTAGATTTAACTGCGCCTCTAGAGCAGCACCCTAGCTGGCAACATGATGAGATTTACCTACCTAGCCTACCCAATCGTCAGCTGTTTTTATCTTTTGGCGGCCAAAATAATCTTTGGATAGTAAACCACACCATTGTGCTTAATGATGAAAATGAGCAGCTCAGTTTTGCATTAATAAGCCAAGCTGTGATGTTACTACTAGCACACCACCCTGCACTTCGAACCGGCTTTAAATTAGGCAGCTATCAGGAATACATTGGTGATTTAAAAACCCTGTTACAAAAACAAATTTGCTTCGATTTAACCGCTTTGACGAAAACCAGCGAGATCTGCGAGTTTATCGAGCGCGAAGTGCTGTCAATGCGGCTTAATTCTGGCTTAGTAAGACTGTTTTATATCAAACGTGAACAGCGGGTATTTTTAACCCTGTCGCTGCATCATGCGGTGTTTGATGGCTTCAGTATGAGTATCATAACCAGAAACTTTACCGCCATTATTAAATCACTGCTTAATGGTGAACGTTCGGTTACTCTGAGCAAAGACCAGTATATTGCATTTGTCAGAGCGTTTGCTCGTTACTTCCAGCAACCGTTATACGTTAAAGGTCAAAAGAATTGGCAAGCTGATCTGGCGTTTTGGAACCAAAGCGCACAAATTCAAGCACCAAGAATGATTAGCGAGCAACAAGCGCTTGAGGCGAATATTCCATGCTTTTTACATAATCAAAGAACGCCTATTCCGTTACATATCACCAAGCAAATCACCTCATTGTGCGCTAGTAACCAAGCTATACACGCATCAGATATCCATACGGCGGCAATTGCACGAGCATTACAAAGTACATTTTCTTTAAGTAATGTCAGCTTAGAATTGTCTCAATTTAATCGCTTGAATACAGAAATTGAGGTCGATACTAACACCGTTGTGGGTTATTTAGTCTCGCGAGTCGTGCTTTCGATTGACCGTGATACGCTTCACTCGCAAAGTCAAAGCGCTGCTTATATCGCACAATTTATGAAGCAAGCGCCACACAACGCGATTAGTTACCATGCCCTAGCCGCACTTAATCACGACGCTGAACTGCAAGCTCAGTTAGAGCCGATATATACGCCTGATTTTAGTTACAACTATCAAGGTGAACTCAATGCTAATGCGCGCTCGGAGTTTATAGCGACATCATTAAACGAGCAGGAAATTGAACTGAAGCAAGCTATCCCCGAAGTACAAAACGATCATGACCTGAGCAGCCCTCACACCATGTACATTTCTACCTATTTCGAAAATGCCCAACAACATATTTACGTCGGTTGCAGTTCAAAATTAATTGAAAAACATAAAGTTACAGAACTCATAGAAAACTACATAAAAAATTTAGAAGGAATAACACTATGAAGCATCTCTACCTCATATTATCGCTCTTTAGCATGTCAGTGTTTGCCAATATATCGCACCCAAACTTTGCGCTTGCTGACTATTATTCATCGGATTTGTTTTATCAAAAACTCAATGTGAGCAAAGCGATGTATGACGAAGTTAAACCTTTATATAATCAGTTACAGCAAAGCAAAGCGCACCGCTCTTTTGACGATATGCTGAGTATTTCTTATATGGAGTCACCAATTTATCAGTCCGTCATTTCGCTTGCTGCTATTCGTCACTTAAGTGCCTCTTTACTGGCCGATAGCAATGTGACACCTGAGTCTTTAGAGCACAGTATTTTGGCTCTTTTTTACCTTGAACGCTTAGCGCTAGTATCTGCTGACTCAACTTGGGCAGTGGGATCACAAAGAAAACTGGGCCGACTTGTTAATCAAGTACTTAGTTATTCATCGTTGAATGTAGATGAGTCATTGCAAAGCCACACTCAGTTCCACCATGCATTTAACAAAGCATCTGAGCTTGCGATTCCCGCAGGAAATGCATTAGTCGCGAGCCTTATCCAAGATCCAGGTAACGTAATGACTCTGACTTTAATTACAGGGTCTCGACTATGGCTTGGTGGTGAAGCGGGCTTTGATGACCCCAGCACCCTCAACTATTTTATCCTTACGAGCTTTTATAGTGTGCGCGCAATAGCGATGGCACATGCGCTTGAAAACAAAGTAATTGCCAACCCTCAAAACCATCGTACCATGAGACTGGCCTCTATTTTGGGGGGATGGACAACATTGCCAAGGCGTTGGCTTGCTGGGATCCACCAAGACAAACTCAGCCAAATATTAATAGAACAAGAACATGCACAGTGGTTTCAAGTCAACCCAGGTTTTCACTCGGTAACCTTAGCATCGAGCTATTTTAATGAGCCTCAATATTTCTTTAGTGGATACAATTATCTAATGCAAGGGCTGACAAGCTGTAATCAGGATCTCTCTTTTCGAAGTTGCTCTGACAACCCAAGGTTCTCTTTTAACCGCCTAGTTTTTATCACCACGATTATTGATTACTCGATTAAGGCGGGTGATTTCAATACTGCAAATGCATTACTTGGTGTTAAAAACTGGCCTGAATTTCACTGGTCTGAGTGGCAATTAGGTCAAAGTGCTTGGCAGTTGCGTGAGAATAATATGGCACAGCTTCATGAAAGTTGGAACAACGACAGTGTTGATGATGATATTCCCCTTATCACCACCACCAAAAGGCAGTGGGGCGATGACACCATGACCTGCCAAACATGTCACCAACAGCAAGGCCGTGCATGGACGAAAGAACAAGAAGAGCAAGCGAAAAATCCATCACCTAGCATCAGCGTAATTGGTCAATGGCCACCTGTGACTACTAGCTGGACATCGAGTGAACAAGCGTTTATTGATTGCTCGCAAAGCGCTTTTTGGGATAATCAAGCCGTTTACCAAGTCAGTCAGCAGGTACAGTTCAAGCATGCACTTTATGAAGCTAAATGGTGGACAAAATCAGAACAACCGAACTCATCAAACGAGTTTGATGTGTGGCAGTTTATTGGTTTTTGTCACGAAGGAAGCGTACGCTAACTCATGAGAGAATTATTCACAAATAATGAGTTTAAGCTCCATTGGGTTGGCATGTCGCTGACCCAAATCGGCGCTTATTTTACCTTAATTGCCCTGCCTTGGCTGACGCTAGAGGTCACCGAGAATGATCCTATCGAACTTGCAATTGTGATGGCATGTTTTGGCGTGCCTCACAGTATTTTTATTCTTATTGGTGGCGTATTTAGCGACAGGTTAACGCCACTGACGGTGGTTCGAGCTGGCAGGCTTGGCTTTGCGTTAAGTACGCTCGTATTTTCTGCTTGTTTAATGGTATGGCCAGCCAATATTGCAATGCTGATCACATTTGCCATAACCGCGGGGAGTTTTTCAGCACTGTGTTTTCCGGCCAATCAATCTATCATTCCTCACATAGTACCAAACTCAAGTATTTTAGCAGCCAATGTGCTGACTATGGGGGGGAATTTTATAATTCAATCATTTGCGCCAGTACTGGTGGGTTTGTGTTTATTGTGGGCTAAGTCTTTTATCACAACGCTAATCCCTGGGCAGATTGAACATCAACATCTCACTTTTGCGTTTTTGGTTGATGCAATGTTGGTGTTAGTCGCAGCAGCTTGCTCATTGATGATGCGCCCTCAAAAGCGCTCAACAGATAGTGATAGCAAACTACTGAACAAGCTTCATCAAGCCATTATAGATAGCTTTAAATACACTTTCGGCCATCCGAACTTAAGTTTAATTGTTAGCTATCTTATGCTTATTTCTATTTTGATATATGGGCCACTGGTCATCTTTATTCCCTATTTAGCCAAAGTACACCTTGCTACTAACGAAGCCGGATTGAGTTATTTATTTGCAAGTCAGGGAATTGGTACTTTTATCGGTGCAATGCTGGTGATTATACTCAAACCTAAAATGCGCTATTTGGGCATGTATATCTTAGTGTTAGATTTACTCGCTGCGGTTGCTTTTATTTGCCTTGGCTTTCAAAGCTCCCAAATAACCCTATGCATTCTGCTAATGATACTCGGCTGTACCACTGGATTTGCAATCGTTGCTGGCACAACTTGGTATCAGTTACATGTGCCAATGAATAAATTATCAAGCGCCATCGGCATCGTGCTGTTTGCTGTGCACGGATTAGTACCTATTTCTTCAATTACCTTGGGAACGTTACTTGATATCGTCGATATTAATACTGCGACTTCAATACTTGGAGGGCTTGCAGCAGCCGCGTGTCTCATTGGCCTGAGCTTGCAACGTGTGCGCAATATGGGACAAGTAAATGATCAAGGCGAACCTGAAACTCTAGCATATGAAAGGACCTCCAATGGCAAAGTTTGTTAATCACTTTTTCCCTGCTGACTGTGCATCACCAATCCATGTGCTTCACGAGACAGGGGTGATGTTTAAAAATACACCTCAGCTGCTAGGCACACCGAGGTTCGCATATGTCGAAATATATGAAAACACCATGCAACCTCCAAATGGCGTTACTATTGACCATTTCCAACACCATATAAGTTTCGGCAGAGACGCCTTTTTAGACTCTAGCAATGCTGCTGCATTTCCTAACGATTTAGTGAAGTTAACTATTGTAAAACGTCCCAACTTTAGCGCCGGCAAAATCATCATTGGCGACAATGTTTGCTTACAGGGCACCGCCATTGTCAGCTACGAATCGGTAACGATTGGTGATAATGCCCTATTTGGACCAAATGTAGTGATCATGGATTGTGATGGGCATACGCTAAGTGGCAGAAACAATGCCGATGAAGTAAGTCGACTCGTCACCAAACCAGTAAGCATTGGCAACAATGTTTGGATTGGTTATGGTGCAATTATTACCAAAGGCGTGTCAATTGGTGATAATGCCGTAATTGGCGCTGGGAGCGTCGTACACAAAGATGTTCCGAGCAATACCGTATATGCTGGTAACCCAGCAAAGTTTGTTAAGAATGTAGAGTAATAATGTTGTTAAAAAATTGGTATAAGGACCTAAAAGTACAACAGAGTTAATTTTTACTCTTAGAGTTAATCTGAAGTATATTCAATTCAAATAATCGTACTACCGAGCGAGGCCCAGTAATATCTTCGCCTCGTTTAAATTAGCTAACGTATCTAAGGTAGATTAAACTGCCTATTTGATAATGCCTAAGCAATATTAATTTGCTAAAATAAAATGACTATTAAGATTTTTTGCAATGAAAAACGCCCAGAAAATTTAAATCATGAAAAAACCAGATGACAAGCTATGAAAGAGTTAAAACTTCACGAAAGCATCAAAATAACTAAACTTAATATCCCTGAAACGGAAAAACATGTATATATAATTGATGATTTCTTGGATAGTTTGGATAGTATTTTCGACTTTGCCTACAATATTGCTTACTTCAACCCTATGTTTGCAGAGCGTTCTTTTTTTCCCGGAATAAGAGACAGCATGCCAATGCCATATATGAGAGGCTTGGAGCGATTTTTTACTGAAAATATATTAACAGATCTATCAAATGATTATGATAAAGTTATTTTTCACAGAAGCTTGTTATCATTAGTGACTTGCACACCTGATAAACTTGTTACTGAACAAAGAATGCCACATATAGACACCTTTGATGCATTGCATTTTGCATTTGTTCATTACTTATATGATGAAGATTTTGGCGGTACAAGTATTTACAAATATAAACCAGTAAACCTTATTGAATTCAATGAAGAGCATGCTGAGCACCTAAGAAGTATGGTTGAAGATGTAAATAATTATCCCAATGAACACGCAGGTTATATTAATGAAAGCACAAGCATATTTGAGCAAGTATTAAAAATAGAGGCTAAAAAGAATAGGCTTGTTATTTATCCAGGTAATATATTGCATAGTGCCAATATTAAATCAGATAACGACTTTAGCCGAGATCCAAAAAAAGGACGGCTATCGATCTCTTCATTTGCAACAATAACCAAATAAAATCGTTATTAATTTGAGTGACTAGCAACAGGTATGAACCCGTGCTAGTCACAACTGATTTTTAGATAGTCTGTAAACCATATTTTTTTATTTTATCTATCAGTTCTCTATGCTTAGGGAGCTTGTTTCTCAAATATTTATCGTAGCTTTCTCTTCTGTCAAAATGCGTTTTGATTTCTGCATCCGACATTGTGCACTTTTCCTCAGTGGCCGTTTTATAATTCATTCCGTACAGTACAAATAAAAAATTCTCTAAAAAAAACACTTCGAATTGGCTAAAAAAGTCATCCTTTACCGGAATAAAGTCTTCCCAAAGCTTTAACCGCTTATTGAGGCTAATAGGTATTGACTTATTTTCTCTATTTTCCTTCCAAAAAGCCGAGTCGGTGCGGTCCGAGATACAGTAATGCAGCTTGATAAAATCAACCACTCGCTCCCACGCATACTGCATGGATTGATTAAATCTTTGCTCTAAATATTCCATTTGCGAGACGTTAGTGGGGAAACGCTGAGTCAAAAATTTTGCACAAAAGTCAGTGAGTAAAATAGAGGTGGCTTCCAGCGGCTCTAAAAACCCTTGTGCCAAGCCTAATGCAACACAATTCTTGTGCCAGAATTTTTCTCTATACCCGACCTTCATCGGGATCTGTCGATACTCCACTTCATTTTTCTTGTTACCCAGATACTTATCAAACTTTGTAACCGCGTCTTCATCTGACATATGTTTACTGGAGTAAACAAAACCTACCCCTCTGCGGCTAGATAGTGCTATATCCCAGATCCAACCAGCTTGATGTGCCGTTGCGATTGTATAAGGAGGGATCTCATCATCTGGCTCAGTTGGCACCTGAACTACAAGCGCTTTATCAACGAGCAGCGTATCTGAGACGCTTTTAAAAGGAACATTGAGTGTTTTATCGATTAACAGAGAGTTAAAACCAGAACAATCAATGTAAAAATCAAACTGCAGCTGCCCAAACTTATCTGTTTTTAACGATGTGATCATCCCATCATTATTGCAGTTTACTTCAGTGACATTAGCATCGATATGCTCAACAGCAAACTTTTGAGTCGCATTCTTAGCCAGTAGTTGAGCAAATTTACCTGCATTTAAATGATATGCGTAGGCTAAATCAGCTTGATATTGAGGTGTTGTAATATCTTTTGGTGCGAGGCCAAGTTCGCAAATTTGATGTTGAGGGGATAAATAATCACCATAGTGTTTGTCTGAACTGTGATTATCTAGCCATCGCTTAGTCAGCACCTTTGCTTCAGCCGAATGAGGCACATCAAATAAATGATGGAAAAAATTTCCGTCACCATGGACATGCTTATCCATCCAATTAACAAACTTTATTGACTGCTTGAAAGTAGCATCACATTCTCTAATAAATTCAGACTCACTAATTCCAAAGCTTGACAGTGTATGTCTAATATCTGGCACTGTTCCTTCACCAACCCCAATTGGAGGAACATCTGATGACTCAATTAAGGTAACGGACACATCACTTCGTGCCAGCATAGCTTTTCCTAGATGGTTTGCAGCCAACCAACCGGCAGTTCCACCACCCACTATAACAACTCTTTTAATATCCATAACAACACCTAATGGCTATTCAAAATTCTGTGATTTACTAACGATATAGTAATAAAAAAGCCCAGCAATAGCTGGGCTTTTTTCGATCTTTTCGGTTAGAAGCGAACAGCTACACCCACTTTATAGCGTGCTTCACCTTCGAAACTCCACACTGGGAAGTCGTTCAGTAAATCAGGGTTAGGCAACGTTGTTGATGTGTGGTTGTTACCTAACTGAATACTATCTTCTTCTGTTAGGTTGATACCTTCAAAAGTAAGATCTAAGTAATCAGTAACCGAGTATGTAGCACTGAAGTCAAGTTGACCATATGCTTTGTGCTCACGGTTGCCATACCAACCTGGTGCTTCACGAATGATAAACTCTGAACGCCAGTTGTATGCTAAACGAGCCGAGAAGTTATCTTGCTCATAGAAACCAACTAAGTTGTAGGTATTCTTTGAAGAATCAGAGAATACACCTACTCTATCAGGGTAGTTTTCAGCTGGTGCTTCAGTATCTGCATACGTGTAGTTAAATGAGTAACCAAATCCATTGTCAAAAGCATCTTGAATTTGGAACTCGATACCTTCGATTGAACCACCACTACCATTGGTTGACTTGCTGATTGTCCAACAGTCATATTGGCCAGCGCCACAAGGCGGCTCACCCGCATCTGGGTTATCTTTATAAACTGGGATTTCGATACCAATTTGCTGGTTAGTTTGCTGTTGAGTCGAAATGAATGAGCTAACTTCTTTAGTGTAGTAAGTCAAACTGATTAAACCGTCACTGCTGAAGTACCATTCAATACCGATATCTGCTTGGAAAGCCTTAAATGGGCTAAGGCCAACATTACCAGTTTGAAGAACTTCGTTTAAAGGACGGTTATCGGTGTAACCTGCCAAGCTACGAGTCGCAAACAAATCTGCATAGTTTGGACGAGAGATAACTTGTGCTGCTGATGTACGAAGAATAACGTCTTCTGTTACATCAATTGCTAAGTTCAAGCTTGGTAAAAACTCACTGTAATCAGCTTTGTCAGTTGTAAGTGTTGTCGCATACTGACCTGTTGTACTCAAATCGTAATAATCTGATTCAATATCTGTTGCGATATAACGTAAACCGATGTTACCACGAACACTGTCACCGCTAAATTCAGCCATTGCATATAGAGCTGTATTTTCCTCTTCTACAGTACCATAAGCTTGAGGGCGTTGCGTGTAACCTTCAGTCATAGCTAATGAATCTGCGATCATTAGATCCATATTAGGCTCTGGTAAAATAAAACCACCACCTGCTGAAACTGTGCCTGGATAGTATTCAGATGCACTTCTCATTGGACGAAGGTCAACATTTACGTTAGCACCGTTACCATCTTGTACTACCTTGTGGTCAGCATAGCGGAAGCCTGCTTTAATACCTGTAATGATCCCTAGGTCTAACGGAATATCAAAATCTAAGTTGAAGTATGTTTCTTCATCCGTATCTGGGTTGTACTCTGGCGCCCATGTTTGTGGACCAATTGTGCCAGGTAAGATGCTCGCATTGTAGTTCTTGTTGGCAATATTATATTTTACAGTGTCACCAGTCATATCTACTGTACCAGTGAAATCTGCAGTATTGTTTGAGTACACACCAAAGTTAGCTGTTGTTACAGCACTTTTCGCATCTGTTTTACCAATGCGGCCTTTGAATGTGAAGCTATCAGCATTATATTGCCAATCGAAATCGATTGTATCTGATTCCATGCTAGCTTTACGCACCCAAGTTTGGAAAAACGCAGGGCCTGCACCATTACCCGCATTTGTTATATTCGCATACACACAGTTGCCAGATAGGTTTTGCTTCTCACAAGAGCCTTCACCTGGGAAAATGATAATTTGCGTATTTGCGTTATTCGCGCCTAATTCAAGACTAGTTACGTTTAAACCAAGTAGCAATGAATCGCTTGGTTGATACTGAAATGCAGCGTAAAGCGCTGTTCTATCGCGCTCTTGTTGGAATGTAGTTGGTGCCATTGCACCACTCCAGCCACCTGAAGACTCAATACCATTACGCTGATAATCAATCTCGGATTTCGCACCAGAGATTAATACACCAAAGCTTTCGTCTTCATTTTTCCAGCTATATAAGCCAGACACTTCTGGGTCTGTTTTTTCAGAAACTGTGCCATAGTCACCTTTAAGGCTGCCAAAGGCTGTGTTTGCATCAAGATCTAGAGGCTTACGTGTTTTAACAATAACAGTACCACCGATACCACCTTCAACGATATTTGCTTGTGAAGATTTATATACTTCTAAACCACCAACTAACTCAGAAGGAAGTAAAGAGTAGTTAAAACTTCTGTCAACAGCTTGCTGATCAAACCAGCTTGTTGATGCGATTGAGTGTCCGTCGAGTAATGTACGAGTTAATTGCGCAGATGCACCACGAATTGAAACCTGCTGGCCTTGGCCAAACTGACGAGATACACTTACGCCAGAAATACGTGCAAGCGACTCACCAACGTCTCCGTCCGGAAATTTACCTACATCTTCTGCAGTTACAACATCAACTACGGCATTGGCAAAACGCTTACCGTTGATATTTTCTTTGTTTGAGGCACGAATACCACGCACTTCAATTACTTCAACATCTTCTTTAACTTGGTTGTTTTCAGCAGCAACTGCTACGCCTGAGATGCCTGCACTTAGTACAAGACCGACGTTAACTGCTAGTAAGCTTTTCTTAAAATTATTAGCTAACACAGGATTCCCCTTGAATCATTTTGTTGGAATTTTAAATCACTTCTGCCCAGTGATGATGACAACGCTGTCATCTAATAACAAACCATACACCGTAAATTACAAATTCGCTACATGTTTTTTGCTGAATTAATCAAAAAATATTCAACAATAACGTTAACCATTTGATTTATAAAAAATTAAATTAATAATTGATATGTATTGTTACAAAATTACGAGTGAATATAGCATATGGAAACATTTTTTGGGGACAAAAACCGTTCGGTAGGAATAAAAAGATAAGATCTTTATGTTATCTATAACAAAAGAGCATAATTGCGTACAAAATAAAAACTTTGGCAGAAGTGTTCAAGGGTGATCATACGCAAAATGACAACGCTGTCATTATAGATTTTCATGTAACCTGTGTCTACATAATTAGTCTTTTTAAGCGCTATTTATGAGGTTACAGGCCAATATTTACACATGATTTTGATAGTAAGACCAATCAGCTTAACTAAGAGGTCTATTTTGACGCAAAAATCCTTGTCGATAGCATCGCTACCGCGTCAGGTTTAATCCCTAAGAGTAATTAAGTGTCATTGCGTAGGTATAAGTTGGAGATACAGATTTTGTTATAGCTAAATCGCTCACGTGAAGCGCTAATTGGTTATCTTGCTGTGGGGCTTCTGGGGTTTTGGATGAGTCAAAATGAAAATAACGTTAAAGGTAAAAAACTGCAAAGCACACCACTCTTTCATTAAGTTAGGGTGCTTTGCATTATCACTATTTTATGGGCACCAAAACACGCTTAAATTGATGTCTGGGTGATTAATAACAGCACGAAGAGGAATATCATACTCAGAGCCTGCTTGTTTAGCTTGCTCATACACCGCTTTTTTCTCATCGCCACTAATCAAAAGAACTACTTGTTTGGAATTGGCGATCCCATTCAACGTTAAGGTCATGCGCTCAGTAATGCTACCAGTGACTTCACTTTGCTTAGCATTAATGGCACAGACAACATCAGCAGTACTTAAACCATGCTCCAAGCCATTTGCGTGGGGAAATAACGAAGCTGTGTGTCCATCTGGACCCATGCCTAAAATAGTCACATCCGCTTGACCAAGTGATTTATACGCCTGCTCACATTCTGCCTGCCCTACAATGGCTGTTGGTGCAGAATTTTTCATAGTGACAAAACGTGCCTTTGATGCATGGTTTTGCAATAGCGTGCTCTTGATGAAAGCTTCATTCGATTTTTCGTGGTTCGCATCAACCCAGCGTTCATCAACCATTGCTACCGAGATTTTGTCCCAAGCAAGCGGTAAACCCGATAAGTGTTTATAAGCTGGCGCCGGTGATGAGCCGCCCGACACGAACAAAACGGCACTGCCCTTTTCCTCAATCCCTGCCACTAATTTAGATTCAAGCAAGGTTGATAATTGCGCTGTAAGTTCCTCTTTAGAGTCAAAAAATCGCTCTGTAAGATTGGCCATTATGCTTTTTCTCCTACATTAAACCATGCGTGATTGTTTTCTTGCAGTAGCTCATCAGCATCAACTGGCCCCCAAGAACCTGCACGGTACAATGCTGGCGTGCCTTTTTGTTGCCAACGCTCAATAATTGGGTCAATCCACTGCCAAGCTTGACGAACTTCATCACGGTGGATAAATAACGCTGGATTATTGGCAGCTGCATCCAACATCAAACGTTTATAAGCATCCGAATGGAAACTTGAGCCATATTGTTCACTTAGTTCGATATTTAGCGTAACTGGTTGTAACTCCATATTTAAGTTATCCATACGCTTTGACATAAGGGTAAGCTGAATTGTTTCTTCAGGTTGCAAACGAATGACCAAGCGGTTTGGTTGAATTGGTCCTACCGATTCATCGTAAACATTGTGAGATACCGGTTTGTATTCCACCACGATCTCCGCGCAACGTTTTTTCATACGCTTACCTGTGCGCAAGTAAAACGGTACGCCGGCCCAGCGCCAATTATCAATATGAGCACGAATAGCAACAAATGTCTCAGTGGTACTAGACCCCTCGCCTAATTCTTCCAAATACCCAGGTACTAGCTTGCCATTTAAATCACCCGGCACGTATTGACCGCGAACAATATTCGCATCAACTTGCTCACCAACTAATGGACGCAATGCTTCTAATACCTTCAGCTTTTCTGCACGAATACTATTAGCATTCAGTTTGTGTGGTGACTCCATTGCCACTAAGCATAACAGTTGCAGTAAGTGGTTTTGTACCATATCGCGAAGTGCACCGGCTTTGTCATAAAACCCTGCGCGAGATTCCAAACCAACAGTCTCTGAAATGCTGATTTGAATATTATCTATCGATTTTGCATCCCACAGATTTTCGAACAGCGCGTTTGAAAATCTCAACGCCATCAGGTTTTGAACCGTTTCTTTACCTAAGTAGTGGTCGATTCGGAAAATTTGCTCTTCGGCAAAGTACTGAGCTATTTTAGCGTTTATTTCTTCGGCTGATTCACCACAGTAGCCAATTGGTTTTTCAACCACCACACGAGAAGTATCGCTAATAAGCTTTTTAGAAGATAAGATCTCGCAGCAAGTACCATATACGGCAGGCGGTAGTGATAAATAGAATACTCTAGATTTATCAGAAGCATCTTGCTCAAGAAGTGTTCTTAATTCATCCCAATGACCATCAGGCTCGGTAACGTTAATTACCACAGGTACCAAGAATGCTGAAAATGCTTTCCAGTCTCGATTATTAAACTCACCTTCACCTAAAAACGACTTCAATGCTTGCTGTGCTGTTTCGATATATTCTTGTTTTTTACTTTCTTCACGAACAGTCGGCAAAATTCGAGAGCCTTCAGGTAAATTACCTTCTTGATATGCGCGATACATCGCAGGCAATAGCTTGCGTAATGCTAAATCTCCGCCCCCACCAAAAATTACAATATCAAAAGGATTAAGCATAAATTACTCTCTACAAGGTTAAGCGCAGCTATACAGTTCCTGTTCAACAGTTCCTGTTCACTCACTGCGCATTTATTGTTAATGTCTGATCACGCCATGTTCCTAGCCTACCAGACGCTGCTTATCAGCAGTATTGAATTCGATTGTAACCGTTCAACGACAAAGTGAGACGGTAATTTTCAACTTGCAAATTACCTTTCCGAGATTGGCTCTAAGAAGATGTATAAGCCAGAAAATGAGCCTTAGGGGCACTGTAATTCCTCTCACAAAAATACAGGCCCTAAGAACTCCAGCGCTACCCGTTCAAAGGTATTTTTTCACGTTGAGTGAACCGGTTGCCCTTCAAAGAAGGACGAATTTTTTCCAATTATCTATTATTTTTATAATAAGCAATTAATCCAGCAGTTGAACTATCATGAGGGTGATTAACCCCTTGTTGAGTAAGTTCAGCTTCAATCGCAGACGCCAGCCCTTTACCCAGTTCAACGCCCCACTGATCAAAAGAGCAAATCTGCAAAATAATACCCTGACAGAATATCTTATGCTCATACAAAGCAATTAAACGTCCAACTGACTTGGCATCGACAACATCAAGTAAAATTGACGTTGTCGGTCTATTACCCTGATGAATTTTATGGGCAACTAAACTTTCAATTTCTTCTGCTGTTTTGCCTTTTGCTAGTAAATCTGTACGAACTTGTTGCTCATCAACACCCGCCATCATAGCTTCTGTTTGTGCAAAAAAGTTCGACAACAAAATATCGTGATGTTTTTCTACAGCAACCTGAGGTTTTACCGATGCAATAAAATCAGCTGGCACGATATTATTACCTTGGTGAAGATACTGATAAAACGCATGCTGACCATTAATACCCGTCATGCCCCAAATGAGTGGCACAGTGGTATATGGTACGGTTTGACCATCAAAAGTAACATGTTTGCCGTTACTTTCCATTTCACCTTGTTGCAAATACGCAGGCAACATGTGTAAAGCTTGATCATAAGGTAAAATTGCTTGTGCTGTGTGCCCTAAAAAGCTGGTATTCCACACACTCAATAACGCCATAATTAATGGAATATTTTGTTCAAACGAGGCATTTTTGAAGTGCTCATCGACTTCAAATGCCCCCTCTAACACTTCAATAAATTTATCAAAGCCTAAATACAATGCAATCGGTAAACCAATCGCACTCCATAGCGAGAATCGGCCACCAACCCAATCCCACATGGTAAATACATTTTCATCCGCAATACCGAACTCACGCGTTTTCTCTAAGTTTGTGCTCACGGCAACAAAATGTTTCGCTATTGCTTGTTGCTCTGCATGATTCATGAACCACTTAACTGCAGAGCGCGCATTAGTCATGGTTTCTGATGTGGTGAACGTCTTTGAGGAAATAACAAAAAGTGTTGTTTCTGGTTCTAAGCCATCTAAAACACCAGCTAACTGCACACCATCAACGTTAGATACATAATGAACTTTCAGTGTGTCATCTGCATAATTTGCAAGCGCTTCTGTGACCATCTGCGGCCCAAGATTTGAACCTCCAACACCAATTGCCACCACATTTTTAACAGCTTTACCAGAATAGCCAAGCCATTCACCGCTGCGAACTCGATCTGTAAATTGTTTAATCTTATCAAGTTCACCATTAACCAATGTCGTAACATCTTTATCATCGACAAAAATCGGCGTGTTGCTTCTATTTCTGAGTGCAACGTGTAAAACCGCTCTCTGTTCAGTGAAATTAATTTTTTCACCACTGAACATTTTGTCGCGCCAAGATGCTATATCAACCTGCTCTGCTAGTGAAATGAGTTGCGAAAAGCTTTCACCGTCAATCAATTGCTTCGAGTAATCGAATAAAATCCCTGGAATTTGGCAAGAAAATTTCGCGAAACGCGATGGGTCTTGCGCAAACAAGGTTTTCAATTGTTGTTGCTTCAATTTTGCTGCAGATTGCTCTAATGCCTGCCAACTAGGCAACTCACGACGGCAACTCATACTCATCCCCTAACATAACATGAAGCTTGCATTTCAGTTTACGTACTGATTATGCAAGCAAAAGACTATTTCCAACGTCTACCTTAAGCCACAATGACAACGCTGTCAATTTTCTTATTTTCAATTTTACAATGTGGATAATAACGCAAATTTATACTTTTGACACCGGTATCATTAATTTATTTGTGATCTTTATACTGCTATTTTTAATTTAGATTAGATAGACTAAGCTACTCACATGATCATTTAATGAATTTTGAGCAATTTACAAAAGCTCACGCACATAAAAGAATAAAAAAATGAAAGTCACCATAAACGATGTCGCTAAGTTAGCCGGTGTATCAATGAAAACCGTCTCACGGGTGATCAATAAAGAACCTTCTGTTCGCAAAAAAACTTATGACTTGGTAATGAGTGCAGTAAATGAGTTGAATTATCAGCCTAACATCGCTGCGCGAAATCTCGCTGGCACTTCTTCATTTGCAATCGGACTTGTTTATGACAACCCTAACGCCTATTACGTAATTGATATGCAAAATGGCGTTCTCTCAAGATGTAAAGAAGAGGGATATGAACTTGTTATTCACCCTTGCAGTTATCTTGATGCGAATATGCAGGATGAATTCAAGACCATGATTAAGCGCTCGCGCCTAGCAGGGCTTGTTCTGACTCCTCCTTTATCTGAGCAGCAAAATATCATAGAAATGCTAGATGAAATGGGCGTACAGTACGTGCGTCTATTATCTGGACGAGATACTGATATCACTGAGCGGAACAATTGTATCTTAGTGAATGACTTTGCTGCAGCCTATGAAATCACCGAACATTTGCTGTCTTTGGGGCATAAGAATATTGCCTTTGTGTTGGGCGACAAAGAGCATAAATCTACCTCTGAACGTTTAGCCGGTTACCACCAAGCTCTGAGGGATCATAATATCGAACCTTCAGACAAGCTCATTTACGAAGGCAGTTATTCTTTTGAATCTGGTGTAAATGGTGCCAAAGAGTTACTAAAAGATGGTAATCCGAATAATATAACTGCCATATTGGGAGGTAACGATGAGGTAGCCGCAGGCGCCCTATTCGCTGCAAGATTGATGAATATTGACATCCCGGAAGAATTATCAATCACCGGCTTCGAAGACTCCCCGTTCTCTAGACAGACTTGGCCTAAATTGACCACGGCGCATCAAGCTAACGATGTTATCTCTGAACACGCAGCAAGATTACTATTTAGTAAAGCTCGAGGCTCAAGAAAACATGATAAAGACATTATCACTACATTTACTCCAAGCCTCGTGGTGCGAGAAAGTACCGGTCCAGCTAAATAAATGAAGGCACTATAAAGTGCTTCAGATTGATGATAAACCCCACTTTTTTCAGCGGGGTTTATTTTTTCTGTTGTTGATGATGGATTCTGTGAATTTCTCTAAAGAATTGGGAGCGCAGCCTTAACTCGGAAAATTAC
>NZ_JAAUWV010000023.1 GCF_014694405.1 Pseudoalteromonas sp. S16_S37
ATGGACAATGCCCATTCAAAACTGGCGTCAGGCGATGAGTCGATTTATTATCGAATTCGAGGAACGCCTCGAAAGACATATCAACTAAATGGCAGTTACACAGAATCTGTTACAGGGTCGAAATTTTAGTTTTTTATTTAATATCAACAGGTTATTTTTTTGCTGTAGCTCTAGAGTTGCAGATCCCATACTGTTGAACAACTTGCTTTATCCGCCAGCGATCTTCACTTTGAATTTCAGAGCTTCCAAAATTTGCTTTAACTTATCTCTATCGTCACCTTGAATTTCAATTATTCCATCCTTTATAGCACCACCTTGACCCATCTTGCTTTTTAACGTTTTAGCAAGTTTCTTTAAGTCGTGCTGTTTTGCATCTATACCGACAACTAGCATCACACCTTTGCCCTTTCGACCCTTTGTTTGACGCTCAATTCTAATATAGCCATCTTTAAAGGTTTTTGACGCGACTTCAGGTTTTGGTTCCTTTGTATCAATTCTTCCAACTTCAGTTGAATACACCAAACGATTATCAGACATGTTTCTCACCATCATGTATGTTTAATATGAGGATCATAACACTTTTGCGATTAGTTCTTGTAGTTCTTATATAAAATGTGAAGTGCGCATTTGAAATAAAATATTTGCCGTATTGTTCGGCTAATTTCTGGCTAAACTTAACAAAGCGGTTATATTTAAAGCAGTATGTTGATAACAAATTCAAACCATATTAGGAGCTTAACATGAGTTTGAGCAAGAATGCTTCTGCTGACGGGAAAACGCTAACGATTCAGATTAGAGGGAAGTTTGATTTTAATCTTGTACAATCATTTCGGCAGGCTTATGCGGATATAGACCCGAAAACAAAAAAAGTGGTGGTTGATTTAAGAGAAACAGATTATATGGATAGTTCGGCGTTAGGTATGTTACTCAATATGAAGAAAACACTTGCTGAGAGCATAGATACAATTCAGATCGCTAATTGCCGCCCTCAATTGAAAAAGATACTACAAATATCTCGATTCGATAAAAAGTTTGATATTGACTAATGTAGTCGACACTCTGGGGTATTAACTTTGCGCGTATTAGTTGTTGATGATCAGCCTCTTAACTGTATTTTGCTTAAAACAATGTTGGAACAGCAGCAGTATGAGGTTGCTATTGCGAACAACGGGGCACAAGCATTAGATGTACTGCGTCAGGAAAACATAGATATTGTGTTGCTGGATGTGATAATGCCAGTCATGGATGGTTTTGAAGCAGCACCAAAAATCAAAGAGCTAGCGGGTGATGTGTATCTACCCGTAATATTTATTACCACCCTTGAAGATCACAACAGCTTTGAAAAGTGTTTGGCTGTTGGTGGTGATGATTTTATTCATAAGCCTTTTGATAAAGTTATTCTATCTGCCAAGATTAGAGCGCACGCTCGTACACGAAGGCTAAGTCAAGAAGCCAATCAGCAAAAGAAACAGTTAGAGTATCATTACAACCAAATTGAACGAGAGCACGAAATTGTTGAACATATATTCAGCAATGCCTTAGATCAATCATCTCAGTACCAACAGTATTGTGATTATCATTTGTCACCCGCCTCGATGTTTAATGGTGATATGTTTTTGATGGCCAAAAGCCCCATGGGGGGGTTTTATTGCTTGCTTGGAGACTTTACAGGACATGGGCTTGCGGCTGCTGTGGGGGCATTGCCTGCGTCTCGTATTTTTTATGCAATGGTAAGCAAAGGCATGGCTGTTAATGATATTGCATATGAGCTTAATCAAGTGCTCAGCTCTTTGTTACCCGGTAATATGTTTTGTGCCGCGGCGATAGTCGAACTCAGTGAGTCAGGTAAAAGTCTCTCAGTATGGCTTGGTGGGCTACCTGATCTGTATTTAATCGATGAAAACGGCAATGTAATTAAAACCCTAGAATCACAGCATATGGCGCTGGGAATTTTAGACAGTGATGAGTTTGAGCGTAACACTATCCATTTAGAAGTAGATACAGGTAAAAGACTTGTGATGGCTACTGATGGCATCATTGAAACTGAAAACAGCCAAGGAGAAATGCTCGGGGAAGAGCGGCTGAAGCAAGTGTTAAAAAGCACAACACACATTTCTACAGAGCAAATAGTCAGTTATACGCAAAGATTTTCAGAACATAGCGCTCAACAAGATGATTTAAGTATTGCAATTATTAACTGCTTGCCAAGTAAAGTAATTAGTAAAGCGCCAATTGAATACTCTAGTTTACCCTTCGAACTCAAAGTTAATATTGAGCAAACTAATATTATCAGTGCAGATCCGGTGCTTGAGCTGGTTGATGTGTTGAGTAAAATTAAAGGAATAAGTGAGCATAGGTCAAACATATTCTTGCTGCTATCTGAAGCCTATAATAACGCAGTAGATCATGGTGTATTAGGCTTAGACTCAAGCATCAAAAATAAAGAAGATGGATTTTTGGAGTTTTATCAACTTCGGGCCAAAGCGCTCGCAAATCTCCAGCAAGCTTTAATTGTAATACATGTACAATATGTTCCTGCTGAGCATACATTGAGTTTTTCGGTTCGTGATTCAGGTAAAGGCTTTCGACCAAAGATAAAACGCGATAGTGACTTAAAACAGGAGCATGGGCGAGGGCTTAGTTTGTTAAATGAAATCGCTCAGCAGATCCGATTTAACAATGAAGGTAATGAAGTCACAATCGTCTATTCATTGTTATAAATTATATTTCCAAAGACTGATTCACGTGCTAATCTATCTCAATATTTAGATGTTTGGATGGCTAGATGGTTTCTTTGTACCTTTCTCGCGCTGGATTGACTGTTGATCCACAAAAAATAGAACTTGCTCTTGTTAAGTTAGAAGAGTTTTTAGATGATGAGCATAACTCTGCAGAAGCTGTATGGTCATACCTTATCCCTGAGCTTGGCGAAGGCGGGGCATGTAGTTTGTTTGGTCACCTTCAAGATGAGCCTTTTGAGTTAAGCAATTTTCTTAAAGTAAATGAGGCATCTCGTATCACTTTGAGCCGATTACAATCAATAGTTGATTTTGTAAAACGTGTTATCCATGTCGACTGGTTTGGTATTTATCAAACGAGACAAACGCCCGAAGGTAAACAATTGCTAAAACTTGCATATTGCGGGGCGCCGAGCCGGCCATTATTCCCAATCAATGAACAATTCGCAGCAACAAGTAACAATGTGCAAGTAGTAATGAGTGGTGAAGCTCGAGTTATTAATGATGTACAAGAGTATGTTGCATGTGGTGGCGAATACTACACCTGCGATCCGAAAGTTCAGTCAGAAAGTTGTTTACCACTGTTTGATAGTGCCAGCAACTGTATCGGTATCATTGATGCTGAAGCGTTTAGCAAAGATTTTTTTACACCCAGCGTATTAGCTTTACTAATTGCTGTGTGTATTAAAATCCCTCAATATCTACCTGAGTGATTAAGCTCGTTTTGGCAAATATTTATGTTAATATGAGCCGAGTTTAAACCCAATAATTCGACAATTTATAGTGCATATTTAGCGTTGTAGTTGTTGATATAACATAAAATAAGAGACGACCCATGTTCAGTGAACTAAAACCACTACCTACAGATCCTATCCTTGGCTTAATGGCAGCTTTTAAGCAAGATACCAACCCAAATAAAATTGATTTAGGTGTTGGTGTTTATAAAGACGAGCAGGGGGACACACCTGTATTGCGTGCGGTAAAGCTAGCTGAGGCATTTCGTTTAGAGAATGAAAAAACTAAGTCTTATATTGGTCTAGCTGGCAATTTGGATTTTTGTCAGAAAATGGAATCATTACTGCTGGGTGAGCACAGTGCTTTACTTGCAAATCGAGTTCGTACAGCTCAAACACCAGGCGGTACAGGTTCTTTACGTGTCGCAGCTGAATTCATTAAGCGTTGTAATGCCAATGCTACTGTATGGGTAACTACGCCTACATGGGCGAACCACATTAGCTTGTTTGAAGCGGCAGGTCTAAAAGTTAAAGAATACCCTTATTATGATTATGAAAATAAGGGATTACTGTTTGACGAAATGATCAATACTTTAAAACAAGTACCCAAAGGTGACGTAGTATTACTGCACGCATGCTGTCATAACCCAAGTGGTATGGATTTAAATGAGCAGCAGTGGAAAGTTGTTGCTGAGCTTGCCAAAGAAGTTGGCTTTACACCGTTAATTGATATTGCATACCAAGGCTTTGGCAGCAGCTTAGATGAAGATGCAAAAGGTCTTCGTATGCTTGCCGACAGTGTTGAAGAAATGATTATTTGTTCGTCATGTTCTAAGAACTTTGGTCTATATCGTGAGCGTGTAGGTGCCTGTTCACTTATTGCAAAAGATGCAGCAGTTGCTGATGTTTCTAACTCTGTATTATTAAGTGTTGTGCGTAGCATCTACTCTATGCCACCTGCACATGGTGCGGATATTGTGAGCACTATCTTAAGTAGTGACGAGCTGACGCAAATGTGGCATGAAGAGCTTGACGAAATGCGCAGCCGTATTAACGGTTTGCGTACGTTGATCAAAGACAGCTTGGCAGCTAAAGGCGTAGCACAAGACTTTTCTTTCATCGATCGTCAAAATGGCATGTTCTCGTTCTTAGGTATCAACAAAGAGCAAATCGAACGTTTACAAAAAGAATATGCGATTTATATCGTGGGTTCATCTCGTGTGAATGTCGCAGGTATTAGCCAAGCAAATATAGGCTATTTTGCTGATGCAGTTGCTACAGTGTTGAAGTAAGCACACACCATATAAAAAAAGCCGCACGATGCGGCTTTTTTTATAGCTACTTAGAGCATTATGCTTCTTTTAACTTAGCCACGTTTTCTTGAGTGGCTGGTTTTTCCTTTTTTGAGCCAGTTTGGTTCGTTGGCGGTTTTGCACCTTTTAAAACTGCCAAAAAGTCATCTTTTTGTTTTGCAATCTCTAACGCTAATGATTCAACTTGCTGTTCACTTAGTGGCACATCCACTTTAGTGAGCATTTGTTCGAGAGACTCTGCCATATCTAACATTTTGTCGTATGCATCAGCCTCTTTTTTACTGGTAAAGGTCATGCGCTCGACTCCATTTCTTTCAACCACATACTTAACAATAACAGCCATGATCACTCCTGCTAAACACTGTTTTTTTATACAGTAAATGTTTGCGTTACATTATGCAAGATATTATTAATTACAAACATATGAATTTAGATAATTAGCACAGGTTTATGACGCAAAAATAACAATGCATTTTCCTAGCCTTTTAGCTTGACAAACCTTGGATGCTTTTCTTTATTTAAAGTCCAATGTTATTAACAGCATTGGTAAATTAAGGACAAAACTAGTTAAGGAACTACTATGATGCAAACAATTTCACTTGTTGTAACCCTCATTATTGGTCTAGGCATTAATGCTAACGTACTCGCAAAAGAAGTTAAAAAAAGCGAACCGCTAGTAGCCGTAGTACAAGACGTTCAAACAATAGATATTAACTCTGCGAGCCTTGAGCAGCTGATCACGTTACCTGGTGTTGGTGAAAAAAAGGCTCAAGCGATTATCGACTATCGTCAAACACATGGCAGATTTGACAATATGGATGCATTGCAACAAGTTAAGGGAATAGGCACGCACATTGCTGCCAAACTAGAAGGGAAAATACGTTTTTAAAATAAGGGGCCAATGGCCCCTTTAAGTTTGTTCGGATTTGAATTGCTCTATGGCTTGAGAAAATTTTTGTTTAGCAAATAAAATTTCTATCGGTGTGGTGAGCAACGGATAGCTAAGCCCAGCGGCTAGTAAAATTGGCAGTAAGGCCCAACCTTCAAAGTAAGCTAAGGCAATAAAAAATGGAGTTAAAACTGCCAGTTTGGCAACACGTAACATCACCTTTTTAGAAGCCGATAGTGCGTCTAAAGCGAGAGTCAGTATTTGCTGTCTATCTCGCAGTTTGTATCCATCTAGCTCTTTTATAGTGCTTAAACGCAAATTCATTTTTGTTTAACCAATAGTGTAGATGCTAAAACCATAACGAAGCTTAGGCTGTAAAACCCAAATATAACTTCCATCCAACCAGGCATACTTAGCCCCATGAATGACCAATCGATATTGCCGCAATCACCTGTTGCTGCAAAAAAAGCAGGAAACCACTCGTGTAATGGCATAAATGATGGAAAATTGGGAACAATATCGCATGTAAAAGCGAAAGGATCTGTGGTGGTCTGCATATTAATGTGCTCACGGGCTATCAAGTACCCCCATATGCTGCTAATTCCCCAAACAGTAAAGCCTACACCTTTATATAACCAATTAGATGGTGCCAAAAATCCGATGATACCCCCGGCCAGTAATCCAAGCATAGCTGTGCGTTGATATATACACATGATGCATGGCTCTAAACCCATTGCGTATTGAAAATATAGTGCTGTTATTTCAAACAGTGCAGCGCTTAAAGCGAGTAAAGCCCATGCCTTTTTTGATGATGACAGGGCGCTTAGCCAATTCATATCGCCTCCTAAGTATTATTTTGTAGCTATTATGAGCCATAAATTCTTTTAACTGCAACTAATCTCGCCGTAGATCACGGATTAGCCTTATCGTCTTCTTTGCTTGTTAGTTGAAAATCATCTGGTACAATCAGTGAATTGCAGAGAATGCGTTCACATATTTTAACAAAGTGGTGCTAAATGAGAATTTTCAAAGCCAAAAGCCCAGCGGGATTTGCTGAGGAGTATATTGTTGAATCTATATGGAATGGAGAATTTCCACCAGGTTCTATTTTACCCGCAGAGCGCGAACTATCTGAGCTAATTGGCGTAACAAGAACTACTTTGCGTGAAGTGCTACAGCGCTTGGCTCGTGATGGCTGGTTGACGATTCAACATGGTAAGCCAACCCGAGTCAACAACTTCTGGGAAACATCAGGGTTGAATATTCTAGAGACGCTGGCACGTTTAGACGAAGACAAGATGCCTGAATTGACAGATCAGCTATTGTCAGCTCGAACTAATATCAGTGCAATCTATACGCGTGCAGCGATTAAATTCAATCCAGATTCAGTTATTGAAATTCTATCAAAAAGTGACGAGTTAGAAGATACCGCAGAAGCTTTTGCTGAATATGACTACAGAGTACATCATCAACTCGCTATTGCAGGTAACAACCGCATCTATGTTTTAGTGCTGAATGGCTTTAAAGGTTTGTACTCTAAAATAGGCGGCCACTACTTTTCAGATCTTCGCACAAGAGAACTCGCTCGACAGTTTTATAAAGACTTAACCGCGTTAGCACAAGAAAACAACCATGATGGTGCTATTTCATTACTACGTAAATATGGTCATAAAACAGGTGAGATTTGGCAGCAGTTGCGAGGCCAAATGCCCGATAATATTATGGACTAATAAATATCTTCACTGCGCCTCGTTCAAACGAGGCGTTTTTATTTGTGCGCCATTCAAGCATCATCAAAAAAATAGATTGTAGTTATCGCTTTATTCGATTGTTAATTTTGATTAGGGCATCATAAACTGATGCCACATTTTTTGAGGTTGTTTTTTTGTAATTAGCCTCAATATACACAACATCGTTTTAGTGCATGGATATGTGCTAAAAAATTTGGACAAAAAACCTAACTATTTGGAGAAAACAATGGGTGTATTAGTTGGCCGTCAGGCACCAGACTTTACAGCAGCAGCAGTACTAGGTAATGGCGAAATCGTAGATAGCTACAATCTACATGAAAACATCAAAGGTAAAAAAGCGGTTATCTTCTTTTACCCATTAGACTTCACGTTTGTTTGTCCTTCAGAGTTGATCGCTTTCGACAAGCGTTTTGAAGAGTTCCAAAAGCGTGGTGTTGAAGTAATTGGTGTTTCTATCGACTCACAATTTTCACACAATGCATGGCGTAACACACCAGTAAACGAAGGCGGTATCGGCCCAGTTAAATACGCGTTAGTTGCTGACGTTAAACATGAAATCTGTAAAGCGTATGACGTTGAGCATCCAGAAGCTGGCGTTGCATTCCGTGGTTCTTTCTTAATTGATGAAGAAGGCAATGTACGTCACCAAGTAGTTAACGATCTTCCTTTAGGTCGTAACATCGACGAAATGTTACGTATGGTAGATGCATTAGCATTTCACACTGAGCACGGTGAAGTTTGTCCTGCTGGTTGGACTGAAGGTAAAGCTGGTATGGACGCAAGCCCTGAAGGTGTTGCTAAGTTCCTATCTGAAAACGAAGGTGCGTTGTAATTCGCATTGAGTTTTTAAAAACCCGCCGCTAGGCGGGTTTCTATTTGCCTACGCACCTTAGTTAGTTTTTTAGCAACCATCAATTACCCCATACTCAACCGTTGTCCTAACACTCGTAGAATTTCAATGCTTGCATACGCAATAAATGTGCTGATCACTGGTAACGCAAGCAAGCTCACTAACATTAACTCATTCGCCATGGTTTGCTACCTCTTTTGGCGCCTGATCGTTGGTCGCAGTTGTGTGTGCGCCGATAGAGTCTGTAGAAATTGTCACCGAATCGAGCGTGGTTGATGTTAGCTCTGCGATACTGCTACTTATACTGTTAGCGATAGCGCTGCTAATAATACTAGATAGCTCGCTGGTAATATCAGAAGTTAATTCATTTGCTTGAGTAGAAACACTTGCGCCACATAGTAGTGCGATAGCTGTTAGTTTTGTGAAAGTTTTCATAATATTGCTCCTGTTTAATAAGTTAGTCGCAATAGGTATTACAAAGGTTGTGCCATATTATGAAAATTTTTTATATTATTGATATTATTTGTTTTTATTTTTTGTAAGGTGTGGTCAGAATGATTGTGTTGTTAAACTGACCACTTGATGTGGTTAAAAATGCGATAATTTGGTTAATCTTGTTCTAGCAGTTGATAAATGAGTTTTTTTACTGTCTCTGGTTCAAAAGGTTTATCGCACAAAGCATTAACCCCGGATTGCATGATGTTAGATAAATGCGTGTCATTGGCTTCTGAGGTGACCATCAGAATTGGGATATGGGCATGCTCATCACTGTTTCGTATGGTTTCTGTGAGCTCTTGGCCGTTAACTTGTGGCATGTTGTAATCAGTCACAATCAAATCAAACATCTCATCTTGTAATATATCAATTGCTTGAGCACCATCTTCCGCTTCGGTGAATCGATGCGCACCTAGGTTACTCATAACTCTGCGAATATGATTACGTGCCAGTCGCGAATCATCAACAATAAGTACGCGTAAATCTTGAACATCATACAGGTCTAGCTCTAGCTCTTGAGGCGAGAGAATGTCTAACGTGGCGTTAATGGCTTTACCTAAATGCAGCTTGTTAAAAGGTTTGGGTAAAATCGCTATCACACCAGATTGTTTGAACACCTCTAATTGCTCTTTACGGGTTTCACTAGAAATGAGCATAAATGGAATTGAATATTCACTGAGTTCATGGTTAATGTAATGCTGCATATCAACAGCGCTGCCATCAGGTAGGTGCAAGCAAGAGATAATTAAATCGGGAATGTTATTGGCAAGTTGTTTTTTTGCATCCGCAATTGAATCAGCAAAATCAATATTGAGTATGCCTTCGTCTTGAAGCTCTTTGGTAATGATTTTTCTTTGAGTAGGAGATGGCTCAATAAGCATAATTGCTAAATCTGCACTCAGTAATTCGTTCATATGGCCCTGTATAATCTGTCAATGTTTATTATATTCAGGGCATATTAACGAAACAAAGTACGCTGAGCCAGCAAATTCATTGAAGCGGCTGGAGGCTAGCGCCTAAAATCATTTGCTTGTGGTAAATCAATCAGGATAAGTACTGCCCCTTTGCCACCATATTCGAGAGGTGCTTGGTGCATTGCGAGTATATCGGGGTGTTGCACTAAATACTGCGGTACTTTATGTTTTAGCACATGTTCTCCAATGCCATGTACAACACAAGCACAGTAATAATGTTGTTTTTTGCACGCATGGATCAAAGCCGCTAACTCTTCTTTGGCCATGTCTTTGTTAAGACCATGCAAGTCTAAGATCAGCTCAGGCGCAAAGTCACCTCTACGCAGCTGTTTTGCCAGATATCTATCGGCACCCGGCTTGACGTAATTAACGGTGCCATTGGTGTCGATATCGGGGATGTATTCATCAGAGAAATAAAATTCAGACTGGTGCTGTTTTTTTTGCGCCGCAAGCTCATTTAATTTAGGTTTACTTGGTGCTTTGTCAAAGCGTACAGTATCTTGTTTAATTTGCTTGGCACCAGCAATCGACTGACGAAATAAATTTAAATCAGCATCATCAATCATAGGCGAAGGAGGAGATTGTTTTTTCATTGCGACATTCTAATTAAAAAAAGCGTAAAAACCCAGCTTAAAAACCGCTACAATAGCCCAAGTAGCATAATATGACTGAGATAAAAATGAGCGAATTCCAAGTAACAGAAGCCCTAACAGAAGAAACAGTAAACGATTTACTAACAATAAGAGATTGGCTGCGTTGGACAACCAGCCAATTTGCAAGCGAAGGGTTGTTTTTTGGACATGGCACGGATAACGCGTGGGATGAAGCGGTAAGCTTAGTTTTACCGATCTTGAACTTGCCGTTAGACACCCCTACAGAGTTGATGAACTCACGCCTAACCCGTTCGGAAAAAATACGTCTGCTTAGCTATATCGAAACACGTATTGTAGAGCGCACCCCGGTCGCATATTTAACAAACCAAGCTTGGTTTGCTGGTATGCCATTTTATGTGGATGAGCGAGTACTGGTACCTCGTTCGCCATTTGCTGAACTTATCAATAAGAAGTTTGCACCTTGGGTTAGTAATGAGCAGTCTGTCAGCCGTATTTTAGATATGTGTACTGGTTCTGCATGTATCGCAATCGCTTTGGCGCAAGCTTTCCCTGAGTCTCAGGTAGATGCGGTTGATATTTCTTATGACGCCTTAGAAGTGGCGAATATAAATATTGACGATTACATGTTGCAAGATCAGGTATTTGCAATTCAATCTGACGTATTCAGTGGTATTGAAGGTCAAAAGTACGATTTAATCGTTGCCAACCCGCCTTATGTAGATGCTGAGGATATGGCGGATTTACCTCATGAGTTTCATCATGAGCCAGAGCTTGGCTTGGCCTCAGGTGAAGATGGCCTTGATGTAACAAGAAGAATTTTGCAACAAGCCGCAGAGCATCTAACTGACAATGGGGTGTTATTTGTCGAAGTTGGTAACTCTATGGTACATATGGAAGCATTGTATCCTGGTGCGCCATTTGAGTGGATTGAATTTGAGCACGGTGGCTTAGGTGTTTTCGCAATCTCAAAGCAGCAACTTGTAGATTATTTTAACGATTGAGCTTAGATAATTAGCAAAGCTCAGTAGTATTGGGTGTCATTTGGAATGAGGAAAGTTAATGGCAGGTAATAGTATAGGTCAGCTTTTTAAAGTGAGTACCTTTGGTGAGAGTCACGGCCCCGCGCTCGGTGGGGTGGTTGATGGTGTACCAGCGGGTCTTGAGCTTTGTGAAGCAGACTTACAAATTGATTTAGATAGAAGAAAACCGGGACAGAGCCGCTACACAACGCAGCGCAGAGAGGGTGATGAAATAAAAATTCTCTCAGGTGTATTCGAAGGTAAAACAACGGGTACTAGTATTGGCTTATTGATTGAAAACACCGATCAGCGTTCTAAAGATTATGGCAAGATTGCGGATGTGTTTCGCCCAGGCCACGGTGACTACACCTATTGGCATAAATACGGTCATCGCGATTATCGAGGTGGTGGCCGCTCATCTGCCCGTGAAACGGCCATTCGCGTTGCAGCCGGTGGTATCGCCAAAAAGTATTTGCGTCAAATTCATGGGATTGAAATCAACGCGTGTTTATCACAACTAGGTCCTATCAAGGCTGAACAATTTGATTGGTCAGCGGTTGAACAAAACCCCTTCTTTTTCCCTGACGAAAGCAAGCTAGATGCACTCGATGAATATATGCGAGATCTAAAAAAATCAGGGGACTCCATTGGCGCTAAAGTTATGGTGGTGGCAAAAAATGTCCCAGTAGGATTGGGAGAGCCGGTATTTGATCGCCTTGATGCAGAATTAGCTCACTCGCTAATGAGTATCAACGCTGTGAAAGGGGTTGAGATTGGCGATGGATTTGCAGTGGTTGAGCAAAGAGGCTCAGAGCACAGAGATGAGCTTACGCCAAATGGATTTACCAGCAATCATGCTGGTGGTGTTTTGGCGGGGATCTCGACAGGTCAAGATATCGTTGCTTCTATAGCATTAAAGCCAACTTCTAGCATTACCATTCCAGGGCAAAGTATAAACACATCAAATGAGCCAGTTGAGATGATCACTAAAGGCCGCCATGACCCTTGTGTAGGTATACGCGCTATTCCAATTGCAGAAGCAATGATGGCGATTACCTTGATGGATCATTTGTTGCGTCAAAGGGGGCAGAACCCTGATGTGAACTTACCGCATGGACCAATTAAAGGACAAGCGCGCTAAAATAAAAGTGTGCAGTTAAGAGCCTTTGAACCTAGCTGCACATACTACTTCCTAATAATATCAAACATTAATTATCCGTTTTCTTGTCACAACCGTACTCATTTCAAGCCGAAAAAAATTAACATGATTTTGTAGAGTTCAACTGAAAGCTTCAATTAAGCACGTCAGTTCATAAAACTTTTTATTGTCTAGAATACTTAAACACTGGGGTAGCTGTAAAAAGTGACAGTCATTTTGCATAGGATTGTGCATCACTAAGTGCTAGTCTGATCTGGCGTAAATTAGGTACGCTAATAAGAATATTTTAAGGAATGAAAATGAAAATACAGTTAAATAAAAAGCAGTTGAAAACTTTGAGTGCAAGCAAAGAAATTAATAACCTAGCAACCCAGAAAATTGCTGCAGGTCACGCTAATGTGAATCCAGCATCTTGGACGTCAGTAATGATTTTTTGCGATGCGCGAACAGGACTTTGCCCAGTAGACCCTAAATGATAAACGGGTGATCACAATAGGTTCACTTTCATCGTGGACCTATTATCGTAAAATTTGTTTTTAAAGTAACTGAATATAACCACCTTGATGTTTTCCAATATCTCCCTTCTTGCAATGCCAACTCACAAGGTGAAGCTAATAGCTAAGCCATGCTTCAAATGATTATTGACTAAACAAAGGTGTTTTTTAATCTAATAGCTGCTAAAGGCTGTAGTGGTAGAAAAAAATGGGGTTTAACAATGAAAAAAATAGCTATTTAGCGAGCATTGTTTTAGGTGCTTTCTTTCTATCGCATACCGCCTGGGCTGAAGTTAACTTTAAAATGCAGCAGCTATCAAATAACCTGCATGTGCTCTATGGGCAGGGTGGAAATATCGCAATTAGTACGGGTAAAGATGGCATATACCTTGTGGACGATCAATTTGCAAAACTCAGTGAAGAGATTAAAAAACAGATAAGTACCTTGCAACAAGGTGCGCCCGAATTTGTTATCAATACTCATCATCATGGCGACCACACCGGTGGTAACGAAAATTTTGCTCAAGCAGGGAGCCATGTCATTGCCCATCACAATGTGTATGAAAGATTAAAGGCCAAACACTCAGAGGGCTCGAAGTACTTACCCGTAGTCAGTTTTGGAAAAGACTTAGTTCTACACTTCAATGATGAACATGCTCATTTATGGCATTTTCCTCATGCTCACACCGATGGCGATGCTGTGGTTTTTTATAAAAACGCTAATGTCGTTCACATGGGAGATATTTTTTTCAACCTCAATAGCCTACCTTTTGTTGATGTGGATAGCGGCGGCTCATTAGATGGTGTTATTAGCGCGGTTCGAGATACGTTGGAACGTATCGGCGACGATACTAAAGTCAGCCCCGGTCATGGTTCTGTTACGGACAAACCAAGCTTAGCGCAATACCTTGTTTTGCTGCAAAAAGCGAAGCAGTTGATGCTAGTTGCTATAAAAGAGCATAACAACATTGAGGCAGTCGTAAATGCAAAACCATTAGCTACTTTAGAATTAAGTTATTCAGATTGGTTGCCACAAGAGCGAGTCACTAAGCTGTTTTATAGAAGTTTAACTGAGCAGACTGTGTTACAGGGTCGAGCAGACTGTGTTACAGGGTCTTAATCGCTCGTTCTCGTTTATTTACTCGGCGCAGCCCCTGACCATCGAAAATGCACAGGGGCGCACACTTAGTTTTATACTGGATCTGTAGCTGGCACTATACTTTCAATACACGCTTTTACTGCTTCTTTGGTAGCACGTTTGCGATCTCCGTGTTGAATAAACTCTTCTAGTGTTACATCACCGCTACTATTAGCATCCATTATTGAAAAAACATCCGTTTCATGTGCCGTTAAAGCCGCTGTAATTTCAGCTAGGCTAATACCACCACTGTTATCGGTATCAAGACTGGCAAACTTAGTCTCTGGCGCAGCAAATTTAGTTATATCAGGTACCATGATATTGCTATTACCCGTCGCGTCTTTGGTGTCTTGTACACACAGCACAATCTCAGAGGCAAACTCTGATAGGTCTAAGTGGTGACGCTTTTTGTTCAAATACTCATCCAGTTCTATCTCAGAGCTAGTATTAGTATCCGCACGTTGCAGTTTTTTTTGCGCTTTGGCATCGATATTCGCAAGCAATTCATTGATGGTAATTGTGTTACTTTGGTCAGCATCTATTTTTGCAAAAACAACTTCAGGTGCTTTATGGTGGCCTTTTCTAGCCTCAGCTTGTGCGCTGACTGTAAGGGTTGTTAGTGTTGCTGCGATGATTGCGATATTGATAATTGAACGTTTCATAACTTGTCTCTCTTATGTCATGGGTTAAGTTTGTTAACCGTGTTGACCATATAATGCACAGGTCGCTGCGGTGTTGATTTATAAGATGGGAGACAATTGTGCAAACAATGTGGCAATAAACTGCCTTTACATAAATTTACATACGGTGAGTGATATTGTTCTTGCTGTTGGGGCTTTACAGTCGGGCTTACACTTTTCGTTAACCACTATTGCTATAAAAAGCAAATGGCTTAGTTTTATATCCAATGAAATCAAATTCTTTTGGTACAAGTGTTCCAAGTCTACAAATTGGATTTTGCTGAGTGTTAGAATACGGTATTAAAAGGCATGCTAATTGCTATAAGGCTGACAACAGCTATTGATCAAGGAGATAAGCATGCTACTTTTTAACGGTATATATGAACCAGTAAAGAGAAATACCAATATAACCAAAAGCCCAGAGGGATCTCGCGTAGACACTGAACAGCAATTTGCAAAAGAAATGGCAAACGCGCAACTTTCCTCAGTGAGCAAACAGCTGCAAAATAAAGACGTTTCAACCTACACCCGTAATCAATCCTTTCTGGAAAAAGCGCAAGAGGCGGCACTTTTACAACGTATGGGTGTAAATAAAGAAAAGTTGGAAGAATTAAAAGAGCAACTAGAGATGCTAGAGAAACAATTTGCAGAGGGAAAAATCTCACAAAAAGACTATCAAGAACAAAGAGCAATGATAGAGGAAGAAATAGCCAAGGAATATGAGCAAGCGCAAAAAAGACGAGAAGAGCAAGAGAGGGCTCAAGGTAAAATGTAACTAATAAAAAGGGTTACATACGGGTTCCTTGCAATCACAGCGGTTAAACAATGTGGCAGATGTTTCGTCTCGACATATTTTTATTCATTGGTATGTGAAGGCTCGTATACTTTAAGTGAAGTAGATCGTGAGTACGTCTAGCGGCAACAATCGGGCAAAAAGATCGGTGTTTAGTTTTTACCAATAACCTTGTTTGGAAATCAGTCATGAAAGTATGTAATAGCGCGCAGGAACAATTTAATCGAGAAGGGGCTAACTCAGAGCTACTAGAGGTTATTTGGCAGCGTGCAAGAGATGCCATTATTGGTAATAAAGCGCAAAGCGGAGGTTTTATATCAGATGCGGATAAAGCCGTGTTTGACTTACTCGGACTAAATTGGCAGCAGGTAATTTTTGCCTTATTTCAGTATGTGCACTCATACGATGAATTTTTCAAACACATTCAGCCTTATTCAAATTTAAGCGACCTTGCGATAGCACGTGCAAAAGCGTACTTATCGGGGCATGCTCAGCCGCAGGAAGCCCAACATTTGTTTGAAGAAATTAAAAACATGGATAACGTATTGGATGACGCTCAGATAGAACAATGGCAAAAGGATGGCTACGTAATATTAGAACGAGCGCTAGATACACAACAATGCCAAGCTGTTATCGATGCCATTGCTGGTTTTTTGCAAATAGATATAACAGACCGCACGCAATGGTATAACTGCGCCAATCGAAAGGGCATCATGGTGGAGCTAACGAATCATGCTGCGTTGATAGCAGCAAGAAATAGCAAACGCATTCATAAAGCCTTTAGCCAGCTATGGGAAACTGATGATTTGATAGTATCTGCGGATAGATGTGGTTTTAATCCGCCCCATACAGAGCAATATCCTTTTTCTGGACCTGATTTGCATTGGGATGTTGATTTAACAAAACCACTCAACTTTGGTACTCAAGGAATTGTGTATTTAACAGATACCGAGGCGCAGCAGGGGGCTTTAACACTGGTTCCGGGGTTTCACCATCACTTAGAAAGCAGAGTTGATGAATTTAAACATCAACAACATGAGGTTGATTTACACAAATTAGGTTCAAAGCCAATACCTGCAAAAGCAGGGGATATGGTAATTTGGCATCAGTTTTTGCCCCACGGCAGTCGTGCTAACCTGACCGACAAGCCAAGGATTGTGCAATATATTAATATGTACCCTTTCCCAAAAGGTATTGGGCAATAAAAAAGGAGCTACATATGAGCTCCTTATACTCAAAACGTTTTTTTAGCTATGGTAGTTTTCACACGCTTCTAAGGTGTTTTCAATTAGACTTGCAACCGTCATAGGGCCAACGCCACCTGGAACAGGGGTAATGAAGCTGGCTTTTTGCTCAGCAACACTGTACTGCACATCACCAACCAATTTACCAGATTCTAAGCGGTTGATACCGACATCAATCACAATAGCGCCTTCTTTGATCCAATCACCTGGAATAAACTCGGGCTTGCCAACGGCAACAACCAACAAATCAGCGCGTCTTACATGAGCTTCTAAATCTTGGGTAAACTTATGGCATACGGTTGTGGTACACCCAGCAAGTAATAACTCCAAAGACATAGGACGACCAACAATATTTGATGCGCCTACTACCACCGCATGCATTCCTTTATATCGAACACCTGTTGAGTCGAGCAAAGTGATAATGCCTTTTGGCGTACAAGGTCTCAGTGCCGGCATTCTTTGCGCTAAACGGCCAATATTATATGGATGGAAGCCATCAACATCTTTATGAGGGTGAATGCGCTCAAGGATCTTTTCAGCGTCCAACCCTTGAGGTAAAGGTAACTGGACTAAAATGCCGTCGACTTCTGGATCAGTATTCAGTGAGTCAATAAGATCCAGCAGCTGTTTTTCACTGGTGTCACCTGGTAAATCAAATGATTTAGAAATAAAGCCGACCTCTTCACAAGCTTTGCGTTTAGAACCGACATAAACCTGACTAGCTGGGTCTTGTCCTACTAAAACTACTGCAAGTCCTGGAGTACGTAAGCCTTGTTCAACGCGTTCGGCAACACGTTTTGTTACTGTTGTGCGTACTTGTTTGGCGATTGCCTTACCATCAATGATGTTTGCCGTCATGGGTGACCTTTATTGGGATTAAAAACTTGAACGAACATGAGCGTATAGGGGTTATGCTCAAAATGCCACTACATAATCATAATAGAAGCGGTGCTATTTTCTCAGAAAACAGCGCATGCGCCAAGCTGATATCCACTTTTTACAGTATTGAAGTTTATAGAACACTGGATGGAGGCGATAAAATTGTATAAATTTCAGCTAAGTGATCTGCTTTTTATACATTTTGTGGCAAAAGTAGCCACTTGAAAGCTTTTTTTGAAAAAGTGTTTGACCTAGTTCGGTCAAATCACTATTATGCACCCCGTTGTCAACGAGCACTGCTCAAAACAACAAATAAGTATCGGCGATTAGCGCAGTTTGGTAGCGCACTTGGTTTGGGTCCAAGGGGTCGCAGGTTCAAATCCTGCATCGCCGACCACTTTTAAATAAGAATAGTAACATGAAGATGTTCGTATGCGCCCTTAGCTCAGCTGGATAGAGCAACGCCCTTCTAAGGCGTCGGTCGAAGGTTCGAATCCTTCAGGGTGCGCCATTCTTATTTAGTCCCTATGTAGTGGCGGCTGTAGCTCAGTTGGTAGAGCCCCGGATTGTGATTCCGGTTGTCGTGGGTTCAATCCCCATCAGTCGCCCCATCTACATACTCCGTCGGCGATTAGCGCAGTTTGGTAGCGCACTTGGTTTGGGTCCAAGGGGTCGCAGGTTCAAATCCTGCATCGCCGACCACTTCTCAAATACCGTATATAGTATCGGCGATTAGCGCAGTTTGGTAGCGCACTTGGTTTGGGTCCAAGGGGTCGCAGGTTCAAATCCTGCATCGCCGACCATCTTTCTATCTCATTATAAATTCTAGATTTAACCAACATTTAACCATTCAGCCCTTATTTCTTCATAAATTTATCCTGATTGCTCGACTAAACGTTTTTATAGGTTATAATGCCGCGTCTATTGTTTAACATAGGGCCCATGAAGGGCAGGCAACAAGAATGACACATGCAATTGGTGCTCAAAACGGGCTTCCGTGGATTCGCTGATTAAGGCATGATGTGCAACTTGTTTGTAAGGAAGGCGCGTTGTCGCCAAAATTGAAGATTGAGGTAAATCATGCAAGTTTCTGTTGAGACGACTCAAGGCCTTGAGCGCCGTCTGACTATCACCGTTCCTGCAGAGAACGTTGAGACTGAAGTTAAAAAACGCTTACAACAACTGTCTAAAACACAGCGTATTGATGGTTTCCGTGCGGGTAAAGTACCTGTATCTGTTATCGCTAAACGTTTTGGTATGGCTGTACGTCAAGAAGTTGCTGGCGAATTAATGCAACGCAACTACATCGAAGCGATTATTTCTGAGAAAATCAACCCAGCAGGCGCACCTACATTTGCACCTAAAGCTCTTGAAGCGGGTAAAGATTTAGAATTTGATGCAACTTTTGAAGTATATCCAGAAGTTGAATTAAAAGACCTAGAAAAAATTGCTGTAGAAAAGCCAGTTGTTGAAGTGACTGACGAAGATTTAGCAAACATGTTAGAAACGCTTCGTAAGCAACACGCAACTTGGGTTGAAAGTGATGCAGCAGCAGGCGAAAAAGACCGTGTAACTATCGATTTCGTTGGTACTTTAGATGGTGAAGAGTTCGAAGGTGGTAAGGCTGAAGACTTCCCTCTAGAGCTAGGTCAAGGTCGTATGATCCCTGGCTTCGAAGACAACATCGTAGGTAAAAAAGTTGGCGAAGAAGTTGTTGCTGACGTGACTTTCCCTGAAGAATACCATGCAGAAAACCTAAAAGGTAAACCTGCTCAATTCACTATCACAGTGAAGAAAGTAGAAGTTCAGGAGCTTCCAGAGCTAAACGACGAGTTTGCAGCTAAGTTTGGTGTTGCAGAAGGCGGCGTTGACGCACTTAAAGAAGAAGTTAAAAAGAACATGACACGTGAACTTTCTCAAGCTGTTAAAGCTAATGTGAAAGATCAAGCAATCAAAGGTCTTTTAGCAACTAACGAAACTGAAGTGCCTAAAGCACTAATTGGTCAAGAAATTAACGCTCTACGTCAGCAAGCAGCACAACGTTTTGGTGGCAACGCACAGAACATGCCTGAGCTACCAGCTGAGCTTTTCCATGAGCAAGCAGTGACTCGCGTTAAAACAGGTCTTTTACTTGGTGAAGTGATTAAAGTAAACGACATCAAAGTAGATGAAGCTAAAGTAGATGAATTAATCGAAACTGTAGCGTCAGCTTACGAAGATCCAAGCGAAGTTGTTGCTTATTACAAGAGTAACGAACAAATGATGCAACAAATGCGTAATGTTGCAATGGAAGAGCAAGCTGTAGAAGCTATTTTAGCTGCTGCACAGGTTTCTGAAGTTGAGAAAGCATTTGATGACATCATGAATCCGCAGCAAGGTGCTTAATAAGTCATTGACTTAACGCTAAGCTAACGATTTAATGGCTCGAGATGTTCTACAAAGATTTGTAGTCTGTCCGAGCCATTTTTTATTTGTAGGCAAGAATACCAACCAAAAGCAGCCTGCCTAGAACGCTGCAGATTAAGGAATAAAAAATATGAATGACGGTATGATCGATCCTTTCAATGCATTAGTACCAATGGTTGTTGAGCAAACAGCTAAAGGTGAGCGCTCTTACGATATTTATTCGCGCCTTTTAAAAGAGCGTATTGTTTTCTTAACAGGGCAAGTTGAAGATCATATGGCAAATTTGATCGTAGCGCAGTTACTGTTTCTAGAATCTGAAAGCCCAGAAAAAGATATCTTTCTTTACATCAACTCACCTGGCGGTTCTGTAACTGCAGGTATGTCGATTTATGACACTATGAACTTTATCAAACCTGACGTAAGTACTGTATGTGTAGGCCAAGCGGCTAGCATGGGCGCATTTTTACTCTCTGGTGGTGCTAAAGGCAAGCGATACTGCTTACCTAACTCGCGTGTAATGATCCACCAACCTTTAGGTGGTTTCCAAGGTCAAGCATCAGACTTTGAAATTCATGCGAAGGAGATTTTATCTATCAAAGAAAAATTAAACAGGCTAATGGCAGAACATACTGGGCAGCCGTTTGATATCGTATCACGAGACACTGATCGTGATAATTTTATGAGCGCACAAGAAGCGGTAGAGTACGGCTTAGTGGATGCAGTTCATACACGTAGAGAAATTAAGTAAGTTTTCTTAGAGCGAGCGGTTAAACCTCGCTCTGCAACTATGCTAAATTAAGGTTTATTTGGTATAGTTAAAACAATGTATATGGTTACCGTTATTGGTAACGACGAAAATAAGAGGTAGCTGAATGTCAGACACTCCAACAGACGGCGACAAAAGTAATAAACTCTTGTACTGCTCTTTTTGTGGTAAGAGCCAGCATGAAGTACGCAAATTAATTGCCGGTCCATCGGTATATATTTGCGATGAGTGCGTCGAACTGTGTAACGACATCATTAGGGAAGAAATAAAGGATATTGCACCTAAGCATGATGCAGGTGACAAACTTCCAGTTCCAAAAGAAATTAGAAATCATCTAGATGATTATGTTATCGGTCAGGAACATGCCAAGAAGGTGTTGTCTGTTGCGGTATACAATCATTACAAGAGATTGCGTAGCCAAGGCTCTAAAAATGATGTAGAGCTGAGCAAGAGTAATATCTTGTTAATTGGTCCAACTGGTAGTGGTAAGACATTATTAGCGGAAACACTTGCAAGGTTACTTGATGTACCATTCACTATGGCTGATGCAACGACTCTGACAGAAGCTGGCTATGTGGGTGAAGACGTTGAAAACATCATTCAAAAGCTATTGCAAAAGTGTGACTACGACGTTGAAAAAGCTCAGCGCGGTATCGTTTACATTGATGAAATCGATAAAATTTCACGTAAGTCTGATAACCCATCTATTACACGAGATGTTTCTGGCGAAGGTGTTCAGCAGGCATTACTTAAGTTAATAGAGGGAACGGTTGCATCTGTACCGCCTCAAGGTGGCCGAAAGCACCCTCAGCAAGAGTTTTTGCAGGTTGATACATCTAAAATCCTGTTCATCTGCGGCGGTGCGTTTGCTGGTCTAGATAAAGTGATTGAGCAGCGTAGTCATAAAAATACGGGGATTGGTTTTGGCGCAAACGTTAAATCTTCTGATGCGTCACGTTCTTTAAGTGAAACATTTAAAGATGTAGAACCTGAAGACTTGGTTAAATATGGTTTGATCCCAGAGTTTATTGGTCGTCTACCCGTTGTAGCAACGCTTACCGAACTAGATGAAGATGCACTTATTCAAATCTTAAATGAACCTAAAAATGCACTAACTAAACAGTTTGCTGCGTTGTTTAAGATGGAAGATGTAGAGCTTGAGTTTAGAGAAGATGCTTTGAAAGCGATTGCTAAAAAAGCAATGGATCGTAAAACTGGAGCCAGGGGTTTGCGTTCAATTGTAGAGGGTGTTTTGCTTGATACAATGTATGAACTGCCATCGATTGAAAACGTAAGTAAGGTAGTCGTTGATGAAACCGTTATTAAAGGTGAGTCAGATCCTATCTTAATTTATGAAAATAGCCCTCAAGACAAAGCTGTGTCAGAGTAAGCTATCGAGTCATGTAAAAAGGAGCCAATGGCTCCTTTTTTTATCAATCAGTTGAACTTTACATACGCTATCCCCATATAGATTGGTATTAATAAAAATTAACGAAGTGTGAAGAGAATATAATGACGCTTGAGAGAACGGATCGAGTTGAAATTCCAGTGTTGGCGCTACGCGATGTTGTCGTGTACCCACACATGGTGATCCCGCTTTTTGTAGGCCGAGAAAAATCGATAAAATGCCTAGAAGCGGCGATGGAAAATGACAAACAAATCTTTTTAGTCGCACAAAAAGATGCCACTGTTGATGACCCAAAGACCGATGAAATATATGAAGTCGGTACAATTGCAACAGTATTGCAATTGCTAAAACTCCCTGATGGTACGGTCAAAGTACTAGTAGAGGGGACGCAACGGGCTAAGATAGATGAATTTCTAGTAACCGATGATTACTTTTTAGCTCAAGCACAGTTTTTAGAATCTCAAGATATTGAAGAACAAGAGCAAGATATTTTTATTCGTAGTGCAGTAAGCCAATTTGAAGGCTATGTAAAACTGAATAAGAAAATCCCACCAGAAGTTTTGACCTCAGTATCAGGTATTGATGAGGCGTCTCGATTAGCAGACACAATGGCTGCTCACATGCCAATTAAAGTGCCAGAGAAACAAAAAGTGCTGGAACTGAACAGTGTCACTGAGCGTTTAGAATATTTAATGGCGCTGATGGAAGGCGAGATAGACTTGCTGCAAGTCGAGAAAAAAATTCGTTCGCGCGTTAAAAAGCAAATGGAAAAATCGCAACGCGAGTACTATTTGAATGAGCAAATGAAAGCGATTCAAAAAGAACTTGGTGAATTAGATGATGTTCCTGATGAATTCGAGGCGTTAAAAAAACGTATCAGCGAAGCACAAATGCCAAAAGAAGCAGAAGAAAAAGCAGTGTCTGAGCTAAATAAGTTAAAAATGATGTCTCCTATGTCTGCAGAAGCAACCGTGGTGCGCTCGTATATTGATACCATGATTGGCGTGCCGTGGAAAAAACGCTCTAAAGTTAAAAAAGATTTGGCAGGCGCACAGAAAATCTTAGATGCTGACCATTATGGTCTTGAGAAAGTTAAAGACCGTATTATCGAGTATTTAGCCGTTCAGCAACGTACCAATAAACTAAAAGGGCCTATTTTGTGCCTAGTTGGTCCGCCAGGTGTCGGTAAAACGAGTTTAGGACAATCTATTGCGCGCTCTACAGGGCGAAAATATGTTCGTATGGCGTTAGGCGGCGTACGCGATGAAGCCGAAATACGCGGCCATCGACGTACTTACATTGGTTCAATGCCTGGTAAATTAATTCAGAGCATGAGCAAAGTGGGGGTGAAAAACCCATTGTTCTTGCTAGATGAAATAGACAAAATGTCTTCAGATATGCGTGGTGATCCAGCCTCAGCTTTACTTGAAGTGCTAGATCCTGAACAAAATAGCACCTTTGCTGATCACTATTTAGAAGTTGACTACGATTTATCTGACGTGATGTTTGTTGCCACATCGAATAGCTTTAATATTCCAGGTCCGTTGTTAGACCGTATGGAAGTTATTCGTCTTTCTGGCTATACAGAAGATGAGAAGCTGAACATCTCGAAGCAACATTTGATACCTAAACAGATCAAGCGTAATGGTTTAAAGGACTCTGAAGTTGTTATCGAAGACAGTGCAATTATTGGCATTATTCGCTATTACACCAGAGAAGCGGGTGTACGTAATCTTGAACGAGAAATTTCTAAACTCTGCCGTAAAGCAGTGAAGAATATTCTGTTAGATAAAAATATTAAGCAAGTTGTGATTAATCAGGACAACCTAGAAGACTTCTTAGGAGTACAGCGTTTTGACTATGGTAAAGCGGAAGACGGTGATCGCATCGGTCAAGTAACGGGTCTTGCATGGACAGAAGTGGGTGGTGATTTACTCACAATAGAATGTGCAGCCGTGCCAGGTAAAGGAAAGCTTACCTATACGGGGTCATTAGGTGATGTGATGCAAGAATCAATTCAAGCAGCGATGACCGTTGTAAGGAATCGTGCAGACAAGCTTCGTATTAATAGCGACTTTTATGAAAAACGTGATATCCATGTGCACGTACCTGAGGGTGCAACGCCTAAAGATGGTCCGAGTGCAGGTATTGCCATGGTGACATGTTTGGTTTCTAGCCTAACGGGTAATCCAGTTCGTTCTGATGTTGCGATGACGGGTGAAATTACCTTGCGTGGTGAGGTTTTACCAATAGGTGGCTTAAAAGAAAAGCTACTAGCGGCACACCGTGGCGGTATCAAGACTGTCGTGATCCCAAAAATTAATGAAAGGGACCTAAAAGAGATACCTCAAAATGTACTTGATGGGCTAGATATTCACCCCGTTACTTGGATTGATGAGGTATTGGCGCTTGCTTTAGTTAATCCTTTGGAGAGTTTTGCTGTCGAAAACAGCAAAAATGCAGAAAAAGTCTAAAAAAGTGAGTGAAAGGGCTTTTCAAATCTAAAAGGTATGTTAACTTAAGCACTGGTTTTAAGCCTAGCCCTTATCTGGCCTAGGCTTGATAAAGATTTCCGAATTAGAGAGTCGCTGTGATGTCTCTAAATGAACAACAAAAGCGGAATGTTTTAAATATCGGTCCGTTTTTGATAATAACAATGTAAGAGGATGATATTGTGAATAAATCTCAATTAATCGATCAAATCGCAGCTGATGCTGATATTTCTAAAGCGGCTGCTGGTCGTGCTCTAGATTCATTCATCGAGTCAGTAACTGGTGCGCTAAAAGAAGGCGACTCAGTAGCGCTTGTTGGTTTTGGTACTTTCTCAGTACGTGAGCGTGCGGCTCGTTCAGGTCGTAACCCACAAACAGGTGAAACAATTCAGATTGCTGCTGCTAACATTCCTTCTTTCAAAGCGGGTAAAGCATTAAAAGACGCTGTAAACTAATTTTCCTTAGTTAGGCGCGGCTTTACGTAGCTTTACAACTTTTGCTTTACAAAAGCCGTGTACAGCTTCAACAAAAAAAGCGTATCTGATAAGATACGCTTTTTTTACATTAGCGATAAATTCAAAGCGCAGAGGTGCTTTGGCTTAGATAAGAGAAGAACAAATGCTTGAAAAGATCAGAGAAGGCTCTCAAGGCCCAGCAGCCAAGATAATACTTGGCGTCGTCATCTTGTCTTTTGCTTTAGCAGGGATTGGTGGTTACCTAGGTCAAACCACAGAGCAACCTGTAGCAGAGGTCAATGGCGTCAAAATTAGTCAAACAGAATTCGCGCGTGCATATCAAAACGAACGCTCACGTTTAGAACAACAATTTGGTGAGTATTTCGCTCAAATTTCGGCTGACCCTACTTATATGGCGCGTATTCGCCAAGGTGTTGTCGACAGATTGGTGCAACAAGAATTACAAAACCAATTAGCGGCAGAGCTAGGCTTACGTGTTAGTGATGAACAAGTCAAAGACGCGATTTTAGAAATGCCATATTTCCAAATCGGTGGCCAATTCAGTAACGACCGTTACTTGCAGTTAATTCGTCAAATGAATTTCCAACCAGATACATTTCGCGAGTACTTACGTGAAGAAATGACTCGCAATCAATTAGTATCAGCTATCGCTGGAACAGACTTTGTATTGCCAGCTGAGCTTAAGCAAGCCGTTGCATTACAACAGCAAACTCGAGATTTGGATTACGTTGTGCTAAGCAAAGACCTATTCAAATCTAAAGTTGAAGTGTCTGAGCAAGAGATCAAAGATTACTATCAGTTAAATCAAGGCATATTTCAATCTCCAGAGCGCGTTGCTCTTGAATACCTTGAGTTAAAAGCAGACGAAATCGAGCCAGCTAAAAAAATTACTGACGAAGATGTACTGGCTTACTACGAAGAGAGTAAAAACCAATATTTAGAGCCTGAAAAACGCCGTGTATCACACATTCTGATCGAAGGCTCAGAAGATGATGCGGATGCTAAAAAAGCAGCTCAAGACATCTTAGCTCAATTACAAAATGGAGCTGACTTTGCGCAGCTGGCAGAAGAAAAGTCGAATGACATTGTTAGTGCTGAGGTAGGTGGTGATTTAGACTGGATTGAACGTGATATGATGGATCCAGAATTTGAATCTGCTGCATTTGCTTTGCAAAATGTTGGTGATATTTCTGATGTTGTCACTTCGGAGTTTGGTTTTCATATTATCAAGCTAACAGATATCCAGCGTCAGCAAGTTAAAGCATTTGAAGATGTTAAAGATGACTTACGTGCTGAATTAGAAAAAGCTGAAAAAGTTGATGCATTCTATCAAAAGCAAACAGAAATAGCTGAACTTGCATTTGAGGTTGCAAATTCACTACAAGATGCTGCTATTGCTGCAGGTGTAGAGTTGAAAACAACAGAGCTAGTTACAAGAAGTGCTTTGCCTGCGCCTTTAAACACTTCTACTGTAACAACTGCTATTTTCAGCCCAGAAGTACTAGAAGATAGAGTGAACTCTGAGGTTTTGGAAGTGGCTAGTGAGCACATTGTTGTAGTTCGAGTTAAAGATTATCAAGCTGCATCGACAAAGCCTTTGGAAGAGGTAAGTGAACAAGTTAAAGTGACACTAACAAATGATAAAGCGTCAGCTTTGGCTAAACAGCAAGCACAAGAAGCATTTACTAATCTGCAAGGCGGTAAAATATTGGCGGACATCGCTTCTGAATACTCAACAGAAGTAAAGTCAGAAGCACAGCTTAAGCGTCAGTCTTATTCAGTTGCGCCTGCTATTGTTAAAGAAGCATTCCAACTACCTCATCCAAGTGCAGATAAAGCGCAACTTGCGATGGTGGAATTAAACAATGGTGATGCAGCATTGCTTAAGCTTAAGGCGGTTAATACACCACAAATTGGTGATGAAATTGACCCTCAGCAAAAGCAGAATATTACGATGACTCAAGTAAACAAAAACTATACTGCTTTTATCGAATCACTCAAAGCGCAAGCTGAAGTGACAAGACCACAGCTCAAGCTAGCAGAAGAAAACTAAGTTTTAAATGTAACAAAAAGAGGTGTCAAATAGACACCTCTTTTTTATTCTAGGGCTATATCTTTCTTTTAACCCGCTCTAACAATGACACTTTGCTCCCTAGCGGACTTCGGACGCTAATTTTAATAGATGTGCACTAAAGTTAAGTCCCCGCTGTTTTGCACCAGTTAGGTTTATACGAAAGCTCAGATTATTTGCATCAGCAATCAAACCTATCATAGCGCCTTGACGAAATCCCTCACTGGTATCAGCAACAATCAAAACAGGATGTTTCTCTAGCTCAGCCAGCCAATATTGTGTTTGCTGTCTATTTTGTTGACTTAAAAACAATACATCACAGAGTTTTACCTGATCTATATTTTTTAGCTCAATTACTTGCGTATTGTTGGGCATATTTTGATCCCGTAGTAAGTCGAGTATCGCTTGATATAGCCCATGGTTTCCTACAACGCAAAAGCTTAACTTTTCAGGCGGTGGAGGAGGCCATTTACTAAACTGGCTAAAACGATATAAAAATGCTGCTTTTAGCTCATTTTCGCTAAGCCCTTGTTGTGCTTTGGTTTGGGGATAAAAAAGTAAGAAGAATAAAGCAAAAAGTACTTTAATCATTATCCCAGCTCCAATTGACTGAGAGGTGTACTTGACGACGTCTCTGAACATAAGGGATAAAGCCGTCACCCGTAATGTCTAGAACTTCCTCATCTGTAATGTTTCTTACGCCTAAGGCAATAGATAACTTGTTAGTGCTTTGCCAGCTTAAGCTGGCGTCATGACTGGAAAACTTTGGCAATGTATAACCAAAAGATTCTCGTTTGCTGACGGCATGTGAGTGCAAGCTTAAGAGAAAACCCGACTTACCAAGTGGTACGCTAAAACGCAGCTGACCGATAAACTTAGGAGAGTTGCCAATATCAAACCCACCATTGAGTTCAGAGCGCTGAAATGCCATGTTGGCGACCAGTGACATACCATTGTGCCAACGTTTATCAACGCCAAACTCAAGTCCCCGACTTTTGATAGGCGGGGTGTTAAAATAGGTCGGGTAGTATATATCTCTATGGATCAAATTCTTAATATTTGATTGGTATATCGTGGCAAAAGATGAAAAAGACGAGCTCCATCTCTGTACAAGGCTGACTTCACTATATTTTAGTGTTTCATTATCGGGCGCTGGTATATCAAAAACACTGTTGGCATTGCGTTCTAAAAAGTTGGTCACTCTAAAAGCACGACTGTGACGAATGAGTAGATTGTGGCTATCTGCAAATTGGTATTTCAAAGTAAAACTTGGAGACCATCTAGCAGTGCTAAAATCTGAGTTGTCGTGCCTTAGTGCCCACTGAAACTTTAATTCTGGACTTAATCGCCAGAGGTCTTGTATGTATAGCCCATAGCGAGATTCGTTACTTTTATGGTACAAGTCGAACTCGCTTGGGATGCTGGCTATGGAGCTAAACTCTTGGCGGTGATCTTTTTGAAAGTCAAAGCCAACCATTAATTCATGAGCATCAAGGCCCAAAAAAACAAGCTGACCATCTATATTACTCCAACGGCCCGAGTTTAGAGTGCGTTCAAAAATAATATTACCGTCTGGGAAGGTAAGTGGTGCATCTCGCTCATAGTCATTGCCATGGGTCGACATGTGAAAATACGCTTCAATATCGTTAGAAATCTTGTCATCAAATGTGAGCGCAAGGAAGTAAGCATCGTTTTGTATTTTTTCTAGTTCAGGTATGTTGTTTTTAAACAAACTAAAGCCATCAGGGAAGTTGCGTGCTCGTTTTGAGCCGGCTGCCTGAAACTGTAGATTCCCTGTTTGATGACTAAACATTATACGAGTACTTTCTTCATTATTAAGGTGCTGCCATTTAATTAACTCAGGAGGCACCTGCAGTACTGGGTAAGCAATAGAATCAAGTTGCGTTTTACTTAATGACAGCCAACTATCGGAGCCAGAAGCAGAACGAAACCCTGTCGTCACTCTCGCGTGCTTTGCACCATCGTTAGTGGTAGATGCCGCGATATTTACATCCCCCAATTTACTGGTCGTTTTAGTGACGATGTTTATCACACCTAGCAAAGCGTTATTACCGTACAAGGCAGCTGAAGCTCCTGGGCTATATTCAACGCGCTCAATCAGCCCCACATCAACGAAATTCTCATAACCTAAAAGTCCCGCATCCAAGAGATTTTCATTCATTCTTGTGCCATCGAGTAAAAATAAAAATCGCGAATTAAAATCACCCGGGCGACCTATTCCTCTGGCGCTGAGATAGGTAAATGAAGTATCGTCTCGTGTAGTTGTGCCAACAAAAAGGGCTAAGATATCAGCAAGAGATTGTAGATTGAACTGCCTAATGTCTTTGTCTGTGATCACATGAGTGACAGCCATACTATCGCTACTGGAGCGTTCGATTCGTGAAGCAGCAGAAACCTGTGTATTCGTTGGTAATTGATTAAGCTGTTGGTCTAATAAGTCTTCTAAATCAGGCAGTGGCGCACAGAGAGCTGTTCTACTAGTTAATGCTGCTATACACAAAGCAGCTGCAAAGTATTTATTTATCATGCTGATGCCTGTTTACTATAAACCTGAAAATTGTTTTTCCCTGCTCGTTTAGCTGCATACATGGCATCATCTGCACAATTGAGCAAGTCCATTGGCGAGCTTGCATCTGAGGGTGTATATGCCACGCCGATACTGATACCAATCGGCATTATGGTATCTTTGATTACGATAGGGCGATTGATACTACTGACTATTCTCGCCGCTAACCTTTCTGCATTTTCGGTTGAATCAATATTAGGAAGTAGCAGCGCAAACTCGTCGCCACCAAGGCGGCACAACAAGTCGTCACTGCGAATAATTGCACTGATCCGTTGACCAACCTCTATCAATGTATCGTCTCCTGCGTCATGGCCAAAGTTGTCATTGACGTATTTGAAGTTATCTAAATCTATAAACATCAAGCAGTTTATTGAGTTTGAGAATTTGCTCTCAATGGTGATCTCTTTAAGTTTTTGATTCAGTGCGACGCGATTAGGTAGTTTGGTTAATGGATCGGTGCGAACCATTTGTTTAAGTTGCTGGCCTTGCAGCTGTTCTTGCTCTAGTTGCTGCCTAAGTTCCGCCTGAGAGATATCTACACGCTTGAGTAATTCGTTAAAACTTCGAGTAAGTATGCCAATTTCGTCATCACGGATAACATTGGCGCGTAGCTGAAAGTTATGCTCTTTTGAAACTCTTTGTGCCAATTTGGACAAAGATAAGAGAGGGGTGAGTGCGCCACGCTGAACACGGGACAGCATAAACGCAGAAATTGTAAACAGTACAGTAATTAACAGGGCTAACATCAAAACCAAACGCAAAAACCAGTACAGCATGCCTGTTAAATCGAGCACCATAATTAGGTCGCCTTCAGTTTTTCCTTTGATAGCAACTGGATAATATAGGCGCATTCTTACGCCTTCATACACTCTTTGCGGCTGTAGGCCAACTTGTTGATAAAGTTCCGCTGACGGGATAAAACTCGGCTCGGTGTACTCGCTGAATACTTCGCCGTTGGTTTTTCGCAAAGAAATAAATAGCACTTCTTTTTGGTTACCCACCAATGACAGCTCTTTAGTTGCAGTATCAGCATCGTTAAAAACGAGCATGGGCACCACGTTATGAGCCAACTGGGCGAGGTTGATTTCGGCTGTTTCGGCTTGTCTGTCTCGTACTACAAACCACAGCAATATAGTTGTAAGTGTAAACACCAATAGCATACTGCTTGCCATAACAGACAAATTTAACCGTGTTAACCTTTTAACAAGTGATATGGAAGGTAATGGCTCGTTCAAGTGCACCCCACAAACCAAATAATTGTATTGCTTCAACTAAATATAGATTAGAGATGCTTAAAAAACAGTAATTTTTGATTGAATTCATACTGCATTATTGAACTAATCACAATTTAAAAATAGCAGTGTCTGAAAAGGTGCATTCGATCTGCAAGTGAAGTGATGAATTTAAACTTGGCCCTCCCTTTATTTCAGATATAATACTTTTGTTTAAACAATTAAGGATATCTCAATGAAATTTATGCAGATTATGGAAAGAATAGTTATAGCTGCTGTTTTGTTCATAAGCACTATCAGCTCAAATCTCGCGCACGCATCAAATATACCTTTGTCTATCGTTAAGCCAGCTGGTGAATTTGGAGTAATACAATCCCTTGTTTATAATCATGAAAAAACGATGGTGGTTATAGACTCAATTGATAACAAAAACTTTTTGAGTGTCTTAGATTATGTGGATACGCGTTTTGTTGTGTCTAAAAGATTGCCTTTACCGAGTCAAGTAAGTGCTTTTGTGCATTATGAGGAGTCAAGTAATGGTCATATTATCGCAGCTTTAGGTATGATAAGTGGCGAAGTAGCCTTAATAGATGTAACTAGCCGAGCCTATACAAAAGACATTAAAATTTCAGATGTACCTATAGAAACTCTGACGCTCAAAAAACAATTAGATAGTTTCCCTAATAAACTGCTTAGTGCCTCTGCAGGAAGATTGACAGTAATTGACCTAGCTAATAATTACAATTTGCAAAACTATGAGGCAGGCGCTGGTGCCTTTGTACAAGGCAGTTTTAGTCAAGCAAATGCACAAGAGTTTTTGTTTGCCGATGGCTCTATTTATACTTTTACAGAAACAGGGTTAAGCAAAGTAGGGCAGTTAAATATTGAAACGTTTACGGGTATACCTATCTATGCATTTGATGATGATAGCGATGGGTTTGATGAAGTGTTATTGCAATCATCTACTCCCCGTGAAGGTGGTGAATACCAACAGCGTCATTTAGCTTTGTTTAACGTTAAAAAAGCCCAAAGAGTCTGGTTTAGTGAGGATCTTGAGTCAATAAAACACGATGATATTTACAATAAACAATTCCACAGTTTGGATATAAGCCACGCTAAACCTGTGGCGCTTTTCTCTTACCCGCGAATGCACCCTGTGTTCACTAGCCATCCGCCCTTTAAATTTTGTACAGTTGTTATTGAGCAGGAACTAAAAGCACCGACTTGTTACGAGCGCGGCTCTGTTGATTTTCACCCTGATATTGAGCTCGCTTATATTCGAGATTTTGATTCAGATGGCAAGCTAGATATTTTGCAGATTGGTAGATTTAAACATGGCACCCCTCATAGTCTGTTGCTTGATATTATCAATACGCCGCAACACGCTTGGGACACAAACAGCATGCCAATGCCTGATAATCGTTGTAACCTTTCCTTGGAAAACGCTTTGGTAACATATAACGGTCAACATACCATTCAATGCCGAACTGAGGTGAGAGGTAGAGCAGGCCATGGGCGTACGATAAAATATCTAGACTTCATAAGTTGGATATCTCTAACTTCCAACGAATTATTGGAGTCCAATGTAGTAGGTCTAGGGACCTGGGATTATCATTTACAATGCGACGAATATGAATTTGTGGACGAACTGAATGGTAACGATTTGAATGACAGGTTGAGTTTTCGTCGTTGTGGAGGTGTGTTATACAGCTTTTATGCAAATAATGTGCATTATATATCCGTTTGGGCTGATGAAAATCGATCAAATGGTATGGAGCAAATTGACCTGGTAGCGTCTATCGGTGCTCCTACAAGTGATTTAAGTGCGCAACCGAATAAATTACGCTATAGCAGCGCAAGTCATGGCCTATTTTTGCATTACCCTTCAGGTACTTGGTTTTATGGCGTAGGTGAGGGCATAACAAAAATAGACAATGAAATGACGTTTGTTGATATAGCGTATAGCGCTATAGCGGGTAAGATGGAAGTGTTGGGCCTTGGTGCTGACGGTGCGTTATACGTGCTGAAAAATGACGGTAGTTATAGTAAACAGCTGGCTTTATGTGAAGAAAACAAAGCGTTGTCTATTAATGAATTATCAGCAAATTCCTTAGTGTATAGCTGCGATGGTGTCTTTGGCGCCTATGATACACTTACCCAAACTATCGTGTGGAAAAATACTGATCCTAATCATTGGCAAAAAGTATTTTTTCAACAGCTCGAAGGTGAACGCTATCTTTATACCTCTAGCTCAGACCCTCGTGTATATCGATTTATAGATAAACTTGCACCGGTTGAAGATATTGCGCAAAAGACTTTATCAGTTCATGTCAGATCTGCACTTGATATTACTTTGAGTGATTGGTTTAGTGGCCAACATTATGTTTTTGATCATCAAGCAAAAGATGCACAGTTAGTTGCTACGGATGTAGGTGATGGGAGCTACCAATACCAACCAGCTAAGATTGGTAAAGAGTACCTTGATTACAAGGTGATTAATGGCCAATCTGAAGTAGCTCATGGCAGTGTTATCATTGAAGCTTACAACACGGTCCCTGTAGCTAACTTGGTTGAAAAGAGTATTCATTGGCGAGGGGTGTCACAAATCAATTTGTTGGGGCAAGATGATGATAACGAAGCGATAAGTTACGAAATTACCACGCAACCTCAAGCGGGTCGTATCACAGAGTTTGATGTCACAACTGGGTTGTTAAAGTTTGACCCAATGGCCAGTCAAGTCGATCTTGTTTCTTTTACCTATCGTGTTGCCGATCCCAGTACTGAATCAGAGCTTGCACAAGTATTACTGAAACTAACTAATTCTGAGCCAGTGGCGCAGTCGAATGATGTATCTGTGAACACTAACCAAACTGTCACATTTGTCCTAAAAGCGAGTGATAGCGATGGCGATCCATTAACCTTCCATCTGAGCGATACAGGTGGCATAGAAGGGCTGACGCTAGTTGAATCGACGGGAGAGGTGACATATAAAGCTGCGGCGAATATGACCAAACCTGTGTCATTTGAGTTTTATGTCAATGATGGCCGCACTAACTCAAAACCACAGTTAGTTAAAATCTCTAATGCAGATAATAAAGGCTCAAACAGTAGTTCAGGGAGTTTTGACCCAAGGCTGTTGTTGTTGGCATTATTAGTATTAACATACTTACGACGCTTAGGTCAAAGAGCTGTGCAGCAGCAGTAGCTAGATAAACTAAAACGATGTATACGGTCTGTTAGAGCGTATACATCGATTTTTATCTGCTATTTTGAAAGAGGCTTTTTAAGCTTGTAATATCTTACTTCCACTTTTATTCTCAGCATCTCGCTTTAAATTGGTTAATTCATCAATCAGCTCTAATAGCTCGGGCTCAATGTCGCTAATAGTGCGATTTTGTTTCAATGCCGTTTCTAATGTCTCAGCCAAGCTTTTTAGCTTTGGAACGCCGGTATAGCAGCATGCACCATGGAATTTATGAATAACGCTCAGCAGGGCTTGGACGTCTTGTTGTTCATATGCTTGCTCAAGTGTTTCGAGCAATCCGCTTAACCCATCTAGCAACATATTTAGCATCTCAAGTGCTAAGTCTGGCTTTCCTCCTGCGTGTTGAAGCGCTAATTGCCAGTCTAATAAAGGGCTTTCAAACGGCGCAACACTATGTTCATGGGGCGTTTTGTTCTTTTGCTTACTCTTGGGGGCGCTGGTACTGTGGTCGCAAATAGTTTGTCTGAGCATGTCTTCATCAATGGGCTTGGTGAGATAGCCTTTAAAACCGTCTTTTAATAGCTGCTCTTTTTCACCCGCGAGGGCATGCGCAGTAACTGCGATGATTGCTGTATCTTCGTTTAATGACGACTCTAAAATGGTTTTACATGCCGTAATACCATCCATTATTGGCATCTGAATATCCATAAAAATCAAGTCGTACTTATGTGTTTTACACAGGCCTACGGCTTGCGCACCGTTGTGCGCGGTATCAATAGCCTCGACCTGCTCTTCAAGTAAGGTAGACAGCAGCTTTAAATTAGCATCATTGTCATCGGCAATGAGCACTTTCATTGGTAACATCTGCATGTCGTTTTCTTCAAGAGCGATGCTAGGGTGATCTAAACGATACGGCGCTGCTAGCACTTCACAGAGTTTTCTGTGATTAAGTGGTTTACTTAAACATGCGTCGGCTCCGCTACCAATCAATGACTCGCGCATGTTATGAGAAATAGTATTCAACATGAGGTATAAGTAGTCAGCGGCACCGCGTGCTTTGGCAATATAGCTTTTTACCAGTTGCATATGTTCAACACTTGCCATGTTGCCAATCAGACAAATATCAAAGCTGAATTCTTTTTCAAGGGCATCAAAAAATGACTGCTCGTCTTCACAAGACGTTACTTGCATATCCCACTCTTGCAACAGCGACACGACAGCGGCATGGGTATGAGATTGTGGTTCAAAATACAAAATACGTTTATTCGCTAATGAGCTATTTGGCAAGTCATCGTTATAAATACGATTAGGCAATTCAAATACGGCATTAAAAGTAAAACAGGTGCCGTTACCCGGCGCTGAGTTTAGTGTAATGCGACCCTTCATTGCTTCAACAATGTGTTTAGTAATGATCAGGCCAAGGCCGGTTCCGCCAAATTTACGGGTAATACTTGAGTCTGCTTGGGCGAAAGGAATAAATAATGCATCTTGCTTATCCATCGCTATTCCAACGCCAGTATCGCTTACAGACACCAACAAAGAGGCATGTGAATCGTCTAACAAGCGATAAGATACATCGACTTTGACTGACCCTTTTTCGGTGAATTTAATTGCGTTACTGACTAGGTTTATCAGCACTTGCTTAAAGCGTGTGGGATCGCCAACCAAATTATCTGGGACTTGGCGATTAATCGCGATTGATAGCTCCAAGTTTTTGTCATGAGCACTGGGTGCAAGCAAGGTCATTACCTCGTTGATAGCATCTCGCAGTTGGAATTGAATATTTTCTAAGTCCATTGCGCCAGCTTCTAACTTTGAGAAATCCAAGATGTCACTGATGATGTTCAAAAGGCTGTTTGCAGAGAGCTCTATGGTATCGAGATAGTCTTTTTGGTGTTTATTGAGTGGTGTTTTATATAACTGACGGGTGAAGCCAATTACGCCGTTGAGTGGCGTTCTTAACTCATGACTCATTTTAGCCAAAAAGTCAGATTTTACTTTGTTGGCATCCTGCGCTTCTCGTTTGGCAATATTCAGCTGAATGTTTTGCGTCTCATACTGTTCTAAGGTCTCTTTATAATCGCTGGTCGCTTGGTCAATGTGTTTTTGCATTTCGTCACGTTGACTGATCATTTTCTCATTGATGGTATTGAGGCCTTGGCGCAATAGCTCAAATTCTCCGACCATTTGCTGCTCAATATCGATATCACGTTTGCCCTCTACCAGCTTGTCGGTAGCCAGTAGCAGTTGAGAAAGTGGCTCGGTAAACATTTTGCTGATCCGAAAAGATAAAAAAACTGCCAGCAGTAACGCAAATAATATAATGCTGCTACTCCAAATTAACGCTTTTTGCTGAGAGATCAGCGCCTGATTTTGACTTACTTCAATGGCTAATACAGCGAGTGTTTTGGGGTGGGTGGTGTGCCAGCGATCTAATAGTTTTGAAAAATGTTTAATTGGTGTGAAAAACACAAAAGAGTCGTTTAGTTTTACCAGCTCCGTTTTATGTAACTGTGATACATCACCAAAAAAATACAGTTGCTCGAATTGCTCGTGATAGTTACTGGTCAGTAGCAGCTGGTTATCTTCGTCAAACAAGGCAATACTTTTGACTAGCGGCGCGTGTTTATTGTGTGCGGTGCTGATAATTCGGTGCAGTGCCGCTCTGTCTTGCTGTAAAACAGCCTGTTCTGCTGCAATGGCTAGTGGCTCCGAGATACTACTACCTTGTTGATAGATAATTTCTTCAAGCTCAACATAACGATTTACGGTAAAATACCCGCCAAGTATTAAGCCGATCAGCACTGTTGGAATGATGGTAAGTGCTAGAATACTGTCTCGAAGGCTAAGTTTTGTCATGTAGGGGGAGTGCGCAGAGTCATTTCATTTATCAATAGATTATCTAGTTAGGCGCTGATTAGCAATGTTTAAGGGGTAGGTAGAGTATGGCGCAGTTTTTTAAAGCTAAAGCAACATCGTCAAAGGGTAAAAACTTAGAACTGGCTATTGAGTCGATAGACCATCAAGGTCGTGGCGTTGCCAAACATCAAGGAAAAGTGTGTTTTGTTGATGGGGCATTAGCAGGTGAGCGCGTTAAGGCACAGATTCAGCAAGAAAAAGCCAAACTGACTATTGCTAAAACGGTTAAGGTAATCACGCCAAGTGAGCAGCGTACGGCAGCATTTTGTCAAGATTATCAACGCTGTGGTGGCTGCCAATTACAGCATTTAAATCATAAAAATCAGCTAGAGCACAAGCACAAAGCCTTGGATGCATTATTTAGCAAATTCAGTAAAGTAACAACTCTGCCATGGCAATTGCCGATTGAGAGTGAGCCTACTCATTATCGCAGAGCGGCGCGTATAGCGTGTATTTTTGATACCTCATCTCAACAACTAAAGTTGGGTTTTAGAGGTGCAAAAAGTAAGCAAATCATAGAAATAAAGCAGTGTGATGTATTAACACTGCCATTTGCAGACACATTTGCTCGCCTTCGAGAGGCGTTAAATACACACAAAGCTTACTCAAGTATTAGCCATATTCAGTTGTGTGATGCAGACAATGGTCAATACGTGTTGTTGAGGCATACCAAAAACATAGCGCAAAATTTTAAAGATGAACTGGCTGAAGCGCTCGAAGATTATCAATTGTTGTGGGATGACGGTTCAGAAAATGTAGTTTATCCTAGGCTGCCTAGCTATCAGGCTGCTCAGCTACACTTTGAATTTAAACTTGATAACTTTGTGCAAGTAAATCGCGCCGTTAATGAAAGCATGTTGTTACAAGCCTCCAATTGGCTTGAATTATCCGCACAAGATAAGGTGCTCGACTTATTTTGTGGAATAGGTAATTTCTCATTATTGATGGCAAAACAAGCAAATGAAGTGATTGGTGTCGAAGGTTCACAGTCATCGGTTGCAATGGCCAAGCAAAATGCGCACACTAATCAACTCACCAATGCGCGATTTTATTGTTTTGATTTAACTCAGTCGTTGGCACAGGCAAACTGGTTTGAGGCGTCTTTGAATGTATTGCTACTTGACCCGTCTCGAACAGGGGCATATGACATACTCAAACAGTTGCCACTGATGCAGTTTGAAAAAGTATTATATGTGTCTTGCGACCCAGTGACGCTGGCACGTGATAGCGCATTGTTGATTGAAGCCGGTTTTGAATTAGACAAAATAGGGCTAATGAATATGTTCCCGCATACGGGGCATATTGAAACTATGGCGTTGTTCCAAAGGAGGTAACAGGAATGGTTGCAACTCGCCAATCGCATCAACAACAACTTCCCGCTGATTTTTCAGCGCGACTTTCATTGCTTGCATTGTCAGATGAAAAAATGACTCGCCTTAAGCAAGCTCACGGTTTATGTCCTGCAGAGCCCGAAGCGGCAATGCTTAATAATGCGATTGAAATGGTCGAGATCCTCGCCGATCTAAACTTAGACGCCGAATCGTTAGCAACAGCTTACCTAACACCATATTTTTTGGCTGGCTTGATTGATGTTGACAAGGTCAAAATTGAGTTAGGCAACAATATTGCTATGTTGTTGGATGGTGTGGAGCAAATGGCAACCATCAGTACCTTAGCGCATCAAGGTAAAGGTCATGTGCAGATAGACAACATTCGTCGTATGCTACTTGCTATGGTTGAAGATGTTCGTGCTGTGGTGATTAAGTTGGCTGAGCAGATCTGCCATTTGCGAGCAGTAAAAGATGCCGATGAAGACGAGCGTGTTATTGCAGCCAAAGCCACTGCCAATATTTTTGCGCCACTTGCAAATAGGCTGGGAATTGGCCAGTTAAAGTGGGAGCTTGAAGATCTCTCTTTTCGTTACTTACACCCTGACACTTACAAAAAAATAGCCAAGCAATTGGCCGATAAACGCCTTGACCGTGAAGCATACATGGAGAACATGGTCAATTTGGTGAGCGAAAAACTCAGCGCAGCGGGCATTAATGCACAAGTATATGGTCGACCAAAGCACATTTATAGTATCTACAAAAAAATGTCGCAGAAAAATTATGAGTTTGATCAGCTATTTGATATTCGTGCAATGCGCATTGTTGTTGATGAAATTCAAGATTGTTATGCGGCACTAGGTATCGTGCATACCAGTTGGAAGCATTTACCAAAAGAGTTTGACGACTACGTTGCCACACCCAAGCAAAACGGTTATCAATCAATTCATACCGTGGTGTTTGGGCCTGAAGGTAAAACTGTCGAAATCCAAATTCGTACCGAAGAGATGCATCAGGATGCGGAACTCGGTGTTGCGGCGCATTGGATGTATAAAGAAGGAGCGCTACCAGGGCGAGGTTCTGGCTATGAGCAAAAAATAAGTTGGCTAAGAAAGCTACTGCAATGGCAAGAAGAAGTGGTTGATGGTAGCGATTTAGCGGATGAATTAAAAAATCAAGTGGTTGAAGATAGAGTCTATGTGTTTACCCCTAAGGGCGATATATTTGATTTACCATTAGGCGCAACGCCACTTGATTTTGCATATTATATTCATTCAAACGTGGGCCACCGCTGCATTGGCGCAAAAGTATTTGGCAAAATTGTGCCATTTACTTACAAACTTGCAACGGGCGATCAAGTTGAAATTTTAACGCAAAAGAACGCCTCACCTAGTCGCGACTGGTTAAACCCATCTTTAGGTTACATCCATTCTTCGCGCGCACGCAGTAAAATTCATCATTGGTTTAAGCAGCAAGATAGAGATAAAAACTTACAAGCAGGTAAAGAAATATTAGACACGCAACTTGCTAAGCTAGATTTAACCTATAAACAGCTTGAACCTGCCATTGAGCGTTTTAACTTCAAAAGCATCGACGACTTAATGGCGGCTATTGGCGCTGGAGATATTCGCCTTAACCAATTTCTAAACTTTGTCCAAGACAAGCCAGAAGAGCTGCCGAAACTGAAAATTGGTGCACCGCGTAAGCAAAAGGGTGACAAAAATGGCATTGTGGTTGATGGTGTTGGTAGTTTGATGAGTCATGTTGCTAAATGCTGCCAGCCTGTCCCTGGTGATGAAATTGTTGGTTATATCACACAAGGGCGAGGGATTGCTGTGCATCGAACAGACTGTGATGCATTTGCCCACATTTGCGAGCTTCACCCAGAGCGTGAAATTGCGGTGAGCTGGTCTGAGGAAATTCAAGCTGCGTATGCTATCACCGTGCGTATCGAGGCACACGATAGACAAGGTTTGATACGAGACATAAGTTCGGTACTGGCCAATGAAAAAGTGAATGTATTGAGCATGAATGTGCAAACTAATGATGAGCGCGCGGTTGCAATCTTTGAAATGAAAATAGAAGTGTCAGACCTATCAGCGATGAATCGGTTGTTAACCAAATTGCACCAGATTGAAGGTGTGTTCGAAGCCAAACGACAACACTAAGGTGAGCAATTACTTACATGAGTGAGCAACTTAACAAACTCCTGTCAATCATGGCAACGCTTAGAGACCCTGAAACGGGCTGTGATTGGGATAAGCAACAAACGTTTAAGTCTATAGTGCCTCATACGCTTGAAGAGGCATATGAGGTCGCTGATGCGATTGAAAAAGACGATATGACTGGTCTTAAAAGCGAATTGGGTGACTTATTGTTTCAGGTCGTTTTTTACGCTCAATTAGCAAAAGAGCAAGGGGCTTTTGATTTTAATGATGTGGTGGCAGAGTTAAACCAAAAATTAGTGCGTCGTCACCCCCATGTGTTTGAGCAACAAAAAAAGCTGACTGATGAGCAACTTGAAGCCCAGTGGCAAGCGATAAAAGCGCAGGAAAGAGCACAAAATAATACGTCACAAGCCGACCAAAAAGGGGTTTTGTGGAATGATATTCCTAATATGCTACCTGCGTTATCAAGAGCACAGAAAATTCAAAAACGTGCAGCTGCTTTAGGATTTGATTGGCCAGATTATCATGGCGCGCTCGATAAAGTAGTTGAAGAAGTTAAAGAGGTTAGCGAAGCCTTAGCAGAGGATCCAAATTCAGCACACAGTGCTGAAGAGCTGGGGGACTTGCTGTTCGCGACGGTGAATGTTGCTAGACACGCAAAACATGACCCTGAACAAGTATTGCGTTTAGCGTGTAATAAATTTGTGCGTCGCTTTGCAAAGGTAGATGACACTTTAAATCAGCAAGGTTTGAGTTTGGAAAGTGCGACACTTGAGCAGATGGATAATGCTTGGGAACAAGTTAAAAAACAACAAGGTTAGAAGATATCGCACTTGTTTGAGTGATTTTTATCTGGATTGATTTGCGCGGCTTTGCTATACTATCGCCCCGTCTTGATTCTTATTTAAATTCCATTTTTCCTGATATTCTAGGGTTCGCATGAGTACAAAATTTATCTTCGTAACGGGCGGAGTTGTTTCCTCCTTGGGTAAAGGTATTGCAGCTGCATCTTTAGCCGCTATTTTAGAAGCACGTGGCTTGAATGTAACTATTCTTAAGCTGGATCCTTATATCAATGTTGATCCGGGCACAATGAGCCCAATTCAACACGGTGAGGTGTTTGTAACTGAAGATGGCGCTGAAACAGACCTAGACTTAGGTCACTATGAGCGCTTTATTCGCACCAAAATGACTAGCCGTAATAACTTCACTCAAGGGCGCGTTTTTGAAGATGTGTTACGTCGTGAGCGTAAGGGTGAGTACCTAGGTGCTACCATTCAAGTTATCCCTCATATCACTAATGACATTAAACGCCGTGTTCTTGAAGGCGCTGAAGGCTATGATATTGCCATCGTTGAAGTAGGTGGCACTGTCGGTGATATCGAATCGCAGCCGTTTTTAGAAGCGCTGCGTCAGTTAGGCACCGTACTTGGTCGTGAGCATGCGTTATTCATGCACTTAACATTAGTGCCATTTCTTGGTACTGCTGGAGAGGTTAAAACTAAGCCAACACAGCACTCGGTTAAAGAGTTACGTTCAATAGGTATTCAGCCTGACATTCTTGTTTGTCGTTCTAGCTGCCGCTTACCTGCAAACGAGCGCGCAAAAATCGCTTTATTTACAAACGTAGAAGAAAGAGCCGTTATCTCACTACCAGATGTTGACAGTATTTACAAAATCCCTGCGCTGCTTAAGTCACAAGACTTAGATAATTTAGTGTGTCGTCGTTTCTACTTAGACGCACCCGAGGCTGACTTATCAGAGTGGGAACAAGTGTTGTATCAAGAGTCAAACCCAACGGGTGAAGTGACCATTGGTATGGTTGGCAAATACATCGAACTACCTGATGCGTACAAGTCTGTAAACGAAGCACTAAAACATGCGGGCCTCAAGAATCGTCTTACGGTAAACATTGAGTATGTTGATTCTCAAGATATCGAGAGCAAAGGCGTAGAGCGACTAGCACACTTAGACGCTATTTTGGTGCCAGGTGGGTTTGGTAACCGTGGCGTTGAAGGTAAAATTTTAGCCGCTAAGTATGCACGTGAGAATAAAGTGCCATACCTAGGTATCTGTTTAGGTATGCAAGTTGCGTTGATTGAATATGCGCGTAATGTAGCTGGCCTTGAAGGTGCAAACTCAACTGAGTTTGATGCAAAAACGGCACATCCAGTCGTAGGCCTTATCACTGAGTGGCTTGATGCAGAAGGAAATGTCGAAGTACGTGACGAAAAATCTGACTTAGGTGGTACGATGCGTTTAGGTGCACAGAAATGTCATCTGAAGAAAGGCTCTAAAGTACGTGACGTATACGGCAGTGATGAAATAGTTGAGCGTCACCGTCACCGCTATGAAGTGAATAACCACTATGTAGAGCGTTTGGAAAAAGCAGGCTTACAGTTTACAGGTTTATCGGAAGACAAAAAGCTGGTGGAGATCATTGAAAACAAAGATCACCCTTGGTTTATTGCCGCTCAGTTCCACCCTGAGTTTACCTCTACACCTCGTGATGGACACCCATTATTCGAAGGCTTTGTAGCGGCAGCTTACACTCACCAAAAAGCTGAATCATAAATGATTGAGAAAAGCCGTGCTTATGCGCGGCTTTTTTATAACAATAAGTAGTGCTTTGCATTTAGCGTTTAAATGAAAACCAGTGCTTATTTATAAGTATATAAACATTACACTCACCACTTTGGGAATAAGAGGAATCAAGATGTCAAAAATCGTAAAAGTGATTGGCCGTGAAGTTATGGACTCACGTGGTAACCCGACGGTTGAAGCAGATGTTCACTTAGCTTCAGGCGCATGGGGCCGTGCATGTGCACCATCGGGTGCATCAACGGGTACTCGTGAAGCATTAGAACTACGTGATGGTGACAAGTCTCGTTATTTAGGTAAAGGTGTACTTACCGCAGTTAACTATATCAATGTTGATATTGCACAAGCACTTGAAGGTAAAGATGCACTTGAGCAGCGCAACATTGACCAAATCATGATCGATTTAGATGGCACTGAGAACAAAGAAAAACTAGGTGCAAACGCAATTCTAGCTGTATCTCTTGCAACTGCTAAAGCAGCTGCACAAGAAAAAGGCGTGGCTCTATATGAGCATATTGCTGATATCAATGGTACTTCTGGCCAATACTCAATGCCTGTTCCTATGATGAATATCATCAACGGTGGTGAGCATGCTGATAACAACGTTGACATTCAAGAGTTCATGATCCAGCCAGTAGGCGCAAAGAGCTTCCGTGAAGCATTGCGCATGGGTGCTGAAATCTTCCACAGCTTGAAAAAAGTGTTAAATGCACGTGGCTTGAACACAGCTGTTGGTGATGAAGGTGGTTTTGCGCCAGATCTTAAGTCTAACGAAGAAGCACTCGAAGTTATCGCACTAGCAGTTTCGGATGCAGGTTATGAGCTAAACAAAGACATCACGCTAGCACTAGACTGTGCGGCATCTGAGTTCTACGTTGATGGTAAATATGACCTCAAAGGTGAAGGCAAAGCATTTGATTCTGCAGGTTTTGCTGACTTCCTAGCGGACCTTGCTAACCGTTACCCTATCGTTTCAATTGAAGATGGTTTAGATGAAAGTGATTGGGCTGGCTGGAAAGTGCTAACTGATAAGATTGGCGATAAAGTACAGCTTGTGGGTGACGATTTATTCGTAACAAACACGAAAATCTTAAAGCGCGGTATCGATGAAAACATTGGTAACTCGATCTTAATCAAATTCAACCAAATCGGTTCTCTGTCTGAAACTTTAGATGCGATTAAGATGGCGCAAGATGCAGGCTTCACAGCTGTTATTTCTCACCGTTCGGGTGAAACTGAAGATGCGACAATTGCAGATTTAGCTGTTGGTACAGCGGCAGGTCAAATTAAGACAGGTTCTCTATGTCGTTCAGACCGTGTTGCTAAATACAACCAACTTCTTCGTATCGAAGAAGCGCTAGGTGAAAAAGCAGTTTATAAAGGTCGTTCAGAGATCAAAGGTCAGTAATAATAAACGGACAGTTTGAATCGATAGAAATACCGCTGTGTTAGTACATAGCGGTATTCTTTTGTCTAATGGTTTATGTTATTACTAAGCGCTGAATTCTTGCAGTAAAATACTATGTGTAAAACTGGTTTTTAAATAAAAGCCCCTTGGTAGCGTCTTAATCAGTTTGCCGTTTGGGCCGATGGCATCGGTCGTCACTCGGCTATTGGCGGCTTTGGGGCGGATTTGCATCACCTGGCCAAGGTGCCCTGAAATTTCATCAACGCGGCCAAGAGCGATGAGTTCAATTTGTTCTTCCCAATCTCTTTTCAATAAAGCTTCTTGTTGAGCATTAGGTTGCCACAAAAAACCGCAACCGATAGTACGTTCGACTGGCTGAATATCTCGCTCAGCAAGGACAGGTAGCCATAAGACGTGATTAAGTTTTTTCTTAACGGTGCTGTTTTCCCATTTTGCACCAGTTAAATTGGTCAGAGGAACAACCGATACGTACGTTGTTTCGAGCGGTTTACCCTGATAATCAATTGGCAGTGACTTGAGTTCAATACCCAAATGTTCAAAGTCGGGCACCGGTTTTGACCCTGCGCTTGCTCCAAGCACACACTCAAGTAACTGACCGGGCCAACCCTTTTCACGCAACAAATGCTCTGGGCTTTTAAATTGGTAGCGCTGAGCGAGTTCACCTAAAGTTAACCCTGCAATACTTTCAACTCGTTGCATCAGCTCTGAGATAGACTTAGGAGGGAGTGGTTTATTCATAGCACAACTGTTTTACAAGATGACAATGCTTCTATTGTAACGAAAGTGAACTCAAGAAAGAAATGACTTGAATTCAAATGGTTGAATTTTGCACGACTTTGTATTTGTTTAAATAATCCCCGCATGTATATCCAGTGTTATTTTGTATCATAATGAAAAGTATAAGATTTTTTTGTTGTCATTAGTGTGAGGCACCTGTTAAAACTTACAGGCTTTGGATAAATACAACAATATAAACATAATTATCCACAGTTTCTGTGGAGAAAGTACTGTATAAATAAGTTAATTGTGGATTTGTTTGTAATTTAATCGTAGTTATAAAATTTTATGCACAAGCTGTGTGTAACTTGCGTAAAAGCAGGAATAATATTTGCTGTGGCTTAGAAGTTGTGGAACAATCATTAAAAATCGACTTATAAAAGAGGCACTAAGGTGATTGATGCCGAAGGTTTTCGTGCCAATGTCGGAATTGTGATCTGTAATAATCAAGGTCAGGTATTTTGGGCTCGGCGTTTTGGACAACATTCTTGGCAGTTCCCGCAAGGTGGCGTTGATGAAGGTGAGACTCCTGAACAAACCATGTATCGAGAGCTACATGAAGAAGTTGGGCTAAAGCCCGAAGATGTAGAGATAGTCGCAAGCTCTAAACACTGGCTGCGCTATAAGTTACCAAAGCGCTTGATCAGAAGAGATTCCAGTCCGGTGTGTATTGGCCAAAAACAGAAATGGTTTTTACTAAAACTCAGATGTAAAGATGAGGATGTGGATTTACTTCATACTCACCATCCTGAGTTTGATGATTGGCGATGGGTGAGTTACTGGTATCCGGTGCGTCAAGTGGTATCTTTTAAAAGGGACGTGTATAGGCGAGTAATGAAAGAGTTTGCGCCATTTGCTATGCCTTTTAATCGAAAAGAGCCTCAAGCAAAAGAAACAGCTAATTGGCGGCATCGCCGGTAAAGGAGTGGATAGTGTTAGCAACGTTGCGGTCAATTGTTGAGTCGGTTTCACAACAAGCAAATCTTGAAGATGCACTGACTCAATTTGTGACTTTGGTCAAACAGGCCATGAATACAGAATGTTGCTCCATTTATTTTGCCGATTATAGCCAAGATAACTTTGTACTTATGGCCAGTGATGGCTTAAATCCAGATGCCATAGGTCACTTTAGAATCGGTTTTACCGAGGGGTTGGTTGGGCTAGTTGCCCAACGAGAAGAACCCATTAACATTGCACATGCGCAGTCTCACCCGCGTTTTAAGTTATCTCCCGAAGTCAACGAAGAAGGCTACAATGCGTTCTTGTCTGTGCCCGTAGTACATCAGCGCAAAGTATTGGGCGTTATCGTTGTACAACAAAAAATGGCACGCGTGTTTAGCCATGATGAAGAATCATTTTTAATTACTTTGTCGGCCCAATTGGCATCACAGCTCGCCCACGCTGAAATTCAAAGTGTATTAACACAAGAGGCAAGTACCCATCGCACGTCGGTATTAAAAGGCGTCTCTGGAGCGCCAGGCATAGCCATAGGGAGTGCCTTTGTGGTGCTTCCTAAATTAGGCTTTGAAAGCATTGAATCGCAAAAGTCTGAGCATGTAGAGCAGCAAAGGCAATTGTTTTTGCAGGCTGTTGCAGCAACGCGCCAAGAGTTTCATATTTTAGCGAATACCCTCAGTGATAATATCCCCAAAGAAGCACTGGCGGTGTTTGAGGTATACCAACAGCTACTTGATGCACAAAGTTTAGGCCAGCAAGTTGATGCTCAGTTAAAGCTGGGTTGGAACGCTAAAAGTGCTTTAAAGCATGTTATTGAGAGTCTTGTTATTCAATTTGACGCAATGAAGGACCCTTATATCAAGGAGCGTGCAGTTGATGTGAAAGACATTGGCTTGCGGGTATTACACCACTTAGTCAGTACAGAGCATGCGACAAAATCATACCCAGATAACACCATTTTAGTAACACACACACTTACACCTACGATGTTAGCTGAAGTTCCCAAAGATAAGCTCAAAGGGTTGGTAAGTGTGCAGGGAGCTGCAAACTCTCATGCATCAATTTTAACCCGTGCAATGGGGATCCCTGCAATCTGGGGTATAGAAGATATTCCGCTATTACAGCTTGAAGGCAAAGAGGTTATTTTGGACGGCTATGCGGGTCGAGTCTATATTTCTCCGTCAGCTGCGCTTAGACACGAATATGAGCAAATGCGCAGGCAAGAAAGCTTGTTGCATGATAAGTTCGAAGCTGAGCATGCATTACCGCCTGTTACTTTAGATGGCGAACGTATCAGTTTACTGTTAAATGCAGGCCTAGATTTAAGTACGGAATCTCTCACCGCAAAATATTGTGATGGCGTAGGCCTTTATCGTACCGAAGCATGGTTTATGCAAAAAGGGCGGTTTCCATCGCAAAGTGAGCAAGAGCAATGGTATCGAGAAGTATTAACTCGCTATCACCCAGAACCTGTGGTCATGCGAACTTTAGACATCGGTGGTGATAAAGTTTTAGATTACTTTGATATAAAAGAAGAAAACCCATTTTTAGGTTGGCGTGGTATTCGCGTATCTTTAGATCATCCAGAACTTTTCTTAGACCAACTTAAAGCGATGATCAAAGCCAATACCGGATTGGGTAATTTGCGTATTATGTTGCCTATGGTTAGTCATACCGAAGAGGTAGATGAAGCGTTGGCTTTACTTGAACAAGCTTACTTTGAACTACAGGAGGAGTGGGCTGACCAGTTTCTGTTAATTGATAAACCAGAGGTTGGGGTTATGTTAGAAGTACCCTCGAGTGTTTTTTTGTTGCCTGAGTGGTCAAAAAAAGTCGACTTTTGCTCTGTTGGTAGCAACGACTTAACCCAATATCTTTTAGCCGTTGATAGAAATAATGCTCAGGTAGCAGATTTATTTGACCCATATCATCCCAGTGTACTTCGAGTACTTAACAGCATTGCAAAAAGCTGCCAAGATTTTGAACTGCCGTTTAGTTTATGTGGCGAGTTAGGTGGGGAGCCTGAGGGGGCCATTTTGCTGATTGCTATGGGCTATCGCAGGCTCAGTATGAATATATCCTCATTAAGTAAAGTAAAATGGGTACTTAGGCGATTAAATGTCAGTGATATGGAAATATTGCTGCGAGAATGTTTGGCGCAATCATCGGCAAAACAAATCCATCGTTTACTACGAAACTTTATGATCGAACATAATTTCAGCGAACTGTTCTATCAATCCAACTAACCTGAACTACAAAGATGCACCGTAGCACATTATGCGTTACCATTACGCGCTTAAAATAATAAGAGATATTGATTTATGAGCGACGCCATCTTGCTGATAGTCAGTTGTGCATTACTTGGAAGCGTTGTTGGGTTTTTAGCAGGATTGCTAGGCATAGGTGGTGGTCTGGTTATAGTACCGATTTTATCCACTATTTTGAGATATTTTGATATTGTGCCAGAGTCACAAATCGTATTAGTAGCCATTGCCACTTCTTTAGCATCGATATTATTTACTTCAACCTCATCTGCTTTAGCGCACCACAGAAACGGTAATGTGCCGTGGAACATCGCGCCATTTATAATGGGTGGGGTTGCTATTGGTGCATTAGTCAGTGGTTTTCTAGCGGCATTGTTACCCGAGCCAATTATCAGAGGTATTTTTGCGGTCAGCGTCGTACTGATAGCGACAAGAATGCTATATAGTAGCTCTAAAAAGACGGTGTCTCAACGCGCGTTGCCAAGTGGACCAATTCTTTCTTTGATAACAACGCTAATGGGTGGCTTATCAGCAATGATAGGTATTGGAGGTGGTGCGTTAATAGTACCATTGCTGAGCTACTTTTCGTTAGATATCAGAAAAGCAATTGGCTGTGCGTCTGCCAGTGGCATTGTCATCGCCTTGTTTGGTTCATTAGGTTATATTACCTCCGGCATTGCCCATTATACCTTTGCACAAGGGTTTGCAGGATTTATTTATTTGCCGGCATTGTTTGGTATTGTGTTAACTTCTTGGTTTATGGCACCAATCGGGGCGAGGTCGACTCAATTTTTACCAGTTTCAACAATAAAGAAAATTTTCGCGGCGTTGCTCTTTGTCATCGCCACTCATATGATAATTAGTTAAGGGAAAGCGATGGCTTTGCAATTTCCACAGATTGACCCAGTAATTTTTTCTATCGGGCCATTAAGCGTGCGTTGGTACGGCGTGATGTATCTAATTGGTTTTTTGTTTGCAATGTGGATGGCAAATAGGCAAGCAGAAAAACCTAATTCTAATTGGACTAAGGAGCAAGTAAGTGACTTGCTTTTTTATAGCATGTTGGGTGTGATACTTGGCGGCAGAATCGGTTATGTTTTGTTTTATCAATTCTCTTATTTTGTAGAAAACCCCATGTACTTATTTAGAATTGACCAAGGTGGTATGTCTTTCCACGGAGGTGCATTGGGTGTGATCACTGCGATAGTGGTATTTGCCCTGCGTAGTAAAAAATCGATTGTATCGGTGGGAGACTTCGTGGTGCCACTGGTACCCGTAGGTTTGATGGCAGGTCGAATCGGCAACTTTATAAATGGTGAGCTATGGGGTCGAACGACCGATGTGCCTTGGGCATTTGTTTTTCCTACGGGCGGACCATTACCTAGACATCCATCACAACTTTACGAGGCTTTTTTTGAGGGTCTAGTTCTTTTTGTGATGTTAGTTCTGTTTGCTAAAAAACCAAGGCCTGCAGGCAGTATTTCAGGGTTATTTTTGCTCGGGTACGGTGTTTTTCGTTTTGCGATTGAATATTTCAGAGAGCCAGATGCACACATCGGTTTGTATGGCGGCATAATTTCTCAAGGGCAAATTTTGTCTTTACCTATGGTAATAGCGGGCGCTGCTCTGATGATCTGGGCATACAACACACAGCCTGTTTTAGAACAAATTAAAAGTAAGTAAGATTGCCGTTATGAAACAATATTTAGATTTAATGCGCTATGTAAAAGAGCATGGCACCAAAAAAGAAGACCGAACAGGCACAGGAACACTGAGCGTATTTGGTTACCAAATGCGTTTTAACCTACAAGAAGGATTCCCCTTGGTGACCACTAAAAAGTGCCACCTACGTTCCATTATTCATGAACTGTTGTGGTTTCTTAAAGGTGAGACCAATATTGCTTATCTTAAAGAAAATGGTGTAAAAATTTGGGACGAGTGGGCAACTGACGACGGTGAGTTAGGGCCTGTATATGGTAAACAATGGCGCTCTTGGACTGGAGAAAACGGCGTTGTAGTCGACCAGATTAAAGAGTTGATTGAACAGATCAAAACCAACCCAGACTCGCGTCGTTTAATTGTCAGTGCTTGGAACCCTGCTTTGCTCCCTGACACGCAGTACTCCCCAAAAGAAAATGCAGCAATGGGAAAACAAGCGCTACCACCTTGCCATACTTTGTTTCAGTTTTATGTTTTAGATGGCAAGTTATCGTGTCAGCTTTATCAACGAAGTGGCGATATTTTCTTAGGTGTGCCATTTAATATTGCCAGTTATGCGTTGTTAACGATGATGGTTGCGCAAGTATGTGATTTAGAACCTGGTGACTTTATCCATACATTTGGCGATGCACACTTGTATTTGAACCATCTAGAGCAGGTAGATGAACAATTATCGCGTACGCCGTTTGCTAAACCAACAATGACGATAAACCCTGATGTAAAGGATATTTTTTCTTTTACTTATGAAGACTTTAAGCTTGAGGGATATCAAGCACATCCACATATTAAAGCACCCGTGGCCATTTAGGAGATAAAATGAAAGCCGTGATTCCAGTTGCCGGTTTAGGCACTCGTATGTTGCCTGCAACAAAAGCTATTCCAAAAGAAATGTTACCCATCGTTGATAAACCGCTTATCCAGTACGTGGTGAACGAGGCAGTTGCGGCCGGTGTAAAGGAAATAGTATTGGTTACTCATTCAAGTAAAAACTCGATTGAAAACCACTTTGATACCAGTTTTGAACTGGAAGCAACCCTAGAAAAACGTGTTAAGCGTCAGCTCCTCGAAGAGGTACAATCTATTTGTCCAAAAGATGTAACCATCATTCATGTGCGTCAAGGTGAAGCAAAGGGGCTCGGGCATGCCATTAACTGTGCAGGCCCAATTATTGGTGATGCGCCTTTTGTTGTTATGTTACCCGATGTACTTATTGATGAAGTGGCTAGCGACTTATCAAAAGATAACTTAGCGCAAATGATCCAGCGATTTAAAGAGCATGGACAGAGCCAGATCATGGTAGAGCCAGTTGCACATGAAGACGTTGATAAGTTTGGTATTGCAGATATTGGTGACGTAAAGCTTAAACCAGGTGAAAGTGCAGATCTGAATACCTTGGTTGAGAAACCAGCAGTTGATGAAGCACCTTCAGATTTAGCTGTTGTTGGGCGCTATGTGCTTAGTAAAGAAATTTGGCCGTTACTTGCGAAAACGCCGTTAGGTGCGGGTGGAGAAATTCAGCTCACTGATGCAATAGCAATGTTGATGGAACAAGAAAAAGTACAAGCTTATGCAATAAAAGGCAAAAGCCATGACTGCGGTAGCAAGCTTGGATATCTGCAAGCCAATGTTGAGTACGCACTAAGAAGAGCTGAATTTTCAGAGCCTTTAAAGGCCCACATAAAATCTCTTCTTTAAGGAATTTACAGCAATAAAATTATAAAAAAGTGCCTTCTATGGCACTTTTTTTGCTACAAGTCGTAAAGGAGTCGAGTCGATTGACGGAAATGAGTGCGATGTTAGCGAAAAATATGATTGTTCTTTTCTTTGTTGTTTTAATGCCTGCGTGTGCTTTATTAGGTGAAACCCCTCACAACACACAACAGCCAATATATCGCTCAGACTTAGAGCCTTATATATCTCAATGGGAAGAGAACAAGCAAAGTATGGAGAGGTTAAAAGAAATGGAGCAGGACCTCACCTTGCTTTTACAGTTGGTGGCGTCACAAGCAGATCTGGAAGCTCCCCCAGAGCAACTGCGTAGTGATGTACAAAGAGTCACTCACAAAGCTCAGCCGCAACAAACTGTACTGGATATGCAAAACCAAGTCTTTGTTAAACTTCGTACATTTTTGCAAAAGGCACCTGCCGAGCGTTATCTCAAAAGCTTTACCAATCAGTACCCACAGTTGAGCGCGGTGATGTCTTATAAAGTCGTGCCCCAAAGTAAAAATCATAGTGATTTTTATGTTGTTTTAGCAGGGCCTTTTAAGACGGATGATGATGCCACTAAGGTTTGCTTTGTTATGCACCAACTTAATGAAGCGTGTCAGCTGTTCAATCAATAATTTAGTATGATCCTGATATTTACTAAAAGTGAGTGTAGAAAAGTCAGGCAACTATAGCAGTTTTGGTCAATTCGAAGTGTGGTTTACCCCTCAAAACAGTGATACACCTCAACGGATTGCAGTACAACCACACACTAGCATCTATGCTGAACTACAAAATGCGACGGTTGAGTTGAGGGCGATTGACGGGTTCAAGTTCAACCAAAAAGGGTCAATTAAGGTGAACTATATTGGTCAGCAGGAGTATGCAGATCATACCTTTGCTCAATATTCGGTTCCATTTAGCCTTTGAGTTAGGTAGCAAACGTGCGAGTAAACTTAAAGGGATTGTTACTTGCAGCTTGTGCATTTGTATCTAGTGTTAAAGCTGCCAACGACTATGCTGCCATTTTAGAGGTATTGAAAAGACTCGATGATAAACTGGTTGAGTCTCAGCTAGCCCCATCGCTACAAAGTACATCTCACAGTATTCCTGAAGGTGAGATGTTATTTTTATCTCTTTATTTAGACAGTAACTACTTAGGCGAAGTCATTGCAATAAAAAGCAAATCTGGTGCTTGGCTGGAGCTGAATGGCTTTTTTGACAGTCTTGATTTCGCTATCCAACGCAGTGCACGTGGATATGAAGGTTGGTTCATTGATGCGGATAACAAATTTACCTTTGATGAGAATTCCCTAACCGCAAAGATAGCAGAGCAAACTGTAACAATAAAAGCGCAAGAGTTATATAAAGATCAAGATGATATCTATATAGATATGGCTGTTTTAGCCGCTTGGTTTGATCTTGACTTATCAGCTGATTATGGTGCGCAAGATGTTACGGTGAGTTCTAAACATGTTCTTCCAATAGAAGCAAAGCTTGACCGCGCAAGGCGCTCTAAAAAGCAGTTAGTTGCCAATAAATACGCTACCAAACCATGGAAGGCTAGTCCTTATCGATTGCTATCCTCGCCGTTGATGGATGTGCAGTTAGGCTATCAAAAGAGTGACCTTCGAGAAGGTGTGAATTACTCCGTATTAGGTGCTCACGACTTTGCGTACATGCGCAGCGAATATTTCTTTTCAGGGCAACAAGGGAATTTGCTTAATCAATCTCGACTCACCTTTAGTAGAGATGATGAACAAGCACAGCTATTTGGCGCGCTACAAGCCTCTGAGTTTAAAATCGGTGATGTGATTGCAACACGAGTAGGGGGACTTCATCAGAATCAGCTCGCAAGGGGAATAAAACTATCTAACGCACCACTGGATACATTGCTTGACCAAAATCGTATTTCAATCACAGGAGAAGTACAAAATGGTTGGGACGTAGAGTTATATCAAAATGGTGTACTGGTTGAGCAAAAATTTGATAGTAGTGATGGCCGCTATTTGTTTGAAAATATTAATTTGCTTGTTGGCTTAAATGAATTTGAAATTATTTTGTATGGACCACAAGGTCAGGTTGAAAAACGCACGCAGCAATATTTCATAGACGGTAGTGCGCTCGAGTCGGGGCAGGGAGTATATGAGGTTTCTATTACTCAACAAGGGCATAGAGTGTTTGATGATAAGCAGTATCAAATAGGTTCATTGGGCTGGTTACTGTCAACGCGTTATGAACAAGGGCTATCAGACACTCTGTCGCTCTACGGTGCAACTTCAGTGCGAGAAGGGATAGCTGAGGGCCCTAAAAACACTATATCGGTTGGCAGTAATATGACCTTAGCGAATAGATTCTTGGTTAACGTCAGCTACGAGCGAGATGATTTTTCGCAATCTAGGTTAGAGCTTGTGACACGCGCCAAGCTATTGCACCAAGCCATGCGCTTACATTATAAACGCTTAACAAAAAGCACTTCCGCGAACTTTGTTGATAAAAATACCACTACTCAAGCTAACTTAGGCTTGGAGCTTTCCGGCAACATTACGTCCCGTGACTATGGAAGGCTAAATTATCGAAATACGCTTTCTTATACTCAACAGCAAAACCAAACAAGCACAAAAACCTTTACCAATTCGCTTAACTATATGTTCGATAGATACGCGTTGGGTAATCAACTTAGCTGGAATCAGTTGTCAGATGGTAGACACACAAGCTTAGGTAGTGCTCAGATGCAGGCAAGGTTTGGGAAGGTGTATAGCCGCTTATCTGTGAATTATACGCTTAAGCCAGAAAGAGACATAACAAGTTACTCAGCCGAATTTTACACAAATTTATTGGCTGACCTTCAAGCGCAGTTCACCTACACAAGCTCACTAGATAACGACTTAGATACCACTAAGTTAACCTTGGGTTGGCAAACAGATGACTTCAGTGTGAATACTTCAATGTCTTACAATAGTGATGATCATTGGCAGCTTGGGTTCTTTGGGCGTTTTAGTATTGGATACAATGTTATGGACAATAGTTATTTTACGTCTCGACGTAGTTTAACGCAAAGTGGCAGTACTCTTGTTCGCGTATTCTTGGATCATAACAACAATGGCCGACTCGATGAGGGAGAGGCGTTGGTCGAAAATTTAAGAGTTAAAGCGGTTCAAGCGCACCGCCATGGCTTGACTAATACTCAAGGGATCGCTGAATTGACAGGCATGCTGGCAAATAGAAAAACAGATATTGAGCTTGATGAGCAAAGTATCAATGACCCATTTTTCGTTCCCAGAGATGCTGGTGTATCAATTACCCCCCGAGCTGGCTTTGTGGAGTATGTTGACTTTCCTTTAGTGAATGCCAGTGAGGTAGAAGGTAGTCTCTATGCTCAAAGAGGCAAAGTTTTGCCGTATACCAAAGTGAATCTGCTAGATGCAGACGGTAAACTGGTAGCACAGACAGAATCTGCATTTGATGGATATTATTTATTCACTGGCTTAAAGCCAGGGCAATATGTGGCGCAAGTTGAGGAAAAGCAGCTGGAACAAAAAAACCTTAAAGTTACACAAGAGGTAATGGTGGAGTTGCCAAACGAGGGAAGCGTATTATCTGGTGTTGATCTGTCTTTAAAAGAGAAAGATAAATTTAATGGCTCATTTGCCAGCCTTGGCGAGTTTTCATCCTTATCAATATTAAAAACATACTTTGTTTTGATCAATAAGCGTTTAAAGAGTATGCCAGGATATAGCCCTTTTTATTTTAAAGAATCGAATAGTGATAAATACATACTGGCTGCGAGTTACTCTGCGCAGCCCTCTAAAGTCGTCAACACGGTGTGTGAATTAGTAAAGCAACGAGAGCTTAAGTGTGAAGTAAAACAAGCGCTTATAAGATACTGATTAAAATGGAATAGAAAATGTATAAATATCGTTTTTTAAAAAGCAATGGGTGTTAACTTTGGCTACGCTTGTTATGCTAAATGGCTGCGCTACCACTAAGTCACACAATGAAGATGTAGCAACTATTACTAAGTCAGAACTTGAGCAATTACAACAAGCTGCACAGCAGTGGCAAGAAGCAAAAGGGGGGGTAGAGAGGCTGCTGAAAATAGAAAAAGATCTCAGCTTACTGATCGCCCAATTAGATGGATTAGTTAAACGCCAAGTAGCGCAAGAGTCTGAGCAAAATAGGTATGCTTACAGTGACACCAAAGTAATGGAAAGTTCAACAAAGCAGCAATCATCAGAAAAGAAGGAAGGTATTAATTTGCCTGTACTGCCTTCTCAGTCGAGCAGTTTGCAGCTAGCGCCGATTGAGAAAAATACTGTTACTTCAACAGATTTAAGCGCAAAAACACCAACCTTAAAATATGCGCTACAGCTAAGCTCGGTTACGCAAAAAAGCCGACTTGATAACTTGATCCCAGATCTCAAAGCCAAGTTACCAAAAACCTTAGGTCAAAATTTAAACATTGAAACCGCTCAGGTCAATAACGTAACATTTTATCGTTTAAAAGCGGGTGGGTATGCAGATAAACAACAAGCTTTAGATACATGTACAAACCTTAAGGCTAAATCTATTAACTGCATAGTTAGTTTTTTTGATGAGCAATCAGCAAAAACTCGGCTCTAGATAGTATTTAGGTATACTTTTTGCATTTAACTAACCAGAATTCTTTGTTTAGGTTAGATGATAATGCGTTTAGTCCTATTATTGTTATGTGTTGGCCTAGTTGGCTGTCAAAACGTTGAAGACGTGAGAAAGCGACACCCCCTTTATGTAACACCCGAAAAAACAATGGCACCTTATACCGTGCATCAATATGTGAGCGACTTGAGCATTCAGTTAAGCAACATTACTGGTGTGCGTAAACGCAATGCGCGTATAGCTGTAATGAGTTTTTTTAAAGCGGATGGCCTAGGTGAAACTCTTGCAGATCAACAAGCTTCCGGGCTTAGCCAGCAGATCCAAGAAAGCCTGCTGACACAATTTACGCAGCTAGGCTATCACACTGTAGAGCACCGCCTAGAGAACGAACTAACATTACTAGATACCGCTGACAGCATGCTGAGTCGTCGTATTGACAACCTACGTGAGCGCCAGAATATTGACTTTGTGATTGCCGGCAGTCTGACCCAACAGCAGCATGCTTACATAGTCAATGCTCGACTGATAGATATGCGAACTGGACGTGTTGTGTCGGCAGCGACAACAGAAATTCCAGTGAATGTAATGTGGTCGGATGAAAAAGTACTGCAACGCGATGGGTTGCTTTACCGCACAGAATATTAATGAGGAACATACAATGAAGAATTATTTGTATATTTTGCTTTTACCATTGAGTGTTGGCTGTGCAAATATGTTGGACAGTTTGAGTGCTAAGAGCCAACAAGTTGGAGGTAGCAGCGCACAACGCGATGTGATGGCTCCTAATACGTCTAAAGATGCGTTTCAGTCACGTAATGCAGTGCCAAACATTATGAGTCAAAGAGCCAGTATCAGTCGTAAGAACATAAATCATTATGTACGAGGGATAATGCAAGACTTGGTTGAGAATCTGCAGTACGTTAACGCAAAAACACCTCTAGCTGTATCAAGTTTTGTGTATCTTGATGATGATTATGCTCAAGCGACATTATTAGGCAATCAGTTATCAGAAAGCTTCATGCATGAACTGCATAAGTTTGGTGTGTCTGTGGTTGATTTCAAGACGACAGATTACATGCGGGTAACGCCGCAGGGAGACTTTGTATTTAGCCGAGATTACTTAGAGCTAAATGAAACTCAAAACTTTGAGTATGTGCTAGCAGGCACCTTAGTTAATCACCAAGGTGGTGTATTGGTTAACGCCCGTATTGTAGGTATTAATAGCAAAGCGGTTGTTGGCTCTGCGCAGGGGTTTATACCTCAGTCGGTAGTGGATGCTCTCGGCAATAGTTACCGAACAGACGGCATTTTAATGAAAAAGGCTAGTAATTGAGGTGTAACATGAAGCAGCAATATTATTTATTGGCGATGACACTCACAGTGCTCAGTGGTTGCCAGTTAATGAGTGTTAATCAGGTCGCAGTGATAGAGCCTAAGGCACCAACTAGTCAAATTGATGTTCTTTACGATGAAGCTCAGCGTCAAAAACAAGATGATGAACTGGGTAATGTGCAGTACTCCCGTCATTACAGTCCGATCGTACACAATTTGCAGTTAGCTAATTATGTTGAACAAATGGCGCTTGAACTTGTTGATACAATGAACTCTGATCAGGATATCAATATTGCTGTTACGTCTTTTGTCGACTTTGATAACACGCTGCGCACAACTAATCAGCTGGGTAATCAAATTGCGGAAACATTTATCCATCAATTACAAAAGTTCGGCTATGGTGTTGTTGACTTTAAAACAACCAACTCGGTGTCAGTTACCCAAAAAGGTGATTTGTCTTTTTCCAGAGATGTGAAAGCGCTGACCAACAAAAGAGTTGCAAGCCATGTGCTATCGGGAACTATGATATACCGAAGCTCAGGGGTAGAGGTTAATGCAAGAGTGACAGATATCGACTCTAAACAGGTCGTAGCGAGTACTCGTAAGCTAGTTCCTAGCTATGTTTTGCATAGCGACGATCTTGCATTGTCTGACGTTAGGTAATGCTCAAGTTGCTGACTTTTATAAAAAAGTCTTGAAATGAAACGGGGCGAAAGGCTATACTCAAAACGCCTTTGGCCCCTTAGTTAAATGGATATAACAGTCCCCTCCTAAGGGATAGTTACAGGTTCGATTCCTGTAGGGGCCGCCAGATACTCCAAAACTCTCCACCTATACCAATCTGCAAATCAGAGTCAGTTCTAGAAATGGCAAGTGCTATTTAGTAGTCGCTTTATACTGTCCTTTTCGATATGGAGATATGACGATGACAAACGACTTTATTATCAAACCTTTAAACCTTGACTTATCTTTACACTCGGCATCGCAAGAGCACGAAGAGAATTGGATAACAGCGGATGCGAACTTTGGCTACCCATGCAGAGTGTCCCTTCGCGAGGCTAAAGTGGGGGAAAGGGTATTATTGACTCACTATTGGCACCATAACGTAAGCTCTCCCTATCGTGCATCAGGGCCAATCTTCATTATTGAAGATGCAAAGCCTGCAAACTTGGGGATAAACGAAATTCCTGAGGTGCTAGATACTCGGCTGATATCTTTACGAGCATATAGCAATAATGGCTATATGCTTAGCGCCACTGCAGCACAAGGCGCCTCTGTAAGGAAGGCGCTATCAGAGTTATTTAACCACACAGAAGTTGAGTATGTTCAGCTGCACAATGCTAACGCTGGTTGCTTTAGCTGTGAGGCGAGAAGAGCTTGATTGAGTATTATAAAGCTCAATTACGGCAGACTTAAGTCTGTCGTAATCGAGCGATGAGTGTTTTGCGTTACTCATCCAGTGCAAAGTTATTTTCATTTTTAATTTTTATCTGAACAATATCATTGAGTTGGATATTGCTTAAAGGGCGTGTATTTAGGTTAACAGCGGTAGCACTTTGCATATTAACATTGATCACTTTTACTTGCTCTATGGTTTGCACCGTAGAGTTTACTACCGAGCCCCGACTGGTAATAATATTGCTTTGGTGCATTATTGAAAGGGTGGTGCCTGGCTCTAATCCATGCACTCTACCAAGATTGATAACAATTTGCTCGGCGTCTAGATAAAGAATCTTCCCTTTTGTAGGAATACAGGATACTGCGGTATTCAAATCTTGACTTACTTTGTTGAACACCTCTTGGATCTCTTGTCCATAATGAGAGTTCCAGAATCGGTCACTGTAAACATCAACCAGCTTTGTTTTTTCAAACGGCCATACACCTTGGGTAGCATAATGTTGTTGCCATACTTTTTCATAGGTCATGGCATCATAAAGCGCAAAATCTATTTTGAAGCTACGTGCATATTCATCGCTTTGCCAAAATGCATAGTCATTGTTGAGTTTATCAATGTCCGCAATGTCAGTGATCTGACTGAGTAAAACATATTGGCTATTGCTGTTCATCGCAATGGTTTCTATGAGTGCATGGTTATAATCAAATTGCTGAGAAAAGTACTCTTTAACGTTGATTGCACTATTAAGGTAGGGGATGGGCTTAACGGCGTTAGTGCGTTCATTTAGTGTGTTAAACAAGCGCTGAGAGGCAGCTTTTGCTATGTCAAATATTTGACCTAAGCGGGCTTGGTGAGGTTGTATTAGTTGGCTCTGTGTAATAGCGATTTGCTTATTAAACTGCTGCTCTAGGCATTGACCTTTGGTAGCGTAAATATCAAGATGCAGGGTGACACTATACTGATCGCCTTCTTTACTTTCACTTACCATATTAACTTGTTGTATTTCACCATGAGATTTAATTTTAATCTCATCTTGGCTGAGAATCCCATCTGCAACACTTTGCACGCTACTCACCGTCGCACCAGAAAATATAAGCGCCTGAGTTATAGCGTCTTTTACAGCTGCTTGTCTGGCTTGCGCGACATCTCGACCTTGTGTACTTGCGTAGCCTACAACCTCGTACCACTCTGCTTTTACAACAGTACTCACGCATATGAGTATCAGTAAAGTGATCGCCTTAATCATAATTAGCACCTTAAAAAATATCATACCTATTTAGAAGCAAGTCATGTACCACAATTTATGGCAAGAAATGTGCATGAAAAACGCTAGTAATTTTTTGAGGTGAACAATCATGAATATCAACAGGCAGATCAAAATCACAAGCCTTGTAAGTATAGCATTGCTTTTGGGCTCTTTGACTGGATGCAGCAGCATATTTGATAAGCACATTGAATACGAATATGTTTTACCGGATAGCTATCCCGTTTTAAAGGCTATTGGTTATGCGCCTCTGAGTGCTCAGCCTGGCACAAACAAAGCCCAGAAAATGCTCATGGCGCTGAAGGTCTCAAAGCTAGAAGCATATAGAGAGTTAACCGAGCAAGTTTATGGCCAGAACATATCATCGAGTATGACGGTCAAAGGTGCTATTGCTAAAAATGATGGCCTACAAAGCCAAGTAAATGGTGTAATACGAGGTGCAAAGGTTGTGAAAAGCTATACTGCAGGTGATACCTATGTAACTGAATTGGAGCTAGATATGAAGCGTGTTCATGACCTCTATATTACCCAAGCAAAACCTAGAAAGATTAAGCGGGTTACATATTACTAATAATTTACAAAATACTGGAATTCACTGCTCTGTCTTAGATATAAAGTAGAGCAGTTAAGCTTTAAGGTTTTTAACTAATTCGTTGTTGTGGGATACAACAGCACCGTCTTGACCATATGTCACTGATGAAGGCGCACCTATCAAAATCTCTTTCAACTCTCTGACGCTTAAGTTAGCTTGATGAGCTGCTTGAGCATTCACATCATTTTTTTGCTTGCACTTAATCAATAGCTCTTCGATGTTAGACGTCAGATTTTGTGCTTCTGGTTGGGAAAATAGCGCTTTGTCAAAACTGGAAATCTCTTTATCCAAACTTTGAATTGCGTGTAGTAAGGTGAGTTTTTCTCTTGCAAGTTCTTTTAGGCCATCGCCTTTTTTGGCTGCTAAAAGGTCAAGCTCACTATCTAACAACTGGGTCAAAGTTGTTAAATGAGTGAGCTGTTTTTCTAGCTTGTGTACACAAAGGGCTAGATGATCATCCATACATATCAAACTCAAATGCAGCGATGTTTTTGGCTAGCTTTTCAGCATCAATTTGATACTTACCTTCGCTGATTGCTTTTTTAAGTTCCGCAACTTTATCACTGTTGAAAGCGGGGGCTTCTTGTGCTTTGTCCTGTAAACTTTTAAGCTGACGTGCTTGTGGCGTCAAACTTACAGAATCAGAAGCTGTTTTTTGTGGCGCTTTTGTAGGTGCGCTACTCGCATTTGCATCATTTCTTTGCAACTCAGCTTTTTGTTGCTTAATATTATTAAGCACGCTGTTTGATTGCGGCTGACCTTTTACATTATTTACCATGATTGTGACCCAAATAAAGAATCTTGCTTTAAGTATCGGCTGATATAACTATAACTTTAGCAAAAATTTTAGATATTCACCTCAATAGAATCAACATCTTTAACTCTTCCTGAGACAATTTTTCCAGACTTTTGATTTTTAACCTGAATTTGCTCGCCAATGTTTCCGTCTTGTAATGCTATCCCTTGCGTTTTTATCGTTAAAGTACGTGTTTTTGCATAAATACTAACAATATCGCCTTTACAAACCATACAAATTTGATGCATCCCAACTGGCATACCTTCTCGCAATACACGCTTGCTGCGACTTCCTATGAGCAAATTGATGTCATCAATGTATGATGCTCTAACAAAATGTTTAGGTCTGTATTCAAGCCTCAAATGTTGCTCTGTTAGCAGCTCGCCTTTAGCAATCATTTCCGTGCTGACTATGACGGGAAACAGCTCCTCTATACGTATGTGGACATACTGGGTCCACCCTGATAGATCGTCGCACTTCAGTTGTACCGTTACCTGCCGATTAAAAGGGGCTGACGCGTTCGTTGATATATCTAGTGGTGTCTCACACTGACGAGTTGGCAGCCTCTCATCTAACGGTATCGCTCTAACTTGTAGGTTAGAATCCGACTTTTGAGTTGCTAGGTTGGAAATAAAAGAGCGAGCAGCTTCTTCCAGTGCCTGATTATTGTAATCTTGAGCATATACCGCATCGCTGAGCAGAATGTAGACCATTGCGAAGAAAAACCTTGCAGATTTGGTTTTTTTTAACAAACTCATGATGTTTCGACTATGCTTATCATGTGAAAAAGGGTATAAAGATTTTGCGTTAATTGTGACACCTCTTCAAGAGTTATTGTTCCTTTATTAACGTCTGCAAGTATCGTTCCGTTAAGCATTATTAAAGTTAGGAGATTGAAATGGCAGGTATTTTAGACTCAGTAAACCAACGTACGCAGTTGGTTGGGCAAAATCGCCTAGAGTTGTTGCTATTCAGGCTTAAGGGTCGACAACGTTTTGGCATTAACGTATTTAAAGTGCGTGAAGTGCTCCAATGCCCGCCATTAACGAGTATGCCTAAATCTAATGCCTTCGTACGAGGAGTTGCGCATATACGTGGACAAACTATTTCTGTCATAGATATGTCGTTGGCCGTGGGCGGTCCCCCAATTGAAGATATTCATAACTGTTTCATTATAATTGCTGAATATAATCGCTCTGTTCAGGGATTTTTGGTGGGTGCAGTAGAGCGAATCGTTAACATGAATTGGGAAAAGATCATGCCACCCCCCTCAGGTGCAGGTCGTTACTCATATCTTACCGCAGTAACCGAAATCGAGAATGAATTGGTTGAGATCCTTGATGTTGAAAAAATTCTCAACGAAATTTGCCCAGTTAATACAGAAGTTAGCCAAGATATTATATCTGATGGTGAGATGCAAAAAGACTTAGGGGAAAGAATAGTATTTATTGCAGATGACTCGGCTGTAGCAAGAAACCAAGTGAAAAGGGCTCTTGAACCATTGGGTGTTCAGACTGAACTAGCTAAAAATGGTAAAGAAGCCTTGCTACGCTTGCGGGAAATTGCGGAAATGGATTGCCAAAATAATATTACAGAGCGTGTTGGTCTACTTATTTCTGATGTAGAAATGCCAGAAATGGACGGCTACACGCTCACTGCGGAAATAAAGGCTGATCCAAAATTGGCACCATTGCATGTTATCTTACATACTTCTCTGAGCGGAGTATTTAATCAAGCAATGATCCAAAAGGTCGGTGCAGATGACTTTATCGCAAAGTTTAACCCAGATGAATTGGCAGCAGCCGTGAAAAAATGGGTTCACCGTGACTAATGAATGGCGGTAATACATTGGAAAACAAGCATCTTCAACAAAGTGAATATGATCAGTTTCGAACTTTTCTAGAACAGCAGTGTGGCATTGTCTTGGGTGATAACAAACTTTATTTGGTTAAAAGTCGCCTAGCGCCCTTAATGACAAGGTTTGGCGTTGACACCTTATCAGCATTGGTCAACAAAACACTTAGTCCACATGAGCGGCAACTACGTGCCGCAGTAGTGGATGCGATGACGACTAATGAAACACTATGGTTTCGTGATGCCTATCCTTTTGAATTGTTAAAAACGAAGATATTTCCTGAGTTTAGTGATTTACGCCGACCAGTTAAAATTTGGTCTGCGGCAAGTTCATCGGGGCAAGAGCCATATTCGATTGCTATGTCGGCAAGTGAATACCAAAGCAAGAGCCCTGGCTCTTTAAAAATGGGTGTTCAGATTACCGGTACTGATATATCTAATACCATGTTAGATATGTGTAAAAACGCTGAGTACGATGCATTGGCGTTAGCTCGTGGTCTTTCTGCTGAAAGGCGGAAAAAGTTTTTTAAAGATAGCGGCAACGGCATGGCGCAAGTTGTCGATCCAATCAAGAAAATGGTTAACTTTAGACACCTAAACCTACTTGATTCGTATGCTCTCATGGGAAAATTTGACGTCATATTTTGTCGCAATGTTCTTATATATTTTTCACCACAGGTGAAAGCAAAAATCATTTCTCAATTTGCTCAAGCATTAAATCCCAAAGGGTATTTATTTCTTGGCGCATCAGAATCTATGGCTGGATTAAGCGATTCATTTGATATGATCCGCTGTAATCCGGGTATAATTTACCAGAAAAAACAATAGAATACGGCGGTTATACCGCCGTTCTTATTTTTGGCCCGCCTTTTGCTTTAACTCCATAGAGTCAAATTTTTGGAGTTGTGTTATGGCAATTAGTTTCGATAAGGCATTGGGCGTACATCCTCATGCCATGCTTATTCGCTCGCAACGTGCAGAGCTTTTAGCCAGTAATATAGCCAACGCTGATACCCCTGGATATAAAGCCAAAGACATTGACTTTGCACAAGCTTTAAAAGCGGCAAAGTCAGGTCAACAACGCGGCAATAATATGATGCGCACCGATGAAAATCACATCGGTGGTGGCAGCAAATTAACTGGTGGTGTAGAACTTTTTCGTAATCCAAATCAAGTAGATACGGGGGATGGCAATTCTGTTGATATACAAGTGGAACGAAACTTGTATGTACAGAACTCATTAGAGTATCAAGCCAGTTTGCAGTTTTTGTCTGGTAAGTTTAAAGGCCTGAATAAGGCACTAGGTGGTCAAGGGTAATTATTATGAGTTTATATAACGTATTTGATATCGCGGGTAGTGGTATGAGTGCTCAGAATATTCGCCTGAACACCACTGCCAGTAATATTTCCAATGCAAACAGCATAAGTTCTAGCCAGGATAAGGTTTATAGAGCAAGGCACCCAGTATTTGCTGCTGAGTTAACAAAAGCGTCTTCAATGCAAGACCCTACGCAGTTAAACGCATCGGTCGGGGTTAAGGTTTTAGGCATTGTTGAAAGCGATAAACCGCTTCAGATTGAATATAACCCAAACCACCCAAGTGCTGATAAGGATGGATACATCTATAAACCCAATGTGAACGTGGTTGAGGAAATGACCAACATGATCTCAGCATCTCGTTCGTATCAAACTAATGTGCAAGTGGCAGATGCTGCTAAGCAGATGCTTAGCAAAACTCTACTGCTTGGTCAGCGTTAACGGGAGTATAGCTGATGAGTAATGATATTAATGCGGCGTCGTCTTCTTATTTGGATTCTCTTCGTTGGAATAAAGATAACAAGCCACAAGAGAAAAACGATACGCTAACGCAAGAAGACTTTTTCTCTTTGTTGACACAGCAGCTTTCTTACCAAGATCCAAGTAAGCCTGCGGACAACGATCAGATGATTGCCCAGATGACAAACTTCACCATGGCGGAAGGTATTTCAAACTTAAATTCAAAATTTGAAATGCTATCAGCATCAATGACGTCTAACTCGGCGCTGCAGGCTTCAACCTTGGTTGGCAAAAAGGCATTACTCGAATCAGACACGATTAATATAGGTTCAGATCAACTAGCCAAAGGCTCTGTGATTGCAACTCAGCCTGTTGAAGATTTAGTGATCAGTATCTATGACGACAAAAACCAATTGGTACGCAAAATGGATATGGGCAGTCAATCGGCCGGCGCATTAAAGTTTGAGTGGGATGGTAAGAACAACGACAAAGTTCAAATGCCAGACGGTGAGTACAAAATTAAAGCTGAAGGTAGGTTAAACGGTACCTATACAAGCCTACCGATGGCGACTTTTAAGAACATAGATAGTGTTAATGTGAATGGTGCCAATGGCATCGTGATCAATACAAGTTCGGGCGCAGTGAAACTCACTGATGTCGCTGAAATTGCATAATTATCTTAGTTACAGAATTAACCTTAGAGTACAAGAGGTGAGAGTATGAGTTTCAATATAGCATTAACAGGTTTAGCGGCAGCTCAAAAAGACCTAGACGTAACGGCCAATAACATTGCGAACGTAAATACCACGGGCTTTAAAGAATCACGTGCTGAGTTTGCGGATGTATACGCAGCTTCTGTGTTTAGTTCGGCTAAAACCAAAGCTGGTGATGGTGCGCAAACGACTATGGTAGCGCAACAGTTTCACCAAGGTTCACTTAAGTTTACGCAGAACTCGCTCGACTTAGCGATTACTGGTGATGGCTACTTTGCGATGAGTGAAGAGTTTGGTTCTCAAGACTATACCTACACACGTGCAGGGGCTTTTAAGCTTAATAAAGATAATTTTATTGTTGATGCACAAGGTAACTTTTTGCAAGGTTTCCCTGTTGACCCATCTACGGGTGACACAACATCTGTGAGCTTAAGTACATCAACAGCTTTGCAGATCCCAGATGCATCTGGTTCTCCTCGAGCAACTTCCACGATTTATAACTCGTTCAACGTGGATTCTCGAGAGCAAACTCCGTCGATTCCTTTTGATCCAACGCAATCGGCGTCATATAACTCGTCAACTTCAACAACGGTATATGACTCTTTGGGTGAACCGCATGTTATGCAGCTATTTTTTAGAAAATCGGCAGCAAATACATGGCAGGTGTTTGGTACAATGGATGGCACACAGTTTACCCCTGGCGGTGCTGCAGGTACAGGGCCAATTACCACATTTACTTTTAATGCCAGTGGTTTGCCATCAGCGCCTATTACTGGTGGCGGCACTACATTTGACCCACTTACATTAACGGGTCCTGGTGCAGGTTTGACGTCACTGTTGACCAATGGGGCGACTTTCCCCAATGATATCACCATGAACTGGCGCGATGAGGCGAATACCACAAACAAGCTACCAACTCAGTACGCAAGTCGATTCGAAGTAAAAGCACTTGAACAAGATGGTGCGACTGTTGGCCGTTTATCAAGTATTGATATCGGCTCTGATGGTAAAATTATTGCGGCTTACAGTAATGGTGATTCAACTTATCTGGGCCAAGTAGCTATGGTACGCTTTTCAAATTCGCAAGGCTTATCTCCTGTTGGCAACACAGCTTGGAAAAAGAGCCTGACATCGGGTGAACCGATTGCAGGTGAGCCAGGTTCAGGTACGTTAGGTAGTATTAACTCTTCATCTCTTGAACAGTCGAACGTAAACCTAACCAACGAATTAGTTGATTTGATAAGTGCACAGCGTAACTTCCAAGCTAACTCCCGTGCATTGGAAGTAAACTCAACACTACAACAAAATATTTTACAGATCCGATAATTACATATCATACCAAAAGGCCGCATGTTGCCTGTCTTTCATACACAAGTCCCTCGATGAAAATCGGGGGATTTTTTTTGAACTTAGCTAATTAATCTTGATCTGATCTGTTTTGATATAACGATAAGGTCAGTTACGGTGTTTTCAGCAAGTTCAGAGAAATGGGCATCAGAAACTTTTTCTCAAGCAAAGTTAGGTGATATTCGCAG
>NZ_JAAUWV010000024.1 GCF_014694405.1 Pseudoalteromonas sp. S16_S37
TCTTCTATTGGATATATTTCACCAGCTCAATATGAAGCTGATTTCTATGATAATTTAAAAGAGTCAGGTAAAGTAGCCTGACTTAAACAACTAGTCTCCGATGAACTCGGGGCGATTCACAATTGCAGTTGATTTTCTATTCATGGTTTCTATTTTGTACTTAAGTAAACTCAGTAAGTTTGGCGAAATAGTGGTGTCTGAGTCACAAGTAGCCATAAGGTCATTGATTTTAATATTAAATGTGGCGCACAAAGACTTAACAGATTCAGGAGAAGCGATACCTAGTTTTTCAATGCGCTGAATGGTTCTTAAACTGATACCACTTACCTCAGCTAAGTGTGACTGTGTCCACGCGTTTGACTCTCGGAGGTGTTTTAACTTGTTTTTGTCTAATTTCATTTCCATCGTTTTTCTCTGATAACTTGATACCCCTAAATTATCGAAAGAAACTCCCTGTGCTGTTACGTTATTCTTATGATAACTTGACGTAACTCTCATGTCATCGACAAAGAGTAATAGAGTATCTCTATGATTTTGTGACATATAATTAGCCAACCCAAGTGTGGGTTAGTCTGATCTTAGCTCACATTTTTTGGAGATGCGCTGCTCAAACTATAGGCGCCACTATCCTGAAGTGGCTCCTATGATCAGGTCTTACACGCTACAAACTCTCATGAGGGCCAAACACTTCATATAAAATACGCTCAGGTGCTACACCTAACGATACTAACTGTTGCTTTATCGCTGCCATAAATGGGGTTGGGCCACACAGGTAAAATTCACCTTGTTCGAGCGGTAAATCAAGCTTGCTTTGAGACAATTCGATTCGCCCCGATTGGTCGCCATTTAAGGTATTTTCATACCACACTTCTTTTGTCACATTTTTATACTGTTGTGCTTTTGATTCAATGACTTGCTTAAAGCTATGTTCATTCTCGTTGGCACAAGCGTGGATAAACAACAGTTGATTATCTGTAAGTGTACAAAGTGCTTGCTCAAGCATAGCCATCATCGGTGTAATACCAACGCCCGCACTGATAAATACTTTGTCAGTCAGGGTGTTGCGAAAAATAAAATCACCAGCTGGCGGGTAGAGCAATACTGTGTCGCCAATTGCTAACTGGTGTAAATGAGTAGACACTAAACCATGCTTTTTGACGCTAATTCGATAGGTGTTTTTATTTGCCGATTGTGACAGTGAATACTGGCGAATTTGCGTATAGTCGCAGCTAGGTGGTTGCACACTCAGTGCGATAAATTGACCTGCTTGATAGTTTGTAATGGGCCCACCATCTTTAGGCATCAGGTAAAAGCTTTTAACATTAGCAGACTCTTGCACAATATCACTGATGATAAACGCACGTTGATTGCGCCAGCCACCCACTTGCTGCTCAGTATGCTGATAAAGCCCTTCTTCTTGGGTGATAAACAAATCAGCAAGTAGCGTGTAGGCTTCACGCCATGCTTGCTCTATCTCAGATGTAAATTCGTTTGGGGCCAGCTCCTTGAGTGTTGCTATCAAATGATGACCCACAATATTGTAATGCTCGGCTTGAATATTCAAACTCACATGTTTGTGATTAATACGGCTTATGGCCTCTTGCAGCACAGAGGGGTTATCAATATGTGTTGCATAAGCGGCAATGGCATTAAACAAAGCAAAGTGCTGTTTTCCCGTTTGTTGATTGGTCATGTTGAAAATGTGCTTTAGCTCAGGGTTATGAGAAAACATTCGCTCATAAAAGTGCGCGGTAACGGCACTACCAGCGCCGCTCAGCAAGGGGATAGTGCTTTTAACTAAAGAAATAGTGCGCTCGGATAACATATAAACTCCAAAGGTAAAAAATTAACCACGACGACCGTCAACGCGCTTTTGCGTCAACACGTTAAAGTAGTGATATACAAATAAACTAAAGCCCGCACACCAAAGCGCTGCGCTGTAAAGCCATGCTTGATGAGGACTGATGAAATAAGGTAAAAATGCTCGACACAGTGCACCCAAGGTGATTGTTATAAAGGCGATATTGATGCTCACAGGCACACTTAAAGGTCTTCCGGTATGGCCTAAAGATACCCGAGCCATCATTGCCATGATGGTAAGACCAATGCCGCCTAGCGTTATTAAATGCAGTGCATCGTTAAAATAGATTTGAGTTGTAAAAAAACTGCTGGCAACAAGTGCTAAACCCAGTGCGCTCAGAGCATAGCCTAAATGTAAAGACCACAGCAGAGGTACGAAAATAACGCGCTTTTGAAACCACAAAGCACTACGGATTAGATGCATAAAAGCGCCCAGCGCGATTAGATAACCGGGGTTGAGTGGTAGCTTAAAAACCTGACTTAACACAAAACCAGCGATACCTAATATGCTCGTCCATAGCAGTAAGCGGTCTACTCTTGGCGTACGTACTTGCTGGTTGAGCGTTAGACCACGAGCGGTAAAAAAGGGAATAACGCGACCACCGACGATGCCGATCAGAAGCATAAATAACAGCACGGCAATGTGCGTAAAACTGCGTGCAAGCTCAAAATTATTTTGCAATAAAAGAATAAAAAACAAGACATTAAATGTGCATAAAGCACATAGGATCACAATAAAAATGTAGTTGTTTTTGGAGCTTGCTTGCAGCAGCATACTGCTCAAACATATGATGGCTATCAGCCAAAACGCTGTTTGGCCGCTAAGCACCAAAGCGAGCAAAGAGGGGTGTGCAAAAAATACATAGCGTGTGCCGAGCCAAATGGCAACCAACAATGCAAGCTTATAGCCGTTTACACTGGGTATGTTGGTCCAATTTTGCGCCGCTGTGAGCAAAAAACCAACGGCAACGGCCCCTGCAAAACCAAAAATCATTTCATGTGCATGCCAAAGGGTGGCAGGGGTTGAGCTATCCCAAATTAGCGTGCCTGTTAATAACCCAGCCCAAAGTGCAATGCTTACCACCGCCCAAATGGCCGCGCCCAAAAACATTGGCCTAAATGCCAACATAAAGATTGGCCATTGTTTAACGTCATACCAAGGTGCTTGTTTCGCAATAGGTTCAACTAGGTTTATAGGGCGCATCACTTTACCTCCATGCCAAGTTGATATTGGCAAACACAGCGAATGACGTAACTAAGTTTGAACAACCCCGCCGTGACGATAGTAGAAATATGAAATGCAACTTGCGAGGGTAGTGCAAAGTACCCGGCCAGCGGGTAACTAGCTACAATAGTGGCGGTGAAACTGAGTGCAAAAAATCCTAAAGCAATATTTGCGACTTTTAATAGCTGAGTGGGATTGTGCATGGTACGCCTCAATGACAGATTATCATGCATCTTGTATAGCAGCGTATGTGCCAATTTTTATTTTATTAAAAATCAATTGTTTATATTTTGATTGTTGTTTTTTGTGTTAATTTGACCTATCTTTTCTTTATTCAAAAATAAACATAAGTGTCATTTTGACTTGAAGCCGCAAATACTCTCTCAGTTACTGACGTTAAGTGTTACCTTAACGCGTGCCCAACCTTCGCGCTTGTCTCATACTGTAAACGGGTTTTACAGTGCCGTAATTCAGGCTGTTAAAGCGTGTATCAACGCCGATGCAGTGGCTTTGCTGATTAATCAAAATGACACGCTTATTCCTGTTGCATTAGAGGGATTAACCAGAGATACGTTTGGGCGTCGCTTTGAGCTTACCGCGCACCCTCGTTTAGCAGCAATTAGCCACTCTCGGGGTTCTTTGCGCTTTGATGAGCATTGTGATTTACCAGATCCTTATGATGGCCTATTGCTTGCCAATGATGGCGATTTACCAGTGCATTCTTGTATGGGCTTAGCGCTATTTGATGAACAAGAGCTAATGGCAATAATCACCCTAGACAGCCTAACTCCGGGAAGTTTTGCAAAATACAGCGAGTCGTTTTTACAGCATGTGAACGATATTGTTACCGAGCAACTAAAGTGTGCTTTATACAATGAACAGCTATTGCGCAAGGCCCAACATGGTCATGCTTTGGTTTCTGAGCTAAGCCAAGCTACTCATGATATGGTAGGGCAAAGTGGGGCCATGCAATCGCTTAAAAGTGATATTCAGCTGGTAGCTAGTTCAGATTTTAGCGTGCTTATTCAAGGTGAAACTGGCACAGGTAAAGAGCTGGTTGCGCGTAACATACATAAATACTCTCGCCGCGCTGATCAAGCATTTGTGCAAGTAAACTGTGCATCGCTCCCTGAAAACTTAGCCGAGAGCGAGTTTTTTGGTCATCGCAAAGGAGCATTCACGGGTGCTGATAAGAATCGAGAAGGTAAGTTCATGCTTGCCGACGGCGGCACTATTTTTTTAGATGAAATTGGCGAGTTACCGCTTAGCATTCAAAGTAAGTTACTGCGCGTGCTTCAAAACGGCGAGATCCAACCTGTAGGAGCGGACCAAACAGAGCAAGTAAACGTGCGAGTAATTGCTGCAACCAACCGCAATCTAGAGCAGGAAATTGCACAAGGCCGCTTTAGAGCTGATCTCTACCATCGGTTAAGCGTTTATCCAATCAATGTGCCGCCACTTAAGGCGCGCCGTGATGACATCTTATTATTAGCTGGTTTTTTTGTTGAGCAAGTCAGAAAAAAGCTTGCCCTAAAGCAGCTAACATTAAATTCCAAGCTCGAAAACCTGCTGGTAGAGTACGAATGGCCGGGGAATATTAGAGAGCTTGAGCATGTGATCAGCCGCAGCGCACTCAGAGCAAAACAAGCACAATGGCCTGCGGATATCATTAGTATTGAGCCGAAGTACTGTGAATTGCAAGATAGCAAGCGGGGGCAAAATATCGCTCAACCTACCAGTGCGACTCTTTCAAACCGCAAACCTTTAAAGCAAGCGGTAGAAGATTTTCAACGAGTTGAAATAATAGCGGCGCTTGAAGAAAACGATTTAAATTGGTCTGGCGCTGCTCGACAACTGGAACTAGACCGAGCAAACTTAGTGCGCTTAGCCAAGCGTTTAAATATTCACGTCAAAAAGCATTTGTAAAGGGGGGGGCGCCTGTCGGCTGATATTTGGGTGGCAAAAATAACTCTGTAGCTTAATGCAATTCGCTTAAAAGATCTTGATCTTCGTCAGGAAGACGACATGTTTGGGTTGCGCTGTCTTCTTCATTGCTTTCATCGTTATGAATCTATTACATTATTGCGAACTAACTGGGTCGTTCTAAACCCCTAGCGTTATTCTAAACCCCTCGCGTCATTCTGAACTGGTTTCAGAATCTCATCACCCTAAACGAATGGCAAAAACGAGACTCAGTGACTAGCCTTACATCACTACGATAAAAGCATTGTAATTACAACTGCGATTAACAATGTGAATCACTCTCAATAATGTTATAAGTCGTTTATTTTAAAAGAATATATTAAATATTTATTTAGTGCTAATCAGTCTTGCGACCTCAGTATTTTGAACTAGGTTTAAGGGGCGTATGTTTGTTTTTTAGGGGGCCCCATGCAGGGTAACAAGCAAGTACTTAATGTACTAAACAGGATACTAACATTAGAGCTAACCTCGATAAACCAGTACTTTTTGCATGCTCGCATGTACAAAAACTGGGGCTTGGAAGAGCTTAATGAAAAAGCGTATAAAAAGTCGATTAAAGACATGAAGCAAGCTGATGACTTGATTGAGCGAATTTTGTTTTTAGAAGGTTTGCCGAATTTACAGCACTTAGAGAAGCTGCGTATTGGTGAGCATACTGAAGAAATGCTAGGGTGTGATCTGGCCTTTGAAATGGAGCAAATTCCTGAGCTTAAGTCGGCGATTGCGCTGTGTGAGCAAGAGCATGATTTTGTCAGCCGTGAACTACTTGAAGATATTTTAGAATATGAAGAAGAGTATGTTGATTGGATTGAGGCGCAACAATTCTTGATCAAACACACCGGCATTGAAAATTATCTGCAATCGCAGATTGAGGAGTAACTCATGCAAGGCAATCAAAAGATTATCGACTTGCTCAATAAGCAGTTAACACTTGAGTTAACGTCAATGGACCAGTATTTAGCGCACTCAAAAATGTATGAAGACTGGGGCATTGGTAAACTTGGCCACAAACTAGCTCACGAATATGACGAAGAACTTGATCACGCAAAACATATCATCGAGCGTATTTTGTTCTTAGAAGGCACGCCTGATACCGCGTCTCGCTCACCCATTCATGTTGGTGATAATGTTCAGCAGATGCTCGAAAATGACCTAGCGGCTGAAATGACAGTTGCAGCAAGTTTGAAAAAGATTATCGCTGAGTGTGAAAAAGAGCATGACTATGTGACCCGAGAAATGCTTGAAAAGCTATTAGACGATACAGAAATGGATCACATTTATTGGTTAGAGCAGCATCTAGGGCTGATAAAGCTTATTGGCTTGCCAAACTATATTCAAAGCCAAATGGGCGGTGGCTCGCCAGACTAGCGCTCTTAAGATACAAGTACCTTTGTATGGTGTGTACCATACAATCTCAAGCAGCCTAGTTTAGGCTGCTTTTCTGTTAATGCTTTGCGCTTAAAGCCAACTGTGCTGTATGGTCGAGCAAGCTAGTATCCCCAGCTTTTCCATGTCCAGGCACAACCAATTTAATATTAGGATAGCGAGCCTTTAAATTTGCTATGGATTTAGGCCATTGTTTAACATCTGCATCAGTTAGGTTACCCAAGTTTGTGCTACTAAGGTTTTTGGCAAAGCAGCCTGCAAAAAGAATTTGCTGCTCTGCAAACCAAACAACAACATTATCCTTGCTGTGGCCTGCGCCAGGATGAAAAACCTCAATCCGATCATTGGCGATCTTATCGCTTGGTGTATCAATAGAGTGACTTGCTAGCGCTCGCTTGTGCTTCCTAAGTAACTGATTGGTTGCTTTGTTTGCGTAAGTAGTGATGCCAATCTTGTTTAAATACTCAATACCACTACTGGCATCTTCATGAAAATGACTAATAATCGCGCCCTTGAGTGTTAGGTGATGTGTTTTAACCCACTCAACGAGTTGTTTAGTGTCTTCCTCCGTCCATGGCGTATCAATAATATACGCGTCACTTTTATCAACAATCACTAAACCATTGGCAGCCACCATCCCCCAAGGCATTATTTCTTGATAAGAAACATGCTGATAAACATTTTCAGAGAGTTTAAATATGGAAATTTCAGGCGCACTATCTTTGGCTATAGCCAAGGCTGAAAATAGTAACGTGAATAGTAGAATTATATGCATGTTTGGGCCTCATAAATCTCAGTGTAGGATAGAAGAATTTGCCCACACTTTTATTGCTTTAACCTGTAAAGGCTCGATATTGCTGCATAAAAGCGCAGTAATATCGAACAAATTACCTTCTTTGAGGGTACGTAATGTAAGTGAGCACAACTTTTTAACACTTCAAAACTTTTTGTCTAACTAAAAATTTTATTCTAATCATAGATATATGAACATCAGATGTATTCATTCATCACAGTTCTAGGCGGTAACGATAAAAACTTTAGTGCACGGCAAATGCGACTGAATATCCCCACACATACTTGCAATAGCAAACATAGATTGCAATGCGCAAAAACAGCTGTATTATAAATCGAACGTTCGTTCTATTTTTGTGGATTTATGAGTAAAGGTAAGCAAACAAAACAGCAAGTGTTGGCGGCGGCATTACAAATCGCAACGAGTAAAAGTTTTAATGAGTTAACGATTGGTCGCCTTGCTACAGCTACGGGCATGTCTAAATCAGGGCTCTTTGCTCACTTTAATTCAAAAGAAAATTTGCAATTGGCTGTGCTGGACTATGCCGAACAAATTTTTATTGAAACCGTTGTTATTCCTACCAAAGAAGAGCCATCACCGCTGGCAAAATTATTGAAAATTTGTGAGCTTTGGCAAGGTTGGTATAGAGAGCAAGCGTATGCTTGTATTTTTATCAGTGCCGCTGTGGAGTTTGATGACCAACCTGGAGCGGTACGAGATCTTGTTAAATCACAACTTTTAGAACTTTTACATTACCTCAATGAACTGGTTGTTGAAGCAATAGCAAAGAAAGAGCTGGATGCGCACACTAACGCAAAGCAATTTACCTACGAGTTATATTCACTCTATCTGGGATCACAACATATGTCTTGGGTAGGTTTTGAAGACAATACACATTCTCGGTTTCATTTGGCTCTGAAACAATTGGTTGAGCGCCACACAGGAGAGAAAAATGAGCAGTAAAATATACTTTTCAAAAAAATCAGTACGCAAACCTTTAAGCTACTATACAGTTAAACTAATCACAGGTTCGATTGCATGTGTTGCCCCAAGATTAGGCAATAAACTGGTACAAAAGTTATTGCTCACACCGGTTCGTCATCAATCCAAAGTTGAAAAACCTGCCGCTATGCAAGAACATAAGCTAGATTTATTAGACGCTCACATACATGTTTATGAGCTTGGCAGTGGGCCTGTTGTGTTGTTTACACATGGCTGGTCAGGTAGCGCAAGCCAATTTTACCCATTAATGGAAAAGGTCGCTTCGTTAGGATTTAAAGCGGTTGCCTTTGACCATTATGCGCATGGCAACAGTGCCGGAAAGCAGGCAAATCTTCCGCTTTTTGTTAAGGGCGTTGCAGCCGTACAAAAACATATTGGCGCACCTGTTGCTGCGGCTATCAGTCATTCTATGGGCTGTATAGCGGCACTTAATAAAGTCACTACAAAGGCACATATATTAATTGCTCCGCCTTTTGATTTTTATACTAATTTTGAGAAGCGAATTCTTTCAACCGGCATCTCCAAAAACCTCTTTGAAGATTTAATTCAGTCTGTAGAAAACGAGCATGGCATGCCCTTTAAAAGCCTATTACCAGAGCTACACCTCTCCAAGCATAAAAACATATTTATGGTGCATGATTTGGAAGATAAATTTGCGTTTCATCACCTTAGCGAAAAAGTAGCAAGGCAATTTCCACACTTGAAGTTAGTGAGTACTCAAGGGCTTGGGCACAGCCGAGTAATTAATGATGAGCTCACTTGGCAATCTATTAAAACACAGTTAACGGTGTTGGTAGCTTAATTGTCGATATGCCTTGATATGGGTGCCGATTTGGCACCATCGTATGATTTATTGGGCAATAAAATCTATATTTAAAACCATGTATCAACTACAAATTATAAGAAAATGCGCTATTTTTAAAGTTATCGCTAACTGAACATTGCGCATATGAGACTTAAACTCTGGCTTCTACTGTTATTTTTTATGTGTACGTACGCTAGTGCAGACGACAGCACACGGGTTTTAAAAATATATCACGACTCTGATTACTCAAATCACAAGGCATCTGCAGATGCGATGAAAATGGGCTTCATGGCAGCCTTGGGGGAAATAAATAATGAAGTTCAAGGGTATAAATTAGTTTTAGTTGAAAAAGATCACCGAGGTAATAGCAATCGTAGTTTTTTAACGATGAGGCAGTTTTTGGCAGACCCAGATGCGATTGCCATACTCGGCGGACTGCATTCTCCGCCATATATAAAGTATCGCAATTTTATCAATGAAAATGGCATTTTACTGCTCGTTCCATGGGCCGCAGGTGGACCAATAACTCGCTATCCCGATGGCGAAAATTGGGTTTATCGCTTATCGATTGATGATACCAAAGCTGGGTTTAAGTTAGTTGAACATGCGCGCCAAGCTTTGCAATGTAAGTCTATGCATGTGCTTTTAGAAAACACCGCTTGGGGTAAGTCAAATCACAAAACAATATCAGCAACAATTGGTGATGATAGTCAAATAGAAGTGACTTGGTTTAATTGGAATACTCAGCAAAGTAGTGCACGGATTATTATCCGAGATATCATCAATAGTGGCGCCGACTGTATCATATTTGTTGGTAATGCAGTGGAAGGAAGCCACTTTGTTAATGCAATGGCAAGCTTTCCTGAGTCTTCTCGACTACCTATTGTGAGCCATTGGGGAATAACCGGTGGTAATTTCCTCGCATCAACGAAAGATGCGCTACAACAAGGAGTGAAGCTACACTTTATTCAAAGTTGCTTTTCATTAAGAGATTATAAGCAACTCCCTCAGGCTCGAAAAGCTGTTGAGTCTGCCAAAGCGGTTTTTCCAAAGTTATCTGAGAAGATAGAAGTTTTGCCTGCACCAACGGGGTTTATACACAGTTATGACCTTGGTAGGCTTTTTGTAGCAGCAATTTCAAAAATCGCTATATCAGGCGACATTAAACAAAATCGCTCAGCTTTACGTCACACTTTGGAAAATATTAAAACCCCCATATCAGGACTGATAAAAACTTATCGTTCGCCATTTTCTCCTTGGTCTGAAAAGCATGATGATGCCCATGAGGCCTTAGGATTAGAAGATTTTTGTATGGCGCAATATGCTGATGATGGAGGGGTTACTTTGCTATCAGAATTAAAAGCAGGAGCACAATGACAAGTCAGTTATTAGGAAAGTGGCAGAGGCTTAGGTCAAATAAGCTGTTTTATGCATTTATTATTCTGAGCTTACTGCTCTCTATACTCGTTAGCATCTTTTTAGTGGGTCAGCAGGCGAGTCGTTCCGTGACCGAATTACAAATAAATACTAGCCAGGTTGAAGCAAAGCTTACAAAAAACTATCTGCAGCAATTTATTGAAACGCGGGAGCAATTGCTGTTTGATTTGGCTAATCAACCCTTGGTTGTTCAAGGTGTTATGGGTAGTGGTACGTCAAGAGCATCCTTATCAGACTTTCTTGATGGGCAAAGACTTTTAGGTCGAAAAGCGCCGATTAGAATCGTTAACGTACTCAGTGATACCGTGTATACCGGTAACTTTAATGATGATTTTGTAGATAACCAAACGCCATGGCTACAAAAGGTATTAAGCGCAGAATATAGTAAAGCGATTGTGCTGGTAAAAAATACGGATCCACAGCTGCTTAAAATTGCGGTGCCTATTCGTTATAACGGCTTTACGGAAGGTGTGTTGATTGCAGGGTTTGAGATTGACTTAAATGAGGTGTTACTTTCAACGAAACAAGACTACTCCACGGCGGTTTCACTAAATGGGGAGTGGGTTGAGTTTAGTAATCAAGACTCACAAAGTAGTTATATCAGTATTGATAAAGAAGTTATTGGTGATACAGGAATAAGCTACGAATACTTTGTTAAAACAAGTTGGCTTGATAACGAAGTCATGATGTTTCAAAAGAGTATTGGCTGGTCAATTATACTGAGCTTGAGCTTATCGTTTGGGCTGCTATTTATGTTTGGTCGGCATTTGCTACTAAACCCTTTTAGGCGCCTTGAGAAATCAGAACATCAAGCAAAAGCGAGTGAAGCAAGGTATAAATTGGCTGTAACAGGCAGTCATGACGGTTTATGGGACTGGGATGTAGAGCATCATGAGATTTATTTTGCACCGCGTTTTAGGGAGCTTTTAGGATTTGACAAAGACGATGTAGATAGCTTTGCAAATAAGTTGTCTGCACTTGAAGAGCGAATTCATGAGCAAGACTTCCCCCGTTTGAAAGAAGAATTAAAAAACCATTTTAAGTACAGCAAACCGTTTGATATAGAGCTGCGTTTGCAAACATTTTCTGGAGAGTATCGATTTTTTCGTGTCAAAGGCGTTGCGCTAAAAGATAGCACGGGTAGGGCATCGCGCATGGCAGGTTCGTTAACTGACATCACCGAGCAACGCTTGTTTCAAGGGGCATTACAAGAAGCTAAAGCGCACAATGATATGCTTGCCGAGGCGATAGAGTCGTGTACGGTGGGTATTTCAATTGCGGATGCAACCCAGCCAGACTTTCCTCTGGTGTTTGTTAACCGAGCATTTTGCGATATGACGGGGTACGACAAGCGAGTGTTAGGTACAAATTGTCGATTTTTACAAGGTGAAGACACAGCTGTAGAAGCTGTAACACAAATGAGGCAGACAGTAAAAAATCGCCATAAGCTGCAAGTCAAATTACTGAATTACAAAAAAAATGGCGACAAATTTTGGAATAGCCTTCAGTTGTCCCCCGTATTTGATAAAGCTGGTAAACTAAAAGCTTACGTCGGGATCCAGCAAGACATTACCGACAGAGTTGAATTTGAGAAAACACTTGAAGAGGCCAAATCTGCGGCAGAGCAAGCAAGTCAGGCAAAAAGTGAGTTTTTGGCATCAATGAGCCATGAAATTCGCACTCCAATGAATGGCGTCCTTGGCATGCTCAATTTGTTACTGAATGGTGAGTTAAATAAAGAGCAACATCACCGTGCGCGCGTTGCATTAAATAGTGCTACGTCATTACTTTGTTTGATCAATGATATTTTAGACTTTTCTAAAGTCGACGCAGGTAAGCTAGAGCTAGAAGAATTAGAATACGATCTCAGAGGTATGCTTGGGGAGTTTGCAGAATCTGCCGCTATGCAAGCTCAGCAAAAGGATCTTGAGCTCATATTGGATATGACTGGTGTTGATGAGTCGGTAGTCAGAGGCGACCCCGGACGGTTAAGACAAATTCTTACCAATTTAGTGGGTAACGCAATTAAGTTTACGGAGCATGGTGAGGTTGTTGTTACTGCGAGTTTGCAAAAAATCGATGACGAACAATTACGGTTTTGCTGCGAAGTTAAAGATACAGGGATTGGTATAACTAAAGCGCAGCAACAAAAGCTGTTTCAATCATTCTCTCAAGTGGATGCATCAACAACTAGAAAGTATGGTGGCACTGGATTAGGCCTCGCCATAGTTAAAAAACTATGCGAACTAATGGACGGGCGAGTGTGGGTAACGAGTGAGCCTGGCAAAGGCAGCTGTTTTTGTTTTGAAGTACTAATGAAAGCAAGTGCCGTATCGGAGCATGTTATACCAGACATTAATATGTCAGAGCTGCATATTTTAGTGGTTGATGACAACGACACCAATCGAGAGGTTTTAACCACACAGCTTCAGCACTGGGGCGCACATACCTACGAAGCAGCGTCGGGCCCACAAGCCTTACGAAGATGCGAAGCGTATGTTAGTAAAACAGGGTATTGTTTTGATATTGCATTTTTGGATATGCAAATGCCCTATATGGATGGTGCGCAATTAGCCGAAAAACTCAAAGACAACCCCAGCTTTAATAAAATGAAATTGGTCATGATGACGTCAATGAGTACTCGAGGTGATGAACAGTATTTTGCCAAGCTCGGTTTTGCTGCGTATTTTCCAAAACCGGCCACAACGTCAGATTTATTTGCCGCGCTGTCCATCGTTGCTGATAATGGTCAAGCTTTGGCACAAGCGCGACCTCTAGTGACATCTGGTTATATTAAAGCGCTGCAAAAAAATGCAGTCATTGACCCTAAACAAATTGAATGGGATGAGTCAATTCGCATCTTGCTGGCAGAAGATAATCAAGTGAACCAAATAGTGGCAACCAGTATGTTGCAAAAGCTTGGGCTCAAGATGGTTGACGTTGCAGCAGATGGACAAGAAGTATTGAGCCTACTTAAACAGCGCCAAGACGCAGATAAATACACCTTATTGATAATGGATTGTCAGATGCCAGAGTTAGATGGCTATCAAGCAACGCGGGCGATTAGAAATGCAGAAGCAGGGCAGTGCTATGCAAACGTCAACATTATTGCAATGACCGCCAATGCGATGGTTGGAGATAAAAACAAATGTTTGGAAGCGGGTATGGACGATTACATTGCCAAACCCATTGCTCAGGACATATTACTTGAAAAGCTTATGCAGTGGTTACCCCATACACTTAAGGCATCTGGCACAAAATAGTGAAGCATGTAATACTGTATAAAAAAACAGTTTGGTGTGCTTGTGCAAAAACAGCTTCCGCAAAAATACTATCTTGATCATTTTAATGAGTTTGTTGCTTTTACCAGCAAGCATAATCTGCATTTGCTAGATGACGAACATAAAGTGTTATTGGCACAAATAGCTAGGCTAGCAGAAGACGAACAGTGTTTAATTGTCAGGTTGTTAAATCGTAAATCGAGCTTTATCGCTTATTCGTCTATTAAATACGAAGAAATCAATGATATTGAGCAGTCGCTAGCTGGCTTGTTTAAGCAAAGTATGGTGGCAAGTGTTGATGCCGCACAATTTACACCGTGGCTTGAGATCATTACCAAACCTGAACTGATATCGCTGTGTGAATTAAGCGAAGTCGATAACAAACCCCCTCGCAGTGCAAAAAAGTCCCTATGGCTGGATTTTGCGCGTGTGCACTTATCATATGCTGATGTGGCGCATCACGATGTATTAAATAGTTATCTATATGTAAGTATTGCTGCGCAGTTTGAGTACTTTTTATTTTTATTTTTTAATCGATTAGAGTCCAACTTAAGCCACTTCTCGATGCGAGACTTAGGGGTTATGAAAACCCATGGTCAAGTGAATGGCACAAGCTATTTTGATAACAAGCAGCATGCCCTGCACGCCTATCATTACGCTAAGCAAGGCCAACAATTAAAAAGCATTAATGCTTCACAAAGCATTGCAATGGCTGAGACGCTTTTATCTCAAAGTCTGGATATTGAGCTTGGTGAGCACGCCTTGTTGAGAAAAGAAAAGGTGTTGTACAAACTCGCATGTATGTTGGAAAAATCACACCCAGAGTTAGCCTTATCATTGCTTGAGCGCTGCCAAAGCGCAAAAGGGCAAGAAAAGCTGGTTCGTTTATTATATTCACTGGGTGAAATTGAGCGCTGCAAATTATTGCTTGAAACTATTCTTGCCACTCCAAATGATGAACAGTTGTTGCTGTTTGCAAAGGACTTTTTACTACGCAAATATGGACAAAAGCGCACCTCTATCTTAACTGATTTACTGTACGAAAATGATCAGCTCATTGCCACAGATGAGGCCTATAAAGGTAACACCGAGCAGGGGGTTATTGCCTATTACGCTAACGGTGGCCAGCAAGCATGGCATACCGAAAACCAGTTATGGTTGGCATTGTTTTCACTGGTTTTTTGGCAAGAAATATACGAGAACGAACTAAGCATGCCTAGCAATGAGTTTGAACGCTATCCTCAATTGCTGAAATTAAATCGCTTCTATGAGGTACTTGGCCCCGAAATCGAACAAAAGCTGGCGTATATTAGTCAGTTATCAGACTTATCAAAGTGGCTGCTAAAACAAGCTGCTTTCTCTTTTGGCAAGCCTGGCTTGTTATTTATATGGTGCGATGCGCTCTTAGAACAATTACAGGTACTTGTTAAACACTCAAGTATGACTGCGATCACTAAGTTATTGCGCTCAATGAGCAAAGATTTTCATAATCTAAAAGATGGTTATCCAGATCTAATGGTGCTTGAGCGGAACACCTTAAGATTTGAAGAAATAAAAGCCCCAGGTGATGCTTTGCGCCGTAATCAGTTGGTATCTATTAACCGTCTTACAGACTGTGGCTTTGCTGTGAGGGTACAAAGAACCATCTGGCAATTTGACCCAAACCAAACATATGTGGTGGTTGATTTGGAAACAACGGGTGGCAAAAAAGAGACTGATAGAATAACGGAAGTTGGCCTTGTAAAAGTGCAGCAAGGTAAAATTGTGTCAAAGTGGCAAAGCCTCGTGAATCCACAGCGACACATTCCAAAATACATCACGCAACTGACCGGTATAGACAATGCAATGGTTGCAACGGCCCCGAGGTTTAGTGAGATTGCACAAACCGTCAGCGAGTTTTGTGAAAACGCTATATTTGTGGCGCACAATGTTAACTTTGATATGGGATTCTTAAAGCAGGAATTTCAACGTTTAAATATCGCATTTAGTAAACCCAAGTTGTGTACTGTTCAGCTTGCTCGTAAATATCTGCCGGGCTACTCATCTTATTCGCTGGGGAATCTGTGTATAGCTTTGAATATAGAGTTACATCAACATCACAGAGCATTGGATGATGCTTTAGCTGCTGCGAAAATACTACTTTTGATAAATGATGCAAGAGCGTGCGAACAGGTCGTTAATTAGGCTAGGCTAACAATCCGTGTTTTGTATATTTAATCTTTTGCAACTAAAGTTAAGAGTATTGATAAGCGATGTGATGAGGTTGTATTGCGCTTACTATTATTCATGGCGGCGATGTTGGCCAGCTTTACAGTAGTTGCTCGCGTTGTGAACCCTGTTGGTATAATGAATGAGGCGGAAGATTACCTAACAGTAAATCCTGCCCACTCAATCGTATTGCTTGAACAAATAGAAGCACCCGATGAACTCCCTGATAACTTATTTCTTCGGTGGCATTTGATTATGATGCGAGCTTCAGTGCCTACAAATCAACTGACCAGATTGATGGACTCTCTGGAAAAAGCTTTTACTAAACAAAGCACGCCTTACTTTAAAAATAATATTACTTCAATAACCAGTGCGCTTGGTATTTGGTTACGCAGGGAGCGATATTATCAAGATGCGCAAACGAGCTTAGATTGCTCGTTTAAATACGCACAAAATGATCGACAGCGCTTGACTTTAACCAATAGCATGGCGTTAGTAGCGCGCGAGCAAGGCGCTTACAAAAAAGCGCGTAACCTGTATGCGCGCTCTAAGTTGCTCGCTGAGCAGATGCAACAAACTCCGGTGCTTGCGATGATAGAAAATAACCTTGGCATCATAGCGTTAGATCAAGGCAATATTAACGAAGCCGAGCAACTGTTTCGTAAAGCATTAAGCGATTACCAAGAAATTGATAAACGCTCAGGAAAAATTTCGGCGGGTATTAATTTATTGTTTGTATTCGTAATTAAAGAGCAAGTGGTAAATTATCAGCGCTTGATTGAGTCGACTTCTAAATTAACCGCTATCTTCCCAAATCAATCCAAACAGGCCTTGTTGTTATGGCTAAACGCGCGCTTTGAGCAACTGCAGGGCAATGAACCTGATGATAAACTTAAGCTAGCGCTTAAAGTTGCTTATGAAGAGTTACAAAGCGACAAAGTTAAAGCGCAGGTGCATAAGTACTTAGCACCTAAGCTTAATGTCGATGTGAGCTTGCCATTACAGAGCGCAAAGCAAAACTTTGCAGCAAGCTGGTTTAGCGCGGTAGAAGCATGTAATTGGGACTAGCGCTAAAACATTCGCACAAACTGCGCTAAAATAGCGCCAAATTATCCTTGGTTAATCCCTCTTGTCAGCTTTTTCTGTTAACGTGTTATTTAAAGCGCTGAGCTATTCTTTATCTCGATGTAACTGGCTATTAATCGCCTTAGTGGTGTTATATTTGGCCAGTAATAGCGGTTATTTTATGTTTTTAACGATAGCCAGTACGGCTTACTTTGCGACTATCAATGTGTTGTTTATTTGGTTGTTTTGGTTAGATAAGCGCAGGGCACAACACGCTGCGCAAAGAGTCAGTGAAATAAGCCTGATATGTTTGTCTGGCTTGGGTGCAAACATTAGTATGTTTGCAGCGCAAAAGCAGCTACACCATAAAACACAAAAACAGGCCTTTAATGCCAAATTATGTGCGTTAACGCTATTGCAAAGTGCATTGCTGCTTTGTTTGTGCTATTGGTTATTCATTTAATAATTCTGGCGCATATTCATCAATAAGAGACCACCGTTTGGTCGTTTTTTGACTGCCTTGGCCTAAGATCCAATAACGATAGTTCGCGTTAACTTGGCCGCTGGCTTGTTGGATATCTAACCAAGCATTTAAGTAGTTCAGTAGGTCGTAGTTACGTTTGGCAACCGCAAACCCCGTTGGATATTTACTTACCCCACCTTGAGGCACAATCACCCCAAACTCTGGGTAAAACATGCTCCAAGCAAAGCCCGCTTCGGCGCTTATTACCAACGCATCGTACTTTTCAGGTTGATTAAAATAGGCTTTAAGGTTCGCCAGTTGTTTAAACTTTATGTTGGGCATATCTTTGCTGACCTTGGTAAGTAGTGGCCCATACTCAACATGAGCAAACGTTAGGTTTTGCTTTTCAATTTGGCTAAGGGTGGCAAATTTATCTAATTGATGATCTTTGGCCAGTAATGCTAATTGCAGTTGTAGCACTTGGTCGCTAAAGCGCACTTTGGTTAAATCAGCCACGTTTATCTCAAGCCCTGACATAGCAATATCAAAATAGCCTTTGTTGAGATATTCACTAAGCTGATGCTTTTTAAACGGGATAAATTCAACCTTTACATTAAGGTCTGAGGCTAAGCGATGAGCAAGGCTGATATCAAACCCAACTAATTCATTCTTTTGGTTAAAATAACTAAATGGCACATTGTCTATCAGGTAGCCTATACGTAATAGGTTACGCTTTTTAATAACGTCAATGTTGGTCAAAGACAACTCGCCACTTTGATAGGCTTTAGGCACATAACTTAAAACATGGCTTGGGACTTTATCGGCGACCACCATATTGGCGATAACTTCATCTGCAGCTTGGGTCTTTTTGGCTAAATAACTATTAAGTGTGTAGCTAGCCAGCATAAATGCAGGTAACAAAGCACTAAATAAGGTTAAATAGTATATTGAGCGTAACCGTTTTAGATGCAGCTGTTTACGACAGTAAAATATACTTAGCAATACAAAAGCAAAGATATACACCACCGTAGTTGGTGAGACCACTTTTGCGGTTAACACCGACATGGATAAGTACAACTGATAGCTGTCTGCGGGGATCTTTAGGCTATCTAGCATAAATGGAATAGCCAAGTGTACATTGGCGAAATAACTTAACATGGCAGAGAGTGTCACATTGGGAATGTCAGCAAGCCCCACAGGGTTACCTGTGAGCCACCCTGCAAACATCACGAAAATAAGCGTTGTTAACTTACCCAAGCTTGGGAACGTATAGGCAATGGGCACTAGCACTTCAGCAATATGGTCGGCCTGCTCATCGGCCTTTTTGATATGTCGTAAATGCTCTTTTATGCCCTCGGTGATGACCGGTAACACGATAAACACATTGCCAGTACTAAATGCGGTTATCCACGCGTTGCGCATTACCATGATCAAAGCGCGATACTTTATGGGAGTGAGCGCGGCCACCAACATCGGCAATAACACCAGCATCAAGTAAAGGCCAAGACATAACACCAATACCCAATACACTTGCAGATTATTTAGCTCCTCAACGCTTAGCGTGCCAGCGGTGCTTGCGGTCATGGCGAATATACCAATGGGGAAGATACTAATGACTTTTTTAGAGATAACCGTTAGGCCTTGCCCAATTACGTCAAGAAACTCTAACACCGCGTTTTTACGCTTGTTGGCGATCAGTGCCATCCCTAAAGCGATACAAAATATCACGATAGCGGGCACATTACCTTCGGCTAACGATGCGAATGGATTGGCGGGAATATACTGCTGCGCAAAATCAATCTCACTGTTAGCGGTAACCAAAGTTGGTGAGAAAAACGTGCCCGCATCATGATGTTGTAAAGTAAAGGTAAAGCACCAAATAGCAAATAAACCCACGCCCCACAAGCACACCATCACCGTTGCCGCTTTGAGTAAAATGCTACGTACTTGCTCTGGATTAAACTTACCTAACCCCACAATGAGGCTGACAACGATATAAGGGAAAATGGTGATCTGCATCAGTTTGACAAAACCAGCCCCGATAGGCTGTAAAAATGCCACGCGTTCACCAAAAATAAGGCCCGTGGCAATGCCTAAAATTAAGGCCCATAACATCCAATTGCGATTTTTTATAAACTCTAACAGCGCTTTCATAATTGATAATAACGTAACTTATTGTGCTTATAAGCATAATAGAAAATGAAAAGAGCGGGGATTTTACGCTTCAAAGCTGACTAGAAGGTGAATTAATGACAAAACTACAGGCAATACTCAGAAACACAGAGGGTTTACGTTGCTTCTGAACTTTTGAATTTACCAGTCTTTGCCAAACAACAGTGCGCCGCTGCCTGTTTCACCTAATACATCATCGGGGTTGTAAATTGGGCAGTTGCTCATAGACAAACAACCGCAGCCGATACAACCTTCAACTTGGTTCCTGACTTTTTGCATATAGGCGATTTTTTCATCTAGCTGCTGTTGCCAGGCTTTTGCAAGCTTGGCCCAGTCTTCTTTGGTTGGCGTGCGGCTGTCGGGGAGCGTGCTCAGTGTTTGCTTTATTTCTTCAAGAGTCACCCCCATTTTTTGCGCCGCTTTGATAACTGCGATGCGCCGCAATACGTCAGGTTTGTAGCGGCGCTGATTGCCGCTGTTTCGCCAACTGCGGATCAGCCCCTTTTGTTCATAAAAGTGCAGTGCCGAGACTCTTACGTCACTGCGTTTGGCAACATAACCGGGTGTCAGGTTGGCATCTTGTAATCGCTTAGCGTTACTTGTTGGCATCTTTTTTTGTCCGTGTTTTCCAGCCTGTATATTTGCCATGCACACCGCGGGTCAGATTGGTAAAGCTAGATTCAAGTATATCTACACCATACAAAATACCCACAACAATAACTGCCAGCTTTATAGCGACCAAGGGCCCTACAACAGCAATAGATACGCCTATGGCAGCGAGCATCCAAATGGTTGAGGCTGAGGTCACACCCACGACCACACCTTCTTTGGATAGCATGACACCAGCGCCTAAAAAGCCAATTCCCGTGACAACTTGGCCAATAATTCTCGATGGATCAGCTACTTCGTTATTTACTTGAATCGACAGCATGATAAATGCGTAAGTACCTAGCACGATGAGTGATGAAGTGCGTATTCCTACGGGCTTACCGCGTAGTTGGCGCTCAAGTCCAACGATGGTGCCAGCTAAAATTGCGGCGCCGATATCGGGCCAGCGAAGAGGGGCAATACTAAATAAGGTTGCTAAGTCCATGAACATCAAGTTGTAACAAGTTAAACCATGAGTTTAATCGAATTTTTGTAGCTATGACAGATGCGAATATGAAAAAAGCCCAGTTAGATAAACTGGGCTTGTGATCATAGGGAGTGTGTTAATTAAAAGCTGTAGCTTACGCTGAATTTTATGCTGCGAGGCATGATGTAGCGCCCGTTAGGTGAGTTAACGTTTCGTGGATCACCTTCGGTGATCCCTTGCTCATCGGTCAAGTTATCCGCTGCAAGTTGTAGTTTTACGCCTTCTGCTGGTTCAACAATTAAACCTAAGTCTAATTTTTCATAGCCTTCAAGTACTACGGTGTTTTCATTATTACCGTAACGGTCGTCAACCGCTGAGAATGTGCCGTAAACAGTTGCAAACATGCCCGCTAGCTCAAAGTCGTAGCTTGGAGTGATACGCAGCTGCCAGTTTGGTTGGCGTTGGCTGTCATGGCCTTCATTGGTTGGGCTGTCGGTTATCTCCGCATCTTGTATGGTTGCGTTAAGGTTTACCGAGAGGCCTGACTCATGGTTATAGTTGTAATCAAGCTCTAATCCTAATGCTTCGTTGGTTAAAATCTCTGCAGGTGCACCAGGTCGGCGTACAAAGGTATCGCCCTTTACTTCATTTTTAAATACCGTCGCAAAGAAGTCGGTGTTATCTCCCATAAACTTATAGCCAAGCTCTGCTTGCGTTACTTCTTTTAATAGTCGGTTGCCAGCTTGGTACGTGCCGTAGTTGTCTCTAAAGTCATCAAAGTAAGGCATTTTGTAGCCTTTATTGACGCGTGCGAATACGCCCATATCATCGGCTAACTTATAATCGGCACCGATAGTCCACGAGGTTTTACGCTCACTGTAGTCAACCACCTTATCTATGGTGCTATTAAGGTCTTCATCTACTGAATAATCTACTTGGTGACGCTCAGAGCGCAGCCCTAAATCTAGGGTTAATGTATCGGTTGCTTTATAGCTTTGAGTTGTATAAAAAGCCAAAGTTTTAGCATCACCTGTACTGTTTATATCGTAATTCCATGCACAGCCTTCAACCGATGAATTACACTCAATGCCATCAAGCATTTCACCACCAGGTGCTAGCACGTAATAGGCTGCGTTACCTAGGCTCCACCAATCTTTTGCTGACGTTGACGCACTGTAAATACCAAATGCACTATCAAGTTTGCCAAAGGTTTTGCTAAATGCCAGATCGTTGGTAAACGACTCGATGTCTTTTAATACCACCCAGCGGCCCATGCTCTGTACTTCGGTGTCTGCTGAATAGGTTTTGCCTGTGACATAACCTGTGGCATCAACGCCATTGTCTGCTACTTCACTTAGAGTCGTTGCAGTTCCTGCGGGTACTAGACCATAGGTATTGGCATCGCCTTGAGTAAGACTAAAGCGGTCAATAAAGTGCCAGCCATTTTTTAACTCTAACTTGATGCTGCCGCCAGATACATGGCCTTTCCAGCCGCGGCCTTCGCCAAGGTCAATTTCCATCGCTTGCGCGCTGGTGCCTGCATAAATAGTTGCTTGACGATTAAGAGTACCTAATTGCGTATATTCGGCGTCTACTCCGTCAACATTCAATGGGGTAGGTAAATACCATGCCCCCGTATCGTCGGTTTGACGGGTATAAAGATTGATTTCACCGTTGTCTAATTCTTTGGTGATATTAATAGTGACTTGCTGACCACGTTCAGATGTGAAGCCTGCATCACGAATACCCGATGAGCGCTTGATATAGCCACCGACCATGTAATACAAATCGTCACTTAGCTCGCCACTGAGTACCGCATCTAAACGCTGAAGACCATAGTCGCTGGTGGTGTACTTGAAGGTACCTTCGGTGCCTTCATGGCCGCGCTTAAGTTGAAAGTTGGTCGTTAAACCTGGTTGACCATTTGAAACCACAGGGTTTGGACCACCGCGCAGAGCTTCCATCATGCTGATGGTTTCGTCTAAGCGAAATATCGAAGAGTTTTCTAAAAAGGACAGTGTTGGTGCCGGATAAACCGGTGAACCTTGCAGACTTACGGTGAGAAATGGGGCATCACCACCACCTGGAAAGCCACGAACAAATACATTAGCGCCAGACTCACCACCTGAGCTTTCCACCCAAATACCAGGGACTGCTTTTAGTAAGTCGGCGGTGCTTTTAGGTGCCAGTTTATCGATTTTAACGGCATCGATATTGGTTACAGCAAAACCAGCGTCGATTTTTCGAATTCCGCGACCACCGGCGGTACCTGATACAACGATAGTTTCGACTTTTTGTTCTTTGCTTTGGGTGTCTTGTGCTATCGATTGGTTACTCAAAACTGCAGCAATGGCTGAAGCGAGCAGTGAGTATTGCTTGAGTTTGCGCATGGGAAAGCCCCTTTTGTTGTCATATGGTTCATATCATTGTGTGCGCCACTCCTCAAAACTTAGCCGTAATAACCAAGTTTGTAACCCAACAGAGAGGAGTTTGCAGATGGCGCTGAAATTAAAATAGAGGTTATTGCAAACGTTTGCAATAATTTTGATGTAACTTTTTTTACATGTTTTGCTTTATTGCTTTTCGTTTTAATGGCAATTAAATAACATGTTCAGTTCGGTAATATGCTATTTTCCAGAGATTTAGTATGCTTTTTAAGTTTTATAAGTAAGGTGATAAAGGGGTTTTTGTGGCGCAAAAAAAATTAAAACTGGCTGATTTAGCCAAACTTGCTGGCGTTTCAACCTCAACCGCATCCAGAGCGCTTAACAATAATCCTGTGATTAAGCACGCTACCAGAGAGCATGTGCAACAGCTTGCTAAGCAGCATAATTTTAGCCTCAATACCGCGGCAAGTCGCTTAAGGCTGCAAAAAACCAAAGTGATAGCGGTGGTGATAAATCTAGACGCCAACACCGAGCAATCGATAGACGACCCATTTTTGTTAAAGGTAGTCAGTGATATAAATCAAGCGGTTAATCGCCAGAGTTATGAGCTATTGCTATCAAACTCTTATATGGCAGGTGACGATTGGCATGGTTATTTTATCGATGGTCGACGTGCCGATGGCTTGATAGTGGTAGGTCAGGGCAAGCACCAAGGTCGTATCGAATTAGCTGCTAAGCTTGGCGCACCGCTGGTGGTGTGGGGCGACCCTAAAACCCCCAGCAATTATCCAATAGTGGGTAGCGATAACTACCTCGGCGGTTTACAAGCGACAGAACACTTGATTGCTAAAGGGGCTACTAAGTTATTATTTTTAGGCGACCCAGGTCATGCCGAAATTAGTGAACGTTTCCGTGGGTTTAATGCTGCGATTGCGCAATCACGGGCGCTGGCACAGCCACAGACCATTAAAATCGATATCACCAGTCATGCGGCATATGATGCAATCAATCATCTTTTGCGTGAACAAGGTCTTAACTTTGACGGTATCTTTGCATGTAGTGATATGGTTGCGTTGGGGGCGCTCAAAGCTCTAAAAGAGCGCTATATCAGCGTGCCTAATGATGTTCGTTTGGTTGGGTTTGATGATATCGCCATGGCAGATGTAAGCCATCCCTCTTTAACCACCATCAAACAAAATACACAATTAGCAGCTAAAATACTGGTCGATAAATTGTTAGCACAGCTAAACAATGAAGTAGTTGATTCGCAAGAAATAGCGATTGAACTATGTTGCCGCCAGTCTAGTTGATAGCTTAGTTTGGGTTGCTATCTGGCGAGTAAATTATTTTGCAAACGATTGCAAAATAATTTTGCGAGGCTAGACTTAAATTCATTCAAAGTTAACGAGTTCAGCTTATGACGGGTGCACCAACTACACTAACCAATGCATCGCGAGCGCGTATTATATTTGCCATGATGGCATGTTATTTCTTATTTGCGGTTTTGCTAAACAGCGTTGGGACCGTTATTTTACAGTCAATCAACACTTTTAATGTGAGCAAAACGCAAGCGGCGGGGTTAGAGGGGTTTAAGGACTTGTCTATCGCCTTGATGTCGTTTTTAGTTGCTTCCATGATCCCCCGTTTTGGTTACAAATTAGCGTTGCTAGGCGCTTTGGCTGCGGTGATGCTGATTTGCTTAATCACCCCGCAGTTAGGGCAGTTTTATGCTTTCAAGCTGCTTTTTGCTGTGGTGGGTTGTGCGTTTGCAGTGGTAAAAATCAGTGTTTATACATTAGTGGGTCAACTCAGTGATTCGCCCTCGTCGCACTCTGCGCTACTGAACACCATAGAAGGGATGTTTATGGTGGGTGTATTGAGTGGCTATTGGATATTTAGTTTTTTTATTACCGATGAACCTTCAGCGCTTAACTGGCTAAATGTGTATTACGTTTTGTCTTTGTTAAGCTTGGTCTGTTTATTGAGCATTTTACTAGCGCCGATTAAAAAACAAGCTTTACCAGCTGGAAGCAGCATTGTGAGCGAATTTACCGCAATGCTTAAGCTCAGTTATCAGCCATTGGTGCTGGTGTTTATTATTTCTGCGTTTTTATATGTTTTAATCGAGCAGGGCGTAGGTACTTGGTTACCCACGTTTAATAACAAGATTTTGCATCTGCCTGTGGATGTAAGTGTGCAGCTCACCAGTATTTTTGCGGCAAGCTTAGCAATAGGGCGATTGCTCGCGGGGCAAATACTAAAAGTGTGTCATTGGTATACGCTTTTGAATGTCTGTTTATTGGCGATGGGGGCACTTATTCTCCTTACCTTGCCGTTAACACAAAACGTCTCTGCTCAGGGGGTTACCTCGGTTTTTAAAGCGCCACTTGCCGCTTATTTGATGCCGATGATTGGCTTGTTTATGGCCCCTGTCTATCCAGTTCTAAATTCGGTTATTCTCAGTAGTCTTGCCAAACATCAGCAAGCGTCGATGACGGGGATGATCGTTATCTTTTCTGCATTGGGCGGTACAACTGGCTCAATTCTCACTGGTTATATTTTTGAGCATTTTAGTGGTCAACATGCATTTTATTGTGCCTTGGTTCCTTTGTGTTTACTGATTGTTTCTGTTTATTTGTTCAAACAGCGCAGCACTCCTGCGCAAGCTGTCACTGCTTAAGAGGTCTAAATGAAATTTGAATACTGTACCTTGTTTAAGGATGTGCAGCTAAGTGGTATTTTCGCAGATAGCAAAACGTTTGCTGATGCTATTCCTAAACAAAGTTGGCAAGCAGCACAGCAAGCCTACGAGCAAATGGATTTACCACTGACTAACAGTGAACTAACACGCTTTGTTGCTGAGCATTTTTCGTTTGCAGCTCAGCCTGAATTGCAAGCGCTAAACGATGTTAGTTGTGTTAAAGATTATATTCAGGCTTTATGGCCAAAGTTGCTGCGTAAGGGCTTTAGCACTAGCAATAATTCGTTACTTGCTCTGCAGCACGACTATGTGGTGCCAGGTGGGCGTTTTAATGAAATTTACTACTGGGATAGCTATTTTACCGCGCTAGGTCTTGAAGATAGTGGCAACATCAAACTGATTGAGGCAATGGTAGATAACTTTGTCAGCTTAATTGAGCGTATTGGCTGCGTGCCCAACGGTAACCGAGTGTATTACACCAGTCGTTCTCAGCCACCAGTGCTTGCTTTAATGGTAAAGCTGCTGATGCCTTACAAAAAGTCCGATATTGAGTGGCTCAAACGTATGGTTGATGCGATGACCAAAGAGCACGCATTTTGGCATCAAGGTGAACAGCAGCTTGGTGATAGCTGTGGAGAGTTTAAGCGTGTAGTCAAATTTGCAAATGGCGCACAGTTAAATCGCTATTGGGACGATAAGCCCGAGCCAAGGCCTGAGTCTTATGCTGAGGATGTGGCCGATGCAGAGCAACTACCAGCTGAGCAAAGAGAAGCATTCTTTAGAAATATCCGCGCGGCCTGCGAATCAGGATGGGATTTCAGTGCTCGCTGGTTAGATAAGCCTGATAGCTTGCTAAGCATTAATACCACCAATCGCGTACCTGTTGATCTAAATGCCTTGCTTTATCTTTTAGAAAAAACACTAAGCGAGTGTTTAATAATGCTTGAGCAGACAAGTCAGTCGCAAGCGTTTTCGCAACGTGCTGATAGGCGTAAAAAGGCCATTTTACAATTGCTTTGGAATGATACACATGGCTGGTTTTGTGACTTTGACTTGGCTAAGAAGCGAGCTTCGCCAATGTTAAGTTTGGCAGGGACTGTGCCATTGTTTGCGGGGATCGCTGAACAATCTCAAGCGCATACTATTGCCAACAAACTCAAGTGTGATTTTTTACGCCCCGGTGGGCTGGTAAGTTGCTTAAGTGAAACCGCACAGCAATGGGACTCACCTAACGGTTGGGCGCCATTACAGTGGTTTGCTATCAGTGGATTGCGCGATTATGGACTACACGATTTGGCCAAGAACATAGCTCAGCGTTGGCTAGCTATGCTTGAGCAGGACTTTGCTAAACGCGGCTGTCTGCTTGAAAAATACAATGTGTGTGACCCTTTTCAAACAGCAGGAGGTGGCGAGTACCAAGTTCAGCAAGGGTTTGGATGGACCAACGGGGTAACAAGTCGCTTGCAGGTTTTATATCAACATAAACTGTAGGTACATGTCTCTAAATCGGCAGGTTGTTGCTATTTTTGGAATTTATCATCCTGCTGATTAACTAAAAACACTGGCTTATTTTTCGGTTTGGTTTTTGTTTGAAAAATAAGCAATTCTAAAACGCCCGTCTATACTCAGCTTTAACGTCTTTTCTGCGGAGCTGATTATGAATCGTGTCCTGCTTTTTCTGTGCCTTGTATTTTTACCTCACGTTACTCATGCTGCAAATGTAAATAATTGGCAGTGGCATGAAGTCCAAGCTAAATCTGATAACTTACCGCAAGCAAACCTCTTTAAGTTAGATAGCCTGCGAATCACAGCCGACTTAATGGCGCTTGTTGACGCGCAACATAAGTTGCGAGTTCATTTGCCCGATGGGCAAGGTGGGTATGTTGAGTATGTGATTTGGCATGACTCCATAATGGCGCCGCAATTACAGAATAAATATCCGATGATCAGAAGCTTTGCAGGATATCAAAGCAATGCAACGCACAATACGGGGCGCTTTGATCTCGGTCCAAATGGTTTTTTTGCTTTTTATCATGTTAACAGTGACGCGCTGTACCTTGACCCTCACAATGATCTTTATAAGCTCTATCGAAAAGACAGTAATAATACGCCTTGGCAAGATGAGGTGATAACGTTGTCGCAAAGCAATATGCCTTTGGGTGATAATCATAAAAGAGGCCCGCTTATTGGCAATGGTGGCACCGTAGAAATGGTGACTTATCGTTTGGCAGTCACCACCAGTGATGAGTACACCACATTTTATGGCGGTAAAACCCAAGCCCTCAATGGTATTGTGACCACCATAAACCGCGTAAATCAGATTTACCAAACCGATATTGCCGTAAAACTTGAACTGGTTGCCAACAATGACACGTTAATTTTTACCGCAAATGACCCTTACGATAATGGTAACTTGGACGACACGTTATCAGAGGTGCAAAACCAAATTGATGCCTTAATTGGCTCAGCTAATTATGATGTTGGCCACTTAATGGCAACCTCAGGGGCTGGTCTTGCGGCGCTGGGTGTTATCTGTGCAAACGGAGCAAAAGCTCAGGGCATGACGGGTATTGCAACGCCTCAGGGTGATGCGTTTGATGTGGACTATGTAGCCCATGAACTCGGCCATCAGTTTGGTGCAAATCATACATATAATGGTTCGGATGGGTCATGTACAACACGCGTAGCTAATTCAGCTTACGAGCCTGGCAGTGGCATTACTATCATGGCCTATGCGGGCATTTGTGGCAGCGAAAATTTGGCCTCAAATTCTATTGCGATGTTCCATTCGCGCAGTATTGATGAAATTAATACTCACCTAACGCAAAGCTCCGGCGCTACCTGTGGCACACTGACCGACAATGGCAATAAAGCGCCAATCGCAGATGCTAAAGGCGATCATACTATTCCGGTCAATACGCCATTTATGCTCACCGGTTCAGCAACGGATGCAAATAGCGGTGACACACTTTCGTATGCGTGGGAGCAATTGGATCTGGGCTCTCAAACTTCCAGTAGTACAGATCTCAAAGATAATGGTAATGGCCCAATGTTTCGGCCCTATTTGCCAAGCGCTTCGGCAACTCGTTACTTTCCATTACTCGCGGATGTGATATCTGGGCAAGTGACCAAAGGTGATGGTTACCCAACAACTGATAGAACGATGACGTTCCGCTTTATAGTCAGAGACGGCAAAGGGGGCGTGAGTTTTGACACGGCTCAGGTGACTACTGAGTCGGCCGCGGGTCCTTTTACAATTACCGCACCAGATGAAAATACCACAGCAGGTGATAATAACGTGATCACTGTGAGCTGGAATGTAGCTAATACAGATCAAGCGCCCGTGTCGTGTAGCAGTGTCAACATTATGCAAACTAATAGCGATGCAACCCAAACCCAAATTCTAGTTGCCAACACGCCCAATGATGGGCAGCAGCAAGTGAATTTAGTCGGCAGCGAAAACAACAAAGCAAGAGTAATGGTGCAATGTGCCTCTAGTGTGTTTTATGCTTTGTCTAAAGAGTTTGAATTAGCAACCACGTTGGCGGTTACCTCGCAACAAGCTATTTCGGTTGCAGAAGACAACAGTGTCACCTTGCAAGCGTCGCAGTTTTCGGTGGTGAATCAACAAACAGGATCGCAACTGGTTTTAAATGTGCTCTCTGGTAGTAACTATTCCTTTGCGGGTAATACCGTAACACCAGCAACTAATTTTAACGGCGAACTGAATGTTAATATCAGCCTAACCGATGGGACTACGACCACCAGTTATCCTGCCAAAGTAACCGTTACTGCTGTAAATGACGCGCCACAAGTAGTGTCGCAACAAGCTTTGTCAGTAAAAGAAGATGAGAGTATTGCGTTGGGCGTTGCCCTATTTGAAGTTGTAGACGTAGATAGCAGTACTTTTACACTAGCTATCGACACTGGTGACAATTATACCGTGGATGCGAATGTGGTTCGTCCACAGGAAAACTTTAATGGTTTGTTGCAAGTGCCCATTAAAGTCAGTGACCAACAAGGGGCAAATGCAAGCTTTACCGCGCAGATAACAGTAACGCCTGTTAATGATGCACCTGTTGCTGGTAACGATACCGTTAGTGCTATTTCAGGTACATCAACCACTTTTAATGTATTGGCCAATGACTCAGACATTGATGGCGATAGCCTAACAATAAGCGACTTAATTTATCAAGGTACTGGAACAGCTGCGATTTCTGGTAACGTGATCAGTTATCAGTCGGCTTCTGGGTTTACAGGGCAAGAGCAAATTGTTTATACGATAGAAGACGCTAGCGGAGAAATGGCACAAGCAACGGTAAGTATTAATGTGCAAGCTCAACCTGTTGCGCCACTTACAAATAATTTGGATAGCGGCTCTGGTGGAGGTTCATTTGGTTATTGGATTTACGTGTTATGCTTGTGCTTAGTATCGAGGCGTTTTGTTAAAGGAGGGGAAACATGCGCAGCCTGATGATTGGTTTACTCGCATTAGGTATCTTAAGTGGTTGTGAAATGGTAACTAATAGCGAGCCAAGCAAGCCTGCATCTGAGTTAGTCAATATAGATAGACCATTGGAGTGGTTTGTAAATACGAGCGTTGAACAAGTCATTAAAGCGCATGAAGCGCAGCAGATATTTGGTCTGATTGCGCTTAATCGGCGAGGTCACTTTTATCCTAAAATTGGCATGGCAAGAGGCCCTTTAACTTTAAAAGCGGGTTGCCAAACTTGGCTAATCTCCGCCTCAAATGACGTGGTTACCAATGATAGCGAACGTGAACAAGCTGCAGCAATGCAAGCGTTTGCCGCTAAGTTTAATATGCACATGGAATCTAAGTGTTTACCCTAAAATAATTAAACGGCTAACGAAGGTTGGCCGTTTCGTTTTTCAAAGCCTTTGGCTCTTACGACTCCTCTTCTAACATACAAAATCTATTCTTCAGGCTTAAAAATAAGTGGTAAGCGACTTCTGTAACATGCACTGTAAAGTTTGTGTTTTTTATAATATTTTGATTTCCAAGCTTATTGTTTTATTTTTGCTGCAAAGTCGGGAGAAAGTCGTAAGCAAGCAATGAAATTTATGCAAACCTGTGAAAAGTACAGTGCAAGGGTAAACAACATGATTTTAAAACAACTACGCTTGAGCCGACATTTAACTCAAGAGCAGCTTGCGGATATGGCAGGCCTTAATGTAAGGACGATTCAACGCATAGAGAGCGGTCAAAAAGCCAGTGTAGAGTCATTAAAATGTTTAGCCAGCGCACTTGATGTAGATATTCAGCAACTACAGCAGGAGCAATTTATGATCAATAAAAATCAAGATAATTGGCAAGCCTTGCCACTTTTTTTAAAAGTGTGGTTTGTATTTAACTTTTTGCAGACTAAACCAACAAGGCGATCAGCGAGTCGTGTTCAGCTCATTGGGCATGTTAGTGGCTTTTTATTTTGCTGTTTGGGTTTTATCAGTGAAGCTGCATTGGCAGGTGGGTTAATTTTATTAGCCAGTGCCTACCTATTTAATATCCTCATATATCAAGGGGATAAATATGGTATTTGGTACGACACCGACTTAGATTAAACGGACTTTTGACTTTGAATAGGTGAGGGCTCCTCACCTATGTTTGCTGGGAACTAGGCTCTTTTGCCATTTAAGAATAAGCCGATAAAAGTGTGCCTTACAAACAGGTAATAACTTAGAAAACAAATCAGCAAGGTGATAATCACGCTTATGGCGTATTTAATAAAGATAGACACGGATGCATCTATCAAAGGTATTTGCACACACATTAATACTGGAAAATGAATGAGGTAAACCCAGTACGATGCATCGCTGATATAACGAAAAAGTGAATTCGTCTGAGCCATAAATTGATACGCCAGCACGATTACCAAAAGAGACCAGCTAACCACGGATATACTTTGTACAAGCACAGTAAAAAGGTGCTCAATTCCTTGTGCTTTGGCCTGGCCTAACTGCATGAAGTGAATAACTTGCTCGATGCTCATTGGCTCAGGTAATCGCTGCAAATATACACTGTAACTAACTGCCCCAATAATAAACAAATACTTAGTATAAGGTTTGAGTGCTTCTAGTATTGCCAGATTGGTATAAAAACTAGCGCCAAGTAAAAAGAAAACCCCATAAAAACCATAGGACCAAAACTCAATCTTTAGTTTGTCTGGGGAGCTAAACGGCACGTATTGAAAATACAGCGAGCATGAAATGATTAAGGGCAACAACACAATGATTGACAGTGGCTTGCTAAACAGTTTGAAGATGTAAAGTAGTGTTGTTTTACTTTGCCACAGCAGAGCAAAAACCAGACAAAAACCAAATAGATTCCACAAAAACCATAGGTGCATGGTGCTTAATTGGGGCTCTTTCATATAACTGAACGCACTAAAAATGGCTGGCAAATTTTTAACAGTGGATGCTTCCCACTTAAGCGCGACGACAAAGGCGATAGTAAGCAGAGGTAAAAAAATCAACAATGGCAAAGCGATGCGTTTTGTTCTGTGCCATAAAAAAGCTTTGCTGCCTTTGGCGTCCAGCAAAAAATGTGCAAAAAAACCTGCAATAATAAAAAATACAGGCATTCTGAACAGATGTAGCCAGTGGCTAAATAAGTCAAATACATAGGATGGATTGGCATCTGACGTAAACCAAAGGTTGTGCATAAATGGACTGTAGGCTAAAGCTGCATGGTAAAAAAGACCGAGCAGTAAAGCTTGAGCACGTAAATTGTCCATAAAATGATATCGCGTATCGTGTGACATATTAACACCCATAAAAATTGAAAGTGCATTTAGCGTAGCGGATATGGCATGGTAAAAAATGTGACGCTTATCATGTAATTAACTATGACATTTATCACTGGTATCGGGGCTGATGGCTTGCGATAATATCTAGGTACGCTCTTCGCAGGGTTATAAGAAAAATAATAATGGAACAAACCATAAGACATACAACAGACTGGACTTACTCGACGATAGCCTCTTGGTTGGGGGTAACAATTGCATGTTTTTATTACACCAATGGCCAACAAAATATATGGATGCAAACACCTATTCACTTGGCTTTGTTAGGTTTATTGTGGTTTATTATCAAAAGACCTAATGATTACGTGAACCAAGCTGCCAGTGCCTACTTCGTGCTGCTGGTTTTATTGATGCAGTTGACGACCACGAGCTTAGTGTTTATTCATTTAGTGATGTTTACCGCCATTTTCAGTGCGCATTTTTCAGCGGGCAAAATGCTATTGTGTGTTATCGCTATTTTAAGCGCCTATAGTATTACCCATTGGCAAAGGTGGGAGGGAGATATCCCATGGGTTACTTTGTTGGTTTGGTTTTTCTTTTCTCTTATGAATTGGTTTGTCAGTCGCCGAATTATAGAAAGTTTAAACATTCATTATCAGTCAAAGCAAAACTACAAAGAGCTAAAAGCGACGCAAAGTTTAGTGACTGCAATGGGAGCTGAACAAGAAAGGCTGAGTTTATCCAGAGAATTGCACGACACACTAGGGCATAAATTAACAGCGTTAAGCATCAACTTAGATTTTGCTAAACGCCAAGCTGCTGAAGAATCACTAGAAGCCATCTCGCTATGTCATCGTTTAAGTCAGGAAGTGCTCGAAGAAGTCAGGGAAATTGTTTCAAAACAACGTCAAAAGCATGCCTTGCTCAACGATAGCTTACAACAAGTGTTTGCCGCCACGCCTCAACTTATCTGTAAATTGTCTATCTCGGATGAGATTGATACGCTCACACAGCAACAAAGCATCTGTGTGGTACGCTTTTGCCAAGAAATGATCAGCAATACCCTAAAGCATACCAAAGCCACTGAAATTCAGTTCACGGTGCAAGTTAAACCTTCAAACGATGCGCAAGACAAAACTCCTTGGTTAGTAGCCAGTGCGTTACATAATCAAAAAGAACTTAAACGACCCAAACCGGCTAACGGGTTAAAAGGATTAGATGAAAGGCTGCAATTGTTATCCGGTACGTTTAAACAATATATTTGTGAAGATAGGTTGTTCAGTGAAATATCATTTCCGTTAACTCAAACAGAGGACGCCAATGGATCACGACATCATTAATTGTTTGTTGGTTGAAGACCAAACGCTGGTTCGTATGGGGTTAAAAAACTTGCTTGAATTAGATGATGGCATTCGCGTTATAGATTGCGCTGAAAATGGCGAGGTCTGCCTGAACCTATTAGAGCGCAATCACTATGATCTGGTTTTGCTTGATATGCGAATGCCCGTAAAAACAGGGCTTGAAGTGTTGCAGGCGATGAAAAGCCAAAACAACACCACCAAAGTTTTAATTATTACTACTTTTGAAGATTGCGACGTGTTGGTTAAAGCGATACACCTTGGCGCACGTGGTTACATTTTAAAAAATGCTGAGCTTGAAAGCTTAATCTTGGCTATTAAGGCGGTACACCGTGGTGAACTCGTTCTGCAAGATACCATCACGCAGTATATGCTGAAGCAAACAATCGCGAAGAGCGAATCTTTGACAAAAAAGGAACACGAAGTTCTTAAATGTATGTCGCTTGGGCTTTCTAATAAAGCAATTGCTGAGCATTTAAACAACTCCGAAGGAACAATTAGAAATCATGTCTCTATGGTGCTGGCTAAATTAAACGTCAGTGATAGAACGCAAGCCGTGGTGAAAGCCATTAACGAATGTTTAATTTAGTGCTGATGAATAATTGTAAAAAATAAAAAACTTAGCGTTGTGGCAATGGTCAAGTTTTAGCTATACTCCCGCGCTGTTCCCTTTTTGGGGTGTTAGACAAATTTGGAGTTATAATTTAAATGGACTTACAGTCTGTCAATGATATCGAAAATACGCCGCCTAAGGTACAAACGCACACAGTGCAATTTAGCGGTGATGCAGCCAGCTACTTTAGTATTTGGGCTGTTAATATTCTTTTTACCATTCTAACATTGGGCATATACTCAGCTTGGGCAACTGTTAGAAACAAGCAATATTTCTATGGGCATACCTCAATTGATGGTCATAGGTTTGACTACTTAGCAACGCCAATGCAAATCCTAAAAGGGCGCGTTTTAGCGGCCATCTGTTTTACAGTTTATATTGTTTCGAGTAGCTACTTTCCTTTAATCGCAGCGTTGTTCTTGTTAGTTTGGATGTTTGCTTTACCTTGGGTGATTAACCAAGGGTTGCGTTTTAACTTGCGTATGACGCGTTACCGGAATGTTCAGTTCTCGTTTGCTGGCAACTATAAAGACGCATTTATTAATTTTATAGTACTCCCATTCTTGAGTCTTTTTACGCTTTACTTAGCAATGCCGTGGGTACTAAAACGTATAGATACATACATTCATTCATAACAATATTTTTTATGGCGACAAAAAACTGAATGTACAATTGGTGACATCGGAGTATTTCAAAATGGCCTTTGCCTGTTTCTTTACCGTTATCGGTGTCACTATTGTCATAGGCGTTTTTACGGTTGTACTGGGTAGTATTGATAATCTTGCACAGCAACCTCAGCTACTAGGCGGTATTATCGTACTGTTTAACTTTTTGATGGTAACCATTGTGGCGGGGATGTATCAAGCTATGGTACGTAATCATATTTTCAATAATGCTCAGTTTGAACAGGTTGCTCGGTTTGAATCTACATTGGCCACCGTTGATTATGTAGTGCTCGTTTTTACCAATGCGCTTGCGATAGTATGCTCGCTTGGTTTAGCGCTGCCTTGGGCAAAAGTTCGTAAAGCTAAAATGTTGGCTGCAGCAACGATGGTATGCGTATACCCAGGTGCTGAACAAGTCATTAATGTTCAACAAGACAGCCAGTCATCGTTTGCTGAAGAAGCGGCAAATGTGTTTGATATAGATATTTCTCTTACTTGATATGAAAACTACAGGGCGTTTATATCACGCAAATAGCAACACATTTATGCATTGTAAATTAACAGTCAGTGATGAATGTGTTGTTTTTAGTAATGACGAAGGGTTGCACGAGCGTTTACCCAAGCAGCAATTGGTTTTGGGGATGGCAATTAAAGGTCAAGCCCAAGATATTACTTTGCCAGGAGGGCGTCGCTTTTTATGTGACGATAGCGCATTTAGGTTAAATCAACGCGGAGTTAGCAGCTTTATAGAACGCTGCGAGCAGCACAAAGGGTTAGCAATAGGCGCGATAGTGCTTTGCCCATTACTGTTGTATTGGTTGTTTTTTGTTGCGATCCCGCATGTCGCAGCGAGTAGCGCTGCGCATTTCCCTGACAGCGTGGTCGAGACAATTGGCCAGCAGTCTATGACCTTAATAGAAAAAGCTGCGCTTGAACCTACACAACTTGACGAGCAAAAAATAGCCTAAGCTAAACGTATTTGGCTTGAACTTATCAACCAATTGCAGCTAGATGAGCAGAAATACCGGTTAGGTTTTTATCGGTCGGAATTTTTTGGGGCGAATGCTTTTGCCTTACCCCACGGTCAGATAGTCGTGACAGATGAGTTGATACTTAAGTTGACACAGTACGATGATGCGCTCAGAGCGGTACTGCTGCACGAAATTGGTCACGTTGAGCACAGCCATAGTGTAAAAATTGCGGCTCAAACTGCGGGTACTACTGTTGCGTTAGCAATTGTATTTGGTGACTTGCAAGGCATAGTTGATTTTGCTCTAGGGGTTGGTACAACTATTATGCAGCAACAATTTTCGCAAGGTATGGAGCGCCAAGCGGATGACTATGCGCTACAAAGCTTGCTAAAACTGGGCTATCAACCCGAGCATTTTGCTACGGCACTAGAGATAATCTCACAAGGTACCATTGATGATTCTCATCCGTGGTCGAAATACTTGTCTACGCATCCTCAAGTGAAGTCAAGAATTGAAAAAGCGCGGAATTATAAGCAACAGCACTAAAGATTTTAAGCCCTTATATTAAAGGGCTTTTTTCGGAGGTAGTGCGACGTTGGCAAAAATCAAGCCAGCCACTAACGACATAAAGATCAAAAATGTTTGTTGTCCAATATGCTCTGCATGTACAAAGCTTTGCCCTTCGATTAATGAGTTTAAGCCAATATACGTTTTAGAGCCTGGGACCAGTACTATCAAGCCTTGCATAGCAACGATTGATGCAGGCGCGTTAACAATGCGGTTGAATAAGTTACTAAATACTCCAACAGCAAAAGCGCCAACGAATGCACCAATGGAATAATCAAAATATACAGCGGCACTAATACTGGCTGCATAGGCAATAAATCCAGAGGCGATTGACCAACTTGCATGCTTTAGTTTGGTTCTAAAAATGATTATTAAGCTAGAACATAACAACAGAATAGCCAACCAAGCTGTCCATTTCGGAAGCGGTGTAGGTTGAACAAAGTCTGTGATCCCAAATAATGAAAAGCCAATACTTATACCAAGGAACGCACCGAAGTATAACTTAAACAGCTGCATCAAAGAGTCCATAACACGAGCGGTACCAGAGACCAAATGCCGTGATGATAGTTCGGCAAAAGCAAGCGCTAACGCCAGACCGGGAATAAACACGATAATGGCAGAGAGCACGACTAAACGAATATTAACACTTGGGTCAACGTAGCTACTTACGGCACACGCACCAATCGCAGCCATAATCGCGACTAATGGTTCAAGCATGTGCGTTACGCGTTTAGAGCGAGTTGACCAAAGCACAAACATATACACTAAGATAGATAACACACCGGACCAAAGCACATCGTTCCAGCTTGTCCCCATCAACATTGCAAATGCAGCGCCTGAAACAGAAAAAGCAAACCCCGTCATAAGCTTGTTATACGGTGCTTTTTGTTTACTGATGGCTTCTAAATCGGCATCGGCTTGCTCAACGGTGAGTTGACCTGAGAGCATTTTATTCACCACGTCATCGGTATCTGCTAATGAGCCAAGGTCATGATCGCCTGGTTCTACACGCGCCACATGGGTATATTCTTCCTCGTGGCCTTCAGTCCAAATCACAAATGTCACTGACGTGGGAGACATGACAAATGACGATTTTAAGCCTAAGTGTGTTGCAACTTCCATAAGGTGCGCCTCAAGACGGTATGCGGGCGTACCATATTTGTGCAACATCTTACCAAGTTTTACAATAAACTTGCGCTTTTGAGTAAAGGTAGCTGTGTTCAACTGCGTGAAACCTAAAATTAGAGAATGACCAACCATTTATCATCTATGAGATAAAAGGCAATAAATGGTGCGATTGGATTGCTGCGCATTCTAATCGCTTTCATTGCAAAGTCTAGGCTATTTAACGAATTTTATTGACATTTTTTGCTTCAATCCATTGTGCCATATATTGAGTACTGCGCATGGTATGGTGTTTCAGCATTTGGCCAACAAAATTATCGCGGCGATGTTGTTTTATATTATTGATTATATTGTTTATTTTTTTGAGTAGCTGAGGCTCAAGAAGGCTTTTATCATAGATTTGGCTCAGTATATTTTTTGCAGCCATTTGCGCTTGAGTATACACTTGTTCGTCATTATAAAGTGCAACTGCTTGGTCTGCGAACTCTTGCGCACTAGTCGCGATGCTACCTGACCACGGCAAGTCTGCATGCATACCTTCTGCTCCAATTGCGGTTGTGACACTTGGTGTTTGCGTGATCATGGCTTCAAGTAACTTACCTTTGATGCCGGCACCAAAGCGAAGAGGCGCTAGACACACTCTGGCGTTTTGCATCACTTGCAGCGCATCTTCGGCCCAACCTTTAATTAAAAAGCCTGTTCTAGGGTTATTGAGCGCTGTTGCTTTAGGCGGCGGGTACGAGCCATAAATGTGCAGCTCTGCTTTGGGTAGTTGCTTGCGTATAAGCGGCCATATTTCTTGTAAGTAAAGTACGGCATCCCAATTTGGCGCGTGGCGAAAGTTACCAATGGTCATAAAGTGCTGGCGCTCACTATAAGTGGGTAGTGCGTTTGGCAAGTTATTCAGCTCGACCATAAATGGTAAATGATGTAATAACGCTGGGTCGACTTTGTATATGTCACTTAACAAGGTCATTTCATAACTTGAGATGATGAGGCTTAAATCGCACCGTGAAATGGCGGCTATTTCTCTTTTTGCCAAGTCTGAATGCAGATCATCCTTTACAAGCTCGCGATGCGCTTTGTGCGCTTCATGTCGAGCGTTGCGAAGGCATTGTAGATCTTCCGTGTCGAGAATTTTCAGGGCATTAGGCGCATATTTATCTACCCGCCAGCCAAACTGCTCTTCCATCATAAAGCGGTCGAACATCACAATGTCTGGTTGTAATGTTTGCACATACTCATCAAAGCTAGCGCAATTGAGTTGAATATGTTTGCTGGTGATATCATATTGAGATAAATCCACCATGTGCTCAGTTGTTTGCGCCGGACTTGCAAACTCAACTTGCCATTGCTGCGACCTAAAAAAACGCAGCAGCGACATCATATGACTGCCAGCAGCCGATGAGTTGGGTTCTGGCCACACATAGCCAATAACTAAAACTTGTTTACACACAGTGATGATTCTCAAATTTACTACGACACATCTACTACTAAGGTGTGTACTTAAGGTTTTATTAATAACACCCAGTCCGACGATAACGTTCAAAGAAGTGATGTTTGACCAGCCAGTAGCGCATTAAAAGGTGAGTTCATCCACCCATTGGGTAATGCTTGGCAAGCCCATATAATATCGTAAACACTGTAGTAGAAAAAGTTCTAGCTTCAGGTAAAAGTGCTTAGGGGGCTGAAATTTTTCATTTTTAGGTATATTATGCAGCGTTGATATATAGGTTCGAATTGAGTTAGGGCGACAAAAATAATGAAGCAAATTTGGCTGTTAGGACTAATCATCGTCACTTTAATGCCAGCACTTGGTAAAGCAGAGCAAGCAACAGGTTATCAAACCCCAAGCCCTGCACTAGCAAAATTAGTAGATGCCAAATTAATTCCCAGTAGTTTTTTAAGTGCAGATGGTAAGTGGTTGGCTTTATTAGATAAAAAGCGCGTGGTGCCACTGAGCGAACTGAATCGCCCTGAATTAGCACTGGCTGGTATAAAGTTCAACCCACAAACGTTTATGCGCAAGTCAGGGAACAGCTATGTGTCATTAGAGTTTAAACATGTTGATACCGGCTCTGTTTTACGTCCTACTGGCTTACCTACAAATGGCGTAATACGTTATCCACAGTGGTCATCTGACAGTCGTTATTTGAGCTTTGTCGTTGAACAAGACAACGACGCCACACTTTGGGTTTATGATATTAAAGAACGAGAGACTAAACAGCTAACTCAATCAACCCTTAATGGTATTGTGACAGAAACACCCTATGAGTGGCTGCCTGATAGCAAAGCAATTGTGGTTAACTTTGCTATCAACCATGGGCAATCCCCTTTAGCGCCAAAAGCGCAAGAAACCGTGCCAGTTATTCAGCAAAGTCGTGGAGAGAAAGCACCGGCAAGAACTTATCAAAACCTGTTAAAGAGTCCCTTTGATGAAGCGCAATTTAAGTTTTATGCGCAAGGGCAGTTGGCAAAAATTTCATTAAATACGCCAGCAAAAGCGATTGGTAAGCCAACGTTGGTTAAATTTTTTAGTGTATCACCTGATTCTACAAGCTTAATTGTAGGAATGATTGCTGAACCATTTTCTTATCAAGTGCCATATGAGCGCTTTGCAAGTGTTTGGCAAGTATGGGGGATGACCGGCTTCCCACTTTATGAGCTGGCTAAACAGCCATTAGCTGACAATATTCCTCAAGGGTTTGACAGTGTGCGCACAGGACCGCGAGAGTTTCAGTGGCGAGCTGATGAGGGCGCAACGGTAGTTTGGGCTCAGGCACAAGATGAAGGCAATATGAAAAATGATGTGCCCCATCATGATTATTTGTATTCTATTAGCGCTCCGTTTAAACGCGAGCCTGAATTATTTGCAAAAGTAGAAAACCGCTTTTCGTCGATACTATGGGCGGACGATGAGGTTGCATTATTAACAGAGTGGCGCTTTAGCGACCGCTCAATGCGCACCTCAGTGATCACCCCAAGAGCGGCCGATGTAAATAGAGTGGTGTTTTCTGAGCGCAGCTACAACGATGCATATAAAAACCCCGGTAAATTTATCACGACCCGCAGCGATCTTGGCTCTGAAGTGCTGAAATTAGTGGGAGGACGCTACTTATTCTTACATGGTAAAGGCGCATCAAAAGACGGTAGTAAACCGTTTTTAGATAGGTACGACATAAAAACCAACAGCTCAACGCGAATTTGGCAATCTCAAACGCCGTATTATGAGCGCGTGAAAGGGTTACTCGATGACGAAGGGATGCGTTTTGTAACGATTCGAGAGTCACAAACAGAGCAGCCTAACTTTTTTATCCGTGATTTGAATTTTGACACGCTAACCCAGTTGACGCGTTTTGCTCACCCTTACCCTGAATTTAATGGCGTTAAAAAAGAGCAGCTAAAGTATAAGCGAGATGACGGTGTTGAATTAACGGGTAACTTATATTTGCCAGCCAACTATGACGTGACGCAGGGGCCAATTCCTGTGCTTATGTGGGCATACCCACTTGAGTATAAAGACAAAAAAGTAGCCTCTCAGGTTCGTGAATCACAGTATGAGTTTCCCTATTTTGGCTATTGGGGGCCAATGCCTTATCTTGCCAACGGCATTGCTGTTTTTGACGACCCTAAAATGCCAATTGTTGGAGAGGGTAATGCATTGCCAAACGACAGTTTTAGAAAGCAATTAGTTGCCAGTGCTAAAGCGGCCGTTGATGTATTAGTTGAAAAAGGCATTGCAGATAAAGACAAAATAGCGATTGCTGGTCATTCCTATGGCGCCTTTATGGTTGCCAACTTACTGGCTCAATCGGACTTGTTTGTAACTGGAATTGCACGCAGTGGTGCGTACAACAGAACTTTAACACCGTTTGGTTTTCAAGGCGAAGAGCGCGATTTTTGGCAGGCCACAGAGATATATGCCAACATGTCGCCGTTTTTTCATGCTGAGAAAATTAACGAACCAATGTTAATGATCCATGGTCAGGACGACCCAAATTCCGGCACATTCCCTATGCAGTCTGAGCGTATGTTTGCGGCCTTAAATGGCCTAGGTAAACAGGCGCGTTTAGTAATGTTGCCGAACGAAGGCCATGGCTACAAAGCGCGTGAAAGCATTCTTCACGTATTATGGGAGCAGGAGCAGTGGCTTAAAAAGTATTTGTTCCCTAAAGCACAGGTGGAGCAAAGCCAAGAGCAGCAAGAAGACATGCAAAACTCAGGCGCTGAGGATAATACGCCTCAGAGTAGTTTAGAAACGTTCACTGAGAATCGTTAATTAATGCCGTTGAAGAGAATGCTAGCAAAATTCATAATAGTGCTGGGGATTGTCGCAGCACTTGTGTTATGTGGTTTGTTAGTAAACTCGCAGGGGGTCTTTGCTGGTGGGCATGACACATTGGTCAATACTGCGGTGTCACAGACTCAAGAAGGCGAATTGAAAAGCCTTGTGCCAATAAGGCAACTCTCTAAAGCACAACAGTTTTTGCATGAGCTACAAAATTCTCCACAAGTTGTTTTGTTATTTGTGTTTGCGCTTTTGTGTGTGAGGCTTTTGCCCTACGATGCGTTGATTTTTTTGCATTTGTTGCCATGGTATTGGCGTTGTCACGCACCCAATAAACTACGAGTGTCTTTATGGCGAGATAGCAATATTTTAATTCGCCAAACAAGCCATTCGCTTGCCCTTTAATTTGTTATTTAATTCAAATAATTAACTAAATTCAGATCTGGATATGTGAACTTGCTGAACTAAGCTATTTTACCATTGCTTGTGTTGTTATTACTGTGTGACAGCATCTTGTAATTGAACAAAATATCTTTATTGGTTTTAAGGCAATGCCAGTTTTCAAAAAGTTTTCATCTCAAAACGCTTATCCAAATCTGAGGCTAATAACAAATTAAAGGAAATCAAAATGAAAACAATTCGATTATTTGTAAGCACGCTCTTGTGTGTCGCTTATCTATGCGTGTCGTTAATTAGCGAAGCTTATGCTAATAGCCATTCAGATCAACTATCTGGAAGTGAGCGCTTAGCGGCGTTAAATGGGATAGAGCAGTACATCATCAGCAGTTATGTATTGCCAAAAGTAGGTGAGGATGTTGCTGCGGCACTTAAAAGTGCCCAAAAGCAGGGAAAGTTCAGCCACATAAATAGCAAAAAGCAGTTTATAGACGAAATAGGCCAGTTTTTGCGTGAAAAAAGTAAGGATGGTCATCTGGGGCTTACCGCCATGCGTAGCGATAAAAAAGTGACTCATATTTTGCAAGAGCACGATGAAATACGTATCAATAACTTTGCTTTGGAGCAGGCGAAAGTTTTGCCCGGTAATATTGGCTATTTGAAACTGAATAAGTTTCATCCAGATGAGCAGGCTAAGCAGGTTGCAAGCTACGGGCTTAACTTTTTGAGTAATACATCGCATCTTATCATTGATTTACGCCAAAGTACGGGTGGTTCAATGGAGCTGGTTACTCATTTAATTAGCCACTTTGTGAAGGAAAAAACACACCTTTGGGATATTTATCAAAGAAATGTACTTGCTGATCGTGTACACAGCTACGCTGTTGCAAGAGAAGCAAAACTGCTGGATATACCGATCACAATTTTAATTGGACATAAGTCTATAAGTGCAGCTGAGTTGTTCACTTACACCTTAAAGCACTTGGGACGAGCCCGTATTGTGGGTGAGCAAACTGAAGGACTGGCCCATGCCACAGGTGTGCGCAAAGTGAATGATTGGCTAGTTTTGAGATTACCATTGATGCGCCCAGTAAACCCTTTTACTAAAACCAACTGGGAACAAGTAGGTGTTAAACCAGATGTAGAGATGAGAAAAGAGTTAGCGCTCGATTGGGTGCTGACGACACTGTAATAGATGTTTACTGTGGCAGCTTGCTGTCACAGTATTTCACTTGAAAGATCTGATAACGACACTCATTAGCCTAGCCATTTTCTTTAATGTGCTTTTGTACTTGCCAATGAGCTGCCAACGGACGCAACGATCACCATAAAAATAGCTAGCCACTGCCAGATGCTTAGCAGTTCACCTAGAATGATAAAGCCTGCTAATGCAGCAATTGCGGGCTCCAAGCTCATCATAATACTGAAGCCTTGGGCTGGCATATTACGCAGAGCCACCATTTCTAAACTATAAGGCAAGGCACTGGAGAGCACACCAATCATAATACCCAAAGGTATAAGCTCCCAGTTGAGCAACGCGCTACCTTGCGATGCCACACCTAAAGGCACAACCGCTATCGCAGCTACACTCATGCCTAATGCGACCGTTGCACCTCCAGAGCCTTGATTGCCTGTTTTTTTACCAAACAAGATATATCCAGCCCAGCACGCACCTGCAACTAAGGCTAAAACCACACCGATAGGGTCTAGTCCATCTGCTGCACTCATATCAGGTAACAGCAATACGATGCCAAGTAAGGCAAATAACACCCAGATATAGTCACGCTTTCGTTTAGAAGCAAACAACGCCACAGCCAATGGGCCGGTAAACTCTAATGCGACGCCGATACCAAGCGGAATGCGTTCTATCGCATAATAAAAGGTGATATTCATGCCACCCAAACACAGGCCATAAACCAAAATAGATTTTTTATTGGCTGGAATGTAACGCCAAGGACGAAACACCAAGCACAAAATTAAAGCTGAAAACCCAAGCCGATAGGCCGTTGTGCCTTCAGGACCAACATGAGGGAATAATTGTTTAGCGATAGAGGCACCAGACTGAATAGTCACCATTGCAATTAATAAACAAAATACGGCAAATAAAAAGTCTCTATTAGCGAGTTTCATCCAGTATTGGTCTCTAATGGGTCGATCATGCGAAGGTGGCTAGTCTAAAGGGCTAAACACTTGCTATCAAGTTTTTTGTATACATTATTCACGGTCTTTACCAGATAATTTCGCTGTGTTTACAAGATGTAACTTTATTGCGATTTCCTAGTTACCTCTGTTGTTAAAATCATTCCTAAGAGGGTGTAAAAGGTGATAAATGCTAAACCAAATTGCTTTGGTAATTTGCCAGATAATTCAACCAAGCTTGCTGGTGTTTTTGCATCGCTTTGTGCTTTTTGGAATCAAGATGCGCTTGCATGTCTGTCTCGCTGAAAAATGGGCCCGCCCTGCAAATACTGCAGTGATTATCGCCTAGGTAGAGAGGTACATGGAGGTGTTTTACCAGCGCTTGATTTGGCTTTGCTGAAAATACATAAGTGATACCACTGGTATCTTTAACGTGCTTGTCACGGTCCACATTGCGGATTTTATAGCCAGGAAACTGCGCAATGTTAAATGGCTGCTGGCCTAAATATTGAACGGTTGAGTTGTCGGTGAGTGCTCCCTCTAAATCCCATTCACAGTATGGTTTAACATCTTTTGAGGTGATGTAACACAGCATGGGACCATTTGGGTCTAGTGCAAAGTGGTGAGCATTATCTAAAAATTGGCGAAGTAAAGCCCGGTTTAAGGTGTTGACCGATAGCTCAGATGCTTGAAACTCTTTGTGACTGGAAAATGCGGGGATCAGAGGAAACTGAAAGATCACTAAATCGTACTTTTGTGGTGCTAAACGCTGCCATGCATTTGAGTCTGTGACATCAAATTCGTCAACATAAGGTATGTTTGCTTTGGCTAGTAATTCAAGCACATGATATTGATATTTATCACGAATAGTTTGCTCGCTGTCATACGTACTTGCAGTAACTTGGCCGCAGGGTATAAGGGAATGCAAGGCATGTGAAAAGCTTAAATCGCCATCGCCAACGGTTAATACTCGCCAGTGTTTTTCTAAAATCATAGTGCTACATCTAAGTTAAAACGCCGGGGATTGTATCACCGATTGCTGATAAACAGGACATAGTTGCCTTACATCGCTGCTATTGAAAACGGATTGAGTTAAATTTTTATGTAACTCGCTAAATTTGGCATGAGTCATTTAACCTCTTGCAAGCTCAATACTTTGCGCAATCATAAATAAATGACAAACAAACACTACAGAGGTAAGGATAAAGCGCATTTTGTGATAATCCTTGTGATACTGCTGCCAAGGGGGCATACCTCGTTCAAATAGCAGCACAATTGGAAAGCACACTGCCAAGTAAATAAGCGTGGTAGTTGCTGATGCAAAAACCAGTAGCGGAAAAGGAATAACCACTAATACGGCCATAACTGCATGGGTGTACGATTGCTCACCTGCTCGCCATAAAGTGCCCGCCATAAACGCCAAAATACCCATACTATACAAGCTAAAGGCATCAATCGCTTGTGGCGATGAGCCTAACAATAACGGCCAAAACACACATGCTAAAAAAGGGAGTACGCCATAATAGCCTAATTGGATGTGATTCATATATGGATGCATTGCGCTCTCATTCCTCATTAGTATTAACAGTGCGAGTATAACCTAGCCAAGACTAGGGTAATAATTTCTATGGAAAACTTTTCATAAAAGATCACTTTTACAGCGCAAAACACAAAGCAATCTAAAAAATTGATTGATTTAATCTAAATAAGCCATTTTATTTATTGGTTCATTCTCTCTATCTTAGTAGTCAAGCAAAACGAGCAGCATGGCGCTGCTTAAATTCACTATTTAATTATGTTAACTGAGAGAGAAAACTATGACTACTTCGTTGATTAACACAAAAATTCAACCTTTTAATGCAACTGCTTACCACAATGGTGACTTTGTACAAGTAAGCGAACAAGACTTACTGGACAAATGGTCAATCGTATTCTTTTACCCAGCTGATTTTACTTTCGTGTGCCCAACTGAGCTTGGTGATTTAGCGGACTACTATGCACAGCTCCAAGAAATGGGCGTAGAGGTTTACTCGGTATCAACTGATACACACTTCACGCACAAAGCTTGGCACGATGCCTCAGATACCATTAAGAAAATTCAGTTCCCTATGATTGGCGACCCAACAGGGCGTATTACCCGTAACTTTGGTGTGATGATTGAAGAAGAAGGGTTAGCGCTTCGCGGCACATTTGTTATCAACCCTGAAGGCGAGATCAAAGTGGTAGAAACTCACGACCTAGGTATTGGTCGCAGCGCAAAAGAGCTACTACGTAAAGTACAAGCAGCTCAATACATTGCAAGTCATGATGGTGAAGTATGTCCCGCATCTTGGCAGCCAGGTGAAGAGACGTTAGCACCTTCTTTAGATTTAGTAGGAAAAATCTAATAACAACAGGGTGGCTTTGCCACCCTCAGCTTACTTTGAATCTTTGTTGTTGTGAGGATGACCTATCATGTTAGACCAAAACTTAAAAAACCAATTAAAAAGCCATTTCAGCGCCTTAAAAGACCCTGTAGAGCTGGTCATTGCACTTGATGACAGCAACAAGTCAAAGGAGTTGGAAAACCTAGCAAGTGATTTTGCCTCGTTAAGTGAGCAAATCACTGTGACGAATAACCCTGATATCAGCGTGCGAAAACCAAGTATGACAGTGCACTCACCTGTACGTGATACTGATATTCGCTTTGCAGGGGTACCGATGGGACATGAGTTCACGTCGCTGGTACTTGCTGTATTACAAACTGGCGGATATCCATCTAAAGCGTCAAGTGATGACATTGACCAGATAAAGGCGCTTGATTCGCCATTAAACTTCGAAATATATATCTCTTTGAGTTGTCAAACCTGCCCGCAAGTTGTTCAGGCGTTAAATTTAATGGCGGCACTAAACCCGTTGATTAAGACAACCATGATTGATGGCGCCTTGTTCCAAGACGAAGTAAGCGAGCGTAATGTACTGGCAGTACCTGCGGTGTATTTAAATGGCAAACTATTTTCGCAAGGAGCTGTAACGCTTACTGATATTTTAAATAAAGTAGACAGTAACGCCGCAGCTAAACAAGCCCAAAAGCTCAACGATAAAGAGGTATTTGACGTACTAGTTGTGGGCGGTGGCCCAGCAGGTGCATCCGCTGCTGTATATGCAGCGCGTAAAGGGCTAAATACCGGCGTTGTTGCCGAACGATTTGGCGGCCAAGTGGCTGATACTATGAGCATAGAAAACTTTATTTCAGTAAAAGCCACAGAAGGCCCTAAGCTGGTTGCTCAGCTAGAAGAGCACGTTAAGCAATATGATGTTGACGTAATGGCTGGCCAGCGTGCAGCAAAATTAAGTTTAGATAACTTAATCAATATAGAACTTGAAAGTGGCGCAACACTCAAAGCTAAGTCCGTAATCTTGGCCACTGGGGCACGATGGAGAAACATGAATGTACCAGGAGAGGCACAGTACAAAGGTCGTGGCGTTGCTTACTGCCCGCATTGTGATGGGCCGCTATTTAAAGGCAAGCCTGTAGCAGTGGTAGGCGGTGGTAATTCAGGTATTGAAGCGGCGATTGATTTAGCAAATATAGTTGAGCATGTGACGGTGCTAGAGTTCGCCGACACCTTGCGCGCTGATGAAGTGCTCGTTAAAAAAGCGAAGAGCTTGAGCAATATCACTATTATTAAAAATGCACAAACCACAGAGGTGCTTGGTGATGGAAAGCGCGTAACGGGTTTGCGGTATACCGATAGAGTGTCTAAGCAGGAGCATGAAGTCGCTTTAGCCGGCATATTTGTACAAATTGGCTTAGTACCAAATACCGAGTTTTTGCAGGATTCACCGGTTACCTTAACTCAGTTTGGCGAAATTGAAATAGACAACAAAGGTGCAACGTCAGTACCGGGAGTGTATGCAGCAGGAGATGCGACAACTGAACCATTCAAGCAAATTATAATCGCGATGGGTTCTGGCGCCACCGCAAGCTTAGGCGCTTTTGATTACCTTATTCGCCATAGCGAACAAAAATCAGAGCAAGCTGCGTAAACCCAACATTGCATGCCAGCTTGTTAGGTAGCTGGCAACACCCAGCAATTCAAAGCCACTTCTTCGTCTGGAGTGGCTTTTTTACACATAAAAATGCCAAGGCAAGCCTTGGCATTTGAACTCATAAACTAGTATTTTAGTAGCATCATAATAGTAGGCAACACAAAAACAATTTAGTTCATTAAATTTGTTGTTTAAGGGTATCTTTTACCGTTGGCATTAATCGCCTACTGACAGGGACGGTGTGTTGTGTCGTCAAAGTGATCATATTTACGCCCCCTTCTTGTGTCATATTAGATGACAGTGATACCACTTCAGCAAGGTTTACAATGTAAGATCGGTGTACGCGCAAAAACGTGTCTGGCAATACCGTTTCTAGATGCTTTAAAGAGCCTGAAAAAAGTTTCTCTGATCTATCTTTGAGAAATATCTCGACATAATCGCCAGCGGCCTTGCAAAAGGCGATATCGGTTGTCGTGATATATTCAATCTTGCCAGCTATCGAAATTTCTAACTTTGTTGGCACCTTAGCTTGCGTGTTTTGGGCAAGCTTATACTCTAACTTTGCCAGTCTTGCTTGTTCATAATGAAGTCTATTTTGTTGTTCACGAATGTCACCTGCTTGTTGAATAAACAAATAACAAAGTAACAAGCCGATAATAATAAAATGGATTATTTCGTGAAAGCTTGCTGCACTGATAACAATAGTTACAGCAACACTAAACTGAAAGAGCAGCCAGCGAAGAGTTTGTGTACTTTTATTTTTGAGCCAGTAATACATGAGCTGGATTAAGCTTATCAATAAAGGGATGAAAATAGCTGCAGTGGTTTTAGTGTCAAACCCCGGCGCAAAAACAAGTACAATCGCGGTTGTTAAAACCCCTATATACACCCAGTGAACAGCGTGTTTTCTGGCCAGCTTTTTAGAACTGTATAACAGCACGAGCGTACCGAATATAAATGATAGCGTTGTAATCGATATCAGCCGAATGTCATGCCACATATAGCTATAATCGATGAACTTTCGGGATATTTCAGCACTCAATTGGCATGCAGCGATGAAGCACATGGCAGCAAAAATTCTATAAGCGGGAATATCAGTGCCACCAAGGCTCAAAATAAAAAAATACAGCGCACCGACAAAAAATGCGCCCACCAAGATAAGTCCTAACTCACTATGGTTTTGAATAAACCGTTTCGGTGAGCCATATTGCCCAATCGCAAACAGATGCATAGGGCTATCGAGTTCAATAAGACTGTGATGCCCTGACATATACATAATAAGTTCGTTACTTTCATTTTTTAGCAAGTTATCGGGAATGTAGAAGACACTGTCCATTTTGCCAGCGATTTCTTGGGGCTCAGTGCCGGGTGGCGAAGTTGCTGGGTATCCATTTGCGCCAAGTAGCTGTTCATTGAGATATACAAGACTTGCCGCTTTGCCTGAAATATATAAGCCATATGGCTTTTGGCGTTGCAGCCACTCATTAGGTAAATCGAAATAGCTTTTTACCCAGATACTTTTTGACTGAGGGTTAATACTTTTCAGAGTAGTGTGAACACAGCCAAGGTCATTAAACGATAACAACGTATTTTCAGTAATCTGGTCGTCAACATCGCATATGGTAGCACCGTGGTTATAAGGTAAGAATAGGAGTTTATCTTGAGCATGTGCCACGAACGAAAGCGCACAAAACACCAGTAAAAGTATCGCATTTATTAGTGTGATTCTTATCATAATTGCACTATCCACATGTCCGTTTGTCGAGATATTACTACCGTTTAGCATGTAAGTCAGTGTTTTAAAGCCGTTTAAAGAATTCTGCTGGCTTTGTTTTTCAGTTAGCAGCTCAATAGTCATCATGTTTGTTGAGGAGAGGTTTTATGAGACTAAAAACTGCAATATATCTGGTTTGCACAGGACTAATAACTGTTAGCCAATGGGGGCTGGCCACACCAAGTTTATATAAAAATGAAAAGCACATTGAGTTTATTGCCAACAGTGGTGAACAGACTCAGGCTATCGAAGGCTATTACATGGTGCCAGAAAACCGTGATAATCCGACTAGTCGTATGATCAGAGTAAACTATGTGCGTTTTAGCGCAACGGGCAAAATTAAAGGTGCGCCCATTGTATATTTGGCAGGAGGCCCCGGTGGTTCAGGTATTGCGACGGCTAAGTGGCGGCGTTTTCCTTTGTTTATGGCGCTGCGAGAATATGGTGATGTGATTGCACTTGATCAACGAGGTACTGGCGCGTCACAGCAACCAGATGCATGTACCTCGGATGTAAAAATACCGCTCAATAAAAAAGTCAGTGAGGCCACAATAAGTGCCAAATACCATCAAGCTGCCAATCAATGTGTAGCCCATTGGAAATCACAAGGTGTTGATGTTAAAGCTTATAATACAGTTCAAAATGCATATGATATTGATAGTCTGCGTGAACACCTGCAAGCAGATAAAGTGACACTGTGGGGCATATCCTATGGCAGTCATTTAGCGCTTGCCGCGATGAAACTATTCCCAGAGCGCCTTGATAAAGTCATTATCGCAAGTGCAGAAGGGTTAGAACAAACAGTTAAGCAGCCTGCTATGAGCGACAAATATTTTACAGATATACAAACGGTTATAGATCAACAGCCATTAAAAGGCTTGGTGCCAAATCTGCCAACCTTGATTAAGCGGGTACATGATAAATTAGATATCAAGCCAATCATTTTGGAAGTACCAAACAAAGATGGCAGTAAGCTGACCATGCTGTTTCAAAAGCAGCATATGAGAATGCTATCGAGTATGATGATTGCCGATCCAAACCAGTATTTGGCCATGTTGATACATATTTATTTGGGGATCGATAGCGGTAATACAGATTTGCTCGTACAGGTCTTGCAGCGAGGCATATTTAAAGACGAAGCAATCAGCTTTAAGCTAATGCCCTTAGTTATGGACGTCGCTTCAGGGATTTCAGACTCAAGACTTAAACTTGTAAATCAACAAGCTAAAACATCTTTGCTTGGCGATATGCTAAACTTTCCGATGCCTATGCTCAATCGCTTTGATGCAAGTTTTGACCTTGGTGATACCTTCAGAGAGGCACCAAAAAATAATATTCCTACTTTGTTATTTACAGGCACACTCGATGGTAGAACATACCCACAGGAGCAGCGCTCTGCAGTGCGAGGCCTAACTAATTTGACGCAGGTAATGGTAAAAAATGCGGGTCATAACTTATATACCTCTTCAAAAGAAGTACTTGATGTTATGAAATTGTTTTTAGCTGGCGAAAAAGTAACTCAATCGCATATAGATTTACCTACTCCTGATTTGAGCTTCAATCAATAAAGTAGTCATATATAGCATTTTTGAGAAAGAGTGCAGAACACATTCTGCACAGCTTGTTTGGCAAAGCTTTATTCGCTGGTGAATGGCGTAACTATTGTCATACTGTTTTAATATGAAGAAAACTCCATTGCCTTGTTCAAAAGTTAAATTTATGTTGTATTTTCAATCCATAAAAAAGGAACATACAACATGTACAAGGCAATAATGTTACTCAGCGCGCTGCTGAGCACTGCGTCGTTTGCGGCATCAGTCCCCGCAACGCATCATGGCGTGATTTATGAAGGCAGGGTAGTAAAACAATACGACCAGGGGCACGTCAGCATTAACTGGCCTGGAAGTAATTTTAAAACAAAACTAACAGGCAAAAGCTTACATGCCACAATTGTAGGCTTGGGTAATCAATTTGATGTGTTGGTTGACGGTCAGCTGCATAAAAAAATAGTCACCGACTATAGCCCCCAGCCACAAAAAATTGAACTGTTTAGCGCTTTGGCGTCCAAAACGGTTGAAATTGAAGTGGTTAAACGTTCGGAAGATACTACCAATTTTAGCGAAATACTCAGCTTTGATGTTGACGGCAGTTTGCAAGGCATATGGCAGCAACAAAACCATATTTTATTTATCGGTGATTCCATCAGTGCTGGCTTTGGCAGCGAGTCAAATAAGCGGGAATGCACTTGGCAAGAAGTACAACAAACCAGCAATGCACGACTTGCCTTTCCTTACGTCAGTGCGCAAATGTTAGAGTCAACTTTAACGCAAGTGTCTATGTCTGGTCTTGGCTTGATCCGCAACTGGAGTGGTAACCAACCCCATCATACGATTACACATTATTTAGATAAAGCAGGCGCTCTGTTTGAAGATAACCGCGAATTTGAAGACCGGTTTCCTAATTTAATCGTAATTGAAGTAGGTACAAATGACTTCAGTACCGATCCTCAGGCCCACGAGCCGTGGCAAACTATTCAAGAAGTAAAACAAGCTTGGATAAAACGCATGGTTGAATTTGTTGGCACTATCCGTGCGCGTTATCCAAAACAGCCTATCGTATTTATGCCTCGTCCAGCTTACCCATATGACTTTATTATTCCGGCAACCAATGAAGCGATTTCGCAGCTCAAAGCCAAAGGTGAGTCAGATTTGTATAGCCATACATTTTACTCTGCATTAAGCGGTTGTGTGTGGCACCCTAACGAGCAAGAGCATAAAGCAATTGCTGAGCAGCTAGTTAACTTTATAAAGTTAAATAAGGTTATGTAGTTTGCTGTTATGCCCCCTGTCTTCTATGCCAGTGACAGGGGGTTGTCGATTTAAATCTTAAAGAATGAAATGTCGTTTTTAAGCTTAGTAGAAAGCTTAGTAAGGGTATTTGTTGAAGCGTCGTTTTGTTGCATAGAATCTATAAAGTCTTCAGACATCGCAGCTATCTTTTCCATGGTAGAGTTAATATCGCTTATTACAGCCACTTGATCAGACGAGGCTTGTGCAACTTCTCTAACACGCTTTAAAGAATCACTGGCTTGTTGTTCAATATTAAGCAGTAGCTCTGTGGCTTTTACGGTTTTTTCTTTGCCACTTTCAACCTGGGGTCGTACGGTTTCCATTGCTCTCACCGAGGCCACAGTTTGCGCTTGTACGTCGTTGATCATTGACTCTATTTGTGACGTGGCTTCGCCTGTGCGTTGTGCTAACTGACGTACTTCATCGGCAACAACGGCAAAGCCTCGACCAGACTCACCTGCGCGTGCGGCTTCAATGGCGGCGTTTAATGCCAATAAGTTAGTTTGCTCTGAAATACTACTTATCACATTAATAATGCCGCCGATTTGTTTAGTGTATTCCTCAAGCTTGCTTATCTGCTCAACTGTTGTGTTTACCGTTTGCGATATCTTTTCCATTTCGGTGGCGGTTGCGTCAACTATTTCCCTGCCTTGTTCGGCGTATTTGGCCGTTAGCTCCGAGTTTTCCTCGGTGTGGTGGGCAATATGCGACACTTGATCGATACTTTCACGCATCTCACTGAGTTTTACAGCGGTTTGTGAGGTTAGCTTTGCTTGATTTTTTGCTGCGTTAAGTACCGACTTAGAGCCCTGTGATACATGTTCAACTTGTGTTGCAACACTATTTGATGCATCGATAATATTGCTGACAATACCGATAATTTTTTTATTCATATCAGCAATAGCGCCTATAATGCTCTGCGGGTAAGGTGAATTAATCGTTTGAGTTAAATCACCTTTGGCAGTGATATTGATAGCATTTTGTGCTTCAAACGGTTCGCCACCCAGTGTAGCCCGTAAACTGCGCTCAATCAGTAGAGCAACGAATATGGAAACGGCAATTGCAATAGCACACAAGATCAGCATAAGATTTTGAAACCCACCAGCCACAGAGCGCGCCTCAGGCGTGGCTTTTTGGTTTTGATTTTCTTGATAATCGATAAACTCATTAATAGTGTTCAGCCAATCAATAAAGGCTGGGCGCGCGTCGTTTAAAACCTGTTTAGAGACATCGTTGCCTGCTTGTTTTGCTGCAATGATGTTATTAACCAGTGGCAGAGTTTCATCTTGTATATCGTCAATACGGGAGAGGATATTGCGCTCTTGGCTTGAGAACTGGCTACTGTCCTCACTGAGCATTTTGTTCATTTTAACTTCTGATTCGCGATAGAACTTCTCGAGCTCTCTTATCTCTTTAACAAATTGATTTATTTGCGCATTATTATCTGCAATGGCTATATCGCGAATGGCAATAGCCCTGTCGTGAACACTACCGCGAAAGTTAATGGCGTAGCGCTGCTTGACTGAATTTACATCCGTAATTTCGCTCAGCGTGCGGTCGATAAAGTTTACCTTTTGGATCCCTTGAATAGTCAACAGCATAAGTAAAGCTAAAATAAAACCAAACCCGGTGAATAAACGGCTTTTAACCGTCATTTTTGTTAAGAAATCCATTGTTATGATCTTCTCTAAGTTAAGCACAGTGTACTGAAGTCTAGCGGGTAACCTAGCTAATTCAATTAACTATTATCAATCACCGCAATCGTTTTTTTAGCATGGTTAACAACAACCTGACGTAAACCAATTGGGCATTAGCATAGCAAGTGCGTGTGTACCTTTTATGGTGCGATTTACTTTCATATTATTTCCTCATTGTATGACTAGCCTACAATTAACAACCAGCGATATACGACGACAAAGGTGGATATATGCACGCTTCTTCTCATAATAGTGAACTTAAAATAGCGATGTTGGCTTTAAGCATTGCTATAAGTGGCTGTGGCGGCGCAAGTGGCCAAAGTACAAGTGCTCAGCCAAGTGATACCAATCAACCTGTTACTGTTGTTAATACACCGCCGCAGGCTAATGCGGGGCAAGATCAAAGCGTTAGTGTGGGGCAAACTGTAGCGCTCAGCGGTAGCGCCAGTCAAGACGCCGATGGGGATGAGTTGAGCTATCTGTGGAAAATAACTACAGCACCAGCCAACAGCCAGTCGGTGTTGGTCAACAACGCGAGCGTATCGGCATCGATCACACCCGATGTTGAAGGTGTGTATACATTTATACTGACCGTGAGCGATGGCACCGATAGCGCACAAGATGAGGTGGTTGTTAATGCGTTACAATCATCTACGGGCAGTCAAGATATTACCAATGCAATACTGGTAAAAAGTGATGCCTCTTGTGCTGCTTATGTTGGCGATTACGAGTCGTATGTTATCGATATTAAAAGAGGGCTGGATTTTAACGGTCAGGTGTCAATTACTAGCAATGGTAGTGAATGCACCTTTGCGGTTAATGAGATCCCAAATCATGATTTTAACGATGAACAAGCACAATTTGCCACTAATGTAAGCACCCAAAGTGCAAGCTACACGGTGCCAGTAAGTCCCGCTATGTCGGCAACTAAGACCGAGGTTGAAATTGGTGTATCAAACGGCGTGTTTCTCAATGGTGTGAGCGTGGATATTATGGCCGCAGCTTGTTACGGGGTGGGCAATGAGCCTTTAGGTCGCGAGAAGATAGGCTGCGGCGCAAACCAACAAGATCACCCGTGGCGCTATGACCCTATGTCGCCGCTAAACTCGTTTGGCACCGACAGTCATAATGCTCATCCGCAACCCAATGGCCGTTATCACTATCATGGTAATCCAAAAGCTTTGTTTAATCTTGACTGCCAAGTGGTGTCGCCTGTGATTGGCTTTGCGGCTGATGGCTTTCCTATTTTTGGCCCTTGTATTGAAGCAAATGGCGAGGTGAGAGCCGCACGCGCGAGTTACCAACTAAAAAATAATGGCGGGCCAAGGCAAGCTGTCTCAGGTTATCAAACGCCTCAAGCAGGGGTTGGGGAGATTGCCAGCAATAACTACGATGGGCAGTTTCGCTCTGATTGGGAATATATTAGCGGTGCGGGCGACCTTGATGAATGTAATGGCATGGTCGTTAACGGTCAATATGGTTACTATATTACCGACAGTTACCCTTGGGTGGTGGGGTGTTATCGAGGGCAAGTTAATAGCTCGTTCAGACCATCTGGCCAAGCACTAGACAACTTATTACATGACCACCGTCATTTAGGTGGCGTAAGTCATAGTCATTAACATTTATTAGTATTGGCAATAAATCTGTAGGTAATAAAAATGGCGACCCAAGTCGCCATTTTTGCATGAATGAAATTTTAGTTTTGGAAATAGATTACTCAGCGGCAGCGCGCCTTTGCTTAAAGTGCTCTTTGAGAGAACGGATGGGGTAGGTTGCCAATGCAGCAGTTGCAATGATGTTACATGTCCAACCGACTATTATGTAAATAAGCCCTAACTCATGATAATCGTAGTAGGCTCTTACAATCAATTCAGTTCCCTGCATCATCATAATTACCAGCGTTGTGTATGTGCATATTCGAGCTGTAGAAGAAAAGGTACATCCACGAACTAGGTGTAAGCAAAAGAGAGTTGCAATTAGGGAAAATTGCATAATAATGCCTGCAGTATAAAATAGTTTAATGTGTTCTAGCTTATCCATTTCTATGCTCAAAATAAACTGATCTAACTCGGAGTCGAGTAAGTGAAAAACTAGAACGCAAAAGGCGGTTAAAAAGCAGGAATAAAGTTCATGATGTTGCACAGAAGCCAAATCTTTTTTAACACCAAAAAACAACTTCCAGCGCATTTTTGTAAACTTATGAAGCCAAAAAAGTAATATTAAAAATTCTACTCCTTTTAAAACCCATCCTAGTTTATATAAAATCTCATTCATGATCTCTCCTTAAGCTTTTTACTTTCCTAGCAATTACATGTAAATAGTGTTGGCCAATAGCTACCCTGTATCTGATGAGGCCTAGATGTATCTTCTGCACCACCACCAACCAACTTAGCTTTGTCTTTCGATAGCTCTTTTAATTTTTTAGCTTTGATATTTAATTTAATTGAGGTTTTCATTATCCAATTCCTTATATCTGGTATACATTCCTCACCTCACTGCCCAATATTAACTCTTGGTACACAAACTAGCAACAAAATAATCAATCTAGTTTTGGGCTAACGGCTTGGTTTGTATAAAATTATTTATATTCTCATACCTAGTGCGATAACATATTCCGCATGTTGGTAAAGTTATGGTACTTTTTTCGACGACGCTGAACAATTAATTTAGTCAATTAGTACCACTTGTCGGATATGTTTATTGGTAAGCTTTATTCAACAATAAAATATATTGTATTCGCCGTATTGATAGATAATGTATGCTTTATGCTATATATCTAGAAGGATGTTTATGTTGCTTTAGTCAAAAAAAAATGAAGAAGGTATAGTTGCTGCACATGCGCACAGCGCTTTTTAGGTGAGTGTAGAGTGCGGGAGTTTATAGAGGTTCTGAAACAAGTTCAGAATGACGAAAAGAAGTCCTGAAAGACGAGAAATAGTTCAGAATGACGAGAAGAAGTTAAAAATGGCGAAGCGTGTTCAGAGTGCTATATAAATTAGCCCTGAATAACACAACTCCAACTCTTATATTTCTTACCCGTCATCCTGACGTAGTTCAGGAGCTAGTCTGCGAACGACATAACCCTTACAACGCTTTAACCCACATTACGCCAACGGTTTTTTTAACCACTTTTACTCGCGTACCTTTGCTAAGTGGCTGTTCGCTTTTCAGCTGCCATTGAATACCTGAGTAAGAGTGAAACACTTGGCTGCTGTCATGCAAGTCCTCTTCTAAAACAAAGTCGATGTCGGCAAAGTCATTGCTTATCTCTTCATCAGTGCTTGGTTGTTGCAAGCGTTTTAAAGGCTTCCATAAGATCAGCGCTAAAACAAAGGTGAGCACGGCATTGACCCAAAGCGCGGTCATCCAGTCATTGGCGAGCAATCCAGCGTACATCATAGTGCCGCTAAAAATTAGCGAGATCCCTAAAAATAACAACACGAAGGTGGCAAAGCCAAGTACGGCCACTTCAATGATTAAAGCGATAATACCAATGATGATAAGAGATTGCGGTAAGTTATTTAACAGCAGCTCCATACGCTCACCCTTTTTGTTGCTTGTTAATAGAGTTAATAATAGCCATACCTTGCGCAACTAGTGAACTTGCATCAGTGCCTGAATCTGGAAGCAGCACCACTGAAGACTCTTTTGCGATAGCTTCTTTTGCGGCAATCGCTTTAGTGGCTAAGTCTAATTGAATGGCTTTTTGACCTTGCTCGGTGTTGGCCGCTTCACCTACTTTGCGCAGTGCTTCTGCTTGCGCATCGGCAACAGCAAGGATCGCTTGCGCTTCACCCTCGGCACGCAGAATTTGCTCTGCTTTTTCGCCTTCGGCAGCCAGTACTTGCGCTTGCTTTTTACCTTCAGCGACATTGATTGCTGCTTGTCTATCACCTTCAGACTCTAAAATTTGCGCACGCTTAACTCGCTCAGCCTTCATTTGCGCTTCCATGGCTTCCATTACCGAGTTAGGTGGTACGATATCTTTGATTTCATAGCGAAGGACCTGAATGCCCCAAGGTTCAGAGGCACTATTAATCGCGGCAACAATATTGGTATTTAATAAATCACGTTCTTCAAATGTTTTGTCTAGCTCCATTTTACCCAGCTCACTACGCATGGTGGTTTGCGCTAACTGAGTGACAGCAAAAACATAATCGTCTACGCCATAAGTAGCCTTGTAAGGGTCGAGTACTCGAAAATAAAGCACGCCATCGACTATCAACGAGATGTTGTCTTTAGTGATTGCAGATTGCGAGGGTACGTCAACCGCTTGTTCTTTTAAGCTTCTATCGGCTGCAATCTTATCAATAAATGGCACGATAAAGTTAAGTCCGGCTTCTTTGGTTGATTGGTATTTACCAAAGCGTTCAACGAGCCACGCGCGATTTTGTGGCACAAATTTTATACTGCTTTTTAAAACAACCAGTACAAAAATCAGCAGCAACACTTCAACATTAAATAAAATTTCAAAAATTTGGCTTACGGGATCCATGACGTTCCTTAATTGGCTAAATAATCCTGAAAAACAGATTAGCACTGTACTGAGGTTGCGGCTAGATATTGTTCATTAAAGGCTGGAAGAAAAAGGAGCAAGCAAAGTGCTCCCATATTTGCTCTACTATTTAGCTTCGCTGCAAATACTTGGCTTTGAAGGGGTTATGGCATTGGCTTGGTTAAACATTGTACATTTGCTTGGTCCCGTTTGCTGCTCAGCGGCACCAGCAATATGGGGGGTTTGGTTTAAACCTAACTCTTTAGCTGATGAAAGTGCTTTTAGTTTTTTTGTTTTTAACGTTAATTTCATTTACTACTCCTTAAGTATAAAAATAAGCTTTGCACATTTGAAAATGTGAATGCGCAAAGTCTTGAGTTTATATCAATAAAATCGAAAAGATCATACTGTTTCACATAACAAGATATGAAACATCCAATTTTTAAAGTTAAGTATTCGCCTGAATAGTGGCGAATAGTCTATTCTAGAAGCTGTTGTTATAGGATATATAATTTCCATTAAGCTTTTGAATAATTGCATTTTTATTCCTATTTTTGGCCTGTATTTACATATTGTCACACTTTAATCTTGTTTCTATTTTGGTTTACCAGATAATCTTTACCTGAAATTAGTTTTTACTCAAACAATCAGGGAAAACAATGAAAAAAACAACCCTAGCTCTGGCAATTTGCGTTGGGCTTGCAACACTTGCCGGCTGTAGCCAAAAAATAAACGATAATGCTCAAAAAACAGAGTCTGCTGCGGCTGTAGCGAATAATGTGCAATCTGGTATTGAGACGCAAAACTTTGAACCAAGTGTAAGAGCACAAGACGACTTTTTCCGTCATGTTAACGGAAGCTGGTTAAACAACACCCAGATCCCAAACGATAAATCGGCTTGGGGCAGTTTTTATAAGTTAGCTGATGATTCAGACAAAGCTGTTAATGCGCTAATTCAAGAAGCTAAAGAGGGTGCCGCTGAGTCTGGAAGCAGTGCGCAAAAAATTGGTGATTTTTACGCAAGCTTTATGGCTGAGCAACAACTTAACGAACTTGGCTTTGAGCCAATAAAGCCGCTCTTGAACAAGATTGACAAAGTTAATAATTATCAGCAGCTTAGTAAAGTAATGGGAGACTTGTCGCGTTACAACATTGAAGTGCCTGTTGGTTTAGCGGTTATTCCTGATGGTAAAGATGCAACAACAAACGCGCTTTACATGTGGCAAAGCGGTATCGGTATGCCAGATAGAGATTACTATCTCAAAGACGATGAAAAGTCTGTTGAATTACGTGCGGCCTACCTTGCAATGATCACCGAAAAGCTGCAGTTGATAGGTGAACCTCAAGCTCAGAAAAAAGCACGAGCAATCTTAGAGTTAGAAACCAAAATTGCAAAAATCATGTGGGATAGAACTAAAACACGTGAAATTAGCTTAATTTACAATCCGCAATCAACTGAGCAGTGGGATAAAACCCTTGGCCAACTAGACTGGCAAAATTTTGCGCAAGCACTTGAATTACCTCAAATGGACAAAGTGATTGTTAGCCAGCCAAGCTTTTTTGAAGAGTTAGGTAAGCTTTTTGCGCAAGTGAGCGTGTCTGATTGGAAAGATTACTTAAAGTACCAAACCGTTAATGAATTTTCTAACTTACTGAGCGAACCGTTTGCTAAGTCGCACTTTGAGTTTTACTCAAAAACATTACGTGGTGTGACTGAGCAACAAGCAAGATGGCAGCGTGGTGTGCGACTGACCAGCAGTACATTGGGTGAAGAAGTTGGTAAGCTTTATGTACAAAAGCACTTTTCGCCAGAAGCGAAAGTACGTATGGAAGAGCTGGTTAAAAACCTCATTGCAGCATATCGCATCAGCATTGATGGCTTAGACTGGATGTCGGATGAAACTAAACAAGCGGCACAAGAAAAGCTATCTAAGTTTAGATATAAAATTGGCTATCCAAATAAATGGCGTGAATATAACTTTGACATTAAAGCTGATGATTTAGTGGGTAACGTAATGCGCGCGGCTGAGTTTGAAAGCAAGCGTCAAATTGGCATGATTGGCAAGCCAGTTGACAAAGAACAGTGGGAAATGACCCCGCAAACAGTTAATGCTTACTATCACCCATTAAAGAACGAAATTGTATTTCCTGCCGCTATTTTGCAACCGCCATTCTTTAACATGCAAGCGGATGACGCAGTAAACTACGGTGGTATTGGTGCGGTAATTGGCCATGAACTTGGACATGGATTTGATGACCAAGGCGCACAGTTTGACGGTGATGGCAATATTCGTAACTGGTGGCACGAAGAAGACTTAGCCAAGTTTAAAACACGTGGTGATGCCCTTGTTGAGCAATACAGTAGCTACAAACCGTTCGAAGATGCACACGTAAATGGTCGCCTTACTTTGGGTGAAAACATTGGTGATTTAGGGGGATTAACAGTTGCGTACAAAGCGTATCAACTGTCTTTGCAAGATAAACCACGTCTAGTGCTTGATGGTTACACACCTGAGCAACGCTTCTTTATTGGTTATGCTCAAGTTTGGCGTGCGAAAATACGAGAAGAAGCTTTACGTGAACGTTTAGTAACCGACAATCACTCACCAGCAGAATATCGTGCCAACGGTTCGTTAACGAACTTTACGCCATTTTATGAAGCGTTTGCGCTTAAAGAAGGTGATAAGTTGTATAAACCCGCTAATGAGCGCGTGAAAATTTGGTAATCATGATGAGTGCATAACCCGTCTGTGATGGGTTTGTAAAACATAAAAAGGCATGTAAATCATAAATATTACTCGTCTAACATGTGAGATCCTAAAACAAGTTTGACGACGACATAGAGTCAGAATAACGAGTGCAATTAGGGAGGCGGCAAGTGTCCAAACAACACTAGCTGTCTTCCTGGCGAAGGTAAGGATCTCTTAAGCGAATGGTACTATGTAACTCATGCTTTTTTTTGAAAAAATGAACGTAATTAAACCTACTCGTTAACAACCCGAATTCAGGTTAAATATTCAAAATTTCTTTTCGATTACTGGGTGACCAAGCTTTTTTTGCCGCACAAGCTTGTGTCAGCCATTGATAATCGGTGTGTTCATTTGGGTCTAATTTGATTTGAGTATCGCTTGGCACACAAATACTAAACACATGCTCAGTATTAATTTTGGCACCTTCTACATAGCGGTGTCGCCAACATGGGCGTATCTCGTACTGATTAGTACTGTGGTGGTCTTTAATTTCAATGCCAAGTGCGCGAGCATCAATACCAGTTTCTTCTTTTAATTCTCTGTAGGCTGTATCTAGCAATGATTCGTTTAGTTCAACGCCACCGGTGACCGATTGCCAAAAACAGGCGTCATCAGCACGCTTTATGAGCAAGAACTCCTTTGCTTCGTTGTAGATCACAACCAACACTGAAATAGGCTTTCTTAATTGCATAACAACTTACGCTAACTCTATGTTTATTAATGCTGTTACGATGATATCACTATATTGATACAAAAATATATTTAGGCAAAAAAAAGCGGGCCCAACATGTGGACCCGCAGTAATAACAACACCTAAACAGTGTGCTTAAGGAAGATAAAACACCACCAACGTCCTTGTTGGTTATAGCGATATCTACTTGTGTAAGGAGATAATGCTTTAAATGCAACACAGATGATACATCCATGTTTATTTATTGTAAATATAAAAGTTAAGATAATTTAACAATATTTAACATGCCGTGCAGTTATAGGGACGGTGTTGCTTTTAAACAAATTGATTGTCTCCATTTTTAATCCACATTTGTACGCTAAGTTAGAACAACGCAATGACTTTTCCATTAGCAAAGCTGTTGCAAATCCAATGCTCATGGAAGAGCGCTTTAAACAGATGAATAGTAGCCCTACCTTTTTATGGTAAGCGTCCCTTGCCGTTTTAGACTCACAAGCCTTTAAAACTTCTAATTGGCACAACTAAGCTGTGCTTAGCTAACTTATCCAACGAATTGTTGAAAGGTTGATCCAAACTTATTTTTAGCGTGCTGTATATCACATCGAACTGCTATTTTTAGTTGTTTTTACTATTTTAACTCACTGAAATTAATAGTTAATTTATCTGTAATGCCATGTAATGTCCCAATTAAGGGCTTAGGTCTACACTGTTAACGTTTATTTATAAGAATAAGTAAATTAACGAGTTAACAAGACAGGAGAACATCATGGAAAAAATTACCACCTCGGGCAGCCAAGTAAAATCTAATATTGATGATTTAGTTATTCCTTTTGGTGGCGGTAACCCCTCACCTTATTCAATACCACCAGTGGTTGTTTTTAGTCCTGCAGGGCCAAGAGACGATGATAACCCGCATAACGATGTACCCGTGATCACCGAAGTGACCAAAGACTACTTTGTGATCAAATCTACCAATTGGGGTATGAACTACGTTATGAATTGGATAGCGATAAGCGAATAATCCTCGCTTAAACCGTTTGTTCAACATCGCAAATGATCAGTGGGATGATTGTTTTACTGGGGTTTGTGAAGTAAAGAGATTAAGGATGACTTATGTCTAACGTTTTTGAACACTTACCTCAACCATTGAATGGTATCAATTGGGAACCCAGTCCTTCAGATTATAAAGTGATACCAACACCACCTGAGTACGGTGATACTGACTTTGCGAATGAAGATTTTAAATATTTATGGGGCCCAGGAGATAGCACAACAAAAGGCAGGGACGACTTAAAGCACATTGCTGATATGGGTTTTAACACAGTTAAAATGTATAACTGGAGTGTGCCCGCGCCATCAGGCTATTGGCAGCGTGACCATACGCCGTTTTTAAGTTATGCAAAAACGTGTGGTCTAAAAGTAATTGTGCCTATCAGCAACTTCTTTACAGGTATGGCGTATAGCATCAGAACAGACAATGGTAATGAAGCAGGACCTAAAACAGGTTCTGGTAAGGACAAAGTGACCGATACGACGCTCAAACAGTGGATAACGGCAATAGTGACCGAGATTTACGGCACTGATAACGACTCAAGTCCTGTTGTAATGTGGGCAATAGGCAACGAGTTTGATAACTCTAATGTGGGAGCATATGGTTATTGTGAAGCGCAGGATATCGCAAAAATTGCCAGCTATATTCAAGACGCAGAGCAATCACTTGGTGTGCCAAGCGGGCAAACTTTGCCATTCAGTAGCCCTGTAACAACGGCTTTAACTCCAATCAACTCATCCATCAGTGCGACAGCACCATACAATACCTTGATGGGCGGTTGTGCAACTCAAGCATTGCTTAACGCTTTTACAGCACAAAGCCTAAACGATCGCTTTATTGCATCCATTAATTCTTACCAAACTGGCTCTCAGTTAAAAGACTACTACGCCAGCTTTGCGACTGTGTTCCCTAGCTTAAAGTTTTACTACGGTGAACTAGGTTGGAGTGAAGGAATTGGCGGCGAAACCGAGCAAGCACAGAATGTGTACGACCAATTTAATACCACCATCCCAGAAGCGACAAGCCCAAGTTATTACTACGGCGCGTGTTTGTTTGAGTTCTCGGACGAACTTTGGAAAGGCCCTGTAGGAAGCACTGAAACCAAGTTTGGTATTCAAACTTTTTCAACAACAGCACCTACGGAATTTGCAACTCAAGGCAATCACAGCCCAGTTTGGGGTGCACAATACCCCATAGATAAATTTGTTAAACGCAAAGCTTACGCAAGCGTTGTAGCGGCATTGGTGGGCAAGCCCGAGCCGTCAAACTGATTTAATATCAGCTAAAAAGTTTTGCCAAGGAGCGATAAAAGCTTTACCAGGATGTTCAAAACCACGAGCAGCACATACCCATGTGCTGCTTTTTTATTGCTGTAATGCACTGTAATCGATCCATAAAAATAACTCGGTTATTATTTCTAGTTTGCATAAATTTACCTTGTGTTTTTACACCGAAATTTTACCTTTTATGTAAACATAAAGTGAACTTTTTCCATGTTTTTTGACGCAAATCACTATTAAATCTTCAAAACTTCATGCTAAGTTAAGGATGTTGTAACCCGCCTGTATAGCCACACCACAGCAGCTGTTGCAGTACCCAAATTACTACGGTTAAGGAAGTAACAACCGGAATGAAAGGAATTTTATGCGTTTAAAAGAAGCATTGAGTGTTTTGTCAAATCCGCCCAGTGATATGAATAAATTTATTTTCTTATCTTGTGTCAATGAGCAATACGTATTCCGTGTTGTAAAGAGAGCAAGGCCTTTCAAAAATCGTACTATACGTCTCAACATTCAGCGCATTTTTATGTATTTGATGTCCAATATTACATTGAAAACGCACAAGTATTTGCAAGTTCGGTAACTAATACAACCATTGTTTTAGAGTGTTTTAATGAAACAGGCGATGAGCGGTTTTTATTACGTGATATACAAAAATAGATTGATGTGTAAGGTGAAGTAACCTAATTGTTGCTAGCAAGAAACCCAGATTATGCAGTAATGGAAGTCAGCGATGAGTTTTTACGGTTGAAAATAGAGCAGGAATGTATGAGAGAGGATATGAAAAATAACGTAAAAAAAGTAAAAGTAGACTCGTCTTCCGAACTACATTTAATAGACTTTTCTGCATATTCAGAGGATTTTATTAAAGACTTTGAGTCGCACCTTAGTTCTATATGTGTGGGGAAGCTGGGGAAAAAGCTGAGCTTGATTAAATTGCGATTGAGAGAATTCTTGTACAGTAAAAATGATAATACGAGAAGTGGAGCGATAGCAGAGTTGTTTATAGCTTATTATTTGAAAAATGCAGGCTATAAGCAAGAGTACTTGTTTTTTAACCTTGAGGAGGGTTCTATTAAAAAGGGATTTGATGGTGTCTTTAGTATGAAAAAGAAAAGCTATCTCATGGAGCTGAGGGATCCCCATAAATAATCATTTAAATTCAAACACATCACTAACATCCAAATTTTGCCAATTCAAGTCAGTGATGGTTTTCTTAAAATGCCGGAGCCCCGCCATATAGTCTTGCT